>JAYYOR010000027.1:0-219899 GCA_036130055.1 Pseudomonadota bacterium | reverse complement strand
TTTTATAATTTCTTTTATTATCCTTTTCTTTGGAATCATACATTTTGTCTATTAAGGCGTGCCTATCTTTTGTTTGTCTTTCGTTATTTTCGATATTTAACAATTCGACGATTTCAAGTGGCGAGGTTTTATTATTCCTTTTTAACGTTGTGTAAAAAGAATAAACTAAAAAATGTAGTAAAAACGATAAAAATATAAAAAAAATTATTTTATCTCTTTCCATTCCATCTGTTTTCATATTATTCCGCTTTGCTTTAAATCTTATTTAACATTGAATCAAGAATGGAAGCGCTGATATTATCTTTGGTGAATTGCTCAAGCTCTCTAACACACGTTGGGCTTGTAACATTTATCTCTGTTAAATATGGTCCGATCACATCTAGTCCGACAAAAATGAGCTCGATGTCCATAAGTTTTTCTTTTACTATATTACAAATTTCTTCGTCTCTATCGGTTAGTCTGACGACCTTGGCCGTGCCACCGGCTGCGAGATTCCCCCTGTTTTCATTTTTTTGAGGAAGACGCGCTAAAGCGTAAGGATAAGGTTCTCCGTTTATCAGTAAAATTCGTTTATCTCCTTCAGCAATTTGGGGAATAAATTTTTGAATAATGCAAAAATCGTTGTCGTAATTGGTCATTGTTTCAAATATTACGTTTGCGTTGCTATCTCTGCTAGCTACTTTAAAAATTGAACGTCCACCCATCTGATTGAGTGGTTTGATTATTGTATCTTTGTGTTCTTTTAAAAATTTCATTAATTCATTTGTTGAATTAGACACTAGCGTGTCAGGAATGAGATCTTTAAACCAGTTAGTAGCAATTTTTTCATTTGTTTTTAAAACGCTTGAAGGATTATTAAATACCTTTGCTTGATTTTGGTTCGCAAACTCCAGAAGATATGTCAAATAAATAAAGTTTTGATCTACGGGAGGGTCTTTCCTCATTATGATGAAGTCAAAATCACTGACATCTTTTGATAACATTGGCCGATCTTCAAGAAATTGATACCAGATGTTTTCATCGTCGAAAACATCTATTTGTCTTGTATAAGCTTGCACTCGCCCGTTTAAAAGATTTAAGTCTCGGGCTTCTGCGTAAAATATATCCAGTCCTCGTTTTTTTGCCTCTAGTAGAATTGCTAGCGTTGTATCTTTTAATGGACTGATTGTATGTATAGCATCCATCACCACCATTATTTTTTTCGTCATTTTCTCGTCCTGTTGATATAAACTGCATTATAATAGACGTAATCCTCTGGGTATTGTAACCGATGGTAATGGATATGAATAAATTACTGGAGAAACCTGTGAGAAATAAGAAGAATTTAGTGATTGTTACCCGGAAAAGCCCGCTTGCTATGTGGCAAACTCTTTATACAAAAAGTAAAATTAATGAGGAGTATCCGCAAATTTCGGTGAGAATAGTCCCTATAACAACAAGCGGTGACAGATTAAAGGGGAAATTAACGGCTCTCGGCGGCAAGGGCCTTTTTGTGAAAGAATTGCAACAAGCAATAATTGAAAAAAACGCAGATATCGCAGTCCATTCGATGAAAGATGTTCCAAATTTTTTACCCCAGGAGACACACATCGTCGCAATGCTAAGACGTGAAGATGCGGCGGATGTGCTGGTAACTATTGACGGAAAATCGATTAATGAATTGCCAGTTAATTCTACCGTGGGTACTTCCAGCATTAGAAGGAAAGTACAGATTTTAGGATTAAGACCTGATTTAATTGTGACGGATCTACGTGGGAACGTGGGTACGCGGTTAAAAAAATTAGAAACTGATAAATATGATGCCATTATTCTTGCGAAAGCCGGCTTAAAAAGATTAGGCTGTTTAGATAGTCATAAATATAAAATTAGCGAAATTACTGAAATGATTCCTGCTGCCGGTCAGGGAGCAATTGGTATTGAATCGCTGAGTGACAATACTTGGGTTAATGAGTTATGTTCTAAACTTAATTGTTCGAATACTTATGAGTGTGTAAGCGAGGAGAGGGAAATTGTAAAGCGACTCGGGGGCGACTGTGGATCTCCTATTGCGGCATTCGCAAAGCGAACGAATAAAAAAATAATCATGGAAGCGTTGGTAAGTAATATAGAGGGAACAAGATCAATCCGTACTGTAGCAAATTTGCCGAGCAGTTGCTCTTTAAAAATTGGTAAAAAAGTTGCTAATACCTTAATTAAATTAGGCGCCCGTAAGATGATCACCGTTTCAAATAGCTCGTGAGGTAATAATGTTTAAAGTGATGGTCACTCGACCAGAAAATCAAATGCTTAACTTTGCAGAATCTTTAGAAGCCACTGGTAACCGCGCTATTTTAGTTCCTTTGATTAAGATTGAATATCTTGAATGCTCCTACACCTATTTGAGAGACCGGTTGTGCTGGTCAAGTATTATAATTTTTACTAGTCAGAATACAATTCACTCTACTGTCGACAAAATTAACAATCCCGCATTTTTTAACCAAAAAACTATATTTGCAATAGGAAGAAAAACACAGCAAAAACTTATTACAAAAAATTTAAAGAAAGTTTGTACCCCATTAGATGATTATTCTTCCGAAGGACTTTTAAAATTAACTGAATTGTCTGAAATCAGTGTAAAAAATCAAAATATTCTGATCTTAAAAGGTAGAGGCGGAAGAAAAAAATTAGAATACAATCTTCAAAAAAGGGGAGCAAATGTAAAATATATAGACTGCTATTTTAGAAGAGAGATCGAAATTAGTATAAGTAAGGTTTTTTCGATTTATCAGATCCTAAAGCCAGATATAATTGTTATCACAAGTGGGTCAATTTTGTTAAGCCTTGTCAAGAAAATTAAAGCGGAGAAGTTAAGTTTTCTATTCAATATTCCGGTGCTGGTAGTGAGCGAAAGGTTAGGTAAGATTACTCGAAGATTGGGTTTTAGTGGAGAGCTTGTCATCGCAAAAAATGCGGATAATCGGTCTGTTTTGGATTCAATAAAATCATGGGGCTTAAAGCAGTGAAAAAGAAACATATCGAAGAAGGGGAAGTAATAGAAAAACAACCACGAAAAAAATGGCTGGCGGTCTCTTTTGTTTTTGCACTTTTAATTATAATTTTCATTTATTTCTTTATAAATAATGAGCTTACGCGCAACTTCAACGATTCAAGTTCGAAGAATATAAAGGATTCCTCAAATATGTCTGAATCGCCCATTTATTCCTACTCGGATTACGAAAATGACATAGAACAAATGTATAAGTCTATAGAGCGGTTAACGGAGGAAAATAATAGCTTGAAAGATAAGCTTAATTTTTTAATGAAAAAGATTGAGGAAAAGTCTTTAACGCTCAATAAATCAGAAGACATTCAGTATCCATTAACTGCGTTAGGTCAAGTAAACACAATTTTGACTGATTCAATATCTGAACTAAAAGCTGAAATGAAATCAAAAAAAAATTTCCAGAACCTTGGTTATGATTTCAAAAACATATTTCTCATAATAAAACTTGCTGATTTTGATATAGATAATAATATTTTGTCGAGGCTAAAAAATTTCGAAGTTAGTGTAGAACAAGAGTTAATTTTTCTTATAAATAGAATTGATACCTTATTGCTCTCTTTAAGTAAAATTTTGTGGGCGGAAGTAGATAATAAGATTAACCTGCCCGTAACTAGGCCCGGGTTAGTCGATAGTCCGGCAGAGAGCGAATTTCAGCAAACCTCATCGTTCATGAATACAATTAAACAAGAATTGATGAAATTTATAGAAATTGAACCTATTGACAATTTGAACGATTCTTTTACTTTCGATCCTGTCGTGCTCAGCTCAGCGGTAGAAATAGACATTAAAATTGCTATGTCTCGAATTCATCTATCTCAGTTAGATTTCGAGAAGCTTTCTGCGTCACTAAAAATTTTAGAGAAAGCACTTGAAAGAAATTTCCCGGAAATTGACCAGTCGAAGAACTTGGTAAAAAAATGCTTAAATACGTTATCAGAGTTTAGACTAGATTATGAATTATTAGATGAAATTGTAACGATAATTGAAACAGAAAAAATGAGAAGGTAAATTGAAAATTGTTTTGGTACTCATTCTTGCGTTACTTAGTGTGATTCTTCTTTCGGATTGGCACCCCCTTGAAATCGGAAAAGTTTCTTTTTTTATCGAAGGGTATCGTATTAGCGTAGATTTTGGTTTTATCTGTTTCCTCGTCTTGATTTTATTTATTTTTTTTCATCTCTCGTTAATGGTGTTAAACCTACTAGTAAATTTTTTCTATTTTCGCGTAATAAGGTTGAAGCAAAAAGCAAGCTATAACTTAGCCTCAGCTATGATACATCGAGGGTTGGGAGATTTAAAAAAAGCAGAAAAATTATTTCTAAAAAAAGCTAAGCATGGTGAGCTGCCGGAGGCTCATTTCATCGCTGCTGCGGAAATTGCGCACCAAAGAAAAGATTTGGCTTCAAGAGATTTCTACCTTGAAAAAGCCTCAGGTTTTTCGGGATCAAAGAATTTACCGATTGCTATTGTTAAGAAGTTTGAATGGATGATTGAGGAAGAAAAATTTGACTCTGCAATAAAAGTATTGGAGGGATTAGGTTCCCAACTAAAAAAAAATAACAAAATGATAGCGCTTCAGAAATTACTTTTTGAAAAGACCGGTAATTATCAAAAAATCCTCGACATGTTATCAGATCTTAGGCGACTACCTGAATATGATAATAATTATTTAAAGCAATTAGAACTCTCATGTGCAATAAATATATTAAATGAAGAGCAATTCTTCGATGAAACTAAGTCCCGAAAGAAATGGCTATCTTTCTCGAAAGACATCAGGCAAAGCCCTCCCTTAATAGCGGTATATACTAGTTTGTTGCTTAGAAGCGGTTTTAATACGGAGGCCGAAAAAATTTTAAAAAGAAGATTAGACGAAAGTCTGAACAATCAATTACTAGAAATCTACGGTTCGATAAAGAGTGAGAAGCCAAAAAGAATGTTAAGAGCTATTCAATATTGGCGAACCAAATATGGTGAATCCTCAGAACTCGAGATGGCAGCTGCTCAACAGTGCATTAACGCTACAATGTGGGGGCAAGCGAAAAATCATCTAATGAAAATAATTGATGATACTCCAACTCCTGTTGCCTTGAAGCTCATGGCTGATATTGAAGAGCAGTTAGGAAATCATGGGATTTCTCTTGTTCGAAGAAGGCAAGGTCTTGAACTAGCCGCGAAGGAGAAGTGAGGCGTTCAATAGTCAAGGTCGGCTTTTTTTGCTTTCTAACCATCCTAAAAGAGGCATCCAATATTCCCTGTCCAAGGCCGTCGTTAGAGGTGCGAATTCAAAGATAGACATCCCTCTTTGCGCTGCTCGTATATAATTTGAGCTTTGCCTTAATAGTGTTAAAAACGGAAATTTTTTTCCGGAAGGCAATCTAAAGGAATATAAAAGATCTTCTAAATTCTTTGCATCTTTGGAATTTTCGCGTGTCTTATTGGCGATAGTAGCTATCTTGACTTGATTGTATACATTTTTTCGAATTTCGCGTAGCTCTCCAAAGAATCGTTGGGCTGCTCTAATATCCATGGGTGAGGGCACAACGGGAACAATGCAGGTTTCTGTAATACTTAATAGTGATACTATTTGTTCATCATGGGTTCTAGAAGGCGCATCCATTATTAAAATATCCATCGTCTTTGAAAGTTTGGGAAATTTTTCAGACGCTTCTAGTCCAACAATTTTTGGTAAATTTCCTCGTCGTTGTCTCAACCAATCGATACTTGATCCTTGGGGGTCAAAGTCAGCTAAAGCGACGTTGGCGCCTTTCATCGCGAAATAACCCGCCAAGTTCGTAGCTACGGTTGTTTTACCGCTGCCCCCCTTGGCGTTCATTATTAGAATTTTTCTCATACTATCTCGAGGTAAACATTAAAACATGAATATAACATTCAATCTTTTTTTGGGAAAGTACATCTCTATTTACGACCGATTAAATTTAATATCTTTGGCAAAAATATTAATTCAAAGAGTGATTTTAATTCTTTCGCGCGCACGGTTATTGTCATATCGTCTGAATCAGCGGTAAAAAGATCAAATTTTTCTATACAGGTCCTCAATCCTTCAATAATTGAATTGTCTTTTATGCTAAGCATATAGATCGAGTTTTTGTCCGCGGGGATTGATTTGGTTTTAAACGGATCTGCTAAGTCCACTAACGGTATTCTTTCAAGATTTGCATCTGTTCTCGAAAATTGGGGGCAAATATATTCTAAGTAGTCCGGCAAGCGTTTTATGATAAGTTTCTTTACTTCATTTTTAGAATAGCCTCTGATAATTAAGTCTCGGTGACATTTTTGTACCCACTCTAAGTTGATTGAAGGCGTAATTCCGATTAGTAAGTCAACATATTTGGAAATATTAATCTTGTCGTCTTTAAAACCTCCATGTAGACCTTCGTAAAGTAAAATATCGTAGTTTGGTTCGAATTCCTCCCACTCAGAAAAAAAACCAATTTGAGCCCCTATTTTTTTTGCCTCACTCTCAGAATGCGCATATCGTCTGGTCATTCCTTTTCCAGTGGTGGAAAACTGTTTGAAAAGGTTTTCTAGTAAATCCAAATGATTACATTCGGATGCAAAATGAGTTAGACGGCTCCCCGTTTTGTCCAATTCTGCCATTTTCGTTCTTGTATACTTATGAAAACCATCCCCTTGTATGTTAATGGCTTTAATACCGTTTTCGAAAAATATTTCGTTAAAAATAGATTTAATGTTAGTTTTGCCAGCGCCAGATGAACCGGTAAGTGCAATAATGGGCCTTTTTCTATTCATTTATTTGTTTAATTAATTATTAAAAAGAAGCATCCTCCAAGGAACTATATTATCATGAACTGAATTATAAAATGTTAATTATTGAATTTTACATTAAACACGTAAACCCTATTTATTCAGTAAAATGATTAATTTAGCACAGCTTTTTAGATCTCCTTATGGAAGGCTTTTACTTTTTGTGAAACCTCATTGGAGAATTTTTGCTGTTTCTGTCTTGGCAATGTTTTTTCTCGCGTCAACAGAGTGGATGCTCCCGGCATTGTTGAAGCCTTTGATCGACGAAAATTTAGACTCCCAATACTTTAATGTGAAGGTGGTACCTCTTTTACTAATAACTTTATTTTTTTTTAGGGGTGTGTTTAGCTACATTGCAACAGTATCCCTACATTTGGTAGCTCAAAAAGCAATCGAAGATATGCGCAATGCGATGTTTTGTCGGTTATTGCGTCTCAACACGGAATTTTTTGATAATAATTCATTAGGCGCTTTAGTTTCGAAATTTACTTTTGATGTGAACCAGGTTGCAGAGGCATCCACAAAAGTAATTACAGTCTTCGTTAAAGATAGTTTGGTTGTTTTTGTTTTGCTGTTATATTTATTTTATCTGAATTGGCAATTAGCCATTTTACTAATTATGATAGCACCTCCTATTTCTTTTTTTATCGCAAGGCTATCCCAAAAAATGAGAAATATGAGCAAAAAGCTCCAAGCCTCAATGGGAAATATCAATGAAGTTACGGAGGAGTCAATTCGAGCTAATAAAGAAATCAAAGTTTTTAATGCATACCAAAAAGAAGAAGATCGTTTTTTTGCAGCAACTAGTAAGACTAGAAAATTTCATATAAAAGTAGTGAGAGCCAGCGCTGCCTTAGTCCCGGCAATACAATTGTTTGTAGCAATTTCTATCGCTTTGTTAATCTACATCGCAATAGAACAAACATCTCAAGGGTTAACAACTAAAGGTGAATTTATAGCTTTTATCACTGCGACAGCATTGTTGTTGCCGCCGATTAAGAGATTAGCTGGAGCGAATGAATTTCTTCAACGTGGTATTGCAGCGTCACAATCTGTATGCAGTCTGATTGATAATACTCCGGAATTCGATAGTGAAGTAGAATGTCCGAAAAATTTTAAAGAATTAGCTTTTGAACGAGTCAGCTTCTCTTATGATAAAAAATCAGTGCTTAATAATATTACGTTTCGGATAAGATGCGGAGAGCTTTTTGCGATTGTTGGGCCATCTGGTGGCGGAAAAACTACTTTTCTTAAATTGCTTCCTAGGTTTTATAAACCATCATCAGGTCAAATTCTTCTTGACGGAGTGCGACTCGATTCCTACTCACTACGTGGTATTCGAGAGCATATCGCTTATGTTGGTCAGGAAACGATTTTATTTAATGCAAGTATTTTTGAAAATCTAATTTATGGATGCAAAATAGTTCCCGCTAAAGAGCAAATTCAGGCTGCTTTAAAATTTGCTGATTTAAGCGATTACATAAGGAGTTTGCCAACTGGTCTCGAAACTAAAATAGGACAAAACGGTGTGAAATTATCCGGAGGGCAGCGACAGAGATTAGCTATCGCTAGAGCATTTTTGAAGGAAGCAAAGATCTTAATTTTTGATGAGCCAACGGCATCACTCGATGCTGATTCCGAATCTGAAATAAAAAAATCAATTGCAAAACTAACCCCTGGACGTATTAGTTTTGTGGTAACGCATCGCTTATCTACAGTATTAGCAGCTGATAAAATACTTTTTATAAGCGATGGAAAAATTCAAGAGAGCGGAAGCCATAAAGAGCTATTAGCAAAAAAAGGTCAATACTTTAAAATGTATAGTGAAAATGGATTAAAAGGAACTTAGCTTAGATGAACCCATTGAATTCGATTTCTGATCTCAATGAGCAGCAGTTACTGGCTGTTGAGTCAAATGCTAACCATACTCTCGTTCTCGCTGGGGCAGGTAGTGGAAAAACAAAAGTATTAACACATCGAATAGCTTGGTGTATCGAAACTGGACAAGTAAGGCCTGATTGCATACTTGCCGTAACGTTCACAAACAAGGCTGCAAAAGAGATGCAGGGTCGAATACAGAGTTTAATTGAGATCCCTCTTAACAGAATGTGGGTCGGAACTTTCCATGGGATAGCTCATAGGCTTTTACGTATACATTATAAAATTGCTAATTTAAGCCCACAATTTCAAATCATCGATAAAGAAGATCAATTACGCGTTATAAAACGAATTTTGAAAGAATTAGACCTTTCCGATAAAGAATGCGATCCCAAGGAAATTCAGATTCGCATCAATTTTTGGAAAGAGGATGGAATAAGGCCTGAAAAGGTGCAGTTATATGGCGATAGTAACGACGAGATAGCGCTTCAAGTATATAAGGAATACGAAGGGATATGTAAAAAATCTTCATTAGTCGATTTCTCTGAATTGCTTTTGAGAGTTTACGAAATATTTTCCCAAGATGCTTCGATACTTGCTTCTTATAGAACTCGATTCCAACATATTCTTGTCGATGAGTTTCAAGATACTAACAAACTGCAATATAAATGGTTAAATCTATTAGCATCTCAGGCTAATAATTTTTTCGTAGTGGGAGACGATGATCAGTCGATTTATAGTTGGCGAGGTGCTCGTGTTGAAAATATGCAAAATTTCAGAAAGCATTATCCCGGTTATAATCTTATTAGACTCGAACAAAACTACAGGTCATCATCAAATATATTAACTGCAGCGAATGCACTAATTTCAAATAACTCTAGCCGTATTGGAAAAAATTTATGGACCAATAAGGAAAAGGGTCAACCTTTAAAGCTTTACTCAGCTTATAACGAATTAGATGAGGCGAGGTATGTTGTTGATACTATTGATTCAGAAGTAGTTATGGATGATCAATTTAAATTAACCGACTGTGCAATTCTATACCGGGTTAGTGCGCAGTCAAGAGTCCTGGAGGATGCTTTGCGTTTGAAAGGTATTCAGTACAGGGTTTATGGAGGATTTAGGTTCTATGATCGGGCGGAAATTAAAGATATTTTGGCTTACTTGAGATTAACTTTTTCCAGGAAAGATGATGCAGCGTTTGAAAGGGTTATAAATTTTCCACCCAGAGGGCTTGGCGATAAAGCATTGGCTACAATAAGAAGCGCTGCGAAGTCTTACAACCTTTCGTTGTTTGACTCAGCTGAAATGCTTATAAAAGACAAAGAAATACCCAACCGAACGCTAAATGCTCTCACTGGTTTTTTAAAGATAATTAATCACCTAGAAACTTACACAGTAACTGACAATGATAGTCTTTCTGAGCTTATAGAAGTGATTAGTTTAAAATCTGGTTTAGTTGAATACTTTCAAAAAGAGAAGGGTGGAAGGGGTGTTGATAGAATAGAGAACATTAATGAACTTATCATGGCTGCTAAAGATTTTGATAATGATGAGGAATCCGAAATCCTAGAATCCTTTTTGACCCGTGCTGCTTTGGAATCGGGAGAGGCGCAGGCGAGTGAGAATACCGACTGCGTTCAGCTTATGACCATACATTCCGCGAAGGGATTAGAGTTTAAATTTGTTTTTATCTTAGGCCTCGAGGAAGGACTTTTTCCTCACAAACGATCTATTGGCTCTTTAGAGCAGTTGCAAGAGGAAAGAAGACTTTGTTACGTTGGTATCACGAGAGCTCAAGAGTATCTTTGTTTGACACACGCTGAATCACGTCGTTTGCATGGTGCAGAATACATGACGAGTTTATCAAGGTTCGTAAAAGAACTACCAGAATCTACTGTAGAACATGTACGGATTGGCGGTTCGTTTATCGATTTTTCTAATGAAGTGAAGCCAACGTCAACACATGATTATCAACTGGGGCAGCCTGTTGAGCATAATGTATTTGGATGTGGGATCATTCTCGCCATCGAGGGTCGTGGAGAAAGTTTACGTTTGCAAGTAAATTTCGAAAATTCCGGAATTAAATGGATGGTAGCTTCTTATGCGGGATTAAAAAAAATTTAAAGGAGGGGTTTATGTATTTTTTCAATATTTTATTAATACTTGTTTTGGTTCTCTCAGGGTGCACGAAAGTGGAGGAGGTTTCTAACGATAATGATAATTCAAAAGTTTATTCCTGGAAGCTAGTGACTGCTTGGCCCCCAAACCTGCCAGTTAATCATGAAATAACCGAAGAGTTTGCCAGGGATATTGAATTAATGAGTAAGGGGCAATTAAAAATTAAGGTTTTCAATGCTGGGGAATTGATACCGGCCTTGCAGGTTTTCGATGCAGTATCGCAGGGAGCTGTTCAAATGGGTTTTGCTGCTTCCTATTACTGGTCTGGGAAAATTCCCGCATCCCAAATTTTTACCGTCGTGCCTTTTGGGATGACAGAAAAGGGCTCGCTTGCTTGGATAAAATTTGGAGGCGGTTTGGAATTATGGAGAGAATTATATGAGCCATTTGGTGTAGTGCCTTTCCCGATGGGTAGCACTGGTGTTCAGATGGGAGGATGGTTTAATAAAAAAATTGACTCTATGAAGGATATTCAGGGATTAAAAATGAGGATTCCTGGATTAGGAGGAAAAGTTATTGCTAAGGCGGGCGGCAACCCTATTCTTCTATCAGCTGCGGAATTGTATACAGCATTAGAAAGGGGAACAATTGATGCTACAGAATGGGTAGGCCCTTTACATGATAAACGATTCGGTTTGGATAGGATTGCAAAATATTATTATTACCCCGGTTGGCATGAGCCCGGTCCTCAGATGGAAATGATTATTAACAAAAAAGCTTGGTCTCAGCTTCCTAGTTTCCTTCAAAAAATAGTTGAGGGGTCGATTGCAAAATCAGGCCTAAATCTTTCTATAAAAAATGAAGCAAAAAATGCTCTCGCTCTTAAAGAAATCGAACAGCAAGGAAAAGTCGAACTCATTCAGTTCCCGGAAGGTGTGCTAGAGGAGCTACGTGCTCTGACTGAGGAGGTGCTTGAGGAAGAAGCTTCTAAGGATGAAGGTTTCAGAAAGGTACTTGCTTCTTACAAAGATTTTCAAAAAATTTATGTTCCGTACGAACATGTGACTAGTAAGGCGTATGATGAATCCCGAAATTAATCTTTATAATGACGACTGCGTCATATAGTCGACAGCTTTTTCAACTTCCTTATCCGTAAGGTCTGGTCGACCGCCTTTCGCTGGCATCACCCCTGCTTTTCCAATATAACCATTGATAGCATTTGCGTATAGTTTTTCATCTCCTTTCGCAACCCGAGTCTCCCAGGCAGTACTGTCTCCAAATTTTGGGGCTCCGGCAACGCCGGCTCCATGACAAACCGCGCACGCTGAGTTGTATACTTGCTCTCCATTTTTTTCTGCTACAGCCAGAGTGTTTGTTTCTGGCGCTTCTTTCAAGGCGATCTGGGATGCAATGGACGCTTCCAAGCTTTCTTCACCCAGTGATTCTGGTAGCAAACCTGGAATAGAAGTAACTATAACCTGATCCCCAGTTGTGTTATGTCGACCGATAGGTTGTGTTCGCTCGATGACGTTTTTGCTTGTTACCTGATCATCTTCTGCGGTTTTTGCTACTAACTGGGCCAAGACGAAGGCTAATATTCCGGTAACAGTTAGACCTATTATCAGAAGTGTGAATGTATGTATAAAAGAGGTATCGTTTGTATTATTCATTTTGTTAATCTAATTATTGAAAACCGGTTACGATCTAAACATCTAGCTGGATTGAGAGCATTATAACTAATTTAAGTTTTCTTTGGCAAAATGTTTTGCGATGAAAAAAAAAGGCCATCTTTGATGGCCTTTTTTAGCGCTCCAGGGTTTTCTTAGAGTTGAGAAAGATATTTTTGGACAACTTCCTTGTTTAGGGGGATGTAACCATCTTTTATCACAACCTGCTGCCCTTCTTTAGAGAGGACCATCTTTATGAATTCTTTTTCAATAGGAGACAAATCTTTGTTAGGAGCTTTATTAACATATACCCATAGGAACCTTCCCAACGGATATTTGCCAGAAACAGCGGCTTCTGGTGTTGCTGGAATAAAATCTGAACCATTTTTAGACAGAGCAACTGTCTTTACACCAGACGTCTTGTAACCAATTCCTGAATAACCAATCCCATTTATAGATTTTGTTACTCCCTGAACCACTGATGCCGAGCCAGGTTGTTCATTCACGTTGTTTTTATAATCACCTTTACAAAGTGCTTTTTTCTTGAAGTATCCATAGGTACCTGATACTGAGTTTCGGCCGTAGAGTTGTATTTGTTGAGATGCTAGGCTTCCTTTAACCCCGGCATCACCCCAGGTTAAAATGTCGCTCTTACCCCCACATTTTCTTGTTGCAGAAAAAATAGCGTCTACTTGTTTTATATCCAGACCCTCTATGGGATTGTCTTTATTAACAAATACTGCGAGGGCATCAATTGCTACAGGAATCGGTGTTGCTTTATATCCATACTTAGCTTCGAATGCCTCAGATTCTTTTGATTTCATTTTCCGACTCATTGGTCCAAAATTAGAGGTCCCCTCAATTAGAGCAGGAGGAGCAGTTGACGAACCAGCCGCTTGTATTTGTACGTTTACGCTAGGATAGAATTTTCTGAACGACTCGGCCCAGAGCGTCATAAGATTGGCTAGAGTATCGGAACCAACACTCGATAGGTTGCCTGAGATTCCGTCAATCTTTTCATAGTTCTTTATATTTGAATCAACCTCTAAAGCATAGCTTCCCGATGAGAGAAAGCCCACTATAAGAGCACCAACAATCTTTAATCTTTTCATATAATGATCCTTTTTTGATAGCAATAAAAAAAAAACAACTACAGGATAGTTGGTTTTTATTACAAAAAGGTTACAATCTAAACTTTGAAAAATTATTTCTCAGAAACTTTTTGATGTAAAAAATCAATGATTTCTATTAATTTCCCGTAACTTCCCGCCATTCGAGGCGAGCTAACATACACACCTCCAACCACAATCGCGGGAACTCCCTGAATACCAGAGCTTTTAGTAATCGTCATTGCCTTTTTCACTTGCATTTCGGTTTTGAAAGAACCATAAGATTTTTTAAATTCTTCTTCGGGTATTCCAATCTCTGCGGCAAATTTTGAAAGCCTACTTTTCGTATAGATTTTTTTTCTGTCAATGTGAATTGCTTTAAACAAATTTTGATGTAAAGTATCGAAGTGACCGATATTGTAAGCTGAATAAAAAGCTTTAGCGTGGGGAATCCAATTTTTTGAAAAAACCGCGGGCACTTGGATTAAGTTAACCTTTGTTTTGTTTTCAAAGATCCATTCTTTCAATATAGGCTCAAATTCAAAGCAATGGGGGCACCCGTACCAAAACAATTCCACTATTTCAACTTTCTTGCTGTCTGATAGATTTTTTATACTAGTGCCTAGCTTTTGGTAGTGAACTCCTTCCGTGAAATCGGTCGCAGCCTTCCCTGCGGATGCTAGTAGAATCATCATTAAGAATGCTATGGAGCGAAAAATTTTATTCATTTAGTAAGATTAGTAAAGTGAAGAAATGTATTCTGAAACATCTTTGATTTCGGACTCTGAAAGCATATTTGAAATGGAGTTCATCATATAATGTTTCCTAATTCCACTTTTATATCCATTTAGTTGTGACGCAGTGTACATTGCGTGCTGCCCTCTCAAAGCGGGATATTTTGCCGGACCGTTGCCTGCTCCATTTGGTCCATGGCAAGACATACAAGCGGGAACTCCTTTCTCCGGATTTCCTCCCTTATAGAGTTTTTCGCCAGAAACATTGATTGTAGCAACCGGCTGGATTTTAAGAGGCATTTTTGAATAATAATCTGCAAGTTCCCACATATCCTTTTCAGATAGCGAATTGGCTATGGGCCACATAATCGCGTTGTTTCTTGCTTTTGATTTAAACGCACTTAACTGCTGAAAAGTATACTCGACTCCTTGACCCGCCAAGTTTGGCCAGATAGGGTTCACGCTATTTCCATCAGCACCATGACATGCAGTACATACAGCCGCCTTATCTTCAATACCAAACCCTGAAATTGAATGGCTTATTAAAAGAAATAAAAAAATTATGCTCCGTTTCATATCTTTTTCTCGATAAAGTAATTTATCATCCTCATTATACACTTCTAAACTTTAATTTTCTCCTGGTTTAACTAAAACACATATCATACACTAACCAAATACGAGTCATACCATGAATAATGACCAGAACTTTTTAAAGTATTTTCAAAAAGCCGAATTTTTAATTAGCGTCCCCAGCACCTCCCTGTTGCCCGAAGATAGCGGAGCTGAAGTAGTTTTTTTAGGTCGTTCTAATACTGGAAAGTCGTCTACAATTAACTCTTTGTGTTCAAGACGGAAGCTGGCTCATACCAGTCGGACGCCTGGACGAACTCAACAATTTAACTGCTTTTCCTTAGATAAGGGTCAACGATTGGTAGACGTTCCCGGTTTTGGTTACGCCAAGGTTTCCAAAGCTATTAAATCCCGTTGGGAGAGGGAGCTACCCATTTATCTTCAATATCGAAAATCGTTACGAGGCATAGTTTTAATTATGGATATTCGGAACCCTTTAACAGATATTGAAAAAAGTATTTTAAACTGGTCTAGCGAAGCTTGTTTGCCATCGATTGTTTTGTTAAATAAATCTGACAAAACGAAGAAAAATTATAATATTCAGATTTGCTCTATGGTAAATGATTATTTTGTTGAAATTGGAAAAAACAGTGAAAACAACGTAATTATTTTTTCAGCTAAATATAGAAATGGTATAAGCCGACTTGCCTCGCTATTAGCGCTTTGGTTGGATATAGATTGATAAGTTTTACGGAAATTTTAAAGATCCACTGTTGCGAGAACGGGAGTATGGTCAGAGGGCTTTTCCCAACCTCTAGGTGTTGAATCAATCCAACACTTTCGAGCTATTTTCTTGGCTGTGAGAGCAAGTATTAGGTCGATTCTCAGGCCTCTATTCCTCCTAAAGCTAGCCGCACGATAGTCCCACCAACTGAATTCCTTTAAATTCTGGTTTGCCGACCTAAAAAGGTCGATAAAGCCAAAAGATTTTAGTTTTTCAATATAGGCTCTTTCGGCGGTACTGCATAAAATTTTGTTCCGCCATTCCTCGGGATCATGAACGTCTAGGTCGCAAGGGGCGATATTAAAATCACCAAGTACAAAAATATTGTCGAATTCCTTACATCTGCCTGAAATCCACTCTGTAAAGGCATCTAGCCAACGTATTTTGTATTCAAACTTTTCACTACCCAAAGATGAGCCATTTGGCACATAAATATTTATAAATAACGAATTACTTTGAGTAATTGCAATTAGTCTTTTTTGTTCGTCTTCGAGCCCGGGCACATTCTTGCAATATAATTCTGCTTTTTTATTGAAAAGTATACAAACTCCATTATAAGATTTTTGTCCTAAGAATTCCGTTTTAAAACCTAGTTTTAAAAATATTTCTTTTGGGAAATCTGAATCTTGAACTTTAGTTTCTTGCAAGCACAGTATATCCACTTCATTTACCTCTAGCCACGACTTAATATGACAAAGTCTCGATCTAACTGAATTAACATTCCAAGTAGCTATGGTGATCATGCTTGTGATTTCTTTTTTGATGACTGACACATAACACATTCGGGGTCTTTTTTTAATTTAAGGCTGTTCCAAGAAACTGTTTTGGAATCAAAAATCATGAGCCTACCATCTAGGCTATCGCCAAAATTACCGATAATTTTTAACGCCTCAATAGCTTGCATGCTCCCAATTACTCCCAGCAAAGGGGATAATACGCCGTTCGTTGAGCAGTTTTGTTCAGACCCAATGTCAGAAGAGTCAAAAAGGCATTGGTAACATGGTGACCTTGAATTTAGATTGAAAACACTTACTTGGCCCTCGAGACGAACTGCTGCCCCTGAGACTAAAGGAACTTTATTCAAAAGAGATAATTCATTTAAGAAAAATCTAGTTTCGAAGTTATCGCTTGCGTCTAAATAAATATCGGCATCTTGTATTATAGCATTTGATTTTGCATTTTGTATTTTTCCCACAAAAGCTTCTATTTTGCTGTGTGGATTTAATTTCTGAAGAACTTTTTTAGCCACTGAGGCTTTTTTATCTCCGATGTTTTCGGTCTTGAATAAAATTTGGCGTTGCAGATTTGAAATTTCGATCTCGTCATGATCTATCAAAACCATCTCCCCAACTCCAGAGGAAGCTAAATACATCGATATCACCGAACCAAGCCCTCCTAAACCAACTAGGATGGCTTTTGAGTTTTTTATCCTCTCTTGGCCCTCAATGTCAATTTGTGGTAATAGTATGTGCCTGCTGTATCTTAATAATTCTTCATCTTTCAACTTCTATCCTTCTAATTTTTTAAAATATTTGTTCACCAACGGTAACTCTTTCTAGCCCCCCCAAATCATGATAACTTTGGACATTTGTAAAATTATTTTTCTTCATACTAGCTCTAACTAAATTAGCTTGGCCGGCGCCATGTTCTAGAAAAATTTTCCCATCTTTTGCCAATAAATGAGGGGCTTGGGCAATAATTTTTCTTAAATCGGCCAATCCAGCATCCAAGCTAAAAAGACTTTTTTTAGGCTCAAAACAAATCCCGTCGTGCGGCGCACATTTAAACCCATGACTAATGTAAGGCGGATTGCTTACAATAATATCAAAATTTTTTTTGTTTTTTAGCGGTGCGGACCAGTCCCCGACACAAAGCATTACGTTTTTTAATTTAAGATGCTTAATATTTTTTTTCGCTATTTTTATTGCTTTATAACTTAATTCAGTGGCCACTACTAATGTTGATGGCCTTTCTTTTGCTATGGTGGCCGCAATGACACCAGAACCAGTCCCCAACTCCAATATGTTCTGTTGTTCTCCGTCCTTTATTTCTTCTAAAACAAGTTCGACCAATGTTTCAGTATCAGGACGAGGCACAAGAACTGATTCGTCTATAAAAAACTCTATTGATCGAAATTCCTTTTTATTGAGTAAATAAGCTATTGGTATACCACTTGTTCTTCTTTCGATTAGATCTATAAAATCAAGACTTACTTTCGTTGTCGTAGAGTTATCGAGTCCACAGTAGAGTTGTTCCCTTGTTTGATTAAGCGCATGACATAGTAATAGTTCAGCATCGAGATGCGCTGAGTCTTTATTAGGTAGCTTCGATGCACCATATTTAATTAAACTTCTAATTGTTTTCATTAGGCTAATTCGGTATCACTGATTTTTGCCATTAAGTTTAACTGATGTTCTTCTTGTAATGGTTCTATTATCATGTCTAATTCACCATCCAGAATTTGTTCGATTTTATAAAGAGTTAAATTTATCCGGTGGTCAGTCATCCTCCCTTGAGGGAAATTATATGTTCGGATTCGTTCGCTCCTATCGCCACTGCCCACTAACGATTTTCGAGTATTAGCCTGTTCTTTTCTTTGTTTTTCTTTTTCATTTGCTAAGAGTTTTGCATTTAGTAGACTTAGAGCTCTGGCTTTGTTTTTATGTTGGGAACGTTCATCCTGACATTCTATAACCGTTCCACTAGGTATGTGTGTTATTCGAATTGCCGAATCAGTTTTATTTACGTGTTGTCCTCCCGCTCCTGAAGCACGATAAGTGTCTATTCGAAGGTCGCTTTGATTGATTTCTATTTTGTTAACTTCAGATACCTCGGGAAGAACGGCAACTGTACATGCCGAGGTATGCACGCGACCTTGTGATTCTGTTTCGGGAACTCTTTGTACTCGATGAGCTCCAGACTCGAATTTTAGTTTTGAGTACACTTCACTTCCTGAAATCTTACAAACTGTTTCTTTCAGTCCCCCTATTTCAGCTTCACTTTTTGATATGATTTCCACATTCCAATTTTGCTTTTCAGCAAATTTTAAATACATTCGTAACAGTTCACTGGCGAACAAGGCTGCTTCGTCACCCCCAGTACCTGCTCTTATTTCTAGAAAGATATTTGCTTGATCGTCTGGATCCGCTGAAACAAGCAGTTTTTTCAGATTGGTTTCTAATTCAACTAATTCAATTTTGATTTTTGATAATTCTTCTTCGCCTAATTGTTTTATATTCGGATCTGGATCGTTAATTAGTTCCTGTGTATTGACAATATCGTTTTGTTTTTTTTTTATTTTTTCAAAGCATTCGATTATTGGTAGTAGCTCTGATAGCTCTTTAGATTGGTCGACAAATTTTTTTTGATCTTTTATGGTCTCTGGATTAGATAAGTTGAGTTCTAATTCACTTTTTCTCGCAGAAATATCGTTTAGGCGTTTTAAAAGAGCTTTTTCCATAGTGTTAGCGGTTTTTTAGATCGACGCCGAGAATTTCAATCGCTTTTTTTATTACTTCTTTTTCCCCAGCATATTCTCGCAATTTAGTGGTTGGAGTATGAATAAGCTTGCTAGTGATTCTTTGCCCCATTTGCTTTATTATCTTTTGTGGATCAGTACCTTTTTCCAGCTGCCTAAGCGAATTGTTGATTTCTTGGTTACACAAAGCCTCGGTTTGATCGCGATATAAGTGAATGTAATCACTGACGGTTTGTATTTTTTCCCATTCTAAGAAATCAGTCGTTTTGAAATTGACAATTTCCTCGGCCTCAATAGCAGCCACAGATCTTGTTCCCATGTTTGATTCAACAATCACCTTTAAATCGTCAATTGTATACAAAAAAGCTGCTTCTAAGGACCCGACGTCTTGGTGAATATTTCTTGGAACGCCGAGATCAACGAAAAAAATTGGCTTTTTCTTTTTGCTTATCGATAATTTTGCAATATCAAAGCCAATAACTGGCTTTTTTGTGTTAATAGACGAAATTACCATGTCTGCTTTTTGTAGAAATCTTGGGATATCGGTTAAATCAATTGTTTTGCCGCCACAGATTTGTGTTATTAGTTCTGAATTTGCTTTCGTTCGATTAGCTACGTACACTTCACCAATATTTACCCGCTTCAGATGACGCGCTACTAAAGTGCTAGTTTCACCAGCTCCAATCATCAATGCAGTAGATTTAGATAGATCACCATGGATTTGTTGGGCTAATTTAATTGCGGCGAATGCAATCGAAACGGGAGTCCTTCCAATTTCTGTTTTCGTTCTTATTATTTTTGAAGTTGTAAACGCATCTTGCATCAATTTGTTGATAAATTTCCCAGCGGTACCAACTTCTAGGGCTACTTTATAGGCTTTTTTTAACTGTCCTAGTATTTGTGCTTCACCTAAAACTAGCGAGTCGAGCCCACTCCCTACTCTTAGCGCATGCCTGACAGCATATTCATTGCTGAAACTATAAAAGTGGGGTTTTAAGATATTAATATCCAGATCGAGGTAGTAGGCTAACCAAGTAAGAGGTTTATCTTCAAAGTTTGCACTGAGTTTGCAATAAAGTTCAGTCCTATTACAAGTCGAGACAATCATAGATTCGTCTATCCCTTCTATTGCATTTAATTCGGGTAGAGCTTTTTTAAGATCCTCTGCGTCGAATGATAACAACTCTCTGATCTTAATTGGGGCCGTTTTATGACTCAGTCCTTGGACAAGTAAACTCATTTTCTTTTTTCATAAAATATAAACTGATTCTTCGATTATAATTTATTTTTAGCAATTATTACTACATTTCTGTAGGGTGTAACTTATTAACTACGAAAATCGGCTTCGATTAAAAATCTTGGGTCTGAATTTTTCTTATTCTATTCCTGCTAAAGAGCTGGTTCAGTTGAAAACTTTTTCAAATGGATGTTGTAAATGAAAGAACGAAATCTCCCAATCGCGATTTTTGCGCTAACAGCGCTTATTTTTCTCGTATCAGCCTTTGTAATACAAAAGAGCAAAAATAAATCCAAAACAAATACGACTAATCTAACAAACCAGATCGAGAAATCAGAGTTATTTTTAATCATGAAATCGGAGTTTGCTAATCATTCTGGAGACCATGCTAGTGCCATTGATAGTTACAGGGAATTATTCGAATTTACAAAAGATCGAGCTGTTCTATCCGAGTTAATCATGACATACATTGCTAACAATGAATTCGAAAATGCCTTAATTTTTTTAGAAAAACAGGTAATTTATCCAAGAGATGAAGACATAATTACTCTTCAGTTAGCATTAATGCTAAAAAAAGAACTAGTTTCAAAAAATACAGATCTAAAATTGTCCTATCAACTTTCACCCGGTTTATCGGTAAAAAAACTTGCCCTTTACTTGGAAAAGCTTCGTTTATCTACGACTGACTATCTAGATATAATCGAGATACTTGGCCGTGAACAAAGTAACCTTAAAATACAAAATCTAAATACTTTTTTGCTTTATCTGGCGGTAAAAAGTCAACATTGGAGAGTGGCATTAGATTTTGCACGAGAGATAGACCGTTTAGAGTCAATAGAGTCTGACCTGTTAGAGCTTATTTTTTTTGAATTTTTAAAGGATGGTTCTCCAGAATTCGCTTTAGATTGGATTAAATTTATGGAGCGAAAACATGGTTTCAGGCCACAGTTTTCAACAATGAAAGTTGAAATATTTCGGATGAAAAAAAGAGATAGAATTGGCTTTAGATACTTTAAGATTAGCTATAGAGACATATCCTGAGAATAAAAATCTTATATTTTTGAAAGCATCTCTCCTGATCAAGAATAATTTGTTTGATGAGGCCGCAAAAACTTTACAAATTTTGTTAAAGACCAACCATAGAACGAATGAGGTTAAATTTTTCTTAGGTCTTATAGCTGAGATAAATCAGTCTTATTATGAAGCAGTAGAGTATTTCTCATTGATTAATAAATCTAACCCAGATTTGTATTTTACCTCTAGATTGAATATCGCGCGTTTAATGTTTTCTGTTGATCAGACCGAGAAAGCTTTCGATACCCTTAATTGGTTACAATTAGGTGTTCCAGAAAAATTTGTAGAGATAACTCAATTTAAGGTTGATCTTCTCCTTGGTAAAAACAATTTTGAATATGCAATGAAAATTCTCAATAATTCGCTCTCTAAGTTGGGTTTTAATCGTGATTTAATGTACACAAGAGCGATTGTGGCCGACAAATTGGGAAATATAGAGCTTTTAGAGAGGGATTTGCGAGAAATTTTAACAATTTTTCCAGAGGATGCTGATGCGCTGAATGCATTAGGATATTCATTGACCAACTTGACCACTCGTTACGAAGAGGCTTATCAATTAATAAGTAAGGCTCTACAAATTAAAGGGGACAGTTTTTATATTCTTGATAGCATGGGTTGGATATGCTTCAAGCGAGGAGAGCTTGAACGAGCGATTTTTTTTCTTGAAAAAGCATACGAACTTAGTAAAGACGAGGAGATTACGAGCCATCTTATAGAGGTTCTTAACGCTAGCGGTGAACATGAAAAAGCTAAGTTGATTTTGGAGAAAGAATGAGATTAACGTTTATATATTGTTGCACTATTCTCTTTTTGTCAGTTGGTTGCTCAACAATCACAAATAACTCAAGTTTGACGGACTTTCTCTCGAAAAAAAAATTAAACCAAACAACATCCAAGATCGAAGAAAATTCCTTTTCATTTACTGGCAAAGGAACTGTAATGTATCGGGATAAGTCTGCTACTTTCTTTTTCGATTGGCTTAACAGTGGAAGGATTGGCCAAATTCAGGTTAGCGGACCATTTAAATTATATGAGGCTTTTTTTCTAATGGATCTAAAAAATAAAATGATCGAAATGAAAAAAAATACGTGGCCGGACTCATCAATCGATATTAAAGCGATAACGAACAACTCTTCAGTTAACAAAGTGGTTTGGGAGGTTTTATTTTGGATAAAAAATCATCTGAGGGAAAGGCAGTTACTTTCATTAAATGAACCTGTTTGTAAAGAAAAGATAATGAGGTTATATTGGAGAGGCGTAGTTTATTTTTGTGGCGGAGATAGAATAGAAATAAAGATAACCTCAAGAGATTTTCAATTAAAATTAATTCTCTTCGATTACCCGGGAGTGAGTGAATGAAATCAGAATGGCTTGCCCCTGCGAAAATTAACCATTTTATCCATATCTTAGGTAGAAGGTGTGATGGTTATCACGATATTCAAACAATTTTTCAATTCGTTGCTTTGGCTGAGAAGTTGGAGCTATCGCCTCGAAAAGACGGCAAAATCATCGGTTCTTATAAAACGCCCGGAATTAAATTTAAAGATGATTTAGTTTATAAATCAGCATCTTTACTTCAAGCAACCTCTGGCACAAATTTAGGGGTAAATGTAGTACTCAAAAAACAAATTCCTGTTGGCGGTGGTTTGGGCGGTGGCAGTTCTAATGCAGCAACGATGTTAGTTGCTCTAAATGAATTATGGAAGTTAGGCTATACGCCTAAACAATTAATGTCCTTAGGAGCGAGTCTAGGCTCTGATGTCCCAATATTTGTTTTCGGTCAATCGGCCTGGGCTGAGGGTCGAGGTGAAATGCTTGAGCCAATTGAGCTTAACGAAAAAGTAATCTTACTACTATTCCCAAACGTAAGTGTTTCAACAAAATCAATCTTTAGCAATCCGCTGTTACCGAGAGACTCGTCTCCTATCGAAAAAGCAGATTGGGAAACTGTTAAGGTCAAAAACGATTTTCTGGGCATTACGACTAAAATGTACCCTGAAGTCGAGAGGGCATTGTTTTGGCTCTCTAGCCAAACAAAACAGGTTTTTATGAGTGGTACGGGGTCCACACTTTTTGCCCTTTTTGACTCTGATATTGAGGCAAAAAAGGTTAAAAATATGGTTCCTCACGAGTGGAATTCATTGATAACAAAGTGTCTTAACCGCTCGCCACTTTTTAAAAGTCTCGAGGCGTATCAAAATATAACATCTTAATAGTATAATAGCGTAAATTGGGGTGTAGCCAAGCGGTAAGGCACGGGGTTTTGATCCCCGCATTCCCAGGTTCGAATCCTGGCACCCCAGTACTTTAAGGTTGATTATAGGAACTCAATTAAAACATGCACTCAAATGATTCCCAAATGCTTTTTAGTGGCAACGCCAATGAGCCACTCGCGGTTGCGGTAGCCAACCATTTAGGAATACCCTTGGGCAAGCGAATAGCGGAGCGCTTTAGTGATGGGGAAATAATGGTAGAAATTCTTGAAAACGTTAGGGGTAGAGATGTTTTTGTGCTTCAGCCAACATGTGCACCAGCTAACGAAAATTTTATGGAATTACTTATTTTAGTTGATGCACTTAAAAGAGCATCCGCTCAAAGTATCACTGCTGTTATCCCCTTTTTGGGATATGCCCGTCAAGATAGGCGTCCAAGGTCAAGCAGAGTTCCAATCACTGCCAAGTTAGTGGCTAATATGATTTCAAGCGTGGGAGCCGACAGGGTACTCACTCTCGATCTCCACGCAGAACAAATCCAAGGTTTTTTTGATATACCGATGGATAATATATATGCGTCTCCTGTTTTGCTTGGAGATATTTGGAAACATAAATACGACAACCTAGTAGTTGTATCACCAGATGTAGGCGGTGTTGTTAGAGCAAGGGCGATTGCAAAAAGGCTAGATGAATCTGACCTTGCAATTATCGACAAAAGGAGACCAAAGGCAAATGAGGCTGAGGTTGTAAACATAATCGGAGAAGTTGCCAGCCGTACCTGTGTGATGGTCGATGATATTGTAGACACTGCTGGGACACTGTGTGCTGCCTCAAAAGCCCTAAAAGAAAGGGGTGCGTTGAAGGTAGTTGCGTATTGTACTCATCCTGTGCTGTCGGGAGATGCGCTCGAAAATATTCAGAAATCAGAACTTGATGAACTAGTAGTAACAGATACAGTACCTTTATCGAAAGAAGCAAAAAACATGAAAAAAATTCGTTGTGTCTCAATTGCTGGTTTAATCGGAGAGAGTATTAATCGAATATATTTAGGCCAGTCACTCAGCTCTATGTTTGTGGATTAATCTTTGTACTTAGAAGATTATTTATGAAATAATGCATGTTTTTAAAGCAGCAAATTAAAAAAGATAGGGAAAATTGAGGTGGATAACCTAAAAATTAAAGCAGAAAATAGAATCGAAATTGGAAAAAGTTCTAGTCGAAGACTTAGGAAGAGTGGCTATCTTCCCGGTATAGTTTATGGAAATGGTGAATCTAAAAAAATTAAGATAAATCACAACCTAATGTTGAGGTGTCTGGAGGATAGTAATTTTTATTCGAATATACTTACTTTAGAAATAGAATCTTCAAAGGAGAAAGTTTATCTTAAATCTCTTTCCAGGCATCCTTCGAAGAAACAAATTTTGCACGCCGATTTTCAAAGAGTCGATGAGAATGCTGAATTATCAATTAAGGTTCCTGTGAAACTTATAAATGAGGATACCTGTGTCGGTGTACGTATGGGCGGTGGTGTCGTCTCTAGGCTTCTTAACGAAATTGAGGTGCTTTGCTTACCAAAAAACTTACCGTCATCAATCGATATTGACATTGCCAATCTTGAGACAGGTCAGTCGGTTCATATTGGTGATTTGAGTCTTCCCGAGGGAGTCCGTTTGGCATCTCTTGCAAAAGGGGGGGACACATCAATAAGCGTTGTAAGAGTATCAACTCCGAAGGGTACGTCAGAGGACGAGGATTCTATAGTTGATGAAGAATCTGAAATCTCTGATGATAAAGAAGACAAATCGGATAGTGGGTAATCGCAAGCACCTATAACGTAATAATGAAATCTCTAGTAATAGGGCTAGGAAACACAGGCTTAAAATATAAGAGCCATCGCCATAATGTAGGTTCAGAAATAGTTTTAAAAATTTGTGAGAAAAAAAATATTGATTTAGTCGAGTATTCTAAATTCCAATCTAGAATTGCCGTAGACACTAATAATGTTTATTACTTAATTCCTAATTCATTTATGAATTTATCTGGCTACCCGGTTGCGTCATTTCTAAAGAACAAAACGATCAGCAATAGCAATATTTTCGTTATTCACGATGATTTGGACCTTAAATTAGGTGTTATTCGTTTAAAAAAAGGAGGCGGAACAGGAGGCCACAATGGAATAAAAAGCCTTGCCAATTCTTTAGTTTCAAAAGAATTTAATAGGATTAGAATTGGGATTGGAAGACCTGTTAATAGTGGTGACATAGTTAAATACGTTTTATCATCTCCCCCTCCCGACGAAAAAGAAGTTTTGCATCGGTCTATGGATCAAGTCGCAGACTTGATAGACGACATTACAAATCAGAGGCTTGAATTAAGTATGAATTTACTTAATAGAAAAAATCAATCATGAGTTTAAAGTGTGGAATAATTGGCCTACCCAATATTGGAAAATCTTCTCTTTTTAATGCTTTGACCAAAAGTGATATTCCTGCAGAAAATTATCCTTTTTGTACAATTGAACCGAACAGTGGACTAGTTCAGGTACCAGATGTGCGCTTGGATAAATTAGAAAGCCTAATCAGTTCCAATTCTAAAGTTGAAGCTTTGGTAGAGTTTACAGATATTGCAGGTTTAGTAAAAGGCGCATCACAAGGCCAGGGACTAGGTAATCAATTTCTATCTCACGTCAGGCAGACTGATGCTTTGATACATGTAGTTAGAGCGTTTGAACACGAGAAAATAATTCATGTTTCCGAAAATATAAACCCTAAAGATGATATAATTGTGGTTGAAACAGAATTAGCTCTATCTGACTACGACCAATGCGTACGGGTTATGGATAGAGTTAAAAAAAAATCAAAAGGTACACCAAAGGAATCAGCAGAGAAAATTTTAGCGCTTGAAGAACTATTGAGTCACTTGTCTGAAGGAAAAATGCTTCGTGGGACTAACCTTTCTAACGGAGCTCGTTCAGTCGTAAAAGAGCTACAACTTCTTACAGCAAAGCCCACGATTTTTTTAGCGAATGTGGAAGAAAAATCTTTAAAAGGTAATTCTTTTTCAAAAGCGGTTGAGGATTTTGCTTTAGCTGATAATTCAAGTTTTGTGACATTGAGTGCTGCTTTGGAACAAGAACTATCTGATTTGTCAATGCAAGAGAGGGAGCAATACCTCGAGATGCTAGATCTGACTGAAACAGGGCTAACGAAACTGATTCAAACATCTTTTGATTTATTAAATCTCCATTGTTTTTTTTCAGCTGGAAAAAAAGAAGTCCGAGCTTGGACGATTGAGCGAGGCGCAACAGCGTTTGAGGCCGCCAAAGCGATTCACAGTGATATTCAAAGAGGCTTTATCAAAGCCGAAGTAATTAGCTATGATGATTTTATCGAATTTAATGGTGAAGTTGGCGCTAAAGAAAATGGAAAACTTCGAACAGAAGGAAAGGAATATATTGTGAAGGATGGCGATATTATTACGTTTAGATTTAATGTCTAATTCTAATCTAGTAGAATCCATGTTGCCGTGCAGTGTGTTAACCTCGAACCGAAGGTTCAAGATTGGAACTTCCCCGTCTGAATCAGGCTTTCTCAATCTTGGAGAATGCTCAACATCAGTACGTCTTCTGTTCCTAGTTTTTTTTAGCATAGGCTCAGAGATCAATCAATGCACGTGCAACACAGAACTAAAAACTCTACATTAAAATGTAATTAAATTTACTATAAAATTTTATTTTTTTATTTGCCCTTTGTCTGCTGAAATGGCTAGGATGCTACCAATTTTTTCTTGAATTCTACTGATGCCTTTGCCTACATCTAATTTGATCGATTCATTCTGTTTAACGAGTTTGAGGTAATCACTAGTTATGTTTAGTGCTGTGATAATAGCAGTTTTTTCATTTCCGATAACTTTTCCAAGCATCCTTTGCTCTTCTAGTTTTTTATTTAAATAATCAGCTGAAATAGCAAGATTCTCTCGTTCATCAGGAGTGCAGCCAATCATATATTCTTTACCAAGAATTGATACGGAAACAGCTGTCTTAGAATCGTGAGTCATCGTGCTTCCAATGTCTTTAGTCGTACTATCATTGCTTCAACTCGCTTTTTTGCTTGATCTGTCTTTTCTAAAAGACTGTATTTTTCATTTGCTAATGATTCTTTTTGTTCACGTAGTTGTTCATTCTCGTCTGAAAGAGCGGTTATTTTAATAATGAGGTCATCAATTTTACTCTCAAGGCTTGAAAGCTCAAGGCTAGTTTTGTCTGTGCTTTCCATAAGTTTTTTTCAATAATGCTTTACGGTTAATTTGTTATTATACTAATCTAAAGTTTTAGTTTTATGTAAGATGGCATTTATTTGATAGTAATGCAATTAGATAATTGGTTTTATCTATTCATCGCCATCATATTTTTCGATTTGGAGAGTAATTTTGATTTCAGAAGAATTTAAAAGAAGGAGAGATGAACTTACTAGTAGGATGTCGAACGAATCGGTCGCTATCATTCCAACTTCTCCGGAAAAAATAAGAAATAAGGACGTATACTATCCGTTTAGGCCGGACAGTGATTTTTTTTACCTAACCGGTTTTAATGAACCCTGTTCGTTAGCGGTTATTGTTCCTAACAGACAACAAGGAGAATTTATTATTTTTTGCAGAGAAAATAATAAAGAAGCTGAAATATGGAACGGAAAAAGATTGGGCTTGGAAGGAGCAAAGGAGTTTTTAGGCGCAGATCATGCTTTTCCAATTGAAGATTTAGATGAGATTCTGCCGGGGCTAATCGAAAATAAAAAGAAAATATACTTTCCTATGGGGAGGTATCAGCATTTTGATAATACGCTAATGAAGCTAGTACGACAAATCGATTCGCAAACTCGCTCGGGTATTCATGCGCCAGATCAATTTTTGGCATTATCGACAATTTTAGATGAAATGAGGCTATTTAAAACTGAAATTGAAATAAAATATATAAAAAAAGCTATAGAGATATCGACGCAGGCTCATATAGCTGCGATGCAAAAGGCACGACCTGGAGTCTTTGAATTCGAGCTGGAGGCTGAACTTACCTCCAACTTTATTAGAGCTGGTGCAAAATCTCCGGCATATCCATCGATTGTCGGAGGGGGAGAAAATGCATGCATACTTCATTACATAGAAAATGCCGATGAAATTAAAGACGGGGAGATGGTCCTAATCGATGCGGGAGCTGAATATGGATGTTACGCAGCCGATATTACACGAACGTTTCCCGTCAATGGTAAGTTTAGTGCTCAACAACGAGCATTATATGAAATCGTACTATCCGCACAAAAAGAAGCTATCGACAAGGTAAGGCCTAATAAGAACTGGGACGAGCCCCATAAAGCAGCATTATCGGTAATAGTTGACGGCTTAAAAAATTTAAATATTTTGTCTGGTTCATCAGACGAGATTATCGAAACTGGTGCGTATAAAAAATTCTTTATGCACAAAACTGGTCATTGGTTAGGACTTGATGTACACGATGTAGGTGATTATAAGGTCGACAATCAATGGAGAGTCTTTGAATCTGGTATGATTACAACAATTGAACCGGGAATCTATATATCCCAAAGCTTGGCTGATGTAGATGCTCAATGGTTAGGTATTGGCATAAGAATTGAAGATGATATTCTTGTAACCAAAGACGGTAACCAAAATTTAAGCAAAAAGGTTCCTAAAACCATAGAGCAAATCGAGCAGGTAATGAGCTAGTTATGAGTTCCTTAGGAGGAATTGCAATTGTCGGAGGCGGCCTCTCTGGTTTGATTTGCTCCTATGCTTTAGCGAGAAAAAATTTCAAAGTATATTTGATTGATAGTAGAGATCCCAGGACTGTTGAAAACTCTGACCAAAGAGCAATAGTCCTTTCCGAAGCCTCAAAGATAATTTTACAACGCATCGGACTTTGGGATAGTCTTTCTCGCTTTTGTACGCCAATAGAAGAAGTTTGGGTCTCAGAGAAAAGAGCTTTCGGCAAAGTCAAGCTTGTGGCGTCAGAAGTAGGTTTGGATGCTCTAGGATGGGCAATCAGTGCCAAAGATTTATTGATGGTTATAAACAATTGCGTCTATCAAAATGCTAATATAACTATCAAGGCTAATCATCTTTTCAAAGATTTTTCAGAGCCAAGAAAAATTCTCCACCTCAAATCAAATAGTGGTTCGGGTGTTGCCATAAAAAATATTGAGTTCGTTATTGGTGCTGACGGATTGAATTCTGTTGTTAGAAATAGAATGGGTCTTCGCTCGGAAATAATAAATTTTGAGCAAGACGCAATTGTCGGCAACATATCTACCCATAAAGATCCGGAGGGTATAGCTATTCAGAGAATTTTTGAAGAGGGAAGCGTGGCATTGATCCCCAAAAAAAATAATCGCTTAACGTTTGTGTTTATTGTAAAACGGAATAGTTTTAAAAACTATACAAGAGACCATACAAAATATTTACGCCAAATTGAGGAATTATGTGGAAAGCCTTTTGGTTCTTACTCACTTTTGGAACCGCCTCGCCACTATCCTCTTTATGGCTTGAAACTTGCTTATAAGCATTCTGAACATTTTGCGTTAGTCGGGAATTCGCGAGGTACAGTGCATCCAACAACGGCTCAGGGGCTAAATCTAGGGATACGTGATATTGATGAATTGATTACCCAGATCCAACGTCTGGGCGTTCCCTTAAAAATAGCTCCTCCAGTTGTGTTCAATAAATGTTTTTCTAGTCGGGAAGTAAGCGAGTTTTTTATAGATTCAGTTGCAACATTATATAGAAAAAGAAACGCTACAAGTAATTTTATAAGAAGGGCAGTTTTGGCAACAGCAGCGAATAATAAAAGACTTCGCAAAATCATCACCCGGATTGGGACAGGATTGGATTATATTGAACAATGAATAAGTCCAAAGAACGTGTAGATATTATAATTGTGGGATCAGGCATTATATCAATGATCTGTGTGAGATATTGCATAATGCAAAAACTTTCATTTAAAGTATTGGCGCTGGACAAATTTGTAGCAAAAGGTAACAGGCATCTGTCGATAACGAGGACAACCGAAGAAACTTTAAGAAAATTAAAATTATGGAATAAGTTAGATCAAAAGTTATACGGGTATTTTAATTCAATTAAAATATTGGGTGACGATGGAAAAGTTAAATTATTTTTTGACAATTTAAAAAAATCAAAAGGACCCATGTCATGGGTTGTTGAAGAAAGATTACTTCATAACTACCTGCTGGAGAGTGTCGGGGAAGATAGACAATTTTTTAAAACTCTGAAGATTGTCGAAAACACGCCTGGTGGCGTTGATTTGGAAGATCAAGACGGTGAAATTTACAGCTCTAATTTACTACTTATCACTGAAAGTTTAGATTGTATAAAGGGTGAGCCTGCCTGTCTAGCACAAAAAAAACGAAGGTATGGACAACTTGCATTGGTAGGAGACCTGGAAACCGAAAGTTATCATAACAATATCGCTATGCAATGGTTTTTGAATGGGGACATTTTAGCACTTTTGCCAAAATCGGAACCGAATAAATACTCAGTTGTTTTTTCTTTTACTAGAAGGTCTAGTGTTGACTTAAGTAAATCAAATCTTAATTTACTACCCTTGGAACTACTGAGCGAACAAGTTGGCGAAGTATTATCTTTTGAAAATACTTTATCATACGAGCTTTTTGAGAAGTGGAGGCCGGCCATACACTATAATAGTCTTATTTATTTAGGTGGTGCTGCTTTCTCATTCCATCCTCTCGCTGGCCAAGGCTTAAATTTTTCTATAAAAAACCTGCAAAAATTATTCGCAGGAATTGATAAATTAAACAGTTTGGATGCACCTGATCGAAAGCAAAAATATTTACTACAAATTAATAAATCATCAGTCAAAGATGCAACAAAATTGATAGCTTTCATTAATCTCATCAAGCTCTTTTTTAAATTAAATAAATCAAAGCTAAAAGTTCCTCATAATTATTTTTTAAGATTGTTCAACAAATCAAAATTTTTAAAGAACCTTGCAGTAAAAGTCGCATCTTAGGAATTTATAACAATGAATATTGAAAAAAAAAATGATATAAGATTCGTCGATGGATCCGTATATGAAACTTTTTTAGATGACTTTCATTTTCTAAAAAAGGGTAAAGTAAGGGACATCTATGAAGTAGGAGAACAACACCTTCTTATTGTAGCTACTGATAGACTTTCTGCTTTCGATGTTGTACTGAAGCAACCGATTCCTGATAAAGGTCGAATTCTCACAAAAATTTCAAATTTCTGGTTTAAACGAACGAACGCCATCATTCCAAATCATATTAGTAAAATAAAACCGGAAAGTCTATTTTCGTCTCAAAGTTTATTAAATAAAATAAAGGAACAAATAGTAATTGTTGATAAATTACAACCCATAAAATTTGAAGCGGTCGTTAGAGGATATCTCGCTGGAACAGCGTGGTCTGATTATCTATCAACTGGTTCCGTCTCTGGAGTAAAGTTAAGAAAAAGTCTTAATAAATATGATCGACTTGATAAGCCTATTTTTACACCATCGACCAAAGCAATGATTGGTTCTCACGATGAAAATATAGGTTACCACGAAATGGTAGAAACATTAGGTCAACAAGTATCTCAAGAGATAAAAAGAAAAAGTATTGCACTTTACCAAGAGGCGTTTAAATATTCTGCTTCTCGCGGTATCATTTTGGCAGATACTAAATTTGAGTTCGGCTTTGACTTAAAAGGAAACTTGATTTTAATTGATGAGGTTTTTACCCCGGATTCTTCAAGATTTTGGAATAAAGCAACCTACGGCAAAAGTTTGGAACCTTTAAGTTTCGATAAACAGTTTATTAGAGATTATTTAATTAAAAAAGCTTGGGACAGAAAGGAATCTATTGATTTGCCTCCAGAAATTATCCGCCAAACAAGTCAAAGATATAAGCTTGCTTTAGAAAAATTGACAACCGCTAGTTAGTTATTTTGTAAAATATTAATTACAGGAGAACTCTTACCTTCTAAGAATTCAAGAAACGCACCACCGGCAGTTGAGATATATGATATATCGTTAAAAACACCAAACTTTTCAATTGATGCGATTGTATCTCCGCCTCCAGCGACCGAAAAAGCGGACGAGTTAGCAATTTCGTTAGCTATTACTTTTGTACCGTTTGCGAAATTGTCGTATTCAAAAACACCAATTGGTCCATTCCAAAGAATAGTTTTGGCCGATCGAAGCTCAGAACCAATCGTTTTTAAGGTTTGAGGTCCAAAATCTACGATCATTTCATCGTCTTTTATCTCATTAATCTTCCTTATTTTACCAACCGCTTCTTTGCTGAATTTGTTTGTACACACGACGTCAACCGGAAAAATAATATTATCTGTTACATCGAATAGTTTACACGCTTCAATGAAAGCAGGTTCCTCAAACAAGGAGTTTCCGATTTCAAAACCACGCGCCTTTATAAATAAATTAGCTATACCTCCTCCGACTATCAGGCGGTCTACTTTTTTTGATAAGTTTTTTATTAGTGCAGTTTTGGTTGATATCTTAGACCCGCCTACAATAGCAACAGACGGTGATTTATTATTATTTATGATTTTGCTAAGTGCCTTTACTTCGGCTTGAAAAAGGGGCCCTGGATAATTATTTTTACTGAATTGTGCTACCCCATAATTCGACGCGTGCGCTCTGTGGCTATTAGAGAATGCTTCATTTATAAATATGTCGCATAATCGACTCATTTTTTTTGCAAGTTTAGGGTCGTTACTTGTTTCCCCTTTTAGGAATCTGACGTTTTCGCACAAAAGCACTTCCCCTTGGTTGATCTTTAAACCCTCGATCCAATTCTTTATGAATTTAATAGGAATACCCAATATTTTTTCGATCGAAGGGATCAGTCATGCTGTTGATAGGTTTGTATCATCTTTCCCTTCGTTCGGCCTTCCAATATGGGTTACCAAAATAACCGAGCCTCTTTTTTCTAAAATCTTTTTTATTGTTGGAGCAACTTGTTTTATTCTGAAGTCGTTCGTCACCGTTTTGTTTTCAATAGGAACATTGAAGTCAACTCTCAAAAAGACTCGTTTATGTTCGAGGTCTATTTCATCTAATGAAATCATGAACATTCTTTCATTTTTTTAGCGGTGTCAAGCATCCGATTTGAAAACCCCCACTCATTGTCGTACCAGCTTACCACTTTAACTAAACTGCCTTCGATGACTTTGGTTTGGGTTGGATCTACAATAGAGGACCTCGGATCGCCCTTAAAATCAATGGATACTAAAGGTTCTGTGCAAAACCCAAGAATGTCTTTTAAAGCGTTAGTTGATTCGTTGCGCAAAATCTCATTTACTTCTTTAACGGTTGTATCTTTTTTTGCTTTAAAGGTTAAATCTACAAGTGAAACTATTAGGGTAGGCACTCTCACGGCATAGCCGTCTAGTTTTCCTTTCAACTCCGGTAATACCAAGCCAACTGCAGATGCCGCTCCGGTTTTTGTAGGAATCATAGATTGTGTTGCTGACCTGGCTCGTCTCAAATCTCCATGATAAACGTCGCTTAATACTTGATCATTCGTATAAGCATGAACCGTTGTCATGAGGCCACTCTCAATTCCGATATGTTTTTCTAATGGTTTTACTAAAGGTGCTAAACAATTAGTTGTACATGATGCATTTGATACAATTTTATGATTAGGCGAAAGTATGTTGTCATTTACGCCAAAAACAATAGTGGCATCGACATCAGTTCCGGCAGGTGCTGAAATCAATACTTTGCTAGCCCCAGACTTTAGGTGTTGCTCAGCGCCTAGTTTGTTAGCAAAAATACCAGTGCATTCGAGTACAATATCTACGTTTAAATCTTTCCAGGGCAGCTTTGAAGGGTCTTTCTCATTTAAAACAATAATTTTTTCGGTTCCCACTTTTATATGGTCAGATCCTGCTTGTATATCATGTAGCATAGGACCATATGCACTGTCGTATTTGAGGAGATGGGCGTTGGTTGTTGTATCGCCTAAATCATTAATAGCAACGAATTCTATATCCTCATGTTTCATTGATTGATAATGCGCTCTGACGATATTTCTCCCAATTCTTCCGAACCCATTGATCGCAACTCTAAGCGTCATGATTTCATTCTCCTAATGTTAAAGTTAAAAAAGATAATGGTTTATTTTCGCTAAGCAGCTTTCGAAATCTAGGTTGAATTCTTTAAACAATTGATCCGCAGGGGCTGAAGCACCAAATTGGTTCATACCTAAAACGAGACCATCTTCTCCGGTGTATTTATACCAAAGGTCAGTTGAGCCAGCTTCAATCGCGATCCTCTTGACTCCCTCTGGCAATACTTTAGTTTTATAAGATTTATCCTGCCTGTCAAATAATTGTGAGCATGGCATAGATACTACTTGTATAGGTATTTTGCTTTTGCCTAGAGTTTCAGCGATTTTAATAGCAAGGGCAACTTCAGATCCTGTCGCGATTATACAGGCCGCCGGGTTATCTGTGTTTCTCAAAATATATCCGCCTTTTTCGATGTTTTTGTTTCTCTCTTCTAATTGGCTCAACTGCGGCACCGCTTGCCTAGAAAGAACTAAACAAGATGGACCAGTAGAATTTTCAATCGACGATTTCCACGCAATCAGGGTTTCGATTCTGTCTGCAGGTCTCCAAACATTTAAATTGGGTATTAATCTGAGAGATTGAAGATGTTCAATAGGTTGGTGTGTTGGGCCATCCTCTCCTAGACCAATTGAGTCATGGGTGTAAACAAAAATTGTTCTTAATTTCATCAATGCGGCCATTCTGACAGCATTCCTCGCGTAGTCGGAAAATACTAGAAATGTACCTCCATATGGAATGTGTCCGCCATAGAGTGCGATACCATTCATTATCGCGCTCATTCCAAATTCTCTTACTCCGTAAAAAATATAATTCCCGTTAAAATTTTTTTGGTCCAGAGATCTGCTAGATTTACTGAAGGTGTTATTAGATCCAGTTAGATCAGCAGAACCACCAATTAACTCAGGTATTGAGGGAGTAACTAAGTCTAGAATGGTTTGAGAAGATTTTCGTGTAGCTTCATTGTTATTATCTTGCTGAATGTTTTTTAGTGAGCTCTCTATTGTTTCTAGCCAATGCTGAGGTAGTTTACTATTGGCCCTCCTTTCCAATTCATTCCAATTTTCGGGATAATCTCTTTTGTACTTATCACGCAGAAGATTCCATTCTTTTTCAGCTTCTGCCCCTCTTGATTTACAATTCCATGAATCATAAATTGCTTGGGGAATTTCGAATGGTGCGTAATCCCACTTCAAAGCCTCCCTTGTTTTTTTTGTTTCTTCTTCACCAAGCGCTGCCCCGTGTGATTCGGCGGTTCCCGATTTATTTGGCGAACCATAGCCAATTGTTGTTTTGCAGATAATTATTGTAGGTTGCTCCTTATTACTGAGGGCCAAAGAGTAGGCTTCATTAAGATCATCAAAGTCATGGCCCTTTACATTTTCTATCACGTGCCAACCATAAGCATTAAATCTGCTCGCTACATCTTCAGAAAACCAATTTTTGATTTCTCCGTCTATCGAGATTCCATTAGAGTCGTATAGTACATTTAGCTTTCCTAATTTTAGGGTCCCTGCTAATGAGCAAACTTCATGGGATATTCCTTCCATTAAGCACCCGTCTCCAACAATAGCAAATGTGTTATTATCAATTAGATTATAGTTTTTTTTATTAAATGTCGCCGCTAAATTTTTCTCCGCTATCGCAAATCCTACTGCGTTTGCAATGCCTTGTCCTAGTGGTCCTGTGGTGGTTTCAACACCAGGTGTTTCTTTATATTCAGGATGACCTGGGGTAATTGAATGAAGTTGCCGGAATGATTTTATATCGTTAATTGATACAGCATACCCGCTTAGGTGTAGAATTGAATATAAGAGCATCGAGGCGTGACCGTTGGATAGAACGAATCTGTCTCTATTTAACCATGTTGGATTTTCTGGGTTGTGTTTTAAATAATTTAGCCATAAAACCATCGACGCGTCAGCCAATCCCATAGGAGCTCCAGGATGTCCTGATTTTGCTCGTTCTATTGCATCAACTGATAGGAAACGTACTGCATTTGCTAGCTCTCTTGGACTCGGTTGGTTTGATGATCCCAATCTGCATCTTCCTTTGTTTTTTCGTAGTTTTGTATTAAGTAATATATTATGTTATTCGCTAATTATAGTTCAGACTTCTACTAACTGCACTCAGAAAAGTATAAAATATTGGAGTTTGCGGAAAACCATCCATATGTAGTCGATTAAATGGAGATATATATTGGGAAGTAAATCATCAGGCCACAAGTCTATTAGTTTTGAATTTTTCCCTCCTAATTCAGAACGGGCTCTAGAAAAACTTGTTTTTGAAGCTGAAAAACTATTAGCTTTCAATCCAGAATTTTTTTCAGTAACCTTTGGTGCTGGAGGAGGCACTAGAAGAAAAACCTTATCAGCAGCTAATCTTCTTTATCAAAAATTAAAAGTTCCAATAGCTCCACACATTTCATGCGTATCTCTAAATGCTAATTTGGCCCAAAAAACTATAAGTGAATATATTAAGGCGGGACACAAACATTTGGTTGTTCTAAGAGGAGATATGCCTTCCGGTGTACCAGTTAATTCCGACTTTAAATATGCCATGGATCTAGTAAAATTTATTTCAAGGGAATTCAAGGAATCCATTTACATTGATGTAGCAGCGTATCCAGAATGTCATCCAGAGTCTGTGAATTTCATTGATGATATAAACTATTTTAAAAAGAAGGTAGAGGCGGGTGCTGATAGGGCAATAACTCAATATTTTTTTAACTGCGATGCATATTACAGATTTGTTGAGGATTGTACGAAAATCGGGATTAAGATCCCAATTCTGGCGGGTCTGATGCCGATCTCGAATGGTGAGGGAATTCTGCGATTTTCCAAAAAATGTAATGCTGATATTCCGAAATGGTTGAAAAATAAAATAGAATATTACTCAGATGACAATGATTACTTAACTAAGTTGGGAATAGATTTTGTTTCTCAGATGTGTGAGTCATTAATAGAAAATGGTGTACCAGGTTTTCATTTTTATACACTTAACAAATCATACCCTACCGTAGAGATATGTAAGAATCTTGGTTTTGACGTCGATTAAGTTTATTAGTTCGAGCAAATAATATGAAAGAGTTTTGGCATTTCACACAGAGATACAATCTGGTTCTCTTTGGTGTGTTATTAACGTTGCTCCTAATTCTTAGTTACAAAGCTTATCTTTTGAATTTTGAGTCAACACTCAAAAAGTTAGCATTACAACTTGTTATAAGCCACTCTGCTTATAATCACTATTTATTAAGTAAAAAAATGTCAGCGTTTGATCTAGCTTTAAATAAAAATATTAACGAACTACCACTCTCTACAGACATTTCCAAGAGTAATAAAGAAGATGTAAAAATACAAACAACCTTTTGGAAAAACTTCTTTGATTCGGAAAATTTAACTGAATTGACGTATAGGCTGTCGCAAAAAGGGGGTATTTTGGTAGATAACCTACCCATTGATTCATTTGGCAATCAACTGAAGTTTTTTGTTTCCTTAAATAAAGAGGTCGAAAAGAAAAACAATTTGTTAATAGGAATTCTGCTCGAAGCTCATAAGGGTAGGAGCTTAGATGAGTTAATCGACGATGGTTTACCAACTAGTGGCTTTATAAAATTTAAATATTTGGTTACTACAGATATAGATTTTGATAGGGAGCCTTGCCGGCTTCCCAAATTTAAGGAGCAAAATGATGAAAATAATGTTGCTTGTGACTATGTATATCTGTTTTAATTAATTTAGTTTTAGGAGCATCAGTATTTATGGAAAAAGAAATATTGGCATTGACGACGATTTTTACGGAATTCTATTACTGGGTAACGGTCGTCTTGATGTTTCTTATTCATGTTGGTTTTTGCGTCTATGAGGTAGGAGTATCCAGGCGGAAAAACCATCTTCATACTCTTATGAAAAATACAATTTTAATTCCAATTGTAACAATAAGTTTTTTCCTTTTTGGTTGGTGGTTTTATTGGGCTATGCCAAATGGACCGGGAATAACCGGAGGATTGGTGCTGGAAGCGGATGGCTTCGGTGCTAACGAGTTAGCCCTTCCTTGGTCATCTGCTATGGCAGTCAATTTAGGTGACAGAATAAATTTGGTATTTTGGGCAGCTTTTTTATTATTCTCATGGACAGCCGCTTCAATAGTTTCTGGGGCTATAATTGAAAGGATTAAAACTGTGGCATTTGCAATTATCGCTGTGGTAATTGGTTCTGTTGTCTGGGTAATTGATGCTTCTTGGGGCTGGCACTACGCAGGTTGGATGGTTAATAAACTTGGATATCATGATGCTTATGCCTCGGGTGTAATTCATGCGGCTTCGGGAGGTTTTGCTCTAGGTGTCCTGGCAGTGTTGGGGCCAAGAATAGGGAAATTCAGAGATGGGAAAATAAACACAATTAATCCGCAAAATCCGTGGCTTGTAACTATAGGTATTTTTTTGATTTATACCGGATTTTGGGGGTTTTACGCTGCGTGTAATGTTCCAATTTATGATATTGGCAGTGATTATGGAGATGGGCAGAAGTTTTTTTCTGCAACAAACATATATCTCACTCCAACCACTTTAAGTGGTATTACGGCTAATTTTTTAATGTCACTATCAGGTGGAATGTTGACAAGTTATTTAGTGTCAAAAGGAGACCCATTTTGGACTTACTCAGGGGGACTTGCTGGTATAATTTTAGCCTCTGCTGGAAACGATTTATATAGCCCACTTCAAGCATTCTCGATTGGGGCCGTAGGTGTTTATTTTGTTTACAGATTACATTTTTATGTTGAGAAAAAATTTAAAATCGATGATGCGGTTGGAGCGGTAGCAGTTCATGGTTATGCTGGTGCTTTGGGTCTCATAGTATGCGGTTTTGTTTTATGGGGTTATCCGGCCTCAGCTTATTACCCCAGCACGATTAATCCTCTAGGGATGTTTGTAGGCGCAATAATAATGTTTGGTTTTTTTGGGTTCTTACCAGGATGGGCACTTGCGAAATTACTTAATTTTTTTAAAATTCTACGTATACCACCAGAAATTGAAGTTGTGGGACTGGATTTTGCTTCAGAAAAAAAGACCAGCATGGAAAATAAAAACGTATCTTTGGCTGAAACGGAAGAGATAAAATAATGGCAACTATTGTTGATTGGAATAAATTAAATTTTAGTGAAGTTTTCGAAATATACCCACTCTTGGGAACTGAATTTATTTGGCTGATATTTGTCGTAATTTATTGGTTATATTGGCATTTTAAAATCGGCCAGCTGGAAAACCATGATTATGAAAATATCCGTAAAGAACTCGGTTCAGACGAAAACATTAAAAATCAATAAATCTTTGGTAATTAAGCGCAATTTTTTCTTCAAAAAAACAACTTTTTCTTTTTAAAATATCGAAAGAAATAGAAAGAGTCGTTTGGGTTACTAAAGTCTGGCCTTTTGAGCAAATTACTTGTTGCATCAATACTTTTCGCCCATCAAACTTTGAAGCTCTGGTCTTTATCAATAAAGAGTCGTTGAATTGCCATCCATGCACACATAAAGAAGTTTCAAGTGCAACTGTCGATTTCTTTTTGGCGGCTATGTACTCATCGGTCAAGCCCATCGAGTGCTTAAAATTTTCTATACCGTCCTCAAACAACTTTGATATTTCAAGTAATGAAGGAATGGTCCCTGAACGTAATTCGGGACGATCTGCCAAATCTATTGAAAGAACATTCCATTTCTTGTTTTGTTTTTTCAAAATTATTTTTCCTTATTCAAATAATTTTAGGTTCCCTTAAAAATGACTATTCATGTAAAGAAATGTTATTATTTTAACACTAAAGTAATCGAGAGTTTTAGGCTATGTAGCTCAGCCGGTTAGAGCGCGGCACTCATAACGCCGAGGTCGGTGGTTCGATCCCACCCATAGCCACTAAATTTTACAAAAAGTGGAAAGTAGAGGAAAGAATGAAAAATAAATCTGATGAAAACGTTCTCTATTGGAAAGCCAACATAAGACTTATGTTGATTCTGCTGTCGATATGGTTCCTGGTGTCTTTCTGCTTTAGTATTGCTTTTGTTGAAGAACTGAATCAATTTCATTTTTTCGGTTTTAAATTAGGATTTTGGTGGGCCCAACAAGGCTCTATTTTTACTTTTGTCGTGTTGATTTTTGCTTATTCCGTTTTAATGAATAGGATAGATAAGAAATATCGAGAAAAAGTCTCAACAAAATTATGAGCAGTGCAACTCTAACTTATATATTCGTCGCAATAAGTTTCGGTTTATACGCTGCAATAGCGGTGTGGGCACGCGCCGGTAGTACTAAAGATTTTTATGTTGCAAATTCAGGAGTTGGTCCAATTGCGAATGGTATGGCAACCGCTGCTGATTGGATGAGTGCTGCCTCATTCATTTCACTAGCTGGAATAATTGCGTTTATGGGTTATGGGGCGTCAGTTTATTTGTTGGGTTGGACGGGGGGTTATGTAATTCTTGCGTTAATGCTTGCACCTTATCTTCGTAAATTTGGGAAATTTACTGTACCGGATTTTATTGCGAGTAGGTATTATTCAAGAAAAGCCAGAATGATAGCTGTTATTGCTTTAATAATTGTCTCATTTACTTATATTGCAGGGCAAATGAGAGGAGTTGGGATAGTTTTCTCGCACTTTTTAGATGTTCCTATAAACACCGGTGTATACATAGGTATGAGTGTCGTATTTATTTATGCGGTACTGGGTGGGATGAAAGGTATAACCTATACTCAGGTAGCCCAATACTGCATTATGATTTTTGCTTATTTGGTCCCTGCTATTTACATATCAATTATGATGACCGGTTCTCCTGTGCCACAATTCGGACTGGGTGGGTCATTTAACGGCTCCGAGCAATCAATTTTAGAGCGCTTGGATGGTATTTTGCTTGAGTTGGGATTTCAGCAGTATACTACTACGGCTCGTTCTAAGATTGACATGGCCGCTATTACAATGGCATTAATGTTGGGTACTGCTGGTTTGCCCCATGTTATAGTCAGATTTTTCACCGTGCCTAAAGTTTCTGATGCAAGAAAATCCGCTGCCTATGCCTTACTTTTCATAGCAATTTTATATACTACAGCACCGGCTGTTGGAGCTTTCGCTCGATTAAATTTTATTGATTCAGTGCATGAGACCCATTATGAGAAAGCTCCAAATTGGGTTAAGCAATGGGAGGGTGTAGGACTAATTGCTTGGATAGACAAGAACAACGATGGAATTATGCAGTACGGTCCGGGCAAGCCCTTTGAGGGCAGACTTGAGTTTAGTGCAGACGATAGTGGTCCTCATGGAGAGCGTGTTGTCTTAAATAAAAGTTTGCCTAACGATAATGAAGTCTATGTTGACAGAGATATAATGGTTCTTGCTAATCCAGAAATTGCCAGTCTACCGCCTTGGGTCATTGCACTGGTGGCTGCTGGTGGATTAGCGGCTGCGTTATCGACAGCGGCCGGCTTGTTATTGGTAATATCTTCATCTATTTCCCATGATTTAGTCCGGGAGACGTTTGACATGAAAATCTCGGATAAAACCGAGCTACTATTGGCAAGACTAGCAGCTGCGCTAGCTATTTTTATTGCGGGTTATCTAGGTATAAATCCACCGGGGTTTGTGGCAGAAGTGGTAGCGCTTGCATTTGGGCTTGCTGCCTCCTCTTTGTTTCCCCCAATAGTTTTAGGAATTTTTTCTAAAAGGATTAATAACTTCGGTGCTATAAGTGGAATGGTAGTAGGATTGACAATTACTTTAGCTTATATAGTTTATTTTAAATTTTTTAATCCAGAACTGAATATTCCAGAAAACTGGTGGTTCGAAATATCACCTGAGGGTTTTGGTGTTATAGGTGCGATTGCTAATTTCTTGACTGCAATGTTCGTAAGTAAATGGACAGAGCCGCCGAAACAATATATTCGCGCTCTTGTTGATAACATAAGGTTGCCAAACTAGAGCAATTATTTTAGTCAAATGTTATTAATTGTCTAACTGTTTCCCCGTCTGCTAATTTGTCAAAACCTTCATTTACATCGTCTAGTCTAATGCGCTCGCTCATTAAGTCATCAACAGGCAAATTACCATTTTGCTGTAATTGAATATAATTTGGGATATCTCTTCTTGGAACGCAACTACCAAGATAACTGCCCTTGATCGTCCTTTCCTCGGCTACAAGATTTACGTGTTGTAAGCTAAAATTTTCTTTAGGGTCCGATAGGCCGCTTGAACAGGTTGTTCCTCCTCGTCGGGTGACTGCATAGGCAAGTTCCATCGCCTTATTTGAACCGACGCATTCAAAGGAATAGTCACAGCCGCCGCTCGTAATTTCCTTGAGTTTGGTAACGATCTCAGGATCGCTTGCATTTAGTACATAATTACATCCAAGTTGCTTGCCCAATTTTAGTTTCTGCTCGCTTAAATCAATTCCTATTACAGTTTTCGCACCGCTGGCTATGGCGCCTAAAACTGCAGCTAGTCCTGTTCCGCCTAATCCGACGATTGCAGCTGTGCTTCCCATGGTCATTTTTGCGGTATTTACCACCGCTCCTACGCCAGTTATTACTGCACAACCGAAAAGAGCCGCTAGGTCTAGAGGAATATTGCTTGGTATTCTTACAAGGGATTTTTGAGACACAACAGCGTATTCTGCAAAACAGGATACACCGACATGATGGGTTACATATTCACCATTTAGCTTGATTCGTTTTGCTCCAGATAGAAGGGTTCCGTTTGCGTTCGCCACGGCAGCAGGTTCACATAAAGCCGGTCTACCCTCTAAACACGGTATGCAACTTCCACAGCTTGGAACAAAAACGGCGGCAACATGATCACCCACATCAAGATCATTTGCATTAGGCCCTAATTTTTCTACTACCGCAGATGCTTCATGTCCAATAACCATTGGTAATGGCCTAGGCCGAGAGCCATTGACTACCGAAAGATCGGAGTGGCACAAACCTGCTGCACCCATTCTAATAAGAACTTCGCCATCTCCGGGTTCGTCTAATTGGATTTCCTCAATAGTTATCGGTTTTGAGTCTTTATAAGGCCTGGACGCACCCATTTTATTTAATACCGCAGCTCTGCATTTCATAGAATATCCTTTTTCTCTATTTTAATTGTTAAAATAAAAAACTGCCTCTATCATACTATATCAACTGTTTATTTGATATCTTAGGAGATATTGGTTGTGCCAATAGAAGTTATAGAAGACAAAAAAATTTACTATAGCGTAAATTTCCAAAGCCCCTCAAGAAAAAATCTGTTCTTTATTCATGGTGCATCAAGCGATTCTCGAGTCTTTTCGAACGTTGTGGAAAACCTTTCAAAAAAATTCAACATTTTAACAATTGATTTGAGTGGGCATGGTCAATCAGAAGGCGAAGGTTACAGAAATGTAGTTGACCACGCATTTATATGTTCCGAGTTACTTAAGAGAATAGATCTTGGAGAATGGAATTTATTAGGACATTCATTGGGGGGAGCAATTGGAATGGCTATAGGGGTTTATATGCCAAAACTGGTTGAATCATTGATATTAGTTGCGACTGGAGCCCGTTTGCGAGTACCGGACTCATTTCTAACGGAGATTGAACGGAAAAACGAAAATTCACAATTGAACAAAGAATTTTTATTAAATTCCATCTACGATACATCTAATAAGCATTTGCTGGATTACCTTTTAGCGATCATGAACGATGTTGATCCTTTAGTGGTTTACAAGGATTGGCTTGCAGCCGATTCGTTTGATTTTACGAGGCGGTTAAAAGGACTCGATTTTCGAGCCTTAATCTTGTGTGGAGATAAGGATCTCCTCACTCCTGTAAAATACCATGAGTTTTTAAATGCTGAAATCTCAAGCTCACAACTTGCCGTCATATCGGATTGTGGGCATTGGCCGTTTGTAGAAAAGGAACTTCAATTTATCGAAAAAATTAATAATTTTTTCAGTAATTACTAATTTATTAATTAAAGATTCTTAGAACATCTGAAGCATGGGTTTGAGGATTGACGTCATCGAAAAAATTCGTAACAACCCCTTTATGGTCCAAGATGAGGGTTACCCTTGTCGCATAAGTACTTTCCTCTTTACAAAGACCTAGTTTCTTTGATTCCTTAAGTTCAAAATCAGACAGCATCTCGAAAGGGAACGAAAATTTATTTTGAAATAATTTATTGTCAGCTGGGGAATCTCCACTAATTCCAAATACAACTACGCCTTTTTTATTAAAATCTTGGATTCTATCACGGAACCCTTTGCCTTCAATGGTTCACCCCGGTGTATCTGCTTTCGGATACCACCATAACAGAACGAAGTTATCCGAAAAATCACTAAGGCAAATAGATTTTCCATCTTGATTCACGAAGGATAGGTAGCTTAAATTTTTACCAATTATAGACTTACTCATTAAAAAAACCTCTGTTAAGTTATTGACGCATTATAAATATTATCGATTGCCATCTCGATGGTTTCTGTAAAGGTTTTGTCAGTCATTTTTACATAAAGACTTTCAGTCAAAGCTCTAGAGAAGCTTGCGATTACTCCATTGTTTTTGCTTAATTTTTCGTTAGCTACGTTTTGAGCGTACCCTCCGGATAATGCTACTACCCTTAGGACTTTTTCTTCTTTGCATAACTCCTGATAGAAGTTCGGTAAATCGGGGAGTGTTAATTTGAATATTATGCGGTCATCGTTATGTAGATTGTTTAGTTCAGCGCACAAAAACTCCAATAAGATGACTTCAGTCTCGGATTTAGTTTTACAATGAATGTCAACTTCAGGCTCTATAATTGGCACAAAACCCTCGTCCATAATTATCCTGGCCGTATCGAATTGCTGTCTTACTACTCTCTTTATCCCTGAAGGATTGGGTGTCTTGATGACTGACCTCATTTTGGTTCCAAAAATTCCTTTTTTCCTAGCGATTTTCAATATGTCTAATAGGTGGGGATTTGGCTTCATTACTTGCACGCCATCCTCTTCGTCAGCAAGGCCTTTATCAATTTTTAGAAAAGGTACGATATTCTTTTTGTCCCATAAATAATCAGCACAATCGAGGCCGCAGAATTTAGAGTTCATTGTTTTCTCAAAAAGAATAGCACCAATGATTTTGTCGCCGTTAAACGATGGATTTGAAACAATTCGTTCTCTCATTTTGTGTACTAAGGAAAACATCTCTTCTTCATTAGACCATTCGTCTGAGGTTATTCCGTAGTTTTGAAGAGCCTTTGGAGTGCTTCCTCCACTCTGGTCGAGTGCAGCTATAAATCCGGGTCCCTTTTTGATTTTCTCAATTTTTAAGTTTCTCGATTCCATAATTTCGACGCTACCGTTATGTTTTTTTAAATTCCCATGATTTTAGTGCAGAGTTGGACTAATCCATATGGCTTTGCGTTCAGCGGACACAACATCAATTATAGTATGCTTATCTCCGCTCTCGATTTCAATTGATATTACTGTACCTGCTGGGCCAGCTTTCCATATTAACTTGAACAACTCACTCAAAGCTACTGGAACTACTCCGTTTATACTTTTTATTATATCTCCGGCCTTGATTCCAGCTAGAGCGGCTGGAGATGAATTGTAGAGTCCCAATACTACGAATTGATTTTCTACTACGGAGACGAAGAAACCAAGATAAGGTCGCTCCTTGTTTTTTACATTTCCATTTTCCTTAATTTCTGAAAATAATGGCCATAATGCATCAATTGGAACACAAAGATTTCCTGAGAATTCTTTTTTACTTGCGGGTGGGTTTTCCAAATACAAAGAACCTATCCCAGTGAGTTCGCCTTTTTTATTTAATAGGGCCGCCCCACCCCAACTAGGATGAGCTGGGGCCGTATAAAACGCTCTGTCCAATACGTACTCCCAGTATCCGGTGAAGCTGTCACAACTAGCAATATCGACATTGATAGTCTGTTCTAAGCCACCGAAACCTGCCAGAAGATACCCTTTGTCACCCGAATTTACCTTATGATTTTGGTTGGCTATACCGATAGCAGGAATGGATATAGGCTTCAAAGGTTTTAATAAGCCTAATCCAGATTCATAATCATATAGTACGGTATCTGCTGTAACAGTTTCGCCATGTGCTGTCGTTATCCAAATCTGTTTTGCTTCTGCTAGTAAATATCCAATAGTAACAATTAAGCCCATTTGGTTTATGAGCACGCCATTACCAGATCTTTTAGTACCTAAAATATTCGCCGTTTGTGCATGATCGGGTATTGTTGTTGTTACGGAGACAACAGATCTAAGTTTTTTTTCAATTTCTTTTTCTGATATTTCTAGATCGTTAAATCCGTTACCTTGGGATCTAACATTGTTTTCATCTGTCATTAAAATCACACAATTCTTTAAGAGAAAAATTCGTTAAACTTTTCTTCATTGAAACCAACTATAATTACACTATTATAAATTAGAGTAGGGGCACGCAGATTGCCGGTCGGGCCAAGCATATATGGAACGATTAAGGAAGTCTTTTCGTCTTTGATGTTGAAGGTGTCAGTTTTCTTTCCTTTAAAAACCATTAATTTAGACGCTTTTTTTAATAGATTCCTAGCGTCGGTCTCGTTAAGTTTTTTGCTCGCTGAGATTTCATCTAAGACTTCGATTGAATTCGCTTCCAAAAACTTGGATGCCTTGACGCAAGTCGTTCAGCCTTTTCGAAAATAGTACCATTTAATCTTTTTGCTCATGATTTTCACATAATATATCAAAAGCATATTTATCGCCATCTTTAATAATTTTACCGATACTTGAGCCCGAAAAATGCGTCCCGATAATTATGCTGTCCTGTTCGGCATTTTTTTCCAAAAATCTTTTTCTTGTTTTCATCGCTAATTCCTTATCAACATCATAATAAGTCCCCCATTCAGGGTATGCTATTTGACAAGGATGGTGAATCATATCCCCCGTGACATAGGCATTAAAACCCCCATAGTTAATAACAACGCTCATGTGACCGGGCGTGTGACCTGGAGTATTGATGATTTTTATGTTTTTATCTACGGAATAGGGTGGTGAAATCAACTTGGCTTGGCCTGCTCTTAGTACTGGATCTATCGATTCTTTGAGAATGTCTCCATGCAGAGTGTTTTCAAATTTTCTTGCATGGTCAAGTTCTTTTTCTGAAAAAATATATTCAGCATTTGGAAAAGTTGTTTCCCATTCGTCGTTGTTTTTAAAAGTGTTCCATCCTACATGGTCTAGATGAATATGAGTGCAGATAACAAAATCGACATTCTCTCTTTTTATCCCCAGCGCTACCAGCTTTTCTAAAAATTTATTTTCTTTATTGGCCCAAGGTTTGTAGTATATATTTTTATGATTGCCTACGCAGGTATCTACGATAATAATCTTACCATTTGATTCAATCACAATTAGCTGAATTACAAGTTTAAGGCCGTGCGCGGAAGAAATAAATTCAGGAAAGAGCCATGGAATCTTTTTTAAATTCTCAGGTGTTGCATCAGGAATTAAAGGGAGATTTCCCGAGTCTGATATTTCAATAACTCTCTTGATTTTTAATTTATTATCAGCTGTTTTTAACAGGTAGTTTTCTGTTGTTTCCACTAAATTAAAGGTACACTTGTTTGATAATCTGTAAAAGTTAACATATACAACTGAAAAGAGGAATTTTATTAATGCCATCAAACGCTTCGATTACCGGAATCTCGATGACAAGGTTCGGTAAGTTTTTTACTAGGCCGCTTAAAGACCTTGTTGAGGAAGCAGTTCACGGCGCTTTGAGTGATGCGGGCCTCGAAAAGAATGACATAGATGCCGTTTTTTTTGGAAATTGTGTTCAAGGCCACATGGAAGGTCAGGATATGATTCGAGGAGAGGTGGCCTTGAGGCCTATGGGTTTTGAAAAGTTGCCGATCTTTAATGTTGAGAATGCCTGTGCGACAGCCAGCACGGCTTTTCATTTGGCATGCAATTACGTCAGTTCTGGTTCTGCTGACGTTGTTCTAGCGGTCGGTGCCGAGAAAATGATTTCAAAAAATAAAAAATTAATGTTTGAAGCTTTTGATGGCGCATGGGATGTTCACGCTGCCGAATCTAACAGAAAAACTTTCGAAGATATGTCTCCCCTCAATTCCATTAAAGGAAATTCGTTAAATAGTGAACGAAAAAGTAGTGTCTTTATGGAAGTTTATGCAGGCTGGAGCAGGAAACACATGGAAAGCTTTGGTACTACACGAAGACAGTTGGCAGCGGTTGCCTCCAAAAACCATATTAATTCGGTAGCAAATCCTAAGTCGCAGTATAGAAAATCATTTTCAATTGAAGAGGTTTTGAGTAGCCAGATGGTAGCTTACCCGCTAACCTTGCCAATGTGTTCTCCTATAAGCGATGGTGCAGCAGCAGCGATTATTTGCAACAAAAATGGTTTGAAAAAAATAAAATCTCCGATAAAAAGAGCAATTCTAGTTAGATCTTCGGTTATTCAAACTGGGTCGAATAGAGATATTCTTGATGTTGAGAATCACATTACAAAACTAGCAGCTAAAAAAGCCTACGAATGTGGAATTGGCCCTGAGGATCTAGATGTCGTTGAAGTCCACGATGCTACTGCAATTGGCGAAATTATAGAAATTGAAGCTTTAGGTATTTGTGAGCCTGGTCAAGGTGGTATATCTACTGAAAAGGGAATGACTAGTATGCTAGGCTCTGTTCCAGTAAATCCCTCAGGTGGTCTTGAATCAAAAGGGCATCCAATAGGTGCGACTGGACTTGGGCAAATTTATGAATTAGTTCTACAGCTTAGAGGAGAAGCGGGACCTCGTCAAATTGACTCGCCAAAAGTCGCACTATCGCAAAATGGTGGTGGAGTTTATGGGATTGAAGAAGCAGTATCAGCGATCACATTGCTCTCTATTTAGGTTGTCTATCAAAGGACCTAGTTCCAGTAAATCTTGGATTTTATAATTAGGTTTCTCTTTGTGATTTCCAGACTGAAGCGGTGCTTTCATATTTTTTTCGCAAAATAGAACGTTTTTAATTCCAAAATTTTTTGAGCCGATTATGTCATGTTCAATAGAATCACCAACAAATAATAATTCTGAATTGTCTAGTTTCGCCTTTTCCCTAGCAAGTTCAAAGATTCTACGATTGGGTTTGCAAGACTGAGCAAACTCCGAGCTTATTTTGAAATCAATCATTTTGTACAGTTGGGTATTTAAAATTATTTTATTTAACATATGAGAATCTATATTAGATACTATGCCTAAAATCATGTTTTTTTGTCTCAGATTAAGTAAAGTTTTTTCTGCGTTTTTGATCAGATAAAAAGATTCTGTTAATAGATTTTCATGTCTTGAAATGAACCAGTTTAGAAAACTTGGGTCACACGTGATTCCTGCATATTCAGTATATTTTTTAAATATTTCTCTGAAAAGATCTTTGTGAAGATAAAATTTCTTATTTAAAAAAAGCGAGGCCACATCAATGCTGGCTTCTTTGTAGAACAAATATAATTCATCAACAGAAAATGAAGTTTCTTTTCTTTTCTTTGATTCTGACAATATTTTTTTAATAACTCTATCTACATTTTTATATGATACTAGCGTTCCCCCTAAATCAAAAAAAATACCCTTAATCATTTGGCTTCCATTTTAAACGTTTTGTGTGTTCTAAGAATTTGATTTTAAGGGCCTCCGCTTTTCGTTTGTCTCCACCCAGAAAACCCGGAGCCCTTTCATAGTATTTTATTAGGTCACCAAGAACCTCATTATCATTTGGATTAATCAAGTGGGCCTTTTCAAAACATTTGCGGGTTTTAGGCGCCAATTGTATAGCTCTAAACCAATTGGCTCTACTTGCTAGTCTTCCTATGCTTTTACCCTTAAGGTAAATACACCTATAGCAGGAAGGATATCTTAGTGTAAGTTCGCTAAATATTTCGGCTGATTCATTAAAATGAGATTTGTCGTAATAATATAAACCTTTTTCAAATTGATTATCGAAGGAGGTGTATACTGGCTCAGTGTTTCCTTTGTTTGATAAAGTGTTCAAAATAGTCAGAATTACAATCCACTTTATTGATGATAGGGGTATTCTAAATCGATGAGTCACTCGAGGGAGCCCGCCATTTTGTATTTCGTCAAAAAATTTTGTTCTATATTAATACATTGAGATGAGGATAGAAAAGAAAAAAAGACTAACACATTGAACCGTGCGATATATGTTTTTTGTAAAAAATCAAAATCTTTCCGAAACCAAAACGAAGCAAAGATTGAGAAGGAACATTGGTAGTGTTAATGAAGATTATCAAATGATAAAAGAGCGGAATAAGATTATGGTTTGCTTGTCAGGAGGAAAAGACTTTTTTACTTTACTAAAATTACTAACAGAAATAAGTCTGAAAGCATCGGTACATTTTGAAACCACTGCTTTTTATTTAGATTAAGGACAGCCGAATTGCCCGAATGGTGTAATGAGAAAATATCTAGATGACGATAAGGTGAATTACCTTATAGAGAAGCAGAATACTTTCTCAATTGTGACGGATAACATTGATGAGAATAAGGCTTATTGTAGACTTTGTTCACGTTTAAAGGCGGTTTTATATACAGAGTTGTAAAAGACAGCGGATCTATAAAAACAGCTTTCGGACATCACTTAGATGATATAATTGGAACTCTGTTTTTAAATATCTTTTATGTCTCGAGCTTGAAAGCGATGCCTCCTAAGTTGTTAAGCGACGATGTATAAAATATAGTGATTAGACCGCTTTTTTACTGTTTCGAAAAAGACATTTTCTTTTATTCAAGTCAACAGTCTCTTCTGATGATACCTTGTGACCAATATGGCTACCAAGAATACTTACAACGAAAGAGAATAAAAAATTGATTACTAATTGAGAAAAGAGCAACCAGGTCGAAAAACCGATATTTTAGGCTTTTTCGCCTTAGTGCCATCAAATCTCGCAGATACATTTCTCTTCGACTTTAGTCTCGATAAGTGTGGTTTGAAGTTGGGTACTAGTAGTTCTTCCTAAGAGAGAAGGAGTTTTTAAAAATAAATATTTAAATCTTTGCAGAAAAGGTCATATAATATACCTTTAAATACGTTAAAAGGAGGTGATCCAATGTCTAGTGATATGGATATTGTGTCAGTCAGCCAGAGTATTTGTTTCGCAGTCAGCAATGATTGTGAACTAGGTTAATTGACAAAGCGGTTGATGACACAACCGATCGCGGGGGGCTCAACAAAGCCCCCTTTTTTGTTATCTAAACAATAAAATAAAAATACAGTTTTTAGTTATAATGAATAGTCACAATGAGCCTTATATAGATATTAATTTAGGTGACAGCCACATACGCCTGATCGGGACAGCTCATGTTTCAGAACAAAGCAAGATTGTTGTCGCTGATGAGATTAACAGCGGAAATTATCAATGCATTGCTTTGGAATTGTGCGACTCTCGTCTTGAACAAATAAAAAATCCTGATTTTGTGATTAATTCAGATATTTTTCAAATTATTAAGTCTAAGAAAGTTATCACCTTCGTGGTGATGCTCGCGATGAGCGTCATGCAAAATCGCATAGCAAGTAAACTTGGGGTGGAAGTTGGTCTTGAAATGAAAGAGTCGGTGAGACTTGCGGAAAAAAATAAACTCACTTTAATCCCTATTGACCGAAGTATTTCGACTACTTTTGCCCGACTAACCCAAAATCTCGGATTTATCCAGCGTGTAAAACTAATCTTGGATATCACTACAAATATTTTCGAAGAAAAGTCGATTACGCATGCCGAAATAGAATCACTCAAAACGACAGATGCTCTTGAGAATATGATATCCGAAATTTCTAATAATGCACCACTACTACATCATTATTTGATAAAAGAAAGGGACGAATATATGGGTTTAAAGCTTAAAGAGCTCGCCAAAACCCACACTAATATTTTGGCTGTAGTGGGCGCCGCTCATCTAACGGGCATTAAGGAACACTTACAAAAAGCACAGGTGTATCGAGAAGAGGACATAGCGGCTTTAAATAGCTTGCCTGAAAAAATATCATTCCTAAAATTTTTTTCCTATCTTATTTTGATACTGATAATTTCAGGTTTTTTTTATGGGTTTTACCAAAGTCCCGAATTGGGGATGGATTTGATATTGGCTTGGTTCCTAATAAACGGGGGCCTATCGGCTTTGTTTGTCCTGTTTAGCAGGGCGCATTTCCTATCGACAGTCACCGCATTTTTTGCAGCTCCGTTAACTTCTCTTAATCCAACGGTTGGGGCGGGTATGATTGTCGGTCTTGTAGAAGCTTGGTTAAGAAAGCCAAAAGTTTCAGATTTTTTAAAGCTGAAAAGCGATATTGAGTCTATAAAAGGTTGGTTTACCAATAATGTTACTAGGGTTCTTATTGTATCTTTTTTGGCGGGTTTGGGTTCTGCGCTGGGAACTTATATCGCTGGCTATTATATTTATGGTAAATTATTTTAAAAAGGCTTCAGGGCGCTGTATTATGCCAAATTATGATTACAAAACAAAAAATTTTAATAAGGTTGTGAACGTCCGACACCCTGTAGATATGGAGGTAGAAATTTGGGGTCAGGTTTGTTTTTTAGCCCAAATTTCATTAGGAGAAATACCCTATGATGAACCGGTCTATAAAATTCTTTCGCCGACTAAGATAATTAAAGCTCATAGTAACTCGGAGCTTAAAGAGAAAGGATTCACTAAGCTAGTCAAAAGAGATAGCGGTGTGTATGAAAATGTTACTGCTTTGGATGGAGAATCACGTTATATGGTATCGAATGACTCAAGTTCCTTACCACATTTTAATAAAAAAATTAGAGATTAAAAAAGAAAAGCCTCATGTCGAGGCTTTTCAGTTGTGCAAAGAAAGCACGCATTAAAAGAGGAGAGATTTGTTACATCATTCCGCCCATGCCGCCCATTCCGCCCATGCCACCCATACCACCCATGTCGGGCATCGCGGGCGCTGCGGATTCTTCCTTTGGTGCGTCCGCTACCATTACTTCTGTCGTTAGAAGCAATGTTGCTACAGACGCTGCATTTTGTAGCGCAGTTCGTGCTACCTTTGTTGGATCGATAATTCCCATCTCGACCATGTCTCCGAACACTGCTGTTTGCGCGTTGTATCCATAGTTTCCCTTCCCAGCGGAAACATCTGCGCAGACGACCGATGGTTCCTCACCGGTGTTCGCCACAATCTGTCTGATGGGTTCTTCTAATGACCTTACAAGGATATCGATTCCCATCTGTTGGTCTTGGTTTTCACCTTTTGATGCTTTCGCTTTTTCCAAGGCTCTCAGCATCGCCACTCCACCTCCAGGGACTACTCCCTCCTCTACTGCAGCTCTAGTTGAGTGCAATGCATCCTCCACCCTAGCTTTTTTTTCCTTCATTTCGACTTCAGTGGCTGCTCCAACCTTAATGACGGCAACTCCTCCCGCGAGCTTAGCAACTCTTTCGTGAAGTTTTTCGCGGTCATAATCTGAGGTGGTTTCCTCAACTTGCGTTCGAATCTGTCCGACTCTTGCTTCGATAGCCTTTTGGTCTCCCTTACCATCAATAATAGTTGTATTTTCTTTACTAATTTGCACTTTTTTGCATGAACCTAGGTCATCAATGGAGGTTTTTTCCAATGAGAGACCGACTTCTTCCGAAATGACTGTACCGCCAGTCAGAATTGCGATGTCCTCTAGCATTGCCTTTCTTCTGTCTCCAAAACCAGGCGCTTTCACGGCAGACACCTTTACTATTCCCCTCATATTATTTACAACCAGTGTCGCAAGGGCTTCCCCTTCCACGTCCTCTGCAATAATCAATAAGGATTTGCCGGCTTTTGCAACGGCCTCTAAAACAGGTAGAAGATCCCTGATGTTTGAAATTTTTTTGTCATGTAATAAAATTAAAGGCTCTTCAAGTTCTGAATTCATAGTCTCTTGATTATTTATAAAATAAGGAGACAGATATCCTCGGTCAAATTGCATTCCTTCTACAATATCCAGCTCATTGTCAAGTCCGGACCCTTCCTCAACAGTTATCACTCCCTCCTTACCGACTTTATCCATAGCTTCGGCAATTATTTCCCCGATTGCATGGTCTGAGTTTGCGGAGATCGTGCCTACTTGGGCTATTGCTTTTGTATCTTTACAAGGAGTAGAAAGACCGTGAAGACCGTCTACTGCAGCAGACACAGCTTTATCTACACCCCTTTTCAAATCCATCGGATTCACACCAGCAGCCACTGCTTTTAATCCCTCTCTTACAATAGCTTGAGCGAGAACAGTTGCGGTTGTTGTCCCGTCTCCGGCTACATCGGAGGTTTTGGAAGCGACTTCTTTGACCATTTGCGCTCCCATGTTTTCAAATTTATCGGCCAGTTCTATCTCTTTGGCAACTGACACACCATCTTTGGTGACGGTTGGTGCACCAAAGCTTTTTTCGAGGACGACATTTCGTCCTTTTGGACCAAGCGTTTGTTTCACCGCGTTTGCTAGTATATTGACACCGTTTGCCATTCGGCTACGGGCGTCGTCTGAAAAACGAACTTCTTTCGCTGACATTTGTATTTACTCCAGTTCTTATCTTATTTAATGTTTTATTTTTAACCTTCGAAGACTGCCATTACATCGTCTTCGCGCATGACTAATAACTCCTCATCATCAACTTTGACTTCGGTTCCAGAGTATTTGCCAAATAGGATTTTGTCGCCGGCTTTTACATCTAATGGACGAACTTCGCCACTATCAAGTATTTTTCCGTTTCCTACAGAAACAACTTCGCCTTTTGCCGGTTTTTCTGTTGCTGAGTCTGGTATTACTATACCGCCTGGGGATGTCTTTTCTTCATCCCATCTTCGCACGATTAGTCTATCGTGAAGAGGTCGAATTTTCATTTGTTTGATTCTCCAATTAATCCATCAAATCGTTAATTTAATTTATTGAGCTCTGATTTATGAATCTCAATATTAGCACTCACGACGGAGTGGTGCTAACAATAATATTTTATGAACGATGTGTCAAGAGTGTTTATAATTAAATTTTTGGCGAAATAATGCGTTTTCTCACTTATTATGTTTTTTTACTATTTTGTCCTTTGTTTGGCTTCTCTCAATCCAACACAATTACTTATAATTATGAGAATTATCAAATAATTTTATCAGTTCCACCTACTACCAATGCAGAGGGGAATCAATTAGTGCTCTCTGTTTATCAGAAGGATTTGCCTTTATCCAAATTAATGCTCACTTATGAGGGCTCAATCAAGGAATTTTTTGTAGACGATATAGATATGAACGGGAATTTTGAAGTTATATTATTGTTTAGAAATACACTACAAAATATAAAAATCTTTTCTTGGAGGAATTTTCAATTGTTTGAGCTGAAAGAAAATGTTCAGCCGAATACTAACAATCATATTTCGAGAGTTCTCAAAATTGAACGGAAAGACAATGAGATTATAAGAAGAGTTGAGTTAATCGAGAATGACAGTTTACGCCTTTTGAATCAAAGGTTTTGTTTTAAAGAATTACGTTGGTGTCAGGAATAAGGGAGTGATTAAGGTTGGAATGTATTTAGATAGCTGAATATGCAGCCGAGGTGACCATTCAACTCGCGGTTTATTTCCATCATTGCTTTTAAGACATAATGGGTGTCAGCTGGCTGAATTATACATCGCAAGTGATTGGGCTGATTATTTACTTTACGCAAAATAACATTGGCGCCGGCTAATGAGCTGCATAAAAGGCCCGTCTGAGACCAAGCTGAACTAGGAACTGGTACGAGTTCTTCTAAAATTACTGATGCTAGGGGTCCCGAAAGTGCAATTTCACTATAATCTGCTCTTTGTACGATATGCTTTTTTGGGTCCGATGGGATAGCGTTTGTAAAGCCATCGATCAGGGAGCCGTCATATGAATTAACCAAGACAATCTTATCCTTAGCCAAACAAATTAATCCACCACTACCAACAGAGGTCCATTGAAATAAGTTAATAGGACTAATCTCGAAGTATTTTTCAACAACGATTCGAGCTTCTTTACCAACTACAGCAAATTTTTTTATGCACGATAAATCAAATATGTAACTATCATCTTCTTTGGCCTTGATCGGTTTTTTTAGTGCGCTGACTTCACAAGATTGAAATATTTTTATTTCGCTTATTGATTCGTCAAAAAAAGCTTGCAGAGGACTATTGCTATTTGCGACTTCGTTCATATTTTCTGCCTTTCATTTTCTGGATCATAGAAGCTAGCAGGAACAATCAGAGCTTCTAAACTTGATCCATCATCAAGTCTAATATGGATTGAATCTTTTTCTAGGTAGGGAGCGTCTATCATTGCTAGACCAATTATTTTTTTTAGTGTCGGGCTGAAATTTATACTTGTAACTCTACCTGTTATCGTGTTTTGGTCTATAGTAAGGTTATTCTCTTTGATTTCTAGTCCTCTCAAGTCATCCATTTCGAAACCGACTAATTTTCTAGTAATGTTTTGTTTGAGAACTTTTAAGCTATTCCGGCCATAAAATCGTTCTTTTTTAAGGTTGACGCCCCATCCAAGATTTACCTCAAAAGGGTTAGTGTTGCCGTCAGTATCTTGGCCAAAAATTAAATGCCCTTTCTCTAAACGAAGTAATCTTTGTGCCTCTACTCCAAAAGGCATAATTTGTCTGCTTGAGCCTACGTCAAGCAGACCATTCCAAACCTTAATCAGACTGTTTGTAGGCATATGTATTTCGTAGCCCAACTCTCCCACAAAACCTACCCGCATAATTCTCGAGGTAATTCCACAAACCTCTGCTTCTCGATAGCCCAGATAGGGAAAACTATCAGCATCTAGTGGAATATCAACCACATCCGTGAGAACTTTTTTTGAGGAAGGTCCCGCAAGGTTGATAGCACCAACTTGACCAGTATGATCCCAAATGGTCACATCGAGCTGCAGCTGCATCTTGAATAGTTCAAGTAGTCTTAGCACTGTCTGCGAATGGCTACTGGTTGCAGTAATGTAAAAATGGTCCTCACCAAGTTTGGCCGCGACCCCGTCATCAACAAGCGTTCCTCCGGCGTCAACCATAAAAATATACCGAGTCATTCCTACTTTTAACTTGTCGAATTTGCAAGTGTATGCGTACTCTAAAAGATTTCTAGCGTCAGGTCCCAATAGCTCTATTTTACCCAGGGTAGACACATCAATAATACCTACTGCATTTCTTACTACAGAATACTCCCTCGCGATATTTTCTCTGGAGGCAAAGCCACCATACGCCATAGGACGTCTCCATATTCCATTTTCTTTTATATCAGCCAACTTTTCTGTATGAAATTGATCAAGGCTTGTTCTTCTTTCTCTCCGAATTCGTCTGCCTGCCAGTTTTCCAATAGGTACTGGATAGACAAAAGGTCTTGGAGTTACAGTACCTATATTTCCCACCGGGAGATTATTAAAGTCTGCGACGATTCTGATTCCATTCAGGTTTGAAATCTTCCCTTGGCTTGGTCCCATTCCAATCGTGCTGTATCTTTTGAGTAGCTCGATTGAATCAAACCCCTCTTTCATTCCAGTTACCAGATCTTTTAGTTTTAAGTCCTCGTCCAGGTCAACAAACTCATTTCCCTTGGGATGAGAATAAATAGGATACGGGTGACTTTGGTTTTCGTAGTCCTCCTGAATCGCGTTTGGAGCATTTCTTTTTTCTAAATAGGCTTCACAAGCTTCTGCAGCTTGTTTGCCATCACGAACTCTTTTTTCCAAATCATAGATTCCGCGTATCATACCTGCAACAAACACTCCACTTGGTAGTTTATCGGGGACTAATTGGTTAATTTCCTCAACATACTTTAGTTTTCCACCTGCCTGTACTAGTAGGTTCGAAGCAGGAGACCATCCTACGCTCATAATTAAGCCATCGCAGTCAATCACTTTGGAGGATGGATCATTAACGGTGCGATAAACAAATGAGCTTAAGCATTCACCTTTTGAAATCGCTTCAATCGGAATTACCTCGTTTACTACCTCAATTCCCATTGATTCTGCTTGTTTTCTTGTTGACTCTTTTGTCTCAAAGCCCGATAGTTGTAAAATACATCCTATATTTATACCGATAGATTTTAGCTTGAGAAGACGTCGAAAACCGATGTTGTTTCCAACTAACGCTATTGATTTTTCAAAAGGATCAATTGAGTATCTGTGAGCGAGTCTGGCTACGGATGAACCCAAAACTACACATGGTAAGTCATTGTTTCTGAAGACAGCAGGTTGCTCATACGCCCCTGAAGCTAAAATGATTGCTTTTGCACACACTTGTTTACAACCTTTAGGCCCTTCTAAAATCACCGTTTTATCATCGTAATATCCACTAGCAAAGTGCTGAGTTAGGCAAGTGATATTCGGTGTATTGAGTTGTTCAATATTAGACTCGATATCTTTTAGCGCCTCTTCTGCGTCAAAACTCGAGGAGCCGCCTAATTTAAAATTTTCATCAGCCATAATTACTTTGAAATTACTTTTAGAAAAGTGAGCAGCTGCTGCCGTCCCCGCAGCACCGCCCCCGATGATTAGGATATCGCAAAACAGTGTTTGTGATGGATATCTCTTTTTGTCGTAACTGGGTTTAACCTCTCCAAGTCCAGCTAGTTTTCTGATAAGTTTTTCCCAATATGGCCACAAAAAAGCAGGTTTAAAAAAAGCTTTATAATAAAAACCAACGGGTAATACAGGCGCGAACAGCCCAAGTATTTTGGTTAAATCATGTCTGACTCCACCAAAAGTGTTGATTGATCTTAAATCTCCTTGGCTGTTTTTTGCTAACGTCACGTCGGCTCTAATATTAGTGCTATCTTCCGATTGAAGCATGACGTTTGCGTCATGATTAGCCAGTGAAACAAATCCTCTTGGTCTATGGTATTTGAAACTTCTTCCAAGTATTTTTTCCCCATTAGCAATCAAAGCGCTGGTTATAGAATCGCCTTTAAAAGCCATTATTTCTTTGTTTTCGAATCTGAATTTTATTCTATTGGAACGGTCTATCCATTCGGAACTTTTATGGGGTAGTCGTCTAGCCATCAATTTTCCTCGATTGAGAGAATGATATTAGCTTCTGTATCTCGCTTAACTCTGAACCACGTCTGGGTAGGTTGATGGTACCACCACTCTTTCCGCGTGAGTGGTCGGCTATCTTGATGATAAGCCCACCATCCTGCAGAACCATCAAAGTTAGATGGTTCTGGGTCTATCGAGCCCCCATAAATAAATTCAGAAATGGGTCTTTCCCCTATAATTGGACAGTCTAAGTATTTCATTTTTAATATACTAATGTCCTACGGACGCGGCTCCTTTTTCACCTACGAGTTTAAAGTCCTTAAATCTGCTAAGATTAAAGCCGCTAATAAGAGGGTCGTTTTTATTTTTATCGGTTGAATTATCCAAAGATTTACCGCTAACAGGCGTCGCTTTAAACCCCCAGGTACCCCAGCCCGAATCAAGAAAAAAACCATCGACTGGAGTCGTGCCCATAATAGGAGCAAAATCTGGTGTCATGTCCGCCATGCCTGCCCATTGCCTATTTATTTTTACGGTGCTTAAGAAGGGGAACAAGTCCAGAATTTGATCGCACATACCAGATACAAATTCAAAACTGGATTTGGTGTTATGTTGTTCGACCGGATCTACTGAAGCACCCATAACTAATTCACCTCTCGAGCTTTGACTTACATAGATATGAAGGCTACCAGAAACGATTATAGTGTCTAACCATGGTTTCATAGGTTCAGTCACGCAAGCCTGAAGAGGATAAATATCGATTGGGGAATCGAGGCCGACCATATTTAGTATAGTCGGGGTAGCTCCTGCGACAGCAGAAAGAACGGTATCGGTCTTGATTAAGCCTCTATTGGTTTGGACTGAAGTAATTTTATTGTTTTCGATATTAATCCCTTCAACCTCGGTGTGCTGGTGGATTTCTACTCCTTGTTGGCAAGCTTTCTTTGCATACCCCCAAGCTACTGCGTCATGTCTCGCAACTGCCCCTGGAGCATGAAAAAGTGCTCCTTCAATAGGATGGTTGCCCCCACAACTCAGGTCGATTTCCGGGCAAGCTGTTTTAACCTCGGATGGCCCGACAACGCTACTTTCTATTCCGTAGTGTTTGTTAACTTCTGCCCGCCATCTTGCAGTCCTTAAAGTAGCGTCACTGTGCGCAAGAGTAAAGTGTCCTCTTTCTGAGAAAAAAATATTAGTTTCTAATTCTTCTGACAGTTGGTTAAAAAGACGAACACTCTCACCGTAGAATTTAACTCCTTCCTCTGTCAGATAATTTGATCTAATGATGGTTGTGTTTCTACCAGTGTTGCCGGCGCCTATATAATTTTTTTCTAAAACAGCAACTTTTCTAACGTCATGGTAATGAGAAAGATAATAAGCACAAGCTAAGCCATGACCTCCCGCTCCGATTATAACAACGTCGTATGAATCTTGAAGTTCTTTTGCTGGGTTGAACCAACGCTCTTCCGCGTGGTTATCAATGAACCCGTACTTTAATAATCTAATAGACATTTCTTAAATAAAGGATCAAAAAATTTTAGTCGAATTTTCCATATGCTGTTCTAAGTGCTACTAGAGGGTGATTATCAGACATTTGAAATTTTACTAGTAGTTCTCTTGCAATCATATCTCTTTCTTGTTGATTATCTGGCAGCTTTAGGTCGGGTGGAACAGTCACCCATCCGTTAATATTTCGGTCAAAGACCGCTGCACGCCCTTCTTCATACCCCATGTGGATGTCTTCTAACCAGTTCAAGTCTTTCCAACCCATGAAGTCTAGATATTTTTTCAAGAATGGTGTTAGCTTTGAGAGGTCTGGCAACAAGTTCACATCATAACGATACCCGATTGTTTGACCGATCATTTTCTCTCGCTCAGAGTCGACACCATCTGATTTTAGGTAGTGGTCAATATCTTTTTTTTCACTCATTACGTTCTCCATTCAGTGTATTCGATACTAATCAGAATCGGTTTAAATCTGGTCTTCCCACTGTAACTTGCGTCCCAGCCAGCGGAACTTGAGCCATTGCTGACGCCTCCATCGTAAGTGCCGCTGAGTCCTCAGGTTCTAAGGAGTGTATGTTCGTTTTTCCGCACGCCCGAGCCATCATTTGGCACTCAATGGCTAGTGTATGCAGGAAATTATAGACTCTTTCTGCAGCCTTATCTGGGTCAAGTCTTTCTCTCAATTTGGGGTCTTGGGTAGCAATTCCAACTGGACACCTACCTGTATGGCAATGGTAACAGTTTCCGGCTTTAACTCCCATTTCTTCCTCATAATTTGCTTCCGGGATGTCTTTATTACAGTTTAAAGCCATCATTGACGCGTGACCGATAGCAATAGCGTCTGCGCCCAGTGCTAGGGCTTTGGCAATGTCTCCGCCATTCCTGATCCCCCCAGCGTACACTAGAGTTATCTCCCCACTTTTCCCGACGTCATCTAAAGCTCTCCTAGCTTGCCGAATAGCGGCAATTCCTGGAACTCCTGTTTCTTCAGAAGCAAGATGTGGTCCGGCTGCTGTACCACCTTCCATACCGTCTATATATATCGAATCTGGATCGGTTTTTGCTGCCATTCGAACATCGTCATAGACCCTAGCAGCTCCCAGTTTTAGTTGAATAGGAATCTCCCAATTAGTTGCCTCTCTTATTTCCTCGATTTTTAGTGCCAGGTCGTCAGGCCCCAACCAATCTGGATGCCTGGCAGGCGATCTTTGATCTATTCCTGCGGGAAGCGAACGCATTTCTGCCACTTGGTCCGTAACTTTTTGACCCATCAAGTGGCCTCCTAGGCCAACTTTTGCTCCTTGTCCAATAAAAAATTCGCAACCGTCGGCCAATCTTAGATGTTGAGGATTGAAGCCATATCTCGATTGTATACACTGGTAGAACCATTTCTCGGAAAAGCGTCTTTCGTCTGGGATCATTCCCCCTTCTCCAGAACAAGTTGCTGTACCTGCCATCGTTGCGCCCCTTGCTAGCGCGGTTTTGGCCTCAAAGGATAATGCTCCAAAACTCATGCCGGTGATGTATACAGGTATATCTAATTCAATAGGACGTTTTGCTCTCGGACCAATGATTGTTTTAGTTTCGCATTTCTCTCTGTACCCCTCTATTACAAATCTTGTTAATGTTCCGGGCATGAAGGTTAATTGATCCCATCCCGGCACTTTTTTAAACATCGAGAAGCCACGCATACGATATCTGCCGAGTTCAGACTTGATATGAATGTCGTTCACGACATCTGGGGTAAAGATAGGACTTTTTCCTAATAAATATTTTTCCTTATCGTCGGCCATAGGTATTGCTCCTTTTTGTTTTATAGAACAAGCTTTTTTTCGCTTGGTTCAAGACTATCGTAATTCCATAGTTGTTTGCCAGAGACCACTTTCTTCATTGTTGGTAAATCGAGCCTATCTGCTAATCCATAAAGGGTTAGTTTTTCAAGCAACCATTTTTCGTCTGCCGTTGTAACTTCGGCTTCCACCGCATCAGCTCCTAAGCTTTTGATTGTTCCACCGACATAAATTGTACCATCGTACATTGAGTCCCCTAAGTTATTTCCGGCGTCTCCGAGTATAACCATTCTTCCCCGCTGCATCATAAATCCTGAGAAAGCACCTGTGCTTCCACCTGCGATAATGGTTCCGCCTTTTTGGTCGATACCAGTCCTAGCCCCAACATCACCTCGACATACTAAGTCGCCCCCTCTAATTGCGGCGCCGAAAGTCGAACCAGCGTTTTTTTTAATAAGCACAGTTCCAGACATCATATTTTCTCCGCAAGACCAACCAACTCTTCCCTCAACAGTGACGTTTGGCCCGTCAAGTAAACCTAGCCCAAAATATCCCAGACTTCCTTCAATTCTCAAATTTAATCTATTTAATATTCCAACTCCGATACTATGCTTAGCCCCAGGGTTTTTAATTGTGATACTTCCATGTCCCTGTGTCAGAAGGTGTTTTATTTTGCTATTAATTTGTCTTGTGTTTAGGTTTTCCGCATCAATCTCCGCTGATTTTGAAAAATCCACTTCATAAGTAAATGGTTGGGACATCTTTTCTTCATTGTTATCAAGTGAAAAAAAGACTTGCTGGGTTCTCCCGAGCAGTGACTCGGTTCTCATCTCTGTTTTCAGAGGTTCCTTTGATTTTTCTAGGCCTGCCATACTCTTACCTCTCCGTCATATGGGTCTGATGTGTCAATTTCGTTATTCATGATGGTTCTAATGGCGACTTCCTCAGAAGCTAGGGCAACTATGTCGTCACTTTCAAAAAGGACCATTGGTTTTGCAGCCATCGTATCTTTAGCCATCCCCAAAGAATCTGATGTTGCTAGTAAGTATGTAAAAACGCCGTCTAACTCGTCGACGCTTTGCCGCATGGAGTCTTCTAGGTTTTTTCCTTGTTCAATTTTGTCAGCGATATAAACTGCAATAAGTTCTGAATCGCAACTAGACATAAATCTATGCCCTTTTCTCTCCAATTCACGTCTTTTTGACCAGTAATTGGTCAATTGTCCATTATGAACGACGGATACGTCAGCGAAAGGATAGGCCCAATAGGGGTGGGCCGACCTTATATCGACATCTGATTCAGTGGCCATGCGGGTATGGCCAATCGCGTGAGTTCCATTGAAAGAATTTAAGGAGTAAAGATCCGATACCACTGTTGCATCTCCTAAATCTTTCACTAGTTCTAACCCTTTCCCAATAGAGAGTATTTCGACCCCTTCTACATCTTCAACGTAGTTGGCTAACTGTCGAAGATTCCCGTCACAGTTGAAGGTATAACGTAATGCGTAATCGGTAATCTTTTCGGCTTCTAACACTTTGACATTAAGTTCCTTGAGGCGGAGTTCCACATTTTTTATTCGCTCTTCCATTTTCGCATGAATATCATAACCTTTAGCAGTTTCGTGGCTCTCCGCAACCTTCATACGCATAACATACTGATCCGGATGCCCCTCGTTTCGTTCGCAATAAAGTGCAAATCCCGTTGAGTCTGGCCCTCTGTGCTTCATTGCCTGAAGCATAGAGGACATTTCTTCCCCTATTTTTGAGTTGCCATTTCTATGAATTACCCCCGCTATTCCACACATGATGCGCTCCTTGTTTTTTTGTTATGGAAGACAATCCATGTACATTTCTTGGTCCCAGTCCGTTACCGTAGCCATGAATTTTTCGTGTTCATCATTCTTGTACCATTTGTAGATCTTATACATATCTCCTGGCATTGATGCTTTGATCACTTCGTCGTCCTCGAGTCTTTGAAGAGCTTCGCCGAGAGACATGGGCAACCGTTTAACTTGTTTCCCGGCCTCCATAGCCTCATAAATATTTCGATTTTCCGGTTCACCTGGATCAATGTCATTGTCGATTCCATCCTCGAATGCACTTAATAGAGCCGAACCTAGAAGATATGGGTTTACCATCGAGTCAACTGCTCTGTACTCGAATCTTCCTGGCGCGGAGACTCTAAGCCCAGTTGTACGGTTCTGAAATCCCCAGTCTGCGAAAACGGGCGCCCAGAAACCTGTATCCCATAATCTTCTGTAAGAATTTACCGTAGAGCAACCAATTGCTGTTAGTGCCCCGAGATGTTTTACGATTCCTCCCACGCATTGCAGCCCAACCTTTCCAGGTAACTGGGGATCATCAGTATCTGGCATAAACAAATTCTCGCCTCCCTCGCGATAAGTAAATACCCCATCCATTCCTGGTAAAATATTTTGATGGAGCTTGTTAATTGAGTTCTTTCCACCTTTCCAAAGCGAGATATTGGTATGGCAGCCTGATGCAGATACGCCCATAAACGGTTTAGACATGAAACAAGCGATGAGGTTATTTTCTCGAGCAACTTGAGCGCAAATCTGTCGGTAAGTGGATAACCTGTCTGCATTTCTCACCACATCATCGAAAGTCCAATTTAGCTCAAGTTGACCGGGAGCATCCTCATGGTCACCTTGAATCATGTCGAGTCCCATTGCCTGTCCGTACTCGATAACTTTCATAAAGACTGGTCTAAGGCTTTCAAATTGGTCAATGTGATAACAGTAAGGCTCGGTTACTCCACCATTAGGTTTCCCATCTTCACCTCGCTTTAGCCACATCATCTCAGGTTCTGTTCCAGCCCTTAACTCCATTCCGTATTTTTCTTTAAAATCGGAATGAGCCCGCTTTAAATTACCTCTACAATCGGAGGTTAAAAACGCTCCTGGATTTTCTCGTTCCTCGCGGTTTCTGAAGCAAACGCAGTAAACTCTTGCTACCCTTTTATCCCATGGGAGTTGGCAGAAGGTATCAGGGTCTGGGATACCTACTAGCTCCATTGCTTCCGGTCCGTAGCCAATGTATTGGTCGTGCCTGTCAATAAATAAATTTGCGGTTGAACCGTAAACTAGTTGAAATCCTTTAGTGGCAGTTCTTTCCCAATGATCAGCTGGGATTCCTTTCCCCACAATCCTTCCAGTAACAGAAATAAATTGGTAATAAATATACTGAATATTAAGTTCATTAATTTTACTTCTAACTTTTTTTACTAGTTCAGCTCTTTGCTTGTCCGCCACATATATTTCAAGGTCAGTTTCACTCACTCTATATTCCCCTTCTTTATTTTAGGTTTACCATGTTTCCCACTAGAATCTTAACTATTTCGCTTTTAGCTCCATGGAAAAGGGCTATTAGAAGTGGGATGGGATTCTTTTTCCTCATATCGAGAAAATCTAAAAGGCTGCAGAAGAGAAGAAGGCTCACCCATGAGTTTTTCCGCTACAAGCTTACCCACTCCGAGCATTTTGTAGCCATGGTTTGAATCTGCAATTATGTAACAGTTCTGCCTAAATTCATCAAATATGGGGAAACTATCCGGGCTGAAAGCACCAATTCCACCAGAGGGTTCTTTTTTAAATAAACCTGACATTCCTTCAAACCTTTTTTGACAGTGAGATAGAGCACTGCACCAAGAGTAAGCGAAATCGGGGCCTACTACAAAGTCTGGGGACGCCGGTCCGTATGGATCTACATTTACTGAATCAGGTTCAGATTGAACTATAAATGGAGCAGACCCTCCTTGAATTCCATTGAAGTGAAAGTCAGGTTTGTAGTAAATACCCCAAAGTTTTTCCGTGATCGTCTCACCTTCTTCACCGACAAGAGGGGCATCAGAGTCAACGTGGATGACGGGCGGTTTGTCTCCGGAATCCGTTTTCAACATATTTGGATCCACGCCTAAAGTTCCCTCTTGCAACGACCAGTAAATCCACATAGGGACCTCTTTTTGTTTTCCGTCTTTGCCAGTGAACTTTACCGTTTTAGGAAGCTCCAAGTATTCCCAGATTGATTTTATCCAAGGCCCGGCTCCAACTATCAAATATTCGCAGTTAATTAGACCTTTATCTGTCTCAAGGGCTTTGACTGCGTCTGACTGGTTGTCGAATTGGAATCCTGTTACTGTCACTCCGGTTAGAATTTTTACACCTTCATTTTCCGCTTTTTTTGCTAAACCGTAGACAGATTTACTGTTATTTGCGTATCCTCCCCGTTTTTCATGAAGAACAGATGTTATGCCTTGTGCTCGCCAATCTGAGAAAATTGATTTCATATACTCAGATGAATCACCTGTTCCTTCGATAAATTCTGATTCATAACCTATCGCTCTTTGTTGTTCGAATATAGAGTTCACATCTTCTCTCATACACACGGGTGATATTTGCATATAGCCGACCGGGTGATAACTAAAGGCTTCGGGATCACTCTCCCATACTTCAACGCACTGTGCCATAAGCTCTCTCATAGCAGGCTGATAGTAGTTGTTTCTTACAACGCCGCAGGCTATCCCTGAGGCCCCTGCTCCTATTCCTCCCTTGTCTATTACAAGAATGTCTTCGCCGCTTCCTTTACCGTTTTTTTTCAGTTCAACTGCTAGATGATAAGCGGTGCTTAATCCGTGAATACCCGCTCCAATAATTGCATATTTTGTGTTTTTGAAAATCGCCATCGGTTTAGAACTCCTTCAGTGCTCCGAGAGGTTACATATACATCGTAGGACGAGCTGATGCAAGTGCTTTAGCGTATTATTTTCTTGGTCTAAAATTTAAAGCTAAGCCATTATTGCACCAACGTAGGAAAGTGGGTGCCGGACCATCTTTAAAAACATGTCCTTGATGGCCTCCGCAGCGAGAGCAATGGTATTCAGTCCGCGGAATAATAAGACTGAAGTCTAACTTTTTCTCAAGACTACCTGTTACATGGTCGTAAAAAGATGGCCATCCAGTTCCGCTTTCATACTTCATTTCAGAGGTGAATAATAAATTGCCGCATTTGGCACAGTGATATGTTCCTTTTCTCTTCTCGTACAGAAGTGGACTTGAAAAGGGGGGTTCAGTTCCATTCTGCTCTAAAATTTTTTTTGCTTCTTGACTGAGAGGCCTATTTATGTCGGTTTGCAGTATAGTCTGAAAATTATTTTGCAATTCTTTGCTATCTTGTTTCTCGATTGACAGACCCTGGCGTTGACAAAAAAAAAGAATAAAAGCCACCACAAATAAGGGCAAAAATTTTATAATAAATTTAGTTCTGTGGTTCGCTTTCGTCATATTGCTAATCTGAGAGATAATTTTTGATATAGTCGCTTAATTTATGATTAATGGTTTCCATTTCTAGTTTTTTTTGTTTTTCCCAAGAGGCGTGATTTACGGATTGGAAGTAGCTACTTTGCTCTTTAGTAAGCTTCTTTTTCCGTATCTCGTCTGTATTTTTAATAGAAAGCTCAAGATTAAAATTTTGAAATTCTTGCCTAGAGTCAACAAGCAGCTGGTGAAACTTTGCTGAAGGCAATAAGTCAGGCTCCTTCAAAAGTTTGAGTTGGCTTTTTAGTGTTTCGCTGTATTTTGTTGTTTTATATCCTCGGTCAAGAGCTTCAGCAATGGGAAGCATTCTAACTAATAGCATATTAGACCAATCTATTATTTTGCTTTTGTTGCCTTCTGTGTCCGTTATAAGCTTCAAATTGGGTTGACGACCTCGAAGTGCTACCGATAACTCGTTATATTCTAAAATTTCATGTTCACTATCGGAAATGAGAGGACTTTCTTCGAGTAGGCAGTAAATCAAAAAAATCTCACAAAATAAAAGACAATCTTTCTCAACGCCAAAAGGATTCATTGGATTAACATCGAGACTTCTCATTTCGATATATTGGATCCCTTTGTTTCGAAGAGCAATAGAAGGTCTCTGACCTTCAAGGGCATTCCCTTTAGGTCGAATGGAAGAATAGTATTCGTTTTCGATTTGCAATAAATTTGCGCTTAGTTGAATTTGTTTGCTTTCCTCATATATCCCGATTGCCTCATACTCTGGGTAGGGCGTTCTCATTGCTTTATTAAGTGCTCCGATATAACCTTCAATATTATTTAGTTTGATTTTTAAATGGGCTTGGTTTTTATTTTTGTATCCAACATCACTCATTCTCAGACTAGTGCCATAAGGAGCAACTAAGGAACTGTTCCTGAGAGGTTTGAATCTACTATTTCGTTGAGGAAGGTAGGATTTGCAGCAGGCAGGAGAGCACCCAAATAGCAAAAGAACTAACCATCCATAGCGGAGGTAATTCCTCGCCAAACCTAAATAAACCGGGTTTCTTTTTAATTTCGTAGAATTCTCTGAGGTCATCATAAACATTTCATTGCCATGTTCCCAAAATTGTTCTGGTAACGAGTAGTTGAAGTGTGTTCCAGCTATTGCCTGCATTCTTCTTCCATATCTATAATCTAACCCAACTCTATAAATGTGACGCATTCTACCCTGATTTGATTTGCCATATCTTGCTATAGGTATCTCTTTTTCATCGTTGATGTCGCACGGCATACTGTTGTTCCAGATTATTTCGTTTTCTGGAAGAGTAGCGATTGCAAAACTATGGATATCCGTTAGAAATTCATATGTCTCATTTGTACTTTCAAAAGGTGGGGTGATGAATTCCGGCAAAGCTTCAGAATAATCGGTGGTTATATGGGGGTTTGTTAAAGCTGCTCCCCATTCGGCTGGGTGCATATTTTGAGATACCGAACCAGAACGCGTAACTCTTAAACTTTCTTTTTCGAGTCCCTTAAGCCCATTTTTTAGAAGGCTACTATTTTCACCGGCTGTAATAAATTTTACTCTTTGCTCAAATAGAATGCTCATTTTTTTAAGCATTCAGTTTTAGACAATTCATTGCCAGTTTGGCAGCGTGAAAAACCGCCTTTCCTTTATTTACTGTTTCCTCCCATTCAGACTCAGCTTTTGAGTCCGCAACTATTCCGCATCCAGCCTGCACATACAGTTTTTTGTTCTTTATGATTCCCGTTCTTATCGCTATTGCAGTGTCCATCTCTCCTGTCCAAGTGATGTAACCGACAGCGCCTCCATAAATTCCTCTTGTTGAGGGTTCTAACTCGTCAATTATCTCTATTGCACGGATTTTTGGTGCTCCAGAAAGAGTACCTACAGGAAGAGTGGCACGAAGTATATCAAATACGTTTTGATCCTCTTTTAAAACCCCTTCTACGTTCGAGGAGATATGCATCACATGGGAGAAGCGTTCTATAATCATTTTTTCGGTTACCCTAACAGACCCTGTTACGCAGATTTTTCCGATATCATTCCGACCTAAATCAATTAGCATTAAATGCTCAGCAAGCTCTTTGGGGTCATTTAAAAGTTCAATTTCCAAAGCTTTGTCTTGAGCTTCATCTTTTCCTCTTGGCCTAGTTCCTGCTAAAGGCCTAGTCGTAACTTTACCGTCCTCAAACCGGACAAGGATTTCCGGAGAAGAACCTACAACGTGGAAATCACCGAAATTGAAATAAAATAAGTATGGAGAGGGGTTTAAATGTCTGAGTGCTCGATACAGGCTTATTGGCTCGTTATCAAATTCAGTCCAGAACCGTTGAGATAATACAACCTGCATCGCGTCACCTTCATTTATATAGCTTTTAACTTGATTTACCGCTTCCAGAAATTTTTCTTTTTTGAATTCTGAATTTACATTTAAGTGTTTTTGGGAAATCTTGTCGTAGTTTGGAGTTATATTCGCTTTGTTTTTTAAAGTTAAACTTATTTCCTCGACTAATTTCTCACTTTCTGTTCGGGCTTCAATATCATTTTGCTTAAAATATTTGACGATAGTGAGTTCATTTTTTAAATTATCGAAGACTACAAAATTATCAACAAATAATAACAAGATGTCCGGTGTGTCAAGGTTAGACTTATTATTTTTGTAATTTAATTTTTTTTCTGTGTATCGTATCGTGTCGAAGCTGAAATATCCGACGAGGCCTCCGCAAAACCTGGGTAGTTTCTCTGTATTACATGCTATAAAGTACTTTTTATATTCCTCGACTAATTTCAATGGATCATCTGTATTAACTGATTTAATCGTTAAACCATTTTCCATTATTTTAAACGACGACCCTTTGACGACTATAATTTTCTTTGAAGGGAGGCCGATAATGGAGTATCTGCCCCATTTTTCTCCGCCTTCGACTGATTCAAGTAGAAAAGTATTTTTTTTGTTGGCTAGTTTAAGGTAAACGCTGAGAGGTGTTTCGGTATCAGCGATTATTTTCTTGACTGCCGGTTCCAGAGAAATAATTTCTGTCATTAATCAAGGTTCCTAGTTACTTTGGTTGGAGGGATAAAGGAGCCTAACAGTGTTATCGTGATGTTTGGTATTAGACCGATTAGCCCAGCATGCAATCCATATACTTTACCATTTTCGACAAAGCTAAATCCACCAAATGGTATAACTAAAGAGACAAACAACCCAATGATTACGCCGAGTAGAACGGCTGTTCCCTTTATTTTTTTGAAATGCAAACCAATAATAAAAGCTGGTACAAGCTGAACTAGAAGGTCGATTTTTCTATCTAGCAACTGTACTAATGATGTATTGTCTTTTAAAAAAAAGCATAGCAGCACTAGAATTAATATTGTGCTCCATGAAATTCTTTTTGAGATTTTAAGTAATGTCTCTTCATTTGCTCGGGGTTTGAAAAAACGATGAAGAATATCTTTGGTTAGCATAGAAGAAATAGATAAAAGCGCTGAATCAGACGTTGACATCATCGCAGCTAGTACGGCTGCAAGAGTAATTATAACCATAACATATCCGACGCCCGAGCCATCCGACAATTCTTTAAGAACCAAGCCGAAGGCTTTGTCTGACTGAGGTCCTTCTAATCCTGGAAAATAAGCTAAAGCAAAGATACCAGCCGTTACTGCTACAAGCATTGTCGGTATTGGCATAAACGCCATAACAGATAAACTTTTTTTTAAAGTTTTTTCATTTTTTGAAGCAAAAATTCTTTGGATTGCTTGAGGGTAAAGACATACTCCAAAACCTACACATATGATGTAAGATACCCACGAAACTAGGATATTGATTTCAGGGACCTTTGTGAAGTTTGATCCTGTTTCCAGGTCTCGAAGTACTAAAATATTTGTCGCTTTTTCTAAACTGCCAAATTTATTAAACATAAGAATCAGTAAACAAGTGAATCCAAAAAATAAGATTATTCCTTGTATGACATCCGTCCATGCAACTGCTCTCATTCCCCCTAACGAACCATAGATAACCATAATTAGGGCTAAGATCAGCACTCCAATTTCAAATGTTCCTTTTTCCTCTATAGGAGATAATCCCTCGACTGCTCTTCCCATCGCTATAAGTTGTGCTACTACAAAATTACAAAGAACAATGATCATTATCAAACAGACTAGTACAGTGAGTAGTTTATTGTTGTATCTGTATTGGATAAAATCGCACGGCGTGAGAAATTTTTGATTTTTTGACAATCTATATAGCTTTAAAGAAAACAGAAGGTAGACGGCTATGATTGCCGTCATAAAGTGAAGACAGAGAATCCAACTAAATCCGTTACGATATGTTGCTCCCGTAAAACCAAAGAAAGTATTACCGCTGTATTGAGTGGCAAACAATGTCAAAAACAGAACACCAAAGCCAAACCCTTTTCCAGCCAGATAAAAATCAGAAAGGGTGCTCTCTTTGAGTGATTTTTTTGCTACTGCTCCGAGTATTATAAGTGATGCAAGATAGAAAAGAACGAATAGTGAGCCGCCAATTCCAAGTGAAGGAAGATTACTCATTCGTCAGTTTCACTTAACAATATTGCAATAGTAATAGACGCAAAAAATGACATTGCAATAGCGTTTATAACCCAAAGAGGTAATCCCATTATTATTGTTAAATAATTATCTGACCAAAACCATGGGATACCTAAAAAAAGGAAAATAAACGGGAGAATTTTTTTTCGCATAATTTATTTTCGCAATAAATTTACAGCATTCGAAATACCGTCAGTTGTTAACGGAAACATTCGTTCAGCAAATATTTCTTTGATTATGGAAATGGATTGAATGCTATTCCAGAATTGCTTGGGTTGTGGATTTAACCAAACCGCTTTAGGAAATGTATTTAGAACTCGGCTAATCCAAGTCAGTCCTGCTTCTTCATTCCAATGTTCGACGCTTCCACCGACCGATCCTATTTCATATGGGCTCATGGTCGCATCACCAACAAAGAAAACTTTATAGTTAGAATTATAAGTATTTATGACTTCCGTAGTTGGTATTCTAGAATTCATTCGCATAGAGTTGTCTTTCCATAAAGATTCATAAATAAAATTATGGAAATAGAAGTGTTCAAGATATTTGAATTCGCTTTTAGCCGCAGAAAATAGTTGTTCCGTCATACGAACGTAGGGGTCCATCGATCCCCCAATATCTAAAAATAATAAAACCTTAACTGAATTTGTCTTTTCTGCTTCGAGTTGCAAATCCAAAAATCCCCCATTTTTAGCCGTAGCCGTGATTGTGCTATCCAGGTTCAATTTGTCCTTAGCACCCTCTCTCGCTAGTTTTCTTAATTGACGTAGGGCGACTTTGATATTCCTTGTGCCCAGCTCTACGTTATTATCAAGATTTTTGTAAACTCTTTGGTCCCATACTTTTAAAGCCGTTTTCTCTCCACTTTGAAAATCTCCAATTTTAATTCCCTCCGGGTTATAACCTTTGTTACCAAAAGGAGAGCGGCCTGCGGTACCAATCCATTTATTTCCACCTTGATGCTTCTTCGTTTGTTCTTGAAGCCTTTTCTTAAATTCATCTAAAAGTTTATCTAGACCACCTAATGATTCAACTAATTCCTTCTCTTCGTTACTAAGAGCGAGCTTATCAGGATTTTTTAACCATTCGAGAGGAATCGACTCCAGTATTTTCTCGAGCTCAAGTTCATTTCCCTCAACATAATTAGAAAAAACAATGTCATAACTATCAAAGTGTTTCTCATCTTTCACCAAACAACTTCTTGCTAAATAGTAAAAACTATCAAGATCTATATCCACGATATTTTTTTCAAGAGCACTTAAAAGTGTTAGATATTCGGTAATGGATACTGGAATATTGGTTTTTCTTAAATTATCAAAGAACTTAGCTAGCACTGTTTCTTCTCGATAGGAAAACTAATCTCTCAAACAGATGCATATCTTGTTCATTTTTTAAAAGTGCGCCATAAAGTTTCGGGATTGCTTTTTTACTATCTTTCTCTCTCAGTGCTTCAGGCGGGACATCTTCTGCTATTAATAATTTAATCCAGTCAAGGAGCTCTGAAGTCGTTGGTTTTTTCTTTAGCCCAGGAATTTCTCGAAGTTCAAAAAAACATTCAAGAGCTTCGTTGATTAATTTCTTTTTGATTTTTGGAAAATGCACGTTGACTATATCAGACATAGTTTCTTTGTCTGGAAAAGAGATGTAGTGGAAGAAGCACCGACGAAGAAAGGCATCTGGAAGTTCTTTCTCGTTATTGCTTGTAATAACTATAATCGGTTTGTTACTTGCTTTAACAGTTTCTTTTGTCTCGTAAACAAAAAATTCCATTCTATCCAATTCTCTCAACAAGTCGTTTGGAAACTCAACATCTGCTTTGTCTATTTCATCGATTAATAAAATCGGTTGTTCTTCTGATATGAAGGTTTCCCAAAGTTTTCCCTTTACAATGTAGTTTGATATTTTATTTACTTTATCATCCCCTAATTGCGAATCTCTGAGTCGGGCAACGGCATCATACTCATAGAGTCCTTGAGCTGCCTTTGTGGTCGATTTTATATGCCATTGAATTAACGGTTTATTAAGAGCTTTGGACATCTCTTCCGCAAGCATCGTCTTGCCGGTACCCGGTTCTCCTTTGATAAGAAGAGGCTTCTCTAAAGTCACTGCGGCATTCACCGCGATCATTAAATCTTTCGTGGCGATATATTTTTCGCTTCCTGTGAATTTTTTTGACATAATCATGAATCCAAATTTTTTTTCGTCTTTTATTTTACTTATTAAAATTTTTATGTGAAATTATTTCTTAACTAGAATAGAACGTAAATAAATAGCACATTTGCATTAATTAGACTAATTTTAAGGTTTTGTTTTTTTTCGGTTAAAGCCAGATATTATTAATTTTTTGTGAAAATTAATATTTAATATTCATAGAAAGAGCGCTTATTTTATAGAAAGAGCGCTCATTATTGTTTAATATTTGCTGCTTGAGAAAGTCTCCCACTCCAGCTTTATTAAATAACAGGAGGATATTTTGATAAGTTTTATTGAGGAAAAGTCAACAAACATTAAGAATCTGGGCGTTGTATTGAGGGAATTTAGACATGATGTTACCTCGGCAAGACACCTTCACCTGGAGGCCAAAGACGATAATAATGCTTTTATGGTTGGATTCCCTACAATCCCACATAATTCGACAGGTGTGGCTCATATCCTTGAGCATACTGTTTTATGCGGTAGCAGACGCTTTCCGGTAAGAGACCCATTTTTCATGATGCTTCGGCGCTCACTTAACACGTATATGAATGCTTTCACGGCACCCGACATGACTGCTTATCCCTTCGCGACTAAAAATAAGAAAGATTTTTATAATTTGTTGGATGTTTATTTGGACGCTACCTTTTTTCCTATTCTTGATGAGCTGGATTTTTTCCAAGAAGGATGGCGATACGAGGTCGGCAAAAAAAACTCGGAGCAAAAATTTTTGTATCAAGGTGTCGTTTTCAATGAAATGAAAGGTGCAATGAGCTCTCCTAATTCACAGCTATGGCAGCATCTTCATTCCGCTTTGTTTCCAGAGACAAGCTATCGCTTTAACAGTGGTGGAGATCCAGTTAAAATTCCAGATTTAACCTATGACGAACTTAAGCAATTTCATAAGCAATTCTACAATCCTTCTAATGCTGTCTTCTTAACATATGGTGATTTGCCTGTTGAAGAACATCAAAAGAAATTCGAAGATGCGGTTCTGAAAAATTTTAAATCTGCAACAAAACTGAATAAGATAGAAAAACAAAGACCGTTTGAAGTTGCAACCCAACTTAATCACCGCTATTTTCAGTCTAAAATAGAGAGTGGCTCAGATTTTGTTTTGTGGGCTTGGGTTTACGGTTCCACCACGGACCCATTAGATGTGATTGAAATGAGTTTGGTTGCAGAAATTTTACTTGGTCATAGTGGTAGTCCACTGCAATCTTATTTAGAGTCAGCCAACGATGCAAAAGCTCCCTCCGAATTAGGCGGTATAGATGATTCTACAAGACAGTTAATTTTTATATGTGGCTTAGAAGGCGTAACGGCTGTTAATGAAGGTGTAGAAACACATGAAACAAAGCTTTTTGAAATTCTTGAATCTTTAATTAAAAAGCCTCCATCTCTCGATATATTAACGGCATCGTTGGATCGTCTAGAACTAGAGCAATCCGACCTCGGAGCTGGTAACTATCCTCTTGGACTGCAGCTTTTCGGGCGAATTCTGCCGAGTGCAGTTTATCGGGATGATCCTGTTCACTTGCTTAAATTAGAGGAAGTAATCACCAATTTACGAAAACAATTAAAGAGAAAAAATTATTTCCCTGATTTATTGAAAAAAATCTTCATCAATAATTTACACACCACAAGAATTATAATGCGACCAAGCGATGAAATTGATCCTGAAATGCTTATCAATGAAAAGTTAAAGTCACTAATAGCCAACTTTTCTGACGAGAAAAAAACAGAAATTCGCTTAAATTCGAATCTTTTAGAGAACAGACAAAATACAACTTGCGACGCTAATATCCTTCCTAAACTTACCCTCAATGACGTTCCAAATGGCAATCCTCTAATGAGTCCGTCAGATTTTAGTAGTAATAATATAACTGCGTTTGATGTGCCAACCAATAATGTTTTTAGACTAAATTTAGCTTTTCCAATCGCTAATCTAACAATGGAAGAATTAAATCTTTTACCGATATGGTGTGAAATGGTTACACAGTTTGGATCTGGACAAGATGATTACGCGACCGTTCAGCAAAAACGCGCGGCTATTGGAGAGTTTGACGTTAACTGTCATTTTTCTTCAAATTTTAGTAAAGAAAATTTCCTAACTGGCTTTGTAACCGTTAGCGCGAAAGGGCTTAACCGGAAAATAGATGAGTTAGTTTCGGCTTCTACTAATTTAATTTCAACTGTTCGTTTTAATGAAAACGAAAGATTTGCTGATCTCATCAAACAAATCAGCAATGAGTACGAGCAATCAATGGTACAGAGGGGGCATATACTCGCAATGCTCTCAAGCTCAAGACATTTAAATGAGGCTTGTAATCTAGAAGAAGCGTGGAATGGTTGTAGCTTTATAAAACGTGTTAAAAATATTGCCGGGGAGAACTTTAAACCTGAGCAGGCTGAAAAACTTTTTAGTCAATTCAATCTAATTAGAAACAAAATATTAAAATTAGAACCTAGAATTTTATTGGTGACAGATAAAGAGCACCTTAAAAAATCCGTTCATGCTATGGAAAAATATTATAGTTCACCGATTGCCTCTGAAAGCATAATTAACGTAGATGAAAATAAGTTTGATCAGCCTTATAGTTGGCTGATCGAATCAAACATAAATTATTGCGCATTAAGCTTCAGGTCGGTAAATGAGAATAATCCGGAAGCTGCCCGATATTCCGTTTTGGGTAAATACTTACAGGATGAATATCTTCATTCAAAAATAAGAGAGAAGGGCGGTGCGTATGGCTCGGGTGCAAATTATTTTTCGTCTAGCGAAACCTTTAAATTTTTCTCATATAGAGACCCGAGGATTTCTGGAACACTTGATGACTTCTCTAGCTCTATTAAAACGTTCATTAAGTCTGGACCTAATCAAAGTAGACTTGAAGAGTCAATCTTGGGTGTAATAAGAAGCCTAGATGGATCTAGAAGACCTGTTGCCGAAGCATCAAGGTCTTTTAATTGTATATTGAATGGTAAAACTGATGAGAAATTGGAAGAGTTTAGAAATAACGTGTTAAGTACTGATTTTACGAGTCTTTTGAGGACGGCAGAAAGTTTGTTAGAACAGAAACCTAGTGTAGCGGTTGTGTCGAATAGTGCCAATATTAAAGAATTGGAAAAAAATAAGCTAGCATTTGAACGAGTTTGAATCTGCCTTCAAGGAACTTGTACCAGAGGATATTGGTCTATGGATAAGCTTTTAGAAGAATGTCTATTAGTCTTAAGAAATCAATATAATATCAGTGATTGCTCGGTGCACCCTCTAGCGGGAGGTTTGATAAACAAAACGTTTTTGATTTATGTTGCAGGAAGTCCAAAATACGTACTTCAACAATTAAATAGACAATTTAAAAGCTCAGTGACTAATTTGGTTTATTTGGTTTCTGAGCATTTATTATCGAAGGGCATAGACGCCCCGCAATTGGTTATGACTGAAAGCGGAAAATTTGTTGTAAATAATCCGAATGGGAATTGGCGTCTTTTAAGGTTTATAGATGGGTTCTCTAAGGTAAAAATAAGCTCGGTTGAGGAATCCAAAGAGCTTGCTAGAGTTTTGGGTGTGTTTCACTCTTCAGTGCAGGATTGCAAAGGGATCCAAGGGAAAGAGAGAAAAAAGCGAGGAGCAAAAGCACAGCTTGAAAAATTGTTTGCGGTTTTAGAAAAATTTCCCAATCATAGTAGAAAACGGGATGTAAGGAATTGTGCTAATGCTGTTACACGAAGACTTGAAAGTTTACCGCCTATAGCTTGTTATCCCGAGCATCTTCTTCATGGGGATCCAAAAGTTTCAAATTTTTTATTTTCAAATGAAACTCCTACAGTAAAATGCATGATTGATTTTGATACGGTCGGGCAATCCGAATTGGGGTGGGAATTAGCTGATGCATTTCGCTCGTGGTGTAATTTGTCTTCTGAAGATCAAGCATTAGGTGTGTTTGATGTAAAAATATTTGAATCGGCGATTTATTCTTATCTAAATGTGGTCAAAGATTTGTTCCCAAAAGAAGAAATATTTTGTTCGCTTCCCGTCACAGCCCATATTTTTTTGGAATTATCCATGCGCTTTCTGATAGACGCGATTGAAGAAAAGTATTTCGGATGGAATTCAGAAAGTTTTGAAGACGCCTCTTCTCATAATCTTACAAGGGCGTGGGGCCAACTCACTGCGTGCGAATCTTTGATGGATAATTGGTCGGAAGCTAATCAAATTATTTTAAATCTCTGAGCCAAGAATTTTAATTAAAACTAATTTAAAGATGAAGTCCTTTCATTTATTAGGTTTTATCAGTGTTTTAATCCCTACTGCTTCACGGACTTTTTTTATAAAGGGCCTAGATACCTCTCTTGCTCTTTCTGCCCCTTCAATCAGTAATGTTTCAATTTTTTTCGGTTCAGAAATAAGCTGATTATATTTCTCCCTTGGTTCTAACAATTGCTCGTTTATTAGTTCAAAAAGCTCGCTTTTAGCTTCGCCCCAAGATATTCCATTTCTAAATTTTTCACGCATTTCATCCGTTTGGGCTTTTGATGCGAAAGCTTTCCAGAACTGAAAAACAATCGAATCAGCGGGATTCTTAGGTTGTCCAGGCTCTAGTAGATTAGTTTTGATTTTATTGATGTTTTTCTTCAATTGGTTTTCACTTGAAAAAATTGGAATAGTATTGTTATAACTTTTACTCATCTTTTTTCCATCGAGTCCGACTAATGTGTCTATATTTTCATCTATTGCAACCTCTGGAAGTTGGAATATTTTTCCGTAAACATGGTTAAATCTTTGTGCGATGTCTCGAGCCATTTCTACATGTTGGATCTGATCTCGACCAACAGGAACTTTATCTGCTTGGAATAAAAGTATGTCTGCTGCCATTAAGATTGGATAACTAAATAAGCCCATTGTGATACCAAGGTCGCTATCTTCGCCTTTTTCTATGTTGGTTTGGACCGCACTTTTGTAAGCATGGGACCGATTCATTAATCCTTTAGCAGTCATACAGTTCAATATCCAGGCTAATTCTGCTATTTCTGGGATATCAGATTGCCGATAAAAGAACACATTATCTGTATTTAAACCGAGCGCTAACCAGCAGGCTGCCACCTGTTTTGTTGAAGCATAGACAAGTTCTCTGTCATGATTTTTGATAAGTGCATGATAGTCTGCGAGAAAAAAAAATGATTTATGGTCCTTTTTATCGCTGCTTCTGATAGCAGGTCTAATCGCACCTACATAGTTCCCGAGATGAGGGGTTCCAGTGGTAGTAATTCCGGTCAGAGTAATATTTTTTCTCATAGATATTTTTTGATACTTTAATGAATTATCGTAGCATGCTGATTCGTTTTTTCACCTGACTAAACGTCATTTTAACAGTATTAGAAAGTTAAGTTTTATAGATTACCTTATTCAAGCTTTAACCTAAATTGCCAAACTGTCTATTAAGACTTGTGCCGGGAGAGGGACTCGAACCCACACATAGTTTCCTATACCAGATTTTGAGTCTGGCGCGTCTACCAATTTCGCCATCCCGGCAATTTCTTAATTATTATATACTAATAATTTAATATATTTACGGAAGTATTGAACTATGGAACTAGCGAATTTTGATTTTTATCTACCAAAAGAACAAATAGCACAATTCCCTAAATCCGATCGTTCTTCATCAAAGCTTCTGCTTGTTCCTGAGAACAATACCTTCTATTCATCCAGTTTTTCAGAAATATACAAGTATTTAAGACCGGGAGATGTTGTAGTATTGAACGATACAAAAGTTATCCCGGCACGATTGAAAGTGACAAAGATTTCAGGTGGCAAAGTTGAAATCCTTTTAGAGAGGATCATCGATAATCATAGGGCTTTGGTAAGGTTAGGTGGGGCTACCAAGAATCTTTTGGGAAAAGAACTGAGGCTGCAAAATGGAATCGAATTGACGGTGATTTCGAGAGAAAAAGATTTTTTTGTTATTCAATCATCTTTTGAAACGATAATGGATTTGTTTTTACAATTTGGCAAGATACCTTTACCTCCTTATGTAAAGAGGGAGCCAGACAAGAGAGATGAAGAGTATTATCAAACAATCTACGGTACAAATTTGGGTGCTGTGGCAGCACCAACGGCTGGTTTGCACATAACAAAAAAGTTCTTTGAAACTTGCAAAAAAAATGAGGTAAAAATTGCATTTTTGACTCTTCATATCGGTAGAGGTACTTATCAACCCATAAAAACTCCAAATATTAAAGACCACCAAATGCATTCCGAGCGATTTAATATATCTGAATCTGTTTGCAAGATCATCAGAGAGGCTCGCGAAAACGGCGGGCGGGTTATAGCGGTTGGAACGACAGTAGTCAGAGCGCTCGAATCTTTATACTTGCAAGATCAGAATTTGTTACCATTTCACGGTGAGACAAGTATTTATATAAAACCCGGGTTTGAGTTTTCGGTTGTTGATGCTATGGTTACGAACTTTCATTTGCCAAAATCATCTCTCTTCGTCCTTGTATGCGCTTTTGGCGGCATTAGCCGAATTAAACAAGTGTATGATTTTGCTGTAAATCAAAATTTTAAATTTTTTAGTTATGGAGATGCAATGTATCTTGAAAGAAAAAAAGCAAGGAAACGGTGATTAATTATTGATGAAGTTCTCTCTTATTCATTCTTGTGGTGGCGCAAGAGCAGGGTTAATTGTTACCGAAAAGGGGGCTATAGAAACGCCTGTTTTTATGCCCGTTGGCACCTACGCAGCAGTAAAATCGGTCACGCCTACTGAATTGTTTGAGCTAAAAGTGCAAATAATACTGGGTAATGCTTATCACTTGATGTTACGTCCCGGACTTCCAGTTATCGAAAAGCATGGAGGTTTACATAATTTTATGAACTGGTCTCGACCGATTCTTACCGACTCTGGTGGTTTCCAAGTCTTTAGTTTGGGTAAATTTGCCGAAATCTCGGAAAAAGGCGTCTCTTTTCGTTCCCCTATTGATGGTTCCTCTCTCTTTTTATCGCCAGAAAAATCAATAGAAATACAAACACGGTTGAATTCTGATATTAAAATGATTTTTGATGACTGCACACCTTTTTCGACCGATTTTGAAAAGGTAAAGCAATCTATGGAGCTCTCGAGTCGTTGGGCGGATAGATCAAAGCGAGCGAGCCATGGATCCGATAGTTCCACGTTTGGAATAGTTCAAGGAGGCATGTTCGAAGAATTGAGGTTAAAATCAGCGGAATCAATTATTGATATTGGGTTTGATGGGTATGCGATTGGAGGATTATCAGTTGGCGAGCCACAATCCATTTTATATAGGATCGCCAGGTTTACCGCGGAATTGCTCCCGATAAACAGGCCTCGCTATTTGATGGGAGTTGGAACTCCATCAGATCTAATTAATGCCGTTGATAGTGGGATAGATATGTTTGACTGCGTTTTGCCTACTAGAAATGCTCGGAATGGTTATCTTTTCACGACTAACGGCATTGTTAAGCTCAGAAATGCGAAATATCGAAATATTCTTTCCCCTCTTGACCCGAAATGCTTGTGTTATACGTGCAGAAATTTTTCTGTAGCCTACCTTCATCACTTAGATAAAAATAATGAGATATTAGGAGCTAGATTGAATACTATTCACAATATTCATTTTTTTGTAGAACTTATGAGAGGAGCTCGAGCATCTATTTTTAAGAATCAGTGGACCGCTTATAAACGGAGTATTTTAGCTAAATATGGTTGATAATTTTTAGACTGTGGTAAACTATTTACAAAAATTATAAGAAGGCTTGAGTTACATGGATTTTATAATAGCGAATGCATACGCACAAACAGCTTCAGAGAGTCAATCGCCGGGGATAGGACAGTTTATACCCCTTATTTTATTATTTGTTGTTTTCTATATCTTTTTGATTAGGCCGCAAATGAAACGACAAAAAGAACATACTAAAATGATTAATGCTCTAAAAATCGAGGATGAGGTTGTAACAAATGGTGGGTTGTTGGGTAAGATAAAAGTGCTGGAAGACAGTTTCCTGAAAATCGAGATTTCAAAAGATGTAGAAGTCAAGGTTCAACGTCAGGCAATAGCGCAGGTCGTGCCTAAGGGAACAATTAAACAATGATCTTCTCACAAATTTCTCCGAACATCCTTTGTCGTTAAATTGCTAAGGTAAAAAAAGTGAACCAGTATCCACCTTGGAGATATGCTTTTATATTAGTTATTGTATTTTTGGGTTTAATATATGCGTCTCCAAATCTTTTTCCGCAGGATTACTCCATATTTGTCTCCTTCCAAAACCGAGGCGAGGACGTCGAGCTTATTGAAGAGAAAATAAAAGCAGAAATTGACAGAATAGGTATAACTCCAAAAGAAATTGAGTTGGCTCAGAACGGATTTGTTATTAAATTTGGCGATTCACAAAGTCGAAGTAGAGTAATGCAAAGCCTAAGTTCTACTATTGATTCTTCAGAAGCCGTTCTTGCATTTGGACTCTCCCCGACCAGTCCAAAATGGTTGAAATCACTTGGGGCGAGCCCGATGTTTATGGGACTGGATTTACGAGGGGGTGTCCATTTTTTAATGCAGGTTGATATGGAGGCAGTTTCAAAGCAAAAACTAAATCAGACACTAGAGGAAATTAAAACAGTCCTTCGTAAGAACAAAATCAGATATAGGTCGGCGACTAAAGATTTGAAAAGTATCAGTATAGTTTTTGATTCTGTCGATTTGGTTAAAACGAGCGAAAAACTCCTAATTGGGGAACTTGATACTATTGACGTATTGTCGAGCTCCGAGGCAAGTATCGTGTTTGGCGTCAAGGAGTCATATCTAGCGGAATCACAAGAAAATGCTCTCCAGCAAAATCTTACTACCCTAAGAAATAGAGTGAATGAGTTTGGAGTTTCAGAGCCAGTTATTCAAAGGCAAGGTAAAAGTAGGGTAGTTGTTCAGCTTCCAGGTATTGAGGATACGGCTCAGGCAAAGAAAATAATAGGTGCAACGGCCTCTTTAGAGTTTAGAATGGTTTTTCTGGATGGAGATATCCGGGATGCTTCTTCGGGACGACTTCCGATTGGTTCTCAATTGTTTACTAAAACAGATGGGTCGCCAGTTCTTTTAGAAAAAAAGGTATTGCTTACGGGAGAATACGTTGTTGACGCTTCTTCAGGATTCGATCAACAAAGTGGTTCACCCGCGGTTTTCATAACTTTAGATGGCAAAGGGTCTCGAATTTTTAGCAAAGCCACTAGAGACCGTATTGGCAGACCAATGGCAGTGGTTTTTATTGAGCAAAGAAAGGGGAAAAGGTTTGAGGAAGTTATAAATATAGCGACAATTCGCGACCAATTGTCAAAAAGGTTTCAAATCACCGGACTTAATAATACCGAAAATGCTAGAACTTTGGCTTTATTACTCCGAGCCGGGTCACTTGCAGCTCCAATGGAAATCATACAAGAGCGTACTGTAGGGCCTACTTTAGGTGAGGCAAACATTCGAAGTGGTTATCGTTCTGTGATTATTGGATTATTTTGCGTAATGTTATTTATGTTTTTTTATTATGGAAAATTTGGAATATTTGCTAATGTCGCACTTTTAGTTAATTTAATACTTATCGTTGCTATTTTATCTGTGCTCCAGGCTACGCTCACCCTACCTGGTATTGCTGGTATTGTATTAACCGTAGGGATGGCCGTTGACGCGAATGTGTTAATCTTTCAGCGCATAAGAGAAGAGATAGCAAATGGGAACACGCCTCAAATGAGTATTGCTTCAGGTTATAAAAAAGCATTTTCAACTATAGCAGACGCGAACATTACGACTTTGATAGCAGCTCTAGTATTATTTAGTTTTGGAACAGGCCCCGTAAAGGGGTTTGCTATAACTTTATCAATCGGAATTATAACTTCAATGTTTACTGCCATAGTGGGTACAAGAGCTATAGTAAATTATCTGTACGGCAAGAAGGCTAAGCTTGAGCTGAAAATATGAGTTGCTTATGAAAAGACAATTTAATTTTAACTTCTTATCGAAAAAGAATTTGTGGGTATCTATATCGTTGGTGTTCGTGATCATGTCCATAGCCTCAATGGTATTCCAAGGACTCCAGCTTGGGACTGACTTTAGAGGAGGCGCTTCAATAAACGTCGAATTCGATGCGCCTGTTGAAGCCGAATCTATCCGAAAAATGCTGATTGGAACAAGTTTTGAAACTGCAAAATTGCAAACCATTGGGATTGGAAGGGAGGTTTTGCTAAAGGTTTCGCCAGAATTTCTTGCCAAATCAACAGAGGACATAAAAACAGATGTTGAGAGGAACTTGAAAGGTGGCACTGTGGTTTTTGTAGATATGGTTGGTCCGCAAATTAGCTCTGAATTGACTGAGGATGGAATCCTGGCCCTAATCTACGCTTTGGCTGGGATATTAGTATATGTGATGCTGAGGTTTACAAGTAAATTTGCTTTCGGTGCTGTCCTTGCAGTCCTTCATGATATTGTTGTGTCACTGGGAATTTTTTCTATAATGCGTTTGGAGTTTGACCTTACGGTATTAGCCGCCTTTCTTGCAATCATTGGTTACTCCTTAAACGATACGATTGTGGTTTTTGATAGAGTGAGAGAAAATTTTAAAATTTCTCGTAAAGCTGTTACTCCGGAAGTAATTATAAATTTGTCTATCAATCAAACACTCTCCAGAACATTAGTCACTTCGGGAACTACTTTAATGGTTGTATTTGCCCTTTTTCTTCTCGGTGGAGATATGATCAAAAACTTTTCGCTCGCACTGGGTTTTGGGGTAATTGTCGGAACGTATTCCTCTATCTATGTGGCCGGTTCGACTTTAGTATTTTTAAATTTGTCGAGAGAGGACTTTCTGTCGAATGAAGAAAATACGGAAGAACTAAAATAGTAAAGTAAAGCTGGTGAAATCTATCTACCAAAAAAATAGTAACTATCATGTTTTGGTTGATGAAGAGCTTATTGGTTTTTTTCCAAAAATTCTAGAGCCTCTAGAAATTATTCCTTTCAAGGGGAGACTTCTCAAAAGCGCTATGATAGGAAGGGCGGAGGTGTTAGTTGTGAGGTCAGTCACACAAGTATCTCAAAAGCTTTTAGAGCAGAGCGATTTAAAGTTGGTCTGTTCGGCGACCTCTGGACTAGACCATATTGATCAGAGTTATTTAAAAAATTCCAATATTAAATTGGTCAATGCACCAGGCTCAAATGCAATAGCTGTAGTAGAGTACGTGATTTTTTTAATTTTAATGTACAGTAAACACATCGCAACAAGTTTAAAAAAAATAAGAGTGGGTGTAATCGGATACGGAGAAATCGGTAGCAGACTAACTCGGATCCTCGAAAGTCTTGGTGTTCAAGTCTTAATAAATGATCCTCCTAAAAATATGAAGTCCGGCCTAGACAGAAACCACTTTTCCCTCGAAGAGTTGGCAAAAGAATGTGATTGTTTATCTATTCATGTTCCTTTAAATCGACGAGGAAGATTTCCTACAGAAAATCTTATAAATAGTGAATTATTGGCACAACTGAAGGATAAAGTATTGATTATTAATTCTTCCAGAGGTGGAATCATAGATGAGGATTCTCTTTCTTTCATGCTTGATAGGAAGAGCGGAGTAAAAGTAGCACTTGACTGTTGGAAAAATGAACCAAATATCGATGCGTCTCTCGTGGGAAAGGTATGGTTGGCGACACCGCACATTGCTGGAGCTACCGTAGAATCAAAATATAGGGCTGTCGGAAAAATATTGCCATCTATTTTTAATCACTTTGGACTAAAAAATAGAAAAATAAATTCAATTATTGAGACAAAAATTTCTAAAAATATTACTAAGACTTCTAATAATGAAATAGAGGAACTAATTAACAAGGTTTTTCCTTTAAATAATTTAAGTAAAAAACTAAAATCAATTGCAGAATTTTGCCCGACAGAACTATTGATGATGGAATTTGACAGCTTAAGGAAATCGGCGGCTGATAGAAGAGAATTAAGTTATTACGAATTTGCAGGTAATTCATTACTCATTAACAGGATTACAGAATTATGCCGTCAAATTTGAGGAGCACAAAGGAGTAAGGATAAATGATTGTTGGAACCCCCTATTCTTCAAATGCCACTAAACTAATGCTGCTTGGTTCAGGTGAGTTGGGAAAAGAGGTTGCCATCGAAGCCTCCAGATTAGGATTAGAGGTGATTGCTGTCGACAAGTACAAGAATGCACCCGCGATGCAAGTAGCCCATCGTTCACACGTAATAGATATGTTGGACAATCAAAAATTAGCGGAACTCATTAGAATAGAAAATCCCGCGTTTATTTTGCCTGAAATTGAAGCTATAGCTACCGATGTACTTGTTGATTTAGAGGCTGAAGGATTTAAGGTTTGTCCCAGCGCAAGGGCGGTTTCTTTGACGATGAATAGAAAAGGAATAAGGAGATTAGCTGCGGAAAAAATTGGACTTCAAACATCACAATATCGTTTTGCAAATTCGTCAGATGAGTGTATTCGTGCCATTCGAGAAATAGGCATACCTTGTATCGTAAAACCAGTTATGAGTTCATCGGGTAAGGGGCAAATATTGGTGACAGATGAAAGTGAACTAGGGGCAGTCTGGTCAAAATCATTATCTGAAGGGAGAGGTACACAAAGCGAGGTGATAGTTGAAGGTCTTGTGGATTTTGATTATGAAATAACTCTTCTTACGCTTAGACATTCCGGTGGAGTGGATTTTTGCCGTCCAATCGGACACATACAAGAAGACGGCGATTACCGCGGTTCTTGGCAGCCTCAAGAAATGTCTGAAAAAGCCTTTAATAAATCCTGTAAGATTGCCGATTTAGTAACCGAGGAATTAGGTGGTTGGGGTATTTTTGGTGTTGAATTATTTATTAAAGGTGATGAGGTTTGGTTTAGTGAGGTGTCCCCACGACCCCATGACACGGGCTTGGTTACTCTGATTAGCCAAAGATATTCTCAATTTGAATTACATGTAAAAGCTATTCTAGGCGCAAATTTAAAACAATGTTTTGAAAACGGAAAAGATTTTTTTGGTGCCTCGAAACCAATACTTGGTTTTGGAAATGGAAACCGAATTAGCTATGATGGAGTCCCGGAGTTACTGTCTATGAAAAATATTGAGTTACGTTTATTTGGCAAACCAAGCGTAGATGGAAAGAGAAGACTTGCTGTTGTACTCGCTAAAGATAGTTCTGTGAGCTCAGCAGTTAAATTATCGAATGAAGCAGCAAAAAAATTAAAATTACATGTTGAGTAAAATTTCAGTTAATGCCATGATCCTTGGATATACTTAATTAACATTATTGGTGAAGCCCTATGATTAGACTTTTACTAAAGATTGCTATTGTCCTATTCGCATTGAATTCCTCGCATTCATTTTCTGAGTCTTTAGAGCCCCTGGGCATCATTCAATCAACAACCGATAAAGTGCTCAGTAAGATAGAGTCGGATAAAGATAAGCTAAAGGATAACCCGGGTGAAATGTATAATTTGGTTTCGGACTTAGTCTTCCCTCACTTTGACTTTGCCGTTATGTCTAGATTTGTGCTAGGTGCTTACTGGGAAAAAGCGGCCGTAAAACAAAAAGGTGAATTTATTGATGAGTTTAGGAAACTACTTGTAAGGACATATGCTTCTGCATTATTAGAATTCTCCAACCAAACAATTGATTACCCATTGGACGAGAATATACAAAAAGGAAAGACCGCTAAAATAGTTCAAAGGATTAATCCGCAGGGTGAAGCAGTATCTATAGTTTATAGACTTCATAATAGTAAGGGCCGATGGTTAGCATTTGATGTGTCAGTTAGTGGTGTGAGTTTGGTAAAAACTTACCGCGGGTCATTTAAATCTATTATTGAAACACAAGGACTTGACCAATTAATCATATCGTTGAAAGAAAAGAACGAAAAGTTTGGTAACTCTTAAGAAAATTGTTTAATTAGAAAGAATGAATACAGAAGAAATCAAGAATCTGATTGAAATGGGACTGCCGGGGTCCGAAGTAGCGGTCGATGGCGATGGTAATCATTTCGTTGTAAAAGTAGTTTGCGATGCCTTCCAGGGGTTATCGGTCTTAAAACAGCATAGACTGGTTTATTCAACGCTTGGAGAAAGGGTCGGCGGGGAAATACATGCTCTATCTATACAAACTTACACGAAAGAGGATTGGAAGAAAATTAAAAACCTCCAAATTCGATAAACCGGATTCGTTTTATGGATAAGCTTTTAATCGAAGGTGGAGTTTCTTTGGCCGGAGAGATTACTATATCTGGCGCAAAGAATAGTGCTCTCCCTATCCTAGCGGCTAGTCTTCTTTGTGATGGCACCATGGAAATCGCTAATGTTCCTCATCTACATGATGTAACAACGACAATTGAATTGTTGGCTCGAATGGGTCTTACGATTATTGTTGACGAAAAAATGAACGTCGAGATAAATAGCTCTGGAATAAGTAATTTTTTTGCTCCCTATGAATTAGTTAAAACCATGCGTTCGTCAATCTTAGTGCTTGGACCTCTGCTTGCAAAATATGGAGTAGCTGAGGTCTCACTTCCAGGTGGCTGTGCGATTGGTGCTCGTCCGGTAAATTTGCATTTGCGGGGTTTAGAGTCTATGGGAGCAGAACTTAAGGTGGAGAATGGTTATATTAAAGCTAAGTCTAAGCGCCTTCGAGGTGCAGATATTAATTTAGATGTTGTCACGGTGACGGGAACTGAAAATTTGTTAATGGCCGCGACGTTAGCGGACGGAAAAACGCGAATTTATAATGCCGCTAGAGAGCCAGAGGTTGTTGATTTAGCTAATTGTTTAATAAGAATGGGTGCGATTATTGAAGGTGCTGGTACAGATACAATTACAGTCGAAGGCGTACGCAGCTTAAAAGGGACGAATTATCAAATTCTTCCCGATCGAATCGAGACGGGTACATTTCTTGCCGCTATTGCCATGACTCGAGGTAAGGCTAAGTTAAAAAAAACAAATCCAGAGATCCTAGGTGCTATCATATCAAAGTTTAGTGAAGCAGGTTGTCAAATTGAAACTGGACTTGATTGGGTCGAGCTAGATATGTCCCATGGTGAATTGAAAGCGGTAAACATTCATACTGCTCCATACCCAGGGTTTCCTACAGACATGCAAGCCCAATTTACAGCCTTGAATTGCGTGGCTGTGGGGACATCTGTTGTGACAGAGTCCGTGTTTGAAAATAGATTTATGCATATACAGGAACTGCAGAGAATGGGCGCAACTCTTAAACTTGAGGGAAATACAGTGATTATTGATGGAAAGAAGAATTTGACGGGAGCCCCCTTAATGGCGACAGATCTTAGGGCTTCAGCTAGCTTAGTTTTGGCGGCTTTGGCTGCTGAGGGTGTGACGGAGGTCGATAGGATTTACCATATAGATAGAGGCTATGAGACAATTGAAGAGAAATTAGCAAAGCTTGGGGCAAAGATACGAAGAGTGCCAGGCGGAAGAAATGTTTAGATGATAGAACAAAATTTTTCAAACCCCAAAAAAATATTAATTGCTGTCGCAAAAGGTAGGATTCTCAATGAAGCATATCAACTTTTGGAAGAAGTCGGAATAGTGGTTTCTGAACAAGAAGCAAGCTCTCGAAGACTTAAACTAAACACTAATTTTTCGAATATAGATATTTTAGTAGTTAGAGCAACTGATGTCCCAACTTATGTTGATTACGGAGCAGCTGATATCGGTATAACAGGTAAAGATATACTATTGGAAAGTAGTGCAGATGGTTATTATGAGCCTCTAGATTTGAAGATATCAAAATGCAGACTTTCTGCAGCCGGTTTAAAAACTGAGAGGCCAAACTTGTCACTCTTAAGAGTAGCAACAAAATATCCAAAAGTTGCGCGAGAGTATTACCAAAAAATTGGTATTCAAGCTGAGATAATTACTTTATACGGTTCCATGGAACTCGCACCGATTGTTGGCCTTGCAGATGAGATTGTGGATTTAGTCGATACAGGGAAAACGCTTAGGGCTAATAATTTGAAGGTTATTGAAGATATAAGACATATCAGTTCAAGGTTAATAATTAATAAGGCTTCGTTTAAAGTAAAGTCGAAAGAAATAAAATGTATAATTAAAGGCCTCGAAAATTTAGTCGAACACAAAAATGAATAGAATAAGACGACTTGATATAAATCAAAAACGATTTTTTGAGTTATTGAAAGAAACACTGGACCGAGATATTAAAAATGAAAAAAATGTTTCAGATTCAGTTGCTCAAATAATACGCGACGTGAAAATAAATGGGGACAGTGCTGTCCTTCTTTATACCAAAAAATTTGATCAATGTGATGTAAAAAACGTGGCGGATCTAGAATTAGTCGATTTCAAAAAATCTCTTGATTCTATTGAGAAGGATCTTTTCGCGGCGCTGGAGTTAAGCGCAAAACGAATAACCGCGTACCATGAAAAACAGTTAATTCAATCGTGGGAATTTAGTGACAATATTGGCGTTTCTTCGGGACAAAGAATTACTCCATTACAATCTGTTGGTCTATATGTTCCTGGTGGTACTGCAAGTTATCCATCTTCAGTTTTGATGAATGCCATTCCGGCAAGAGTGGCCGGCGTTCCTAATATAACCATGGTGGTACCTTCTCAAAAGGGATTTGTGTCGGATGTTGTCCTAGCGGCGGCCGCTTTAAGCGGCGTTTCTAGGATCTTCACAATCGGAGGTGCTCAAGCGGTTGCAGCTTTGGCTTATGGTACCGAAACTATTGGTAGAGTCGATAAGATTGTCGGACCTGGAAATGCATATGTTGCTAATGCAAAGAAACAAGTTTATGGAGACGTGGGGATCGATATGGTTGCCGGTCCATCGGAGATACTAGTAGTTTGCGACGGTAAAACCTCACCAGAGTGGATAGCGGCTGATCTTTGCTCTCAAGCTGAGCATGACCCTAATGCTCAATCAATTTTTATATCGCTTGATGAAAATCATATGAACAAAGTAGAGTCAGAATTACACAAAATTTGCGATCAATTTCCCCGAAGAGAAATAATTAGAAAGTCTTTAGAGAATAATGGGGTATTTATTAAAGTTAATTCACTTGATGATGTAAGTAAAATTGTTGATATTATCGCGCCTGAGCATTTAGAGTTATCGGTGGATAAACCTAGAGAGTTGATGTCAAAAATAAATAATGCTGGTGCGGTTTTTCTCGGAAGATTTTGCCCAGAGGTCTTCGGTGATTATTGTGCAGGGTCGAATCATGTGCTCCCTACCTCTGGTGCAGCAAGATTTGCATCACCACTAGGGGTCTATGATTTTCAGAAGCGTACGTCTTTTGTTGAATGTAACAAATCAGCTGCAAACGTACTTGGGCGAATATCAAAACAGTTAGCGCAGTCAGAGGGGCTGTCTGCTCACAAATATTCTGCTGAATTAAGGATAAGTGATGAACAATAAACATTTTAAGCAATTAATAGCTCCTAGACTTCTAGAAATGGAACAGTACAGCACAAGTGCTTATCAACACTCAATTAAGTTGGATGCGATGGAGATGCCAGATAATTTATCCGAACTTACAGGGGCAGAGATTTTAAATGCGCTAGTAGAGCTTAAGCTAAATCGTTATCCGGATCCAAATTTCCTTTCGCTAAAAAAAAGATTACTAAAAAAAAAGGGATTTGAATCACCAAACATAGATGTTGTTATTGGCAATGGGTCTGATGAATTAATTCAATTATTGTGTTTGTTGATGGCTAATGACGGAAAGGGCAAGTTGCTGATACCTTCACCCACGTTTAGTGTATATAAAATATTGGGAACTATTCACGGCCTACAAATTTTAGAACATGATTTGGACAAGGATACATTTGCTCTCGATACCTCGAAGTTCATTCAGCGCATAGAGGCAGATGAACCGTCTTTAATATTTATTGCGAGTCCTAATAATCCAACCGGCAATCAGCTTGTTAAGTTGGACATCGAGGATATTTGTCGAGCTTGTAAGGGATTAGTAGTGCTCGATGAAGCTTACTACGAGTTTACAGATAGTTCTAAACTAAAACTAATTGAAAGTTTTGATAACTTGTTGATTATGCAAACCATGTCAAAAACGGGTTTTGCCGGTATTAGACTGGGAATGCTATTTGGGAATAGATATGCGATTTCGTTAATTAACAAATTAAGACTGCCATACAATGTGAACACAGTTTCCCAAGCTGCCGGAATTGAAATTCTGAGCTGCAAACAAGCTTTATCAGATAGAATAGATGCCGTTATCCAGGAAAGACGGTATCTTACATCTCAACTTAGTACGTTTGTGGGAATTAAAGTGTATCCAAGTGAAGCAAATTTCATCCTTGTTGACTTTGGAAATTACAGTGCCGATCTCATTTTTTCTCGACTTTTGAGGGTAGGTATTTTAGTTAAAAATGTTAGCAGTCAGCATCAATTATTGAATGGTTGTTTGCGTATTACGGTCGGTTCTAAGGAAGAAAATCGGAAGCTTATTGAAACACTCGCAAAAATAATTCTATAGTCCAGTCGGAAATTGAACAATTACACATAATTTTGAAAAATAAGATTCGTGCTATTTGGGAAAACATAGTCCTTACGCCCTAGCTAACCGTATTACAAATGTTATACAATATTATGTTGATTGATTTAAATTGAATATGTTTTTTTGGGTTTTGAGTGAAATAAAATTTCCTCTCAAAATCCACAGTATTTAGGAGCATTTGTTTAAAATGAGTAAAATTCCAACCGATAAAGCTCGACGTGAGTTTCTATCAGGTGCAACGCTAGTATTGGGGGGCGTTGGGGCTAGTTTTGCAGCTGTTCCTTTTTTATCTGCTTTCAAGCCAAGTGCAAAAGCAAAAGCTATAGGGGCGCCTGTTGAGGCGAACCTAGATGGGATAGAACCAGGCCAAAGAATTATAGTTCAGTGGCGAGGTAAGCCAGTGTGGATAGTTAGGAGGACCCCTGAGCAAGTAGATACATTGTCAAATTTTGATGAGAAAACGCTTCAAGATCCAGACTCCAGTGCTTCAGATCAACCCGATTTTGCGAAGAATGCATGGAGATCCAAGGATTCCGAGTTCTTAGTTTTGGTTGGTATTTGTACCCATTTAGGATGTTCACCTAATTTTTTTCCTGGGATAGACAATAAATCTATGGGAACTGATTGGAAAGGGGGGTTTTATTGCCCATGTCATGGATCAAAATTTGATTTAGCTGGACGGGTTTATGCTGGAGTTCCTGCTCCATCAAATATGCCGGTTCCTCCTTACAAATTTTTATCTGAAACGAAAATTCTAATCGGCGAGCTTGATGGAGAAAGCGCATGAACACGATCGCAAAAAATGCTAAAAATTTAGTAGGATGGATAGACGAAAGATTTCCTTTGATGAGCATATGGAACGAACATTTAGCTCAATACTATGCTCCAAAGAATTTTAACATTTGGTACTACTTTGGTGTCTTCTCAATGGTAATGTTTGTAAACCAGATTTTGACCGGAATCTGGCTTACTATGAATTACAAGCCCTCAGCCATTGAGGCTTTTTCATCGGTTGAATACATTATGAGAGATGTTGACTGGGGATGGCTGATTCGTTACATGCATTCAACTGGGGCTTCGTTTTTCTTTATAGTAATTTATTTACACATGTTCAGAGCCCTTTTGTACGGTTCATACAAAAAGCCGAGAGAGCTGATCTGGATTCTAGGAATGTTCCTGTACCTAACACTTATGGCTGAGGCTTTTTTTGGTTATATTCTTCCGTGGGGGCAAATGTCATATTGGGGTGCTCAGGTTATTATATCGCTTTTTGGGGCTATCCCACTCGTAGGCGAAAGCCTCCAAACGCTCATCATGGGCGATTACGTTGTTTCAGATGCAACTCTAAATAGGTTCTTCTCTCTTCATGTCATCGCTTTACCATTTGCAATAGCGGGTTTAGTATTACTCCATATTCTCGCTTTGCACGAAGTAGGATCCAATAATCCAGATGGAGTTGAAATCAAAAATCATAAAGATACTAGCGGGAAACCCATTGACGGAATCCCTTTTCATCCTTATTACACAAGTAAAGATTTTGTGGGGATTGTTGTCTTCTTAATGATATTTTCAGCTGTGATATTTTTTGCGCCTGAAATGGGAGGTTATTTTCTTGAACATAATAACTTTATCCCGGCCAATCCAATGCAAACGCCAGAGCACATAGCTCCGGTTTGGTATTTTACTCCTTTCTATTCAATCTTACGTGCCAATACTATTAACTTTTTTTGGGTACCTGCAAAACTGTGGGGAGTAATATTTATGGGTTTCGCGGTGATGATTTTCTTTCTTCTACCGTGGTTAGATAGAAGTCCTGTGAGATCGATGAGGTACAAGGGTTGGATCTCAAGAACGGCCTTAGGAATATTTGTGATATCGTTTTTGATTCTAGGGTATTTAGGAGCACTCCCGCCAACTCCAGCCAGGACAGTTGTTGCCCAGATATTCACAGTAATTTATTTTCTGTTCTTTTTGTTAATGCCGATTTATACGACATTCGACAAAACAAAAAAAGTTCCAGAAAGAGTTACAACAAATGGTCATTAAACGCTCAATTTTAATTGCAACCGTTTTTAGCGCGTCTTGCTTTGCGGCCTCAGGTAGCAAGTATCCTTTACTTGACGCCAATGTGGACATAAGCAAAACGACCTCGTTGCAGCGAGGGGCTACAGCCTTTTTTAACTACTGCTCTGGATGCCATTCTCTGCAGTATATGCGATACAACCGAATAGCAGAGGACTTAGAACTTGAAGAATCTTTGGTTAAAACCAATTTCATGCATGTCGGCGATAAGATAGGAAATACTGTACAAGTAGCTATGAAATCAGAAGATGCAAAAAGTTGGTTCGGAGTTAAACCACCAGATTTGTCGGTTATAGCGCGGGTTAGAGGTGAAGACTGGTTATACTCTTTTCTTAATGGCTTTTATACTGAACCCGGACGGCCGACTGGAGTAAATAATTTATACTTTTCCCAAACTTCTATGCCTCACGTTCTCTGGGAGCTTCAAGGTTACAAGAAATTAATTCTGCAGGAAGATGGAAAAACTACTCAATCTGCCAAACAAAATGAAGGGTCATCGGAACCCCCCTATCTTACGACGGTTGTTTCAGGTAAGATGACGGAGTCAGAATATCGAGAATTCACACGGGACATTGTATCTTTCCTTGTTTATGTCGGAGAGCCTGCCCGTCTCGTAAGATATAAATTAGGGTTTTGGGTTATTGCTTTTCTTTTTGTCCTTTTTATATTTGCTTATCTAAATAAAAAGGCAATCTGGGAGGACATCAAATAATGGCATCCGTTCCAAGCAGAAGGTCAGTGATGTCACTTTATGTAGACGAAAAAGATCTCGATGGTCATAGCGTGAGACTAGTCCTGAAAGAAAAAGATATTACCGCCGATGTAATTTTCGTAGACGAAAGCGACAAACCAGAGGACTTAGATATCTTGAATCCTTATGGTGGTGTATTGACTTTAATAGATAGAGACCTAGTTTTATATCAAGCTCAAATCATGATGGAGTACCTTGATGAGCGTTACCCTCACCCACCACTTATGCCTGTTGATCCGGTAGCGAGAGCAATTAATCGGCAATTTCGTTATAGAATCACACGTGATTTATTTTCTTTGTCATTAAAGGTAGAAAGTGGAGAGTTAGACACATCAAACGAAGCAAAGAATCAGATTAAAGATAACCTCCAAGCTTTGACTCCAATATTTGAACAGTATCAATATTTTATGTCCGATGAGTATTCGTTAGTAGATATGTGTCTGTCAACTTTGCTTTGGAGACTTGAATATTGGGATATAAAATTAGGGTCTTCTGCTAAGGCAATCTACAAGTATGCTGACAAAATGTTTCAGAGAGAAACATTTGTCGCCAGCTTGTCAGATTTTGAAAAAAGTATGCCCACTCCTGTCTGATGATTGTACCAATATCATATGTTCTGAAAGCTTTAAAAAATTGGATGGAGGATGTTGGTCTGACCCCTAACATTAAATTCAAGACATGTGATTCTGGGGTAAGAATTCCGGAGCATCTAAAAGAATCAGAGGTTATTGCTCTAAATATTGGTAGAGAGGCGTGCAGGAACTTCGTTATTGATGATGATTTTCTCGGTTTTGATACAAGATTTTCCGGAAATATATTTAGTGTTACAGTTCCAATTACCGAAATAACAGAAATATATGCCAAAGAGCAATCTGCGGGGGCTTACATTCTTTGGCCAGATAGCATTAAATTTTATTTTGATGATTCTGAAATAAAGGGTGTGAATACTATCCCAACAGAACAACTCAAGCATAAATTTAAGCGCAAACCGAATCTTAAGATTATTAAGTAAGTTGTACAATTTCTACTGGAGCTCCCATAGAGTAACAACTTTTTGAACTCCGTTGGTTTCTCGTGCGATTTTTGTAGCAACCTGCGCTTGTTCATTAGTCACGATTCCTAACAGAAACACTATGCTATTATCTGTCACCACTTTAATTCTAGTTGCCTTTATATTTTTCTCTTTTTTGAAAATAGCTGTGGCCAGGATTCTTGTCTTCACTTTTGTTGTTAGATACCTATCGTTAGACCTCGATATCATTGAGCTGGGGGCCGCCATTATCGTGAAATCGTGGATTTTCTTTATTTTCTTGATTTTTTTTGCACCATCTATAATTTCTTTTCTCAATCTCTCATTTGGGATCTGACCGGTTAATAAAAGAACTTCGTTGTAGGATGTTGCTTTCACGTTCGTAAGCGCATCAAGTTCGTAATCTTTATTAATAAACTTATTAATTTTTCGTTCAATTGAAAAGTCTTCGATAAATGTTCCAGTTGTTCTCTCCTCATTTATTCCTGAACACGAAACGAGAAAAACTATTAAAAAAAATATAGTTGAGGTTTTTATCATTGCTCTTCCCTTAATTTGTTTTCTATTAGTCCGCATATACAATGAATCACGACTAGGTGACTTTCTTGGATTCTAGCGGTGCTAGAGCTAGGTATCCTCAGTTCTCTATCCTCTTTTTTTAGCATTAACGCAGCATTTCCACCATTTTTTCCAGATAGAAGAATTACAGTTGCGCCAATTATTTGGGCTTTTTCAATTGCGCGGCAAATATTTTCTGAATTACCGCTTGTTGTAAACGCTAATAGAATATCATTTTTTTTTCCAAGCGCTGCTATTTGTTTTGAAAAGATTTTATCGTAACCATAATCATTGGCTATTGAGGTTAATGTTGATGAATCTGTGGTCAGTGCTAGGGCAGCTAGTTCTTCTCGATCCCTTTCAAAGCGATTTATTAACTCAGAAGCGAAATGTTGAGAATCGGCAGCTGAACCTCCATTGCCACAGGTCATAATTTTGTTTCCTGCCAAAAGTCTTTTGTATATTAGTTCAGCTGTATCTAATATAGCATCAAAAAGTGTCTTTTCTACATTTTTAGTGACCGAAACATTATCAGTAAATATATTTTTCAGAAGATAGCTACTTTTCAATTTTATTTCCTATTATTATAAAGTTGTGAAAAAGTTTATTCTGTTTTCGCCAGTCTAACTTTCCCATTTTTAATACGGTATTTATTAAGGTTTCTCACGACAATTCCATTGCGGTTAATTTTTAAATATCCGGTTCTTCCAGGAAAGATAAGAAATTCATTACGTTTCATTTGATGAAGATACGGCATAAGATTTAGAGCATCAAATCCGAAAGCAAAAAGTCTTGGATACCGATTGTCTTTAGTAGTTTTATTGACATAATTTTCACTTTCTAAGGTAGGCATATCTGCAAAATATAGTCCATCCATATCTTTATAGAAAGAAATATCTTTTTCAAATGTAAATGCCCTCGAGCTAGCAAATATCGGAAGTCTTTCAGCTTTGTGAAATCTTAATTGGGGAAGGATTTGTCTAGTATCGTCATGATCAGTTGCCAGTAAAATTACGTCAATATCTTGACGCCTTCTCGCTTCAAATTTTACTTTTTCCTGCAATAATTTTTCAAGAGTATTCTTTCGAAAGTGGCTTTGTGTAATATGCAATGTCTCAGTTATAATTTTTGAGAAGTTAGTTTCGTTTTTGTCAAAAACAATATTATCTAATATCTCACCACCAGAATTAATCCATTCTTTTTGATAGGCGTTGGACGTTCTACGACCCCAATCAGTATTTTGGGTAATTACAATCGCTTGTTTTCCCATTTTTCTAGCAAAATTGGCGACTTGTTTTGCTTCTTCTTCTGGATTTAATGAGAATTGAAAAAAGCCTTTTCGTCTTATTTTTAAAGAGTTGTCGATATTTAAAGCCATTACGCTCACTTGTTGTGGTATTCGCTTTATTATTACGGACAACATGTCTTTTCTTAAAGGGCCAATTAGGAATTCTATCTGGTCATTCTTTATTTGTTGTAAAATTTGTTCTAGATCCGACGAATTTGAAGAGTAAAAAAAAAGTTTAGTGTTCGCCATTAATCTTGAGGAAGAATAATAAGCTTGCACAATTCCGTTTATGATGCTTTTACTTATATCGCTATATTCTTTTTCAAAAGGTAGTATTATTCCGACGTTTCTTGGTAACGAGGTTTCTCTGTAAGGAGGCACAAGGAAGTCTCTGTAGGAATCGTCATAAGGTTGTTGAGTATTGAGCTCTGATTTTTGCATTAATCGTTCTTTTTTGGCCTGGTTCCTTTCAATAAGAGGGGCTTTGTTTCCTGAACAGCCGGTTATAATTATTACCAGAGCGATAAGATAAATAAAATACTGGAGACGTTGTGTTAACATTTGTATACCGAGATAAAGTTTAAATGCAAGATACTTATCAAATTAGAAGACCTTGTTTATATTTAGTTGGGACCCCTATTGGGAACTTACTTGATTTTACCATGCGCGCTAAACTTACCTTAAGTCATGTTGATTGTATTCTCGCAGAGGATACCAGAAAAAGCCGCACCCTTTTAGATTTTTATAAAATAAAAACCAAAATGCGATCTTTTCATAATTGGAATGAAAATAGAGATGCCAAGCGTACTGCTATAGAACTGAAAAAACATGATTTAGCCTATGCTCTAATAAGCGACGCTGGCATGCCGCAAATCTCAGACCCCGGTTTTATGCTTGTCAAAAGTTGTATTGATATGGGCGTTGATGTAACGACGATTCCTGGCCCATCAGCTTTGACTGCTGCAGTTTCCTTGAGTAATTTGCCTCTTAATAAATTTGTATTCGAAGGGTTTCTCTCGAGGCAAAAAGGAAAAAGATATAAAGAATTATTACGATTGAAAAGAGAGACGCGCGGTATGATTTTTTTTGAAGCGCCACACAGAATTTTAGGTTTTTTAAAATCGGTAGAAGAAGTGTTTGGACAGGATAGACTAATAATAGTAGCTAGGGAACTGACAAAGACATTTGAAGCATGCTATAGAGGAAGTATTGTCGAAATTTATTCTAAATTAAGTAAAAGTTCAAGCGAATGCAAAGGGGAATTTACTGTTATTCTTTCGGGAGAAGAGGCCCCTCAAAATGATTCTGAAGAACTTATACGATGGTTGAATATATTACTAAAATATATGGACATGAAAGATGCAAGATATGTGCTAAGAGAATTTGGTTTATTTAAACGTAATATGATTTACGAGAATACAAAGAAAAAAAGTTGATCTATTTAAAAAAAACTAAAATAATGAATCGAGTTGGCCGAGCGGTCGCTGTCTTAAAGACAGAGGAAAGTCCGGGCTCCGCAGAGCAGAATGCTAGGTAACTCCTAGGAGACGTGAGTCTACGGAAAGTGCCACAGAAAATATACCGCCGCAAAACGGTAAGGGTGAAAAGGTGCGGTAAGAGCGCACCGCATTACAAAGTAATGGCAGGGTAAACCCCATTCGGAGCAAGACTAAATAGGAGAGCGCGCAAAATTAATTTGCCTATGTGCTGCTCGCACGAGTTCTCGGGTAAGTCGCTACAGTCGTATGGTGACATGCGTCGCAGATGAATGATCGCTAATCTTTTTTGGATTTACAGAACCCGGCTTACAGGCCAACTCACTCTTTCCAAAAACATTAAAAAAATTAAGTTTTTGTCTAACTGTTTCAATTTTTTTGTCGATCATACAAGAATATAATTTTTTTTTTAAGTTAAGACGTTATAACTCTGATTTAAATGAATTTTTTTAGGATAAAAGAAAGTTCGTTTTTTTTTATGAATTTTGCATACTTTCATTTTTTTTAGAAAGAAGGACAACTTTCTGAAAAATATACGTTTTTTGCCTTGACAGTTTTCAGAATAGATACGTATAGTAGCCGATGGTGGGTAAAAGTGGTGAAAAGTGGATACTTTTTAGAGACTTTGAAGGTATAAGTAATGTTTAGAGGAATTAATACGGTAAGCGTTGATGCTAAAAATAGAATAGCCTTGCCCTCTAAAATAAGAGATGTATTACGGGATAATCAAATAGTCGAACTTGTCCTGACTTTGAATCCTTGGGATAGGAGTGTCTGGATTTATCCCCTTCATGAGTGGGTAAGGATAGAAGACAAGCTATCATCTTTAAGTGATCTTGATACAGAAACGAGACGCACCAAGCAAATAATGAGGGGTTATGCTTCTGATGTCTCTCTAGATGGGAATGGTAGATTTGTTATATCAAGTGAAATGATAAAACTCTCTAATATCCAGAAAGATGCCATAATTTTGGGACAAGGCAATAAAATTGAAGTCTGGGATTCTGAAACCTGGTATAGGGAGAGGGACAAATGGCTTGACAATGTAGCTGGGTCAAACAGGACAGGCAACTCTTCCCTTTCTGATCTGTCGTTATGATTGAAGTCATGCAACATAATTCAGTTTTAAAAAAAGAACTCTTGGATCTTCTGGATGTGAGGGAAGATGGAATTTACGTCGATGCCACTTACGGACGAGGTGGACATTGCGGTATTGTATTAGAAAAAATTTCAGAGTTTGGAAAAGTGATCGCTTTTGATCGAGACGTCGAGGCGGTTGCACATGCCATTTCTGAATTTGGTCATGATAACAGATTTACAATTAATCATGCCAAATTCTCTTCCTTGTCAAATCTTCTACCAGAATATCGAAGCAAAATAAATGGAATTTATTTTGACCTTGGTCTGTCGACGCCACAACTTGATAATGCTGCGAGGGGTTTTAGTTTTCGTAATTCAGGTATTCTTGATATGCGAATGGATCAATCCTCAGATGAGCTATCCGCTTCTGATTGGTTGAATGGAGCAGAAGAGGACGAAATCAGAGAGGTATTGATTAATTTTGGTGAGGAAAGAAATGCTAAATTAATTGCAAAAAAGATCATGGATTTCCGAAAAGTTAAAATGATCGAGACTACCCATGAATTGGCACAAATAATAAGATCTTGTTCTAGATACCGTAAAAAAAATGATCCTGCGACCCTAACATTCCAGGCCGTCAGAATTTTTATTAATGATGAGCTTAATGAATTGAGAGAAGCTCTAGATTTTGCGGCGGAGCTTCTAACCATAGGTGGAAAGCTTTTGGTTATTTCATTTCACTCGCTTGAAGATAGGATCGTAAAACACAGATTTCGTTATTTTTCGAGGAACGGTTTATCGTTTGATGGATCTAATTACTCTTATCAAATAGTTACGAAGAAACCAATAAGACCATCAGAGGCAGAGAAATTTGAAAATGTGAGATCTAGAAGCGCAAAGCTGAGAGTGATAAAGAGAATACAATGAAAAAAATTCTTCTAATTTTAATTTTATTGGGGCTGAACGCTTATTTGGTTATTGAGTTGATACTGACTAGACACACCATTAGGGTAACGACCACTAATATAGCATATTTAACAAATAAGATTGAGAAACTAACACAATTAAATGATGCTCTCTCGTTAGAAAAAGCCCATTTGAGTGGCCCATATCGAATAGATATTATAGCGACGCAGGAGCTTGATATGGTGAAGCCTGAAAATAGGTTAATTGGAAGAGAGTATGCTAAAAAAAGTTCAAATTAATTTTCGAGTATGGTCTGCTTTTGCCTTGTGCATTTCGATTACGGTGATTCTTACCTTTAGAATGATTTATATAAATTTAAATGAGAGCGATTTTTTATTGGGGAAGGGGATTGATCAATATGGAAAGTTTAAGGAATTGCTCCCAAAGAGAGGTAAAATTTACGATCGCAATGGAGAACTTTTAGCCATAAGTGCTGAGGCTTACTCAATATTTGTTAGGCCCTCAAAATTTGGGAGAAATCCAGCTAAGTGGAGGCAATTGGAAAAATATCTCGGACAGCGTCCAGGATATATCAAAAAAAGAATTAGCGGGCCGCATGACGGAGATTTTATATACCTGCAGCCTCGTCTGCTGGCGCCAAATGTAGTGCGGAATATAATGGATTTAGGATTGGAAGGTTTAGGAAAAGAGAAAACGTTTCAAAGGTTTTATCCTCAGCGTGATTCGGCTTCGCATATTATCGGCTTTACAAATGATGATCATACAGGTCAAGAAGGGATTGAATTGATATTCGATAGCCACCTTTCTGGAAGAACAGGAAAGAAAAAGGTGTTTCTTGATGCGAAAGGGAGGCAAATTGCTTCTCCTGAGTTAATTGTTCCAATGGTAGAAGGGAAAGACCTTTACCTTACAATTGATTACAGGGCGCAGTTTTATAGTAATAAAATATTAAAAGAATCAATAAATTATCATAACGCGGACTCGGGCTCTATAATTATCATTGATTCGGGTACCGGAGAAATCATCACGATGGTTAATGCACCAAGTTTTAATCCAAACTCGCGACCCTCTCTTGTTGCTCAAAAGGTAAGGAACCGTGCAATAACTGATCCCCATGAGCCAGGTTCAACCCTAAAACCATTTGTCATTGCAGCGGCTCTAGAAAATAGCGTTTTGCAACCATTTACAAAAATTAATACTTCACCAGGGTTATTGAAAGTTGGTAGTTGGCAGATTGGTGACGGACGAGATCACGGAATAATTACTGTTGAACAAATCCTCGAGAAATCTAGTAATGTTGGGGCTGCTAAGATTTCTGATAAGTTAACAGAAAACGGATTATTAAAAATACTACAAGAATTTGGCTTTGGAGAATGTACCGGGGCGATGTTGCCCGGAGAGTCCACCGGTAAATTTCCAGATTCCGAACGTATGAGCTTTTTAAAAAAGCGCTCACTTTCTTTTGGTTATGGGATTTCTGTGACGACTTCTCAGTTAGCACGAGCTTATTCGGTTTTTGCAAATAATGGGTCAATATTAGATTTAAAAATTTCAAAACAGTCGATTAACCGTAGTGCAATTAGAGTTATTTCGGAAAAAACATCGAGTCAAATCCTAACTATGCTGCGCAAGGCAGTAAAAAGCGGGACAGGAACCCGAGCCAATATTGCAAATTTTAAGGTAGCGGGTAAGACAGGCACTGTTAGAAAAGCGAGTAAAAAAGGTTATTCCAGTGAAGCCCACACTGTCTTTTTTGTAGGTATTCTTCCTACCAATTTAACCAATTATGTTTGTGCCATTGTAATTGACAAACCTCGAGAAAACGGTTCTACGGGAGGAGAAGTTGCTGCTCCTATTTTTTCAAAGTTGATGAAAGAAATTGTTAGAATCTTTGCTTTGAAGGCTTTGCCAAGCAGTCAAGGTATATGAGGAAGAAGGTTATAATGATAGAGTGCAATAACGTCCAAAAACAATCAAAAACAAAAACTCTTCGGCAAGTATTGAAGGACTTTGTCTCGGTACCAGACTCGGTAAATAAAAAAATATCTGGAATTGTATTGGATAGCAGAGAAGTAATCGATAAAAGTTGTTTTTTCGCATTAGGGGGCACTCGTAGAAACGGAAACGATTATATCAAAGACGCTGTATCAAAAGGAGCTGTTGCAGTTGTGTCTGATAATATAAGTGCAAAAGAACAATGTAATAACCTCGCAATTCCGATATTCGTAGTTCCAAATTTAAAAGATTATTTAGGTAGTATAGCTAACAGGTTTTATGATAATCCTTCTAAAGCGATTACGATTATAGGTGTTACTGGTACAAATGGAAAAACATCAATTACCTACCTATTAAAACAGGCCTTGCAGAACTGGAATAAGAGCTGCCTTTATATTGGCACGCTTGGCGCTGGTACTTCAGAATTTAGTGACTTTGTTTCTATGAGCAATACAACGCCAGATATATTTAAAATAAATAGTTTGCTTCATACTTATGTCTCAGGTGGAGCAACCCATTGTGCACTTGAAGTTTCCTCGATAGGACTGGACCAAAATAGAATACAAGACTTGGATTTAGACATCGCTGTATTTACTAATATTTCCCATGATCATTTGGATTATCATGGTGATCTAGAGAGTTATAAAAGAGCAAAAGCAAAGCTTTTTGATCTTAAAAATTTAAAATGTGCAATTATCAATATTGATGATAAGTTTGGTGAAATTCTTGCGGAATCTCTAAAGGACAAAGTTGAAATTTTTAGGGTTTCTCTTAATGAGAATAATTTTAAAGCGAACGGACAGGTCGTAGTTGCAAAAAATATTTATTTTAGTGAAGAGGGTTGCTCATTTAATTTGTTGTATAAAAGCAATTCTTATTTTATTAGGTCGAAATTATTTGGTAGGTTCAATATTTCCAATCTTATGGCCGTTGCTGCTTGTCTGATTTCGCAAAACATTCCAATTGAAGAAGTAACCAAGCTAGTCTCATCACTAGAAGGCATACCGGGTAGAATGGAAAAATGTGGGATGAATTCTGCAAATTGCCCTATATATATCGATTATGCTCATACTCCGACTGCTTTAGAAAATGCCTTAATGTCATTAAGAGAAATTTATCCTAATCCGAATACGCAATTACATTTGGTTTTTGGTTGTGGTGGTAATAGAGATAGGAAGAAGAGAGCTTTTATGGGTTCTATTGCAGAAAGATATGCTGATTCAATAATTTTAACTTCTGATAATCCTCGAAATGAGGATCCGCTAGCAATAATCGATGATATTTTGAAGGGAAGTGAGGATCGATCAAAGTTTATAGTAAATACGAAAAGAGAATCGGCAATTAGCCTTTCTTTAACGAAAGCTGAAAAGAATAGCATAATTCTTATAGCTGGGAAGGGTCATGAAGAGTATCAAGAGATAGGGGCTGAAAGAAATTTTTTCTCGGACAAGTTGACAGTCCGAAGACTGTTGGAAGAAAAGTTATGATTGAAATGAGTTTGGCAGAATTGTCAGTTGCACTAGCTGGGCCAAAATCAGAGTCAAACGAGAGATTTAAGGGGGTTTCAATCAATAGCCGGAATATACAGCCAAATAACTTATTTATCGCATTAAAGGGTGAAAAGTTTGATGGTCACGATTATGTTTATGACGCTGCGATTAAAGGTGCAAAAGCAGCCATTGTTAAAAAGCTTTGCCGTAAAGCCAATTTGCCCCAATTAATTGTTAAGGACACATCAACAGCCTTAGCTCGTTTGGGTGAGTATTGGCGAGCTAAGTTTACGATGCCTGTTGTAGGGATAACCGGTTCAGTAGGTAAGACAACCGTAAAAGAAATGATAGGCTCTATTCTAAATCAAACAGGCTCTTGCGTTATTAGTGAGGGCAATATGAACAATGAAATTGGTCTCCCATTGACACTATTCAAGATTGGAGGGAAAACCAAATTCGTAGTTTTGGAGATGGGGGCAGCAAAAGTCGGGGATATTGAATATTTGGCAAAATTAGCAAAACCTGATATTGGGGTTATTACTTGTTGCGCGCCTGCTCATTTGAAAAATTTTAAGTCATTGGAAAATATTGCTTTAACCAAAGGAGCGTTAGTATCAAATCTATCACTTCAGGGCACGGCTATTTTAAACAGAGAAGATTATTTTTTTGAAAGATGGTGTAAGATGAGGTCTTCATCGAATATGATTTCATTCGGCGAATCTGGACAATGTTTTTCGAGTGAAGTAGTGGTTAAACGCGACTCTTCCACATTTTGTTTAAACTATAATTCTGAACGTCAAAAAATAAATATTCAACATCCTGGACAACATAATATAAAAAATGCTTTAGCAGCCGCGGCTGCTTCATTTGCCTTAGGCTTGGGATTTAAGACAATAAAAAATGGTTTAGCAGCGGCCCCTAAGATTCCTGGCAGACTTTTTTGGATTAGAAAAAAGAATGTAAATATTCTTGATGACTCTTACAATGCCAACCCTCAAGCTTTGAATGCTGCGATAGATACTTTAAGTACAGAGCGAGGAGAGAAGTGGGTTGTCTTTGGTGATATGCTGGAATTAGGCGCAACTACTCAGAAATTTCATGATGAGTCTGTGGTAAAGATGAATAATGCTGACATCACTAGACTGTTTGCAATTGGCCGTTTTTCCGGTCAAGCCACGATGTATTTTCAAAAAGAATCTGAAATTTTTTCCGATCTCAACAAGTTAATTATTCGGCTTAAACAACTAATTAATAAGGCTGAACCTAAAGTATCAATTCTGGTAAAAGGTTCTAGAGCGACAAATCTTGATTTGGTCGTTAAGGCAATAAGAGAGGCAGATATTTAATGTTTTATTATTTAGGAGATCAACTTGCGCAATATTATTCCATATTTAATCTATTTAAATATTTAACATTTAGAGTCATTTTAGCCACTCTCACCGCCTTATCGTTTTCGATTTTTCTCGGTCCAATTTTTATTAGAAAACTCAAGGAGTATCAGATTAAACAAAATATTCGAAGAGACGGACCAGAGTCACATCTGACAAAAGAGGGTACCCCAACAATGGGAGGGATATTAATTCTCTTGTCTATCTTAGCGAGTACTCTTTTATGGAGTAATTTAACCTGCAAGTATACGTGGATTTGTCTATTCGCTATCTCTACATTTGGGTTGGTTGGTTTTTATGATGATATTTGTAAAATTAGAAACCGCTCGTCAAAGGGTTTAACAGCAAAGCAAAAAATATTTTTTCAGTTTATTTTAGCAACTGTCGTAGCCGTTTATGTTTATGAAACGGCGACTGGTGTAAATGAACTTATTTATATAATTCCTTTTTTTAAGGAGGTAGGATTTGATGCGGGTATCTTTTTCATAATTTTCTCTTGTTTTGTCATAGTAGGTACTAGTAACGCAGTAAATCTCAGTGATGGGCTAGATGGTCTTGCTATCGTTCCAACTATAATGATTTCTGCGGCATTTATAGTTTTGGGTTATATCGCCGGCAATGTTAACTTTTCAGAATACCTTGCTGTCCCCTACGTGCGTACAGTTGGAGAGACATGCATTTTTTGTGGGGCAGTAGTAGGTGCTGGTCTAGGTTTTCTTTGGTTTAATTCTTACCCGGCTGAAATCTTTATGGGGGATGTTGGGTCTCTGGGTTTAGGTGCCGCTTTAGGAACCGTTGCTGTATTGGTGCGGCAGGAATTATTGCTGTTTATTATGGGTGGCGTCTTAGTCCTTGAGACAGTTTCTGTAATTTTACAAGTCGTAAGCTTTAAGCTAAGAGGGAAACGAGTGTTTAAGATGGCGCCTATTCATCATCATTTTGAGCTCAAGGGATGGCCAGAGCCAAAAGTAATAGTAAGGTTTTGGATAATGACAGCCATATTAGTACTCATAGCGTTGGCAACTTTGAAGGTTAGATAAAAGGCAATGACTACAATAAGTAATCAAGAAAATTTCTATGCGGTTTTGGGTTTGGGTAAGACCGGTGAATCTGTTATTGAGCATTTGACCAAGAAGGGACATAGGGTAGTTGGTATAGATTCCCGTTTATCTCCTCCGAATATTACGAAGTTGAGAAGAAAGTTTAATAACGTGGAATATATATTGGGCAATGCGGAGCCTAGTTTGCTCAACGATTGTAGCTTGATTGTTACTAGTCCTGGTTTTGAGTACGAACTAATTAAAGAGAAATATAAGAATAAAATAATTAGTGACATTGAACTTTTCTCTTTTGAAGCAAAAGCTCCAATAATAGCGATTACCGGGACAAACGGAAAATCAACTGTGACCTCTCTGGTAGGCTCTATTTTAAAAAAAGTTGGACTTAATGTTGGTTTGGGAGGGAACCTCGGTGTTCCAGCATTAGAGTTGCTGAAGGAGGCGAATCCCGATTATTTTGTCCTAGAGTTATCTAGTTTTCAGTTAGAGAATACTTATTCATTAAGGCCATTTGTAGGGGTGGTAACTAATATATCTAAAGACCATCTCGATAGACACTCATCTTTTTCAAGTTATAAAAAAATTAAGGAAAGCTTATTAAAGTTATCTAAAAATATTGTGGTTTGTAATGATGAAGAATGGACTTCAGAATATCGTTTCTCTGATAACGCTACGACATTTTCAATGCATAAACCAAAAAATAATGGTTTCGGAATCGTCGATAATGAAAGAGGTAGATTTTTTGCTTGGGGGGAAAGGATACTTCTAGGGATAGAGGATATAAAATTAATGGGTCGCCATAACTGGCTCAATGTATTAGCAGTTTTGGCTATCGTTTCGAATTGCATTAAACTTGATCGGAGAGTATTTTCAGAAATAAAAACGTTTAAAGGATTGCCTCATAGATCAGAATTTGTGGTGAATAAGAATGGAATCACTTTTGTTAATGATTCGAAGGCTACGAATGTTGGTTCTGCCACAGCTACGATCAATTCATATTTTTCCAAAAGAAAAGGTGTGCTAATAGCAGGAGGTTTGTCTAAAGGCGGGGACATGCGAGAATTTGCCGAAACCATATCAAATTTTTGTCATTCCGTTGTTTTAATTGGTTCCTGTGCAAAGGAACTAGAATCTATTTTATCAAATAGGGTGCTCTGTAAAGTTGTCAAAAACTTAAAAAAAGCGGTACAAGAAGCGAGTCTACTGGCTAAGAATGGAGATACAGTTTTACTAGCCCCGGCATGTTCCAGTTTGGATATGTTTAAAAGTTTCGAGCATAGGGGGGACGTTTTTAAAAAAGCTGTCTCCGAATGGAGCTGTCAATGATAAAGACCCATATTATTCAATTGTTTAAAAGAGAGAACTACTATCAGTTTGATATCTATCTAATGGTTCCATTTGTACTGTTATTGGTTATTGGTTTAGCTATGGTTCTCTCTACAACATTACCTTTGGGCGATTATTACAGAATGGATCCCTTTTTTTATTTAAAAAGACAGCTTACAACAATTTTCCTCTCTGTTCTTTTATTCATTCCTTGTTGCTTTGTCCCTATAAAAAAACTTCATGAATATAGCACAATTATGTTGTTTTCGAACCTTTTACTTTTGGTCTTAGTCTTAATACCTGGTATAGGGCATACCGTAAATGGCGCGACTCGTTGGATACCTATCTTTGGATTTCATTTTCAGCCTTCAGAGTGGTTCAAATTAACTATTGTTGTTTATATTGCAAGTTATATTATTAGGCATGAGCATAAAGTAGCAAACAGCTTCAACGGTTTAATCAGGCCGTTCATAATTATCATATTAGTATCTTTTCTTTTACTTCTCGAGCCAGATTTTGGTAGCTCTGTTGTATTAACTGTAACCGCAATAGGAATGTTATTCTTTGCAAAGGTATCCCTATCGAGACTTTTTATTTGGTGCATTCTTTCAATAACTTTACTATTCATTCTTGCTTTCAATGAACCATATCGAGTGGCACGATTATTAACCTTTTTAGACCCATGGGCAGATCCGCTTGATTCTGGTTGGCAATTAACGCAGGCACTTATCGCTTTTGCTAATGGCGGGTGGTTTGGTGTTGGACTGGGGAACAGTATTCAAAAATATTTCTACTTACCCGAAGTTCATACCGATTTTATTTTTGCTGTACTAGGTGAAGAGTTAGGAATTCTTGGAGGCACGTTTTTAATTTTTTTATTTGTGATTTTGATAAGCCGACTTTTGTACCTTGGAAGCAAAGCTATCGAGCTTGGAGAAAAATTCTTAGGTTATGTGGTGTGTGGGATAGGTGTAAGTCTCGGAACCCAGATTTTTTTAAATATTGCAGTAAATCTAGGCCTGTTGCCGACTAAGGGCTTGCCACTCCCTTTCATAAGTTATGGTAATAATAATTTAATGGTTTGTTGTATTTCAATTGGAATTGCACTTAAGGTGGCTTCTGAAATAGAAAAAATAAGAAAAAGGGATTATAAAAACGATGGGTAGATCAGTTTTCATTGCAGCTGGGGGTACTGGCGGACATACCTACCCCGCATTGGCTATAAGCGAAGAATTTCGGAAACGTAGGATTGATATTTATTGGATTGGCTCGACTAGCGGAATGGAGAGAGGAATAGTAAGTAAGAAAAAAATAAGGTATTTAGGTTTACCGGTCTCTGGTTATAGATGCAAAAATCTTTTTAAGATGATTACCAGTATATTTTTCGCCATTATTTCTACAATAATTTCAATATTTCTTATACTAAAAATAAGACCAAAATTAATTTTAGGTATGGGTGGATATGTCAGTGGTCCTATTGGCCTCGCTGCTGTTTTAAGTCGAACAAAATTAGTTATTCATGAGCAGAATGCGATCCCAGGTTTTACAAATAAAATTCTCTTCAGGTTCGCTCAAAAAGTGTTTGAAGGGTTTCCAGGCACTTTCAAGCACGAGGACACCATCTATTCCGGAAGCCCTGTTCGAAAAGAAATTTGGTTGGCCAATAAAAAGTTATATAAAAAGAATAATAGCCTTCTTAATATCTTAATCGTGGGTGGAAGTTCTGGCGCAAGATTTTTTAATATTTTTTTGCCGCAAGTAATTAAAAAAATTTGTATCGAAAGAAAAGTAAGTGTTTTACATCAAACTGGTCTTCGCGATTTTGTTTCTACTCAAAAGCTTTACGAAAATCTTAGGCTAAGAGAATATGTGAAAGTCGTGCCTTACATAGATGCTATGGACCAGGCATACATAGAACATGATCTTCTTTTATCTAGAGCTGGGGCCTCTACAGTATCCGAGATTCTAGCCGTTGGAATTAATTCTATCCTAATTCCTTTTCCGTTTTCCGTGGATTCTCACCAGGTTTATAACGCTCAATTTCTGGCAGAACAAGGAGGTTGTCACATTATTCTAGAAAAAGATTGTACTTTGGAGGGAGTTGTTGCTCTTGTTAAGAAGGTTGGGTTTAATGAACAAATAAAAGAGAGAGTGATTTCAATAACCTCCTCCATAGCAATTCCAAATTCTGCTTCAATAATTGTTGATTCTTGTATGGAGTTTTTCGATGCTTAGAGAAGAGAATCATCTTTTAGGAAAGATAAAAAGTTTTCACTGTATCGGAATCGGCGGTACAGGTTTAAGTGGGATATCCGAGGTTCTTAAGTCTTTGGGTTATTATGTAACTGGTTCGGATATAACTAAAAGCAAGGTGACGGATCGTTTGGAGAAAAAAGGAATTCCTATTCATATCGGCCATTCGGCACGGAATGTGGGAAATATTGATGCTGTTATTTATTCAAGTGCCATTAGGTCCGAGAATGTTGAATTAAAAGCTGCAAAAAATAACCGTATCCCAACGATACCGAGAGCCCAAATGTTAGCTGAATTGATGCGTTTTAATCATGGTATAGCTATCGCAGGTACTCACGGTAAAACAACCACAACAAGTCTTATTTCCACAATTTTGGCGGATGGAGGGAAAGATCCTACGTTTATAGTTGGAGGAGTGATTAAAGGCGTCAATGCTAATGCAAGATTAGGAACAGGTAGATATTTAGTTGTAGAAGCTGACGAAAGTGATGGTTCTTTTTTGAGGTTATCTCCTTTAATGTCAGTTTTAACAAATGTCGATCGTGATCATCTAGAAAATTTTGACGGAGATTTTAAAGCTCTTCAAAAATGTTTTAAAGAATTTTTGTTAAGATTACCTTTCTATGGAATAGCTTTTGTATGCTTTGATGACCCAAATGCTATGTCAATAGTTCCTGAATTGAATGCTAATGTAATAACATACGGAATGGGTCAAGGCGCAGATTATCTTGCGAGAAATCTGGAACATCATGATGGGTACGAAATTTTCGATTTATTCTTTGATAATGAATGTCACAAAATAAAACTCCATCTTTCCGGTGTACATAATGTTCAAAATGCATTAGCTTCCATAGCGGTTGCGCGAGAGCTTGAAATTTCAATTGAAGTAATAAAGTCGAGCCTAGAGAAATTCAAAGGTATAGATCGTAGATGTCAAGTGTATGAAAACAAAATAATAGGGAATAAAAATTGTACATTTGTTGATGATTATGGACATCATCCTAAAGAGGTTGAAATGGTTGTTTCTACAATTCGGAGAAGATGGCCAAATTTAAGGCTGGTGGCGATTTTCCAACCTCATCGTTATACCAGGACATTTGATCTTTTTGACGATTTTGTAGAGGTTCTAAGCACGGTCGACTACTTAATTTTGCTTGATGTGTATGCTGCAGGAGAAAAATCAATTAAAGGAGCTGATAGTAGAAGTTTAGCTAAAGCTATCCGAAAAAGAGGTAAAGTTGACTCGGTTATGTTGGCTGAAATCGAGACATTGCAAGATGTTTTAAAAGATATTGTTGAGTCAAATGATTTAATTGCTTTTCTTGGCGCTGGAGATATAGGCAAAGTAGTAGAAAGTTTTAACTAAAATGAGGAGATCAGAAGCTGAAAGTTTTGGAAGGAACATTTTTGAAAAATGAGCCCATGGCTAGTCATACTTCGTGGGGATGCGGGGGAAGTGCTGCGGTTTTTTTTGAACCGAGAAACATGGACGATTTATCCTTGTTTTTGAATTCGTTTAACGAAGACAGGGAAATTTTTTGGGTGGGACTAGGAAGTAATTTGTTGGTGCGTGATAAAGGATATGATGGCGTGGTTATATCAACAGCTAAATTTTTAAATCAATTGTCTTGGAATAAAGAAGTAACTGAATTAAAAGTTGAGTGCGGAGTAGCTTGTGCAAAAATAGCCCGTGAAACAGCGAGAAAAAATAGGACAGGCCTTGAATTTTTTGCTGGTATTCCAGGTACCGTAGGAGGAGCTCTTCAAATGAATGCTGGTGCTAACGGTTATGACACTTGGCAAAATATAAAATCAGTTGATGTCATTTCAAGAAACGGAATTATCAAGACGCTCGAAAAAAAATCATTCAAACCTGGCTACAGAAAGGTTGCTGGTAAAAATACTTGGTTTGTCAGAGCTTGTTTTGAACTTAAACAGAATTGCAGTAAGGATGGATTAGAAAAAATAAAGAAAATATTACTACAGAGAAAGAATTCACAACCGGTCGGCTCCAGAAGTTGTGGTTCGGTTTTTGTAAACCCCGAAAATTATTTCGCGGCTAAGTTGATAGAGGAATGCGGCCTTAAGGGGACTAGAAAAGGTGGTGCAATTATATCGAATAAACATGCGAATTTTATTTTGAACGATAGAGATGCTACGGCTTCTGATATAGAGGAGCTAATAAATTTAATCAAGCATGAGGTCTTTAAGAGAAAAGGGATTAGATTAGAGTGCGAGGTAAAAATAATTGGAAAAAAACAACATGATAAATAAAACACCTAGTCTAGAAGCGATTAAAAAAAACGTAGGGAAAGTTTTAGTTGTTATGGGGGGGTCTTCCGCTGAGAGAGAGATCTCAATTAGAAGCGGTGAAGCAGTCCACAAGTCCTTATGCAATTATCAATTACAATCTTTTCTTTTTAACTGGTCAGGCAAAGATTTAGATTTTTTAAGAAATATTGACTTTGATACTTGTTTTATAATAGTTCACGGAAGAGGAGGTGAAGACGGAAAGCTTCAAGCTGCACTGGATATTTGGGGCAAGCCATTCACAGGATCTGGATTTACAGCATCTGCTATAGCAATGCATAAATTCAGGACTAAACAAATATGGGAGTGGTGTGGGCTAAGAACCCCCAGAAGCCTTCTCTGGAGCGAAAACTTACGTGTTAATTCTGTTTTAGAGGAATTAAGTCTTCCGTTAATGATTAAACCGGCTCACGAGGGGTCAAGTGTAGGTATTTCTCTTGTAGATAAAAGAGATGATATTTTGATTGCTATCGATAAAGCAAAAAAATACGATAAAGAAATACTGGTAGAAGAATACATTGAGGGGACCGAGTATACAGTTTCAATAGTAGACAACCACCCTTTACCATCAATTAAACTTCAGACTCCCAGGCAGTTTTATGATTTTGATGCAAAATACCTGTCGAATGACACGGAGTATATATGTCCTAGCGGACTTACCATAGAGGAAGAAAAATTAATTTCTACTTTGGGTATGAAAGCTTTCGAGGCAATAGGCTGTACTGGTTGGGGTCGAGTAGATTTTATAAGAAATAAGAATGGTGAGTTTTTTTTAATTGAGGTTAATACCGTACCTGGAATGACTGATCACTCATTGGTTCCAATGGCAGCCAAACAGCAGGGAATTTTATTTGATGAACTAGTTTTAAGAATCTTGTGTTCTTCTATTAAAGGCTACGAACATGAGTTTTGTTAGAGTTCAATCAAATAAAATTGAGAAAAGAAATTTCCCCTCAGAAAAATTTCTGAAGACTGCTTTATTTGGCTCTTTAATTTTAATTTGGTGTTTCTTATTATTAGATGAGACAAATTTTTTCCCGATCAAAAAAGTCTATATAAATGGAGATTTAAATTATCTTGACCAAAACCAATTAAAAAGTGATATTGCCAAATACACGAATCAGGGATTTTTTCAAATTGATTTAAATAAAATATCGGAAAGTTTACAATTAGACCAATGGGTTTCAGAAGTTTCAGTTAGTAAGATTTGGCCATCATCTATCCTTGTTAAGATTAAAGAACGATTGCCAATAGCAAAATTAAATAAAGATTATTTTTTTGACGAAAAAGGTGAAATTTTTCAGCCAAGCTTTGTACCAAATGTAGAGCTTTTGCAAATTTCTGATTTGTCAAATAAGCCAAATAATCTTTTTAAGGTCATGCATCAAGTTAATTTAAATTTAGTTAAAGAAGGTTTGTTTTTAGACAGTTTGCATAAAACTAAATTGGGAACTATCCAACTAACTTTAAGTGACGGTAAGAAAGTAGTATTAGGCAATGAGGAAGTATTTGAGACCAACCTAAACAGATTGCTTATAAGTTATAAAACTTTTCTCAAAGATTTGTGGCTTAACATTGAAAGCATCGATTTGCGATACAGCAATGGACTAGCTGTAAGATTTACAAGAGCTGATCAAGGACCTATTAGATGAGAAAAAAAGATGAAAAAAAATTAATGGTAAGTTTAGATATAGGAACTTCTAAAGTTGTAGCTATAATTGCCGCAATCTCTGCATCTGAGGAAATTGAAGTGGTTGGAGTAGGTTGGGAGCCTTCAAGAGGTTTAAAGAAAGGGGTAGTGGTTGATATTGAGTCAACGATAAGCTCCATTCAAAGAGCTGTGGAAAAATCCGAAAAAATGGCTGGATGCGAGGTTGTCGGTGTCACTGCGGGCATAGCGGGTGCGCATGTTCGTAGTTTAAATTCAAATGGTATCGTTGCAATAAAAGATAACGAGGTTTCTCAAGAAGACATTAATAGAGTAATAGATGCAGCACAAGCAGTGGCGATACCAACCGACCAGAAACTTTTGCATATATTGCCTCAAGAATACATTATTGATGGGCAAGGGGGCATAAGAGACCCGATAGGTATGTCGGGGGTTAGGCTTGAAGCAAGGATACATATGATTACGGGAGCAGTCTCAGCTGTTCAGAACATTGAGAAGTGTATAACGCGCTGTGGTCTGGTGGTGGATGATATAATTCTGCAACAACTAGCGTCTTCATCAGCGGTACTAACTGAAGATGAACAAAATCTAGGCGTGTGTTTATGTGATATCGGTGGCGGTACAACGGATATAGCCGTTTACATAGACGGTGCAGTTCATCATTCAGCCGCTATTTCTGTTGCTGGAGATCAAGTAACTAATGACATAGCTATAGCTTTGACGACACCGACAAAAGATGCAGAAGACTTAAAGATAAGATTTGCCTGCGCGCTTACACAGCTAGCGGATACTAATGAACAGATAGAAGTGCCAAGTGTTGGTGATAAACCTCCCAGAACGCTCACTCGTCATACTCTTGCCGAGGTCGTGGAACCAAGATATGAAGAAATATTTGGTTTAATTTATGAAGAATTAGAACGAGCCGGAATATTAGCTAAAATAGGAGCTGGTATTGTTCTGACAGGTGGTGGTTCAAAATTATCCGGAGCTCTAGAGTTAGCAGAAGAAATTTTCAATATGCCTGTGAGAATTGCAATCCCCACGAAAATAAGCGGTCTCAAGGATGTTGTGAGAAACCCAATATATTCTACAGGAATTGGTTTGATTTTATTTGGGAACGACCCTAAAAATAATTCCAAATGGATTACAGATTTAAAAAATAGAACCTCTTTTTTTTATAAATTAAAAAAATGGTTTTATGAAAATTTTTGATATGAAAAATTAATTTGTTAAATACTAAATGGAGTACTAGTTATGTCTCAGTTTGAAATTCTAGAATCGACAAGTAGGGCGGTGATAAAGGTGATCGGAGTCGGCGGAGGGGGGAACAATGCCGTTGAGCATATGCTTGATTCAAAGCTGGAGGGCGTTAATTTTGTTTGTGCAAATACTGATGCTCAAGTGCTGGCAGATTCCAAGGTTCAAATAACTTTGCAGTTTGGTGATGGAATAACTAATGGCTTGGGAGCTGGAGCAGATCCAAATATAGGAAGACAAGCGGCAGTAGAAGATAGAGAGAGAATTCGCGCAGTCGTCAAAGGTTCCGATATGATTTTTGTTACAGCAGGAATGGGTGGGGGTACCGGAACCGGAGCAGCTCCCGTTATTGCTGAAATTGCGAAGGAGGAGGGCATCTTAGTTGTTGCTGTTGTTACAAAGCCTTTTGCTTTCGAAGGTCCGACCCGAGGAAAATTAGCAGAGGCTGGTATCGAAGACCTTTCAAAACATGTTGATTCTCTTATAACGATCCCAAATGATAAATTAATTAGTGTGTTGGGAGAGGATGTGAGTTTTTTAAATGCTTTTAGTGCCGCAAACGATGTGCTTTTGAATGCTGTAAAAGGAATATCGGAAATAATAAACTGCAGGGGTCTTATAAATGTTGATTTTGCGGATGTAAGGACAGTTATGTCAGAAATGGGTATGGCTATGATGGGGTCGGGACTTGCGAGTGGCGATAATAGTGCCGAGAAAGCTGCTGAGGCAGCAATCTCTAGTCCTTTGATGGAAGATATCAATATTCAGGGTGCAAAAGGGGTTTTAGTGAACGTTACTGCAGGCGAAAATCTGACAATGCAGGAATTTTATAAAGTTGGAAACACCATTCAAAAGTTTGCTTCAGAAAATGCAACAATAGTCATCGGGACCGTGATAGATTCTTCTCTTGAGGATGAGATAAGAGTGACTGTGGTTGCTACAGGCCTTCAAGCCGAGAACGTTGCTATTGAGAATCCAGCTATTATTAACCCAATAAGGCAAGAAAGGAGGGCTCGTGTTCAATCTAGTGAGAAAGAAATTAATGAGCTTTCTGGTGAGCCCGAGCAGGGTGTTCTGGACATACCGGCGTTTTTACGAAGGCAAGCAGATTAGACATATTGGCATAAGATCATTATTATTTAGCTTATTAAGAAAAAGACTAGAAATCGCGCTATTTAATGATTAACCAGAGAACTTTAAAAAATTCGATAAAAGCAAAAGGAGTTGGTTTACATACCGGTAGGCAGGCATTCCTTACACTTCATCCTGCGCCGACAAATACTGGGATAGTTTTTAGAAGGACCGACTTAGGTTCGATTTATGAAATCCAAGCGTCCATTGAAAATGTTGGTGAAACGAGTCTATCAACTAGTTTGGAAAAAGACGGGGTGTTGATCTCAACTATAGAGCATCTACTTTCAGCTTTTGCTGGTCTTGGTATCGATAATGCATATATAGATATTGATTCATCAGAAGTACCTATAATGGACGGAAGCGCAAGTCCTTTTGTATTTCTTCTACAATGTGCTGGTGTAAAAGATCAAGATGAGCCTAAAAAGTTCATAAAGATAAAAAAAAATATTTCAGTCTCAGATGGAGATAAAGTAGCTTTTTTCACGCCTTTTAAAGGATTCAAAGTTTCTTTTTGTATAGAATTCGACCACCCTATATTCGCCAGGCGAACCAGCGAAGCAGAAATTGATTTTTCAACAACCTCTTTTGTTAAAGAAATAAGCCGTGCAAGGACTTTTGGTTTCATGAGAGATGTTGAAATGTTGAGAAGAAAAAGATTAATTTTAGGAGGAAGCATAGAAAATGCTGTGGTAGTTGGAGACAACAATATTTTGAATGAAGAAGGTCTAAGGTACGAGGATGAGTTCGTAAAACATAAAATATTAGATGCAATAGGCGATCTTTATCTGCTAGGACATAGTTTGATAGGGGCATTCCATGGCCATAAGTCGGGACATGAACTTAACAATCGGCTTTTAAAAAAAGTTTTAAGTGATACCACTGCCTGGGAGATCGTTTCTTTTGATGACATTATGAATGCTCCAATAAATTTCGGAGAAGTTGTTAATCAGTAGGTTTTTTTACCTATAATTTGTTGTTCTATAAATCTTTGTTTCAATTTTTGAAAGTTTAAGGTTAGGTAAGGAATTTTGTAAATATATTAGTGTTTTATTTTCGATAAATAAAAAATTAGCCCTGGTAATGCTACTATTTAGTAGGAGTGTCAAAATCCCGTCCCTCAAAGAAAACGCTCGAATCTCTCGTTTTAGGTTTTTTGGTAAGAAACTATAAAGTAAATTATCAATTGTTAAATTTAGCTTGACTTGATTCTGGTAATTTTTAATCGGCTTGATTGACAATAAAATATCATTTATTTTCATCATATCTTTCATAATTGGTTAACTTGTTCAAGGAAAAAGGTTAAAATCTAGCGAAATAATAGCATCAAAATGATTATATGGATATTCTGGTAATTTCAAAGCATTCAGGTTTGTTGAAGCAGTTTAAAGTTGAGAAAACAAAAGTTCTTATCTTGACGCTAATGACGGTATTTTTTTTTAGTATATTTGCGTTTGGTGGTTACCTTTTAGGAATAAAAGATGGTCAAAATAAACAGCCAGATGTAATTTTTGAAGAAATACAAGCTCAAAAAATATTTTTGGAAAATTTAAAGATAGATATGGAAAAAGAGCTGGCTGGCTTTTCATCTTCAACAGCGGCTTTGCATGGTTATTTAAGTCGTCTTGATGCGGTTGCAGATAGGATATTACAAGCTAACGATATGGATAGTTCAGAATTTAATTTTGGCGACACAAGCCCAATAGGCGGGCCAGAGAGTAATGCTGAATCTCCCGCGTGGGATGATTTGGTTAAGAATATTACTGTTTTAGATAAGGAAATAGAATTTAGAGAGGGGAAATTAGCATTACTAGAATCGTTTTTACTGGAGAAACAACTACACGATCAAATAAATCCAGGCGGCAAGCCAATCAGTAAGGGGTGGATTTCTTCGGTATATGGATATCGACTTCATCCGATAAGTGGAAAACGCGAATTTCACAGTGGCATCGACTTTGCTGGCAAACAAGGTTCATTCGTTCGCGCTGTTGCTTCTGGTGTCGTAACTTGGTCAGGTTCTCGTTGGGGTTATGGGAATATGGTTGAGATCAATCATGGTAACGGCTACATAACGCGCTATGCTCATAATAAAGAAAATTTAGCTGAGCTTGGACAAAAAGTTAATAGAGGTGAGTCCATTGCACTTTTGGGTTCTTCGGGAATGTCTACTGGCCCTCACGTACACTTTGAAGTACTTTATAAGGATAAAGCTATAAATCCAAAAAAATTCATCGATGAATATATAGATTAGGAAAAAGTCTGTAATCATCTGAATTTGAGTCTAAATCGATAATTTTAGTATGCCAAATATTTTTAAATTAGGTTTAACAAAAATTTCTAGTTCCTTCTTCGGAAGTAGAAACGACAGAATTTTAAAAAATTATCAAAAGATTTCTGAAAATGTTAATGCATTAGAAAAGGGCATTAGCTCTCTTAGTGACGAGCAACTACGTGCAAAAACCGCCGAATTTAAAAACCTTCATGGAGATGGAGCAACAATAGATGAGTTATTGCCAGAAGCGTTTGCAGTCGTTAGGGAGACAAGCAAAAGGGTTTTGGGGATGCGACATTTTGATGCCCAAATTATGGGTGGGATAGCTTTGCATGAAGGGAAAATTGCTGAGATGAAAACAGGAGAAGGAAAAACCCTGGTTGCAACATTACCCTCCTATTTGAACGCTATCGTCGGAAACAAAGTCCATGTGGTAACTGTGAATGACTATCTTGCAAAAAGAGATGCTCAGTGGATGTCTCAAATTTACGAGGCTTTAGATATTTCAGTTGGGGCTATTACTAGTGAAATTGAACCAACAGAAAGAAAAGAGGCATATAAAAAAAATATAGTTTATGGAACAAATAATGAATTTGGTTTCGATTACCTAAGGGACAATATGGCGTTTACCGTTGAGCAAAAAGTACAGGGAAGCCTTGATTTTGCCATAATTGATGAAGTCGATTCAATTTTGATTGATGAAGCTAGGACTCCTTTGATAATTTCGGGTCCTGCAGAAGATAAAAGCAAGTTGTATTCCTTAATTAACACGCTGGTTGCAAATTTAGAGGCTGGAACCGAAGAAGCAACTGCAGATTTCATAGTTGATGAGAAATCAAAACAGATTAATTTAACTGAGAAAGGCCATGAAACTTTAGAGCGGCTTTTAATTGAAAAAAAATTACTTGAGGAATCTGATAGTTTATACAGCCCATCGAATGTCTCTCTGATGCAGTACATCAATGCTTCGATAAGGGCAAATGTCCTATTCAATAAAAATACTGACTATGTTGTCAAAAACGGTCAGGTCATTATAGTCGACGAATTTACTGGTAGAACAATGCCCGGTCGAAGGTGGTCAGAAGGATTGCATCAGGCGATAGAGGCAAAGGAAAAAGTAAAAATACAAGCAGAAAATCAAACTTTAGCTTCTATAACGTTCCAAAATTTTTTTCGTCAATATAATAAATTGTCGGGAATGACCGGAACGGCAGACACTGAAGCATATGAATTTCAGGAAATATATTCTCTTGAAGTGGTTGTCATCCCGACAAATAAGAGCATGATACGTGAAGACTTCGGAGATATGATTTTTTTGACCCCGGAAGAAAAGTACGATGCGATTATTGAAGATATAAGACGCTGTCAAAGTCAGGGACAACCAGTATTGGTTGGTACTACTTCGATTGAAACGTCTGAACTTTTAAGTAGGCGGTTGAAAAAAAGCAAGATTAAGCATAATGTCCTTAACGCAAAATTTCACGAGAAAGAGGCAGAAATAATTGCAAACGCTGGCCGTCCGGGTGCAATTACTGTTGCAACAAATATGGCTGGAAGAGGTACAGATATCGTTCTGGGAGGCAATCAACCAGTTCGGCCTGATAAAGATTCTAAGACCAAATGGGAATCGTTAAATGATTCAGTAAAAAAACCGGGAGGACTTCATATTATTGGAACCGAACGACACGAATCGAGAAGGATTGATAATCAGTTGCGGGGGCGCTCAGGTAGACAAGGGGATCCGGGATCTAGTAGATTTTATCTGTCTCTTGAGGACAGCTTAATTAGAATTTTTGCATCAGATAAAGTAACTAAGTGGATGCAAATGGCCGGTATGCAGAAAGGAGAGTCTATTGAGCACCCCTGGATAACTAGAGCCATTGAAAACGCGCAAAAAAAAGTAGAGGGTCGAAACTTTGATATTAGGAAACAATTGTTAGAATTCGATAACGTCGCAAATGATCAGAGAACTCATATTTATGAACAACGAAAAGAGTTGATGGAGGCAGAGAATATTTCTGACAATCTCGCAGAAATCCGCTTAAACGTCGTCGAAGATCTAGTTTCTGAATATTTCCCTCAGAACGAGTTGAGAGAACAGTGGGATGTAGAGGGCTTAGATGTTTACCTTGAAAAAAACTATGGCCTTAAACTGGATTTGAAACACTTTGTAAGCGAAAAGGATTTTATTACAGAAAGAGAAATAAAAGAAAAAATAATGAATTCCATTGAATCCGACTTCGATAATAAAATAGCATCTGTTGGTCGGGAGGTGATTCAGAATCTTGAAAAAACTTTAATGCTTCAGATACTTGATTCTCATTGGAAAGAGCACTTAGGTAACATGGACTATTTGCGACAAGGAATTCATCTACGAGGTTATGCTCAAAAAAATCCAACTCAAGAGTACAAGCGCGAGGCTTTTGTTCTTTTTTCGGAAATGTTGACTTCGATTACTCGTCAAACGATCGAGGTACTTTCAAGGATCAGGGTGGACCAGGACTTATTAGTTGCAGATAGTGTTACTAAAGAGGCAGATAAGCCAATTAAAAAGTATAAATCTTTATCAAAAAATCGAAAAAAAGAGCAAAGAAGAAAGCGACGTTAGGCTAAGTAAAATCTTTCAATAATGAAAAAAAATAATTCCGAAAACCCGTCATCAGTAGAAGGCATAAAAATCTCGTCTTTGTCTGCTGGGATTAGATATGAAGGTCGATTAGATGTTACTCTTATTTCTATTGATGTTGCTTCAAATAGCGTTGTCAAATTTACAAATAATCGGTTTCCAGCGGCTCCTGTGGTTGTTTCAAAAAAACATCTTGAATGCACTGAACCTAAGTTTTTTATTATAAATTCCGGAAATGCGAATGCAGCTACTGGAGAGAAAGGAATTCGTGATACTAGCTCGATCTGTAGTGAAATTTCAAGACTGACCGGTTGCTTGCAAGAAGAAGTTTTGATGTTCTCTACCGGTGTTATAGGAGAGGCACTACCTGTAGCAAAAATTTTCAATATCATGCCAAAATTACTTACCGATTCCAAAAAGCACGGATGGGAAGAAGCTGCAGAATCAATCATGACAACCGACACTTTTCCGAAGATAACTGAAAGGAAAATTGTTTTAGATAAGTCCAGTTACAATCTAATTGGAATATGTAAAGGAAGCGGTATGATTAATCCTAATATGGCCACTATGCTAGCTTTTGTCGCTACCGATCTGCCTTTAACAAAAAGAGCGCTTGAAGAGATATCTCGAGATTCTTTAAAAATTGGATTTAATAAAATAACAGTAGATGGTGAAACATCGACCAATGATGCGTTTGTTTTAATCTCGACAAATTCTGAAAATAAAAAATTACTAGATGTTTATGATGCCGAATTTGAAAAGGCGAGAAATTTGATAACCGAATCTTGCCAAGAGTTAGCCAAAAGTATCGTAAGGGACGGCGAAGGGGCAACAAAATTAATTAATATTAAAATTATAAAAGCTTGGTCAGATTCTGACGCAAATCTTGTTGCTTCGGCGGTTGCTAATTCTTTGCTGGTAAAAACAGCTTTCTTCGCTGAAGATCCTAATTGGGGCCGAATCTTTTCAGCAATAGGCGCATCTGGTGCACAAAAAATTGCTCAGGATAAACTTGATATTTTTATAGGTAATCGCAAAATCTGTGATAAAGGAAAAGTCGTTGAGAATTTAGATGAGGGTGCAATAGTTGAAATCATGAAGTTAAAAGAATTTGAAATTTTAATTGATTTAAATACTGGATTATGTTCGGACGAAACCTGGACTTGTGACTTAAGTTACGACTATATAAAGATAAATGCTGAATACAGAAGCTAGTGTAGGTTTTTTAATTGGGATCTCAACGAATTAAAGTATCTATCGGAATTTTAAAAAAGAATGGCCTTGTTCTTATTTCTGAGGCTAAGAAAAAAGACGATAATGGAAAATTAATATGGGAATTCCCGGGCGGAAAAGCTGAAATAAAAGAGTTGCCCGAGCAAACTTTATGTCGCGAACTTCACGAAGAGTTAGGTATCAGGGTAAAACAATTTTTGTTGATTAAAAAATACAACGCATCTTTTAACCGACAAAAATTTGAATTGTCTTTTTTTTTAGTTCATGAGTGGGTTGGAGCATGCGTTGGATCGGAGGGTCAGAATTTAAAATGGGTGCCAACTACAATGCTTAATAGTTTGAATATGCACAGGCCCAATAAAAAAATTATCGCATCATTGACTCTGCCCAATAAAATAATGATAACTCCTTTCGTAGAAAATATTCACGGGGTTCTTCTGAAGAGTATAAATATACTTAATATTTACGATATTGGTATTTTACAATTACGCTATCCAAAGCTAAATCGAAAAAACAAATCGATTTGCGAACTAGTAAAAAAAATAAGGGGAAATAGAACTAAAATAATGATTAACGTGGGGACTGATGAATTTAACGAGAATCTTTTTGACGGCCTTCACCTTCCTTTTAGCAAAGCAAAAAAATTCAGTAAGAGGCCAGTTAAAAAGGACTGTCTGCTGAGTATTTCCTGCCATAACAGTGAGGAAATTGAGCATGCAAATAATTTAGAGGCTGATTTTATTTATCTTTCGCCGATAAAAAATTCGTCTTCTCACCCGGATAACAAACCGATGGGTTGGACTAAAGGCGGGAAACTTTTGTCTTTAAGTCGACAACCTGTTTATGCCTTAGGAGGTTTATCTATAACAGACTTGCCGGAGGCACTTAACCAAGGTTTTCAGGGCATTGCAGGTATAAGTACTTTTTGGAATGGTAGATACAATTAGTAAACAGGCTACAAATTAATTAAATTAATAAACTTTCTATGCAAGCTTGCCACTTCATTATTTAGCTTAGTTAGGCCATTGTTGTTTTCTATTATGTCAGTTGCTAGCTCTTTAAGTTCCAAGTGGGAGGGTTGACTTTTTATTATCTCTTTAACAAAAGAAACTTTTAATTTATCTCTCTCAACAGCCCTTTTAATCTGAATTGACTCTTTGCAATCGACAAGTAAAACTCGATCAAAGGTGGAAAGAATTTTTGATTCTTTCTTTAAAATGGGGACAGCAATCAGACAGTACGCCGAGAAAGTTTTTGCTAATTCCTTTTCTAATAATTCATAAACTATGGGATGTATTATTTCTTCCAGCTTCTTTTTTTGCATATAATCAGAAAAGATAATTTGCTTAATTTTTGGTCTATCAAGTTCACCTTTTTTATTTAATATTTCAACTCCAAAATACTTTACAACCTGTTGAAGACCAATACTTTTTGATGAGACCGCATCGCGTGCCAATTTGTCTGTATCAATTGTTGGAATCCTGAACTTTTCAAAAAAAATTCTTGAAACAGTTGTTTTTCCGCTTCCTATTCCACCGGTTAATGCGATTTTTATCATATCAAAAACTCTTTGAAAATAACGATGTGGGCTCCAAGAATCAAAAAAGGTCCAAAAGCGATTGTTTGAGCAAAAGAGTGTTTTTTGAATAACATCAAACAAAAACTTACTAAAAGTCCAAAAATAGAAGCTATTAGCAAAACATTTACTATATTCGAAAGCCCTACCCACGCACCTAAGGATGCAGCGAGTTTAATGTCACCTTGCCCTAGACCGATTTTATTTGTGCAAATTTTATATGTCCAGAATATGAGCCATAAAAAGGAAAATCCAATAAGACCACCTATTATTGATTCGTTAGTGTTTAGGTAACTTAATTTAGTAGTACAAAAAATAATTCCTAAAAAGCCCAAAGGAAAAGTTAAGGAATCAGGTAAAAGCTGATGTTTCCAATCTATTGCGAGCAGCGATATTGATAAAATAAAAAACATATTTAAGAAGAAAAATTTAATGAATATTGAAGATCCTAATTCTGCAATATTTGAGGTGATAAGAAATGCAATTCCAACACTGCCCATTGCTGAAGTTAGTTCGACCAGCAAATACGAAATGTTGATGGGTGAAAAACAGGTCCGACATTTACCTTTTAATATAAGGTAAGAAATGATGGGGATATTATCAAAAAATTTTATTTTAGCCCCACAACTTGTGCAGCTCGAGCGTGGGACAAATAAATTATAACGGTTTAATTTCCAGCGATGTTTATCAAGTTGTTTAATCTTTTTTTTTATTTTTGGCGATTTAAAAGAAAGTAGAATTTTGCTTCTGATATGATTGTTAAAATATTCTCTTCCAGCCGCTTCATATTCATACAACAAAATTTTGGGTATTCTGTGGATAAGTACATTGGCAAAGCTTCCAAGAATTAGTCCGTAAAGGCCTGAAAAAAACATGAATTCACATTTGGTCAAATAGAGCATTTTGGATACGTAACAAAAAATTAAAGCTTATACTACTTGTCCCATTTTGAAGATCGGTAGATACATCGCGATAACCAATCCGCCAATTATTACGCCAAGTACTGACATTATTAAGGGTTCTAGTAGGCTTGTTAAAGTATCAACGGCGTCGTCCACCTCCTGTTCGTACCATTCCGCTACCTTAAGTAGCATGGTATCTATTGCCCCAGACTCCTCTCCGATTGCCACCATTTGGACAACCATGTTAGGAAAGACGCCCGTTTGTTGCATGGCGGTATTCATTTGTGAGCCGGTACTTACTTCATCCCTTATGTGGTAGGTCGCTTCTTTGTAAACCACATTACCTGAAGCGCCGGCTACAGATTCCATAGCTTCGACTAGCGGTGTCCCTGCTGCGAACATAGTTGCTAGTGTCCTAGAAAATCTTGCTATACAAGATTTATTTAATATATCTCCGATTATAGGTATTTTAAGTAGGACCCTGTCAACATGATCAGCAAATTTTTGTGACCTTTTCATGGCTTGAATCAGACCCCCAACTGCTAGGAAAGCAGCTCCAGCGATTAGATACCAAGCCGATACAAAAAAATCAGAAAGATTAATTACAAATCTTGTTAAGAAAGGGAGGTCAGCTCCGAACCCTGAGAAAAGGGACTCGAATTGAGGTATCACAAAAATCATTAGGATCATGGTTATTACTATCGCTACAACTACTACCGCGATAGGGTAACTCATAGCACCTTTTATTTTTGATTTTAATGCTTCAAATTTCTCAAGATATGTAGCTAATTTATGAAGTATATCCTCAAGAATCCCCGATTGTTCACCAGCTTTCACAAGGTTTATATACAATTCGCTAAAATGTTTGGGATGCTTTGACAATCCTTCCGTTAGCGAGGTCCCGGCTTCAATATCGGATTTTATGGTGAGAATTAGTTCTTGCATGGCTTTATTTTCATGTCCTCTACCAACTATTTCAAATGATTGGACAAGCGGAACTCCGGCTGACATCATCGTGGCCAGCTGCCTGCTAAAAACAGTTATATCTTTTGTAACGATCTTACCTTTTTTAGAACCGAATAATGACTTATTTTTTTTCTTTACTCGAGTCGGGTTAATTCCTTGATTTCGTAATTTCGTTTTTGCCGCTGCCTCGCTGGAGGCGGAAATCTCTCCAGTTACTTTTTTGCCGGCTCGGTCAAGTCCGTCCCATGCGAAAAAAACATTTTCATTTTTTTCAGCCATGTTCTACTCCACAGTTACCCTATTTATTTCAGCAAGGCTAGTTATTCCATTTTTTACTTTGGATAAACCGGAGGTTCTCAGATCCCAAACTCCGTCTTTCTGTGCTTGGTCTGATAGCTGTACGGCGTTTGCTCCTTCAATAATTAGCCTTCTTATAGAATCAGATATAGGCATGACTTGGTAGATTCCTGCTCTTCCTTTATACCCACTGGGGCATTCGACATTGCCCTCTTCTGGTTTATAAATTTTTAGATCTCTCGTTATCCATTCCTCTGGGAAACCCTCATCGATTAATACCTCCTCTGGGATCTCGTGAGTAATCCTATAGTCGGGATGTAGCCTTCTACAAAGTCTCTGGGCGGTTATGAGGTTAATTGTAGTTGCGACAGCAAAAGGTTGAATGCCCATGTCTTGAAGTCTTGTTAAGGTTTGAGGCCCATCGTTTGTATGTAGTGTTGACATTACCATATGTCCAGTCTGAGCAGCTTTAACTGCGATCGACCCGGTTTCATAATCCCTAATTTCTCCCACTAAAATGATATCCGGATCCTGCCTTAAGAACGCTCTAAGAGCCTTTGGGAAAGTCATTCCGGTTCTTTCGTCAACTTGGACTTGGTTCACCCCTTGAAGATTAATTTCCACGGGATCCTCGGCGGTTGAAATATTTACTTCATTTTTATTAAGAATATTAATTCCGGTATAAAGAGACACCGTTTTGCCGCTACCCGTCGGGCCGGTAACTAAGAACATACCGTAGGGTTTCTGTATGTTTTCAAGAAAAAGGTTTTTTTGGAAATCTTCATATCCGAGTTGGTCAATATTTAACTTTGCAGCATCAGAATCTAAAATTCTTAAACATGCTTTTTCACCATACATAGTTGGACAAGTGCTGACTCTTAAGTCAATGGATTTTTTCTTTGATATTCTGAGCTTGATTCTACCGTCTTGAGGAACTCTTCTTTCAGAGACATCTAGCCGGGACATGACTTTAATTCGAGAGGCAATCTTCCCTGCAAGTGCAACAGGTGGTTTTGTTATCTCTTCCAACATCCCGTCAATCCTGAAACGTACCCTATAGGATTTTTCGTAGGGTTCAAAGTGAAGGTCTGATGCTCCTTTTCTTATAGCGTCCAATAAACATTTGGTTACAAATTTTACCACCGGGGCATCATCTATTTCTGACTCATCATTTTTCTCTTCCTCATGACTAACATCTATATCATCGAAATCGTCCAGCTCTTCACTATCAAGGTCATCAAACGTGGACTCACTATCATTTAAGGTTGAGTCAATCATTTTCGCTAGTTTATCCCAAGCGACTAATACAGGCTCAATTAAGCCTTCTCCCAGACTAAATTTGATTTCGTCTAACCCGTGTAAATTGGTTGGGTCGGCAATTGCGATAAAAATAGTTTTACCATGTTTATAAATGGGTAAAGCAAAGTGTTTTTCAATGAGATTGGGTTTTACAATACCTTTAAGTTCAGAATCAATTGTAATGGTTTCTAAATTTAATAACGGTATCCCAAATTGATGGGCAATAACATGTGCTAATTTATTCGAAGGAACTAACTTATTCTCGATGAGATATCTGACATAGGCAATATTATTTTTTTGAGCATTTTCAAATGCAGCTGTTGCAATTTCTTCACTTAAAATTTCAGCACTTACTAATTTAGTGGCTAGACCACTGAATTGAGCTTTTTTTGTTGCAATAGCCATATTTCGCCTTGTTTAAATACTTAAAACTCGATGGTAAGCGAACAGTTTAATAATATCCACATTTTTTTTTATTCGATCCAAATAATTGCCGACATCCGATTTTTCGTTTTTTCTCTTCTGTGTGAATAAAAGCTTTGCGCTTCTTCAAAAACACATCGTTCGCTTCTTTTGACATCCTTAACTTTAGCGTCGTGGAGTTGAATGTTAGCGAGGCGGTTTAGGTCACAGAAGAATTTTTGTCCCGTGCTCTGTACACAAGATTTGTAGTGGTGGTTGAGTTCAGGAAAGTCATTTATAAAGTTTTCCTGGATTTCATAGCTTTTATAGCCGATTGAAGGTCCAATCCAAACTTCTAATTTTTCGCCACCGTCGCTAAACAATTGTATGGCTTTCTTAATTATGTCTTTTTTTAATCCTCTCCAGCCTGCGTGTACAGCACATACTTCAGTTCCTTTTTTATTTCTAATAAGTATCGGGATACAATCAGCTACATTAACTATACAAGGAAGAAATTTCTTATTTGTAAACATACCGTCACCGTTTCTCCCTAAAAACCAATCTCTGTATTTATAGATAGTATTACTATGAATTTGATTTAAGGGATAACCAGATACCAATCTACTTAGAATTAATTCTGGTTTTTTTGAATTTTCATAAAGATACTTTTCGAGGTTCCCCTCTTGTTTTGGATCTCCCGATTTTGTAGTAAAGACAGCCTTAATGTTGCTATCACAAAACGGGGGAATCATAATCGGGTTATCGGGTTTGATGTGAGGTATAGCCAATATCTTCATTTAAATTATCAATTTTTAGCTCATTCAGTAATTTTTTAAAATCTCGAGGTGGCTCGCACTCAAATTGAAATATATTCTCACTGCCCGATTCTTCAAAAGTTAGCTTATAAGCGTGCAGGGCTTGCCTTTTAAAATTTAATAAAGTGTTTTGAAGATTTTTAGAGCTATTTTTGCCAAAACATGGTTTCCAGCCATAGACTTTATCCCCCACAATAGGATGACCTATTGACGCCATATGAACTCTTATTTGATGTGTTCTTCCGGTTTCCAGTGAAACATCGAGTAGGCAATGATTGCGAAATTTATTTTTTATCTTAAAGTGGGTAATTGCATTCTTGCCGTCTTCTCTAGTTGTCATTTTTTTTCGTTGCATCTTATGTCTTCCAATTGGTTTATCTATCTTTCCCCCGGATACCATAATCCCATTTACAATTGCTAAATACTCGCGCTTTATTGTTCTAAGAGAAAGTTTTTTTACGAGATCATGATAAGAAACTAAATTTCGAGCCACCAAAACCAATCCGGTAGTATCTTTATCAATCCTATGAATAAGACCAGCCCTTGGAAGACTTTTTAACTCTGGGAACTGAGAAATCAATCCATTCACTACTGTGTTATCCTTATTGCCCGGAGCGGGATGCATGACGAGACCAGCTCTTTTATTCAACACTAAAAACTCATCGTTGATTTCTATAAATTCTAAGCCAATTTCTTGAGGTTGCACGGATTCTGTGGGTTGGTCTAAAACTATTGTAATTTTTATTAAATCTCCCTCTTTTACATGCTTATCTGGTCTAGTAGTTTCTCCATTTAACCAGACGTATTGTTGATTAATCATTTTTTTAATCAAGCTCCTGGAGTAGGTGGTTAATATAAGAGATATCGCATTATCGATACGCTTTCCGCAGTATTCTGCGTCAATTAATATTTCATGCTCGCTAATAATCATTTGGGTTATTTTTTGCTTCTGTTTGTAAACTTAATTACCTGTATTCTATAATACCCCAAGTTTAGTTATGTTGTTTAAATATGAGTCCAACATTTATTGTATCTAGAATTTTGATGCTTGTTTATCTCTCCGCTCTAGTTTCTTGTGGTTACTTGCCTAGCCAAGCGGAAAGGGATAGAGCTGAGTTGAACTGGCCCGAGGAGAAATTATATCTCACTGGGAAGGGCAGACTAGATGCAGGGTCTTGTACTGGTGCAATAGATTATTATCTTAAGTTACAGCAACGATTTCCTTTTGGAAGTTATACAAGGCAGTCGTTTGTGGAGATAGCCTACTGTTATTACAAAACTAATGATCCGGATTTGGCTATGGAGACACTTGACGAATTTATTGAGTTATATCCTTCTCATCCCAACATGCCTTATGCTTTTTATTTAAGAGGACTTGTTAACTTTTATAGAGGAAGGGGAATTACCGATAGATTTTTACCTAGAGATCAAGCCCAAAGAGATCCAGGTGCAACACTTGATTCTTTTAATGATTTTAGTACTGTGGTGCAGCGTTTTCCTAAAAGCGATTATTTCGAAGATGCTAGGTTAAGAATGGTTTTTTTACGCAATATGCTTGCTGAACATGAATTGAATGTAGCAACTTATTATATGCGAAGGGGGGCTTATGTGGCAGCTTCTAATAGGGCTAGGGAAATAGTGGAAAAGTATCAAAAAGCACCTGTAATGCCTGAAGCACTATTGGTTATGGCAAAATCTTATAAGGTAATGGGGATGGACGATTTGATGGAAGATACTTTGCAAGTATTGAAGCTAAACTACCCGGATCATCCTGGAATAGAAAAAGTAACGGAAATAGAATTAAAATAATATTTTATTTTTTTAAATGTTCTCGCTGTACTTCGAGGTAATAGGAAACCTTCTGTCGCGACCGAATGCTCGTTTTGTAATCCTCACACCGGGTGCCGATTGTCGCCTTTTATACTCATTATTGTTAACCAGAGAAGCGACTTTTTCGACAGTCGATAAATCGTGTTTCGAGTTTGCTATTTGCGAAGGCGTTAAATCCTTTTCTATGTATTGTTCAAGAATTGGATCGAGGATGTCGTATGGAGGTAGTGAATCAGTGTCTTTTTGGTTAGGCGCTAATTCTGCTGTTGGAGGTCTGGATATCACCCGCTCCGGAATAACTTCGGAGACGGTATTTCGAAACTTTGCCAAGGCGTAAACCATTGTCTTTGGGATATCTTTTAGCGGGGCGAAGCCTCCTGCCATGTCTCCATATAAAGTGGCGTACCCGACAGCCATTTCGCTTTTGTTGCCTGTTGCAAGAACAATAGATTTGCTGGAGTTTGACCTAGCCATCAATATCATACCTCGTATTCTGGATTGCATATTTTCTATGGCTACGCTTTGAGCTAAATCTGGTACCAAGCAACTAACAGTATCACTTAGTGTCTTCACAGCTTTGTTTATTGGGATTATATGAAATTCGCATCCCATTTTGTTGGCTTGCTGTTTCGCATCGGAAATGCTTATATCTGCAGTGTATTCGGATGGCATTGAAATTGCCGTGACTCTATCGGAGCCTAAGGCGTCCACAGCAAGTGCCAGAGTAAGTGCCGAATCAATACCTCCCGAAAGTCCGATGACACATCCATAGAAATTATTTTTCTTAATGTAATCTCTTATTCCTAATTTAATTCCTTCATAAATAAGTTCTTGCTCGTTTTCGTTATTGGTAATATTTCCGAAAGGAATAAATTGGTCTTTTACTTTTTTAATTGTAACTGGATAAATTCCTTCAGTGTATGGCGGAGCCTGAGCCACGAGGGTTCCTTTTGAGTCAAGAACAAATGACCTGCCGTCGAATATTAACTCGTCTTGGCCTCCACATAAATTGACATAGATTATTGGGAGACCTGATGCTTCTACTGATTTTCTAACTGCAAGGAGGCGTTCTTGATGTTTTCCTTGATGGAAAGGTGAAGCGTTAATGTTGCATATTAAATCAGCCCCAGCTTCTGCGCACTTTCTGGCTTGGTCATCAACCCAAATATCCTCGCAAACACTTAAACCGATATTGATATTCTTTAATTTGAACAGAACGGCTTCATTTCCGGGGGAAAAATACCTTTTTTCATCAAATACCGCATAATTTGGTAGTTCTTGTTTTTTGTACGAAGTAATAAGGGTGTTTTGTCCAACGACGGCAGCGCTGTTAAATATTGCCCCATCAACTAACTCAGGAAATCCGAAAACAATTGTTTCCCGATCCAATGCAGAGACTATTTTTTCCAGACAATCTGACACTTTCTCGTGAAAGCCTGGTCGTAAGATTAAATCTTCTGGCGGGTAACCGGTGAGAGCTAACTCAGGAAAAATAGTTAAATCTGCTTGTTCTTTATTTTTAGCTTCCTTTGCTAAATTTATTATTTTATCAGCATTACCTATTAGGTCTCCAACGCAGAAGTTGGATTGAGCGATAGCAATTTTTAATTCCATATTGACTTTACGAAATATAATTCATGAAGGCTTATAAAAATTAGATCAAAGTTGATATAGTTTCGCCCATAGCTGCTGGTGAACGTACGATCGTCACTCCTGCCTCTGCTAAGGCCCCAAATTTATCTTCAGCTGTACCTTTCCCACCCGAGATTATAGCCCCGGCATGCCCCATTCTTTTGCCAGGAGGAGCGGTTACACCTGCGATATAAGCCACAACTGGTTTAGATACTTTTTCAGCAATAAATGCCGCTGCCTCCTCTTCAGCAGAGCCGCCAATCTCTCCAACCATTATAATCGCTTCTGTTTCGCTATCTTTTTGAAAAAGTTCAAGACAATCTATGAAGTTCATTCCGTGGATTGGGTCGCCACCGATCCCAATGCAGGTGCTCTGTCCTAACCCTGCAGATGTGGTTTGATGTACGGCTTCATAGGTTAAAGTCCCAGATCGAGACACTATGCCTACTTTCCCCTTGGTGTGAATCTTAGCCGGCATGATCCCAATCTTACATTCGTCCGGTGAGATGATACCCGGACAATTTGGGCCTATCAATCGCACATCTGTCAAGCTTTCTAATTCGGATTTTACTTTAAGCATGTCAAGAACGGGAATTCCTTCAGTAATACAAACGATAGTTTTTATGCCTCCGGATGCTGCTTCTAAAATTGCGTCGGCTGCAAAAGGTGGCGGGACAAAAATCATAGATGCATCAGCTTTTGTTTCATTTACAGCTTCTTCTACTGTATTGAAAACTGGCTTCTCCAGATGTTTTTGCCCTCCGCGGCCAGGTGTAACCCCACCCACTAATTTTGTACCATATTCTAAGGCTTGACCACCATGAAACGTGCCCTGAGCTCCCGTGAATCCTTGTACAATTACCTTGGTATTTTCATTAATGAGAACTGACATCATTTACTCCTTAGCAAGTTGAACTACTTTAATAGCTGCCTCTTCAAGATTACTCGCGGTCTCAACAGCCAATTTGCTTTCTTCAATTAATTTCTTGCCTTCCTCGACATTTGTACCTTCGAGTCGAATAACGATTGGTACTTTTATTCCTACTTCTTTTATGGCCGAGATTACACCTTCGGCTATTAGGTCGCATCTTACAATACCTCCAAAAATATTGACTAAGATTGCTTTGATTTTGTCATCAGATACGATGATCTTAAAAGCTTCGGATACTTTTGCTGCAGTAGTCCCGCCACCAACATCTAGAAAATTTGCCGGATCTCCTCCGTTTAGTTTGATGATATCCATTGTGGCCATTGCAAGTCCAGCGCCGTTTACCATGCAAGCAATGTTCCCGTCTAATGTAACATAGTTTAAATCAAATTCTTTTGCTTTTCTTTCTTTTTCATCTTCCTGTGTGGTGTCTCTCCAGTCTGCAATAGTTTGTCTAAACAACCCATTATCGTCGATATTTATTTTAGCATCTAATGCACATAGGGACCCGTCACTGATAATAGCAAGTGGGTTTATTTCGATTAGACTGATATCTCTGTCTATAAAAAGTTGGTAAAGACCGAACATTATTTTAGTTATTTGATTGATTTGATCGGGATTGAGTTTTAGTCCAAACCCTATTTTTCTACAATGGAATCGTTGAATGCCAGTAGCTGGTGAAATATGGGCGGTTATTATTTTTTCGGGTGTTTTTTCAGCCACCTCTTCTATATTCATTCCACCCGCGGCAGAAGCCATAAAGGTTATATTTTTGGATGAACGATCGACAACCGCACCTAAATAAAGTTCTTCTTTTATTTCTGCGGCTGATGCAATAAGAACACTATTAATTGGTTGACCCTCGGGACCAGACTGATGGGTGATAAGTTTTTTCCCTAGTAGTTCATTTGCAGCGGTTACTACCTCTTTAACAGAATTGGTAAATTTTACACCCCCAGCTTTACCTCTTCCTCCAGCGTGAACTTGGGCCTTTACTAACCAAGAAGACCCTCCTAGTTCGTTGGCAATTTTTTCTGCTTCTTCTGCTGTGGTTGCGATTTCTCCGTTTTGCACCGGAATATCGTATTCTTCGAAAAGAGATTTCGCTTGATACTCATGTAGATTCATTGGGCCGCATCCCTCAAATTAGTAATTGATTGAACAATAAAATAACGTAAAACGATATTAGTATAGGAATTTATCTGCCCAATGTATATTAAATAAATGCCCGGTTCGGTGTAAGAATTTTTTTTTGAAGACCGTTTTAATATTTTACGGTAAGCAAATAGTCCGAGTAAGCTGGTTAGTAAAAAAACAATTAAGATAGAAAATCTTTCAGAACATCCTGGTAAGTGTTAAAAAGTGTCTTTTTATCGACGAAAACCACGTAAAAACATACCTTTCTTTGTTAAAATCGTAAAAACTAGTTGAAAAAGGCCGTAACTCGAGATTATTCTAAGAGTCTGTATCTTTCAGGATAACCAGAACTATTATTTTCTGCTTACAGACTGAATTAAAAATTAATTTATGGAGAAAGAAAAATGAGGAAAGAACAGGGGTTCACACTTATCGAATTAATGATTGTTGTTGCTATTATCGGTATTCTTGCTTCCGTTGCGTTGCCTGCATATCAAAACTATGCAACTAGAGCATCCGTTACGGAGGCGATGAGTTTAGCAGCGGGTGCGAAATCAGCATCGGCTGAAATATTTAGCTCAGAGGGAGCTTTCCCACTTGATAATGCGGGCGCGGGCATCGAGGCAGCCACTAGCATTACCGGCACAAACGTCCTAAGCGTAACGGTCGCAAGGCAAGGGGATGGTACAGTTGCTACTCCCGGAGCCGATAGTAATTTAGGAACAATAACCATAGCATTTAATGCAAATAATGCAACATTAAGCGGCGAAACGGTGACTTTGACTGCGGTAAGTAATGGTGGTTCTATTAGATGGGTTTGCACTAGCGGTTTGCCTAACGCATCTGTACCTGCAGCGTGTCGTCCCTAAGAACGACTGATAGCATTTTTTAAAAATGAGTTTCGGGTTGGGTTTCTATTGGAACCCAACCAGAGATACAATTTGCGCTTCTAGATAAAATGATATAATTAAACTAGAGGATTTTTCTTAACCCAACCAAGCAGTGACTTGACAACTTTGGGATTTCCAGCTATTACACTTTTACCGTTAAGATAATTCTCGGAGCCCAACTTGTCTACCACGATTCCGCCTGATTCAAGCACAATAAGAGCCCCTGCAGCTACATCCCAAGGATGCAAATCAAATTCCCAAAATCCATCGAGTCTTCCACAAGCCACATAGGCCAGGTCTAATGCAGCCGAACCACCTCTTCTGATGTCAGCCCCACGACTCAGGCAATCATCTACAGTCTGTAGTTGATTGGAGAAATCAGTTGTATTTCGAACTGCAAATCCAGTCGCTAACAAGCTATTCGATAAAGTGTTGCGATTGCCGACCCTGATTTTGGTGTCATTCAGTTTTGCTCCGTTTCCTCTACTACTTGTAAACAGCTCATCTCGAAAAGGATCATAAATCACTGCTGATTCTGCTCGATTATTAGCATGAAGTGCAATCGAAACGCAGAAATGAGGGTATCCTTTTAAATAGTTTAGTGTTCCATCAATAGGGTCAATAATCCAAACGAATTCCGAATCACCCTGTTTACCAGATTCTTCAGCTAGAATTGCATGATCAGGATAAGCCGATAGAATAGTATCAATGATTATTTCCTCGCATTCTCTGTCAATATTTGACACAAAATCTAGGGTGCCTTTTGTTTGAACCTCGGCTCTATCGAGTCTCTTTGAGGCTCTAATCATATTATCACCGGCTTTAAGGGCGGCTTTAATAGCTATATTTAGTTTTGGATGCACGTTAGGTAAAAAGTTGTTAAAGTTTATTAATAATATTGTATGATTTTAATATGGAAGACTTTATAAAGATAGTTCTTTCACGTCCGTCCCATCCAGCAAATATTGGTGCTGCGGCAAGAGCTATTAAGGTAATGGGATTTAAAAAGTTAGTCTTAGTGAAGCCAAAAATATTTCCCCACCCCGAAGCGAACGTCCTTGCTTCTGGAGCATCGGATATTTTAAATTCAGCTTTAATCTTTGATGAGCTTTCATCTGCAGTTTGCGAAGAAACATTAGTGTACGGATTAACCGCGAGGTCGAGACATTTTCCACTACCTGTTTTGACTCCAAGAGAAGCGGCGAACGAAATTGTACTTAACCCGCAGAAAACCGCTTTGGTTTTTGGAAGTGAAAATGGAGGCCTACTTAATAAAGAAATAGATATCTGTCACAAAATAGTGACCATTCAAACGGGCGATATATATAGTAGCCTAAATTTAGCGCACGCGGTTTCTATCTGCCTCCATGAATTAAGAGTCATTTTAGCTGCAAATCCAAAGATTAATAAACTAGGAAATCCTCAGGGGCAACCTATAAGTGAAATAATAAAACTTGTAGACCATCTTTTAGAGGTTATGGAAGAGATTGATTTTCTAAAGAATAGGAAATTGAAGTATACCAGAACACGTTTATTGAATTTGTTTAAAAGGAGTATAAGAGAGGCCAGCGAAATTAAAATGCTCCGTGGTTTTCTTACCGCCGTTCAAAAAAGAAATTTATAGATTTGAAAAGGTGCCCAAATATTCTATTTTATTATTACTTTTAATCCTTCCGATTACGACGTGTTCTTGGTTAAGTTTGTCTAATTCATCTTGAATGGCGTTGGCGGACGAAGGATCGATTATCAGTAGCATTCCTATTCCGCAATTAAAGGTTCGTAACATTTCTGGCAATTCAACTGGGCCATGTTTCATTATCCATTTGAATATTTTTGGCAAATGAATTTTATGTAATTCGATAGTCGCTCCGAGTCCAGGTGAAAGAATCCGTGGTAAATTGTTTGTTATTCCACCGCCTGTAACATGAACCATTCCTTTGAGTTCGAATTTTTTTAAAAGTGCTAGTATTGGCTTGACATAGATCGCAGTGGGAACAAGCAATTCGTCGATGTCGGGAGTTTTAACACCATTTTTTTTTGTTTCTTTTATGATTTTTCTAACTAAAGAAAATCCATTTGAGTGTAATCCCGAAGAATGCAGGCCTATAATGACGTCTTGCTCAGCGATTTTGCTTCCGGTGATTAATTTATGTTGCTCAACTATTCCTACGGAAAATCCTGCTAAGTCATACTTGCCGGCTGTGTATACGTCAGGCATCTCAGCTGTCTCTCCCCCAATCAATGCCATATTGGACTGCTTACAACCATCCACTATTCCTTTAATTATTGATTTGCTTACTTTGTTATTAAGCTTTCCGGTAGCATAGTAATCTAAAAAGAAAAGTGGTTCTGCGCCCTGAACTATTAGATCATTTACGCACCTTGCAACAAGATCTACACCGATTGATTCATGTTTGTTTGCTTCGATCGCTAGCAAGAGTTTTGTTCCAACCCCATCGGTTGAGGCTACTAAGATTGGTTTTTCAAATTCAAGTTTGTTTATATCAAAAAGTCCGCCAAAACCCCCTAGCTTACCAATCGCGCCCATTCGATTGGTTGATTCTGCCAAATGTACTATCTCTTCTACGAATGTGTCTCCTGCTTGAATATCTACACCTGCTTCGTTATAAGATACGGGTTGTTTTGTATTTTTCATAAAATAATTTTATCTGCAGAAATTCGGTGAATATTAATCATTTATTTGTTAGTTTAACCTCATGAATACAATTCGCAAAGCTAGATTCATTATAATAACGTTATCATTATCCTTTTTTTCCTGCTCAATATCAGCAGAGATGGTCGCAGGATTGTATCAAGCTAGAGTTTTAATAGCAGATCGTTCTGAAAGTGAACTTACCAGAGGTTTTTCAGAGGCTCTCGTCAAAGTTTTGATTAAATTGACCGGTCAATCGCAAATAAGCTCAAATATGCCTTGGGTCCGGATGCTGATTGATGGGGCAGAAAGCTTCATTGAGAGATATTCTTTCGAGCTAAAACCAGAAAATCAAAAAGAATTAAGTTTGCTTGCGGTCTTTGATAAAAAGATACTGTCCCAAGAACTTCAAACCTTGGAGATCAGGCGATGGAATTCTGTTAGGCCAACGATATTGTTTAGAATAATAGAACCCTATGGTAATCTACCCGCAGGAAATATTTTAGAGCAAGATTACTATGATATCATTAATAAAAAGGCAACTGATAGAGGCTTACCGGTCACATTTTTCCAGTCACAGTCAGACTCTTTTGAGAATCAATACGAGGATGACTTAAAATTAAATTATCTTGCTCAATATCCGGCTCATGTTGAATTTTCAATAACATCATTTACAGCCGATAAAATCCAACTCAATGGTTCATTGTTTTTTTTAAATAAGAAGAAAATATTAAATATGTCCGGTAATAATATAAAGGCTTTGCTTGATCGAATGGTTGACGTCACCGCAGATCATATTGCAAGTGTTATTGTACTAAACGACGGTGGGATTGAACCCCAAGAAGTAATACTTGAATTTTTTGGCATTGAAACTCGAGAGGAATTTGAACGCTTACTGAAATATCTAGACGCACTTGAACAAGTAGGAAAGACCTCTGTCAAAACCATTGAGGCCAGTTCGATCGAATTGGAAATAACCGTAAAAGGAGGAGTTAGAGGGTTTGAACAAAGCGTAATGTACAGTAAGGTGCTCCAAAAAACCTCTGATAGAAATTCATCACAGTATACTTTTCTAGAGTAGGATTAAATTATGATTACAAAAAGCGTCGACAAGCTTTTATTTTTGTTCGCAGCGATTGCAATGTTGGCTCTGCTATATTTTCTACGGCCGGTCTTATTGCCCTTTTTAATAAGCTTTGTTCTCGCATATTTGGCTGATCCGATCACCGATCGAGTCGAAAATTTGGTGCGTAGTCGAACTTTGGCTATTTTAATTGTTTTCGTGGTCCTGATTTTGATTGTTGCCTTCATAGTGACTCTGTTAATTCCAACCTTGGCGGAACAGATAAATGGAGCCTTATTGAGGGTTCCTGCAGTGTTGGCTTGGTTTGACGAAAAAATGGCTGTTTATTTGAATAAAATAGGTCTGGATGGCAAAAATATCTTTCCTCTCGAGGATTTGAATAAAGCTTTGGTGGGAAACTTGTCTAGCGTAGCTTTTTCGTTTCAAACGGTTTTAACTAAACTAGTGAGCTCAGGTGCGCATCTTATGGGAGGTTTATTTCACTTAATATTAATTCCAATAGTCACATTTTATCTACTCAGAGATTGGGACAAAATTATAAAATATTTTTTTTTTGTACTGCCCTCGAATGCGAAGTCAACTGTAGCTGATTTATCCAAGAGAATAGATAGAGTCCTTTCAGAATTCTTCAGAGGACAGCTGGCAGTTATGAGTTGCTTGGTCGTTATATACTCAGTCGGTTTATTTTTGGTCGGTCTTGAACTTTGGTTTCTTGCGGCCAGCATTGCCGGGCTTTTCAGCTTTATACCCTATGTGGGAATAATTGTCGGTGTCTTATTTTCGTTGCTAGGCGCAATTATCCAAATGGCTGACCAAACCATATATGTTGGAATTATTTTAGTCTTTTTAATTGGCCAAGGACTTGAAAGTATTATTTTGTCTCCATTGCTTGTTGGCAATCGGGTTGGATTACATCCTGTTACAATTATTTTTGCAGTTATGGCTGGTGGTGAATTGTTTGGATTTTTCGGGGTTCTGGCGGCGATACCGGTTGCGGCAGTGGGCAGTGTTCTGGTTAAACATTTTTTTGAGTATGCAGAATCAAAAAATTGAATTCTTAAAAAGGAGTTGTAACTTATCAAACAACTAACATTACCCTTATTCCAGCCTACTCAATTAAATTTTGAAAATTTTTTTGTAGGTCGTCAAAACCTTGAATTAACTCAAAACCTCTTAAGCTGGTCATTGGCACAAAAACCTAAAGTTTTTTATCTCTGGGGTGGGAAAAGCTCCGGGAAAACCCATTTGTTAAATGCAACCTTAAATCGTTGCTCCAGTCCTGCTATCTATTTGCCTCTAAAAGAAATGAAGAACTTTGGCCAGCGCCTTTTTGATAATTTAGACGGGGTCGAAATTATCGCTTTAGATGATATAGATGTAATTTCAGGGGATAAAGAATTTGAAACATCTTTATTCTATTTATTAAACAAAGTCATTCTCTCAAAAAGAAAAATAATTGTGACGAGTCAAAAGTATCCAAGCAGACAAGGTTTCGAATTAAGTGACCTAGTTTCTCGACTTTGTTCTGGTTTGCTTTATAAAGTTTATTATCTGGCTAATGAAGAAATGAGAGGTGCTATTAAATTTTTATTCTCTTCTAGAGGAATGAATATTAGCTCTGGCCAACTGGATTATATATTTAAATATTATCCTAGAGATATGGAAAATTTAATTATATTGCTGGATAAGCTTGATGAGGTATCGTTATCTAAAGGCAAACCTATTTCAATTCCAATGATCAAAAAAATTCTCTTAGAGTTAAATGGTTCTTAATTTTATCTGATTTTACTTACATGAGCTGATAGTCGATATCCAAGAGTCCGAGCTATGTTAATTTCTTCTTTGCTAATTTCATTTTCGCCCTGGGATCCCGAAACATGCCCCCCTCCGTACGGTGAGCCACCTCCCGATGATTGGAATAGTTCTGGACAACTGTATGGTACACCGATAAGCGTCATACCATGATGCAGAAGAGGAAGAGCCATACTAAGCAAGGTGGATTCTTGCCCACCATGTAGCGATGATGTTGACGTAAAAACGACTGCTGGTTTATCAATCATGGCTCCCGAGATCCATAAGTCGGAGGTAGTTTCTAAAAATGCTTTCAGCGCAGCTGCCATTGTTCCGAAACGAGTGGGAGAGCCAAGTGCGAGGCCGCCACATTCCTCTAATTCGCTTTTTGAGATTAAGGGAACGTCTTGATCAGTTTGAGACTGGCGTAAAGTTGGTACGGTTCTGAGTAGCGGTTCGTTTTTTCCTTCTTCCAGGATTCCGCTGCGTATATGCTTTGCCAATTCAGCTGTTTTGCCATTAGCTGAATAGTAAAGAATAATAATTTTTTTCATTAGTCGAATTCTCCTGTTCGAAATTTTTCAATAAATAATTCAACTTTGTCTGAATCCCATAGTATAATTTTATTGTTCTTACGTATTTTTATCTCAACCCGATTTTCCTGGATATTTCTCTCACTTAAAACCATTCTTAATGGAATTCCTACTAAATCTAGATCCGAGAATAATACGCCTGGCCTTTTCTTCTCATCGCACAAAAGTGCATCAACATCCATTTTTATTAATTTTTGATAAATATTAAGTGCTTTAGACTCGAGTTGTTGAGAATTATTTGGATTGATGGGAACTATGGCGCACAAGAAGGGAGCCAAGGGCGGAGGCCAAATAATTCCATTATTATCATGGTTTTGTTCTATGGCAGCAGCAACAATACGGGAAATGCCGATCCCGTAACATCCCATTATTATTGGTTTTAAGACACCGTTAGGATCAGTTACTAGGGCTTTCATTGAATTGCTATATTTTGTCCCTAGCTTAAAAATATGCCCAACTTCGATGCCCTTTTTTATTTTTAAATTTCCCTTGCCATCTGGGCTGGGGTCTCCATCTACTGCATTACGTAAATCTCCAACCTTCTTGACTTTTATTTCTTTCCAATTTGCGTTTTTATAATGATAACCATCTCGATTAGCGCCACAAATAAAATTAACAGCATTGAAGGCATCATAATCTACGTAAACCGAACAGCTTTTTGTGAATGGTCCAATCGAGCCGATCGGTGAGCCTATTACTTTTTCGACATCTCTATCTGAAGCCATTTGCAGAGCTTCGCTCGTGGAGATTAGCTTTTGTAGTTTAACAAAATTTAAATCATGGTCTCCTCTAATACAAATACAGTAAAAATTTTCACTGTCTTTGACCACTAGGGTTTTTATGCAATTAGTAATAGTTGTGTTAAAAAATTTAGCAACTTCTTCAATAGAACGCGCGTTTGGTGTTTCGATCAGTTCGATGGTTTTTGGTTTTATATTATTTTTATGAAATTTTTGTTTAAGTGTAGCCATTTCAAGATTTGCAGCGTATGAGCCAGACTCATTGGATGCAATGTAGTCTTCGCCTGAATCTGCGAGAACATGAAACTCGTGAGAACCCGTCCCTCCTATATTTCCCGTATCAGCAATAACAGCTCTAAAATCCAGATGTAATGCTTTGAAGATATTTGAGTAAGCTTCGTACATATCTGAATACGTATCATCTAGTGATTTTTCATCAATGTGAAATGAATAGGCATCTTTCATGAGAAACTCACGTGATCTCATGATTCCAAATCGTGGCCTAATTTCATCTCGAAATTTTGTTTGAATTTGGAAAAAATTTACTGGCAATTGTTTATAACTCGTAATCTCGTTTCTTACTAACGAAGTTATTACCTCTTCATGAGTTGGCCCTAGACAAAAAGACCTAGAATGTCTATCTTCAATTCTAAGGAGCTCGGGCCCATATTCTTCCCATCTTTTAGACTCAATCCATAACTCGGAAGGTATAACACCAGGCATAAGCAGTTCCTGAGCTCCGAATGCTGTCATCTCTTTCCTTACAATGTCTTCGACTTTCCTTAAAATCCTCAGTCCTAGTGGAAGCCAACTATATATTCCCGAGGCATTTTTTTTTATCAGACCTGCTTTGAGCATCAGTTTATGGCTTACTATTTCTGCATCGCTTGGAGATTCTCTGAGCGTATTTATAAAAAATCTTGATGTTTTCATATTTAAATTTTAAATTTGAGATTAATCTCTTGTGAATCTTCTATCGGTTGCGACGGTTGTAGCAAAACCCTGACATTTGACTCGGTTTAATACGAAGTTTATTTGACGTTTAGGTTATCATATTGTTTGAGAGTAATCATTTGACTTAATGTGATATACCAAAATAACATTCGTACATACTGTATTGAATGAGGTTTCTAAGATACACTATAGCTAGAATTGATGAAAACTGACTGGATCGGGTTTTTATTTTAAATGTCTTTTTTTTTATTATTAGTAGAGGGATCAACAAGTGACTGAAATACTTCGTGGGGCGGAAATATTTGTTCGTTCTTTAATTGATGAGGGTGTCGAGTTCGTTTTCGGTTATCCAGGGGGAGCTGTCTTGCATATTTATGATGCGCTTTTCCAACAAGATAAAGTAAAACATATTCTAGTACGTCATGAGCAGGGAGCAACTCATGCTGCGGACGGGTATGCAAGGTCTACTGGAAGAGCTGGCGTAGTGTTAGTTACCTCTGGGCCGGGTGCCACAAATACGGTTACAGGAATTGCTACCGCATACATGGATTCTATTCCCATGGTGGTTTTTACAGGTCAGGTTTCAACGGCATTAATTGGAAACGATGCTTTTCAGGAAGTGGATTGCATAGGTATAACTCGGCCATGTGTCAAGCATAACTTTTTAGTAGAGAGAGTTGAGGATCTTGCTACTACAATTAAAAAGGCCTTTTACATTGCTACCAGTGGAAGACCTGGCCCTGTAGTAGTAGATATTCCAAAAGACATAACTGCGGCTAGCACAGAATACAAGTATCCTAAAGAAATTTCGCTCAGGTCATATAAGCCTATGACTAAAGGTCATACCGGTCAGATAAAGAAAGCGGCCGAGCTAATAAAAAATGCGGATAAGCCTATGGTATATACTGGGGGTGGAGTGATATTAGGAAATGCGTCGACAGAGTTAACAAAATTGGTAAGACATCTGGGTTATCCAATTACAAATACGTTAATGGGTTTAGGGGCATACCCGTCTAGTGATAAGCAGTTTGTTGGGATGCTGGGTATGCATGGTACCTATGAGGCTAATATGGCCATGCACGAGTGTGATGTGCTCATAGCAATAGGGGCAAGATTTGATGACAGGGTCACGGGTGAGTTGGACAAATTCTGTCCAGATGCAAAGATAGTTCATATAGACGTGGATCCGTCATCTATTTCAAAAAACGTTAAAGTTGATGTGCCTATTGTGGGGTGCGTTAGTTCGATTTTAAAAGACTTATTTTTGCAAATCCAGCAATCTAGTTTTAAAAAAATGGATATAGGCTCTCATCCATGGTGGAAGCAGATTGATAAGTGGCGCAGTGTAGACTGTTTGAAATATCAAAAAGGTACCGAAGTAATCAAACCGCAAGCAGTGATCGAAGCGTTGCATGATGTGACAAATGGGGATGCGTTTGTGACGTCAGATGTTGGTCAGCATCAAATGTGGGCTGCACAATTTTATGGTTTTGATAAGCCGAGAAGATGGATTAACTCAGGTGGGTTAGGCACAATGGGATTTGGATTGCCCGCGGCCATGGGGGTGCAACTTGCTTTTCCAAAAGAAAAAGTGGCTTGTGTCACTGGCGAGGCTAGTTTCGTGATGTGTGTTCAAGAATTGTCAACCTGCTTACAATATGGATTACCAATCAAAATAATTAATCTGAACAACCGTTATATGGGTATGGTCAGGCAGTGGCAAGAATTCTTCTATGATAGAAGATATTCCCACTCATACATGGATGCTCTGCCGGATTTTGTAAAATTAGCCGAGAGTTTTGGCCATATCGGAATTAGGGTAGAAAAGTCGGGAGATGTAAAAGCGGCTCTTGAAGAGGCCTTTTTAAAACAAGATAGATTGGTTTTTCTCGATTTCGTTACAGACCAAACCGAAAACGTTTACCCGATGATCGCTGCTGGAAAAGGACAACATGAGATGCATTTATCTCCTCAAGACCGTGAGCTCGCATGACAAGAAGACATACGATTGCCATACTTCTTGAAAATGAAGCTGGGGCGTTGTCTAGAGTTGCGGGTTTATTTTCAGCCAGAGCGTATAACATTGAATCGCTGACCGTAGCTCCAACTGAAGTTCCGAGCGTTTCTAGAATGACGGTAGTTACTTCTGGTTCACCGGAAATCGTCGAGCAAATAACCAAACAGTTAAATAAATTGGTTGATGTAATCAAACTTGTTGACTTGTTCGAAAGACCGCACATAGAAAGAGAGCTTATGTTGATCAAGCTGCATGCTTCAGAACAAGATCAAAGAGAAGAGTTTAAGCGTTTAGCAGAGATATTTTCTGGCACAATTGTTGATATTACAAATGAAAATTATACTATAGAACTTACTGGTCCAAGAGAAACACTTGACGACTTTGTAAAAGCAGTAGGGGGTTCGAGTATAATGGAGGTTGCCCGTTCTGGTTCAATTGGATTGCTCAAAGGAAATAAAATATTAAATATATGAAAGAATTTGAATCAATACTGATAAGGAGTTAGACATAAAATGCCTCTTAATATTTACTATGATAAGGACGCCGATCTTTCTTTGATAAAAACTAAGAAAGTGGCAATAATTGGATATGGTTCGCAGGGTCATGCGCACGCCAACAACTTAAGAGACTCAGGCGTAAACGTAGTAGTTGGGTTAAGAAAGCAATCTTCTTCTTGGGAAAAAGCGACTAGCTCAGGACTAACTGTATTAGAAATTGAAGAAGCAATTAAAACGGCAGATTTAGTAATGCTCCTTGCTCCCGATGAAATACAAGGTGATCTCTATAACGAAAGTATCAGAACTAATTTAAAGAAAAATGCTACTTTAGCATTTGCACATGGCTTTAATATTCATTTTGGTCAGATCATACCAAGAAGCGATATAGACGTTATAATGGTAGCTCCGAAAGGGCCTGGACATCTTGTTAGAAGCACGTATTTAGAAGGTGGCGGAGTACCAAGTTTAATAGCAATTCATCAAGATTCATCGGGACAGGCTAAGCAGGTAGCATTAGCTTATGCTTCTGCTAATGGGGGCGGTCGCGCTGGAATTATTGAAACCAGCTTTAAGGAAGAAACTGAAACCGATCTTTTTGGCGAACAATCAGTTTTGTGCGGTGGTGTGACAGCATTAATTCAAGCTGGGTTCGAGACTTTGGTAGAAGCAGGTTATGCGCCAGAAATGGCTTATTTTGAATGTCTGCACGAGGTAAAGTTAATAGTTGACTTGATTTATGAAGGGGGAATAGCGGATATGCGTTATTCGATTTCAAATACAGCCGAATACGGTGATTTGACCCGAGGACCGCGAATTATTGATGAAAGGACAAAAAGAGAAATGAAAAAAATTCTCTCAGAAATACAAAACGGAGAATTTGCTAGAGAGTGGATGCTGGAAAATAAAAGTGGAAGTGCTGTTCTTAATGCAAAAAGAACACTAGAAAAATCTAAGGCCATAGAAGAAGTGGGAGCTCGTCTTCGTTCAATGATGCCGTGGATAACCTCCTCAAAACTTGTCGATAAAACAAAGAATTAATTTTAGATGAAACTAGCGCATTCAAATCAAAAAAATCGAGATCCAGAGCTTACTGAAAAAAATAGATTTCGCAGAAGTGGTATTTATCTTTTCCCCAATCTTTTAACAACAAGCGCTCTTTTTGCAGGTTTTTATTCGATAATTGCTGCGATGAGCGGGAGGTTTGAGGTCGCTTCTATCGTAATTTTGATTGCCATTGTCTTTGACGGTCTAGATGGTAGGGTTGCGAGATTGACAAACACAGAAAGTAATTTCGGCGCTCATTACGATAGTTTGTCGGATATGGTTTCCTTTGGAGTTGCACCAGCAGTAGTTTTATTTGAGTGGACCTTGTCTTCCTTTGGAAAAGTAGGATGGCTTACAGTTTTCATATATACCGCCTCGGTCGCTTTGCGGTTGGCTCGATTTAACTCTTCAGAGGATATATCAGATAGTAAATATTTCTCTGGTCTACCAAGTCCGGCTGGAGCAGCAACTTTAGGGGCTTATGTATGGTTTTGTGAAAGTTTTGGATTTTCCAGTTTGGGGTGGCAAATTGCTGGGCTGATTGGGGTTGGTTTTATTTCCGCCTTGATGGTAAGTGAACTACGTTTTTTTTCATTCAAAAATTTTGATTTGCAGGGAAAAGTACCATTTGTTGCGATTTTGTCGATAGTTTTGATTTTTGTACTAATTTCAATTGAACCGCCTTTAATCCTTTTATTTGCTTCTACAATATATGCACTTAGTGGACCAATTGATGGATGTTTTAAGTTGATAAAAAATAAATTGATACTTCCCTGATTTGGTCTTAAAAATGGTTTTTTCACCGGAGAACAAGAAAATGCTTAGACAATTAGGCATTCAATTATGGGCTCTGCGTAATGACGAAGTAAAAAACCAATTAAATGTCGGCCGTAAAAATGATTATCATTTTAAACACAATATTTCGGAAATCTCAGTACCACAAATGCCAAAGCATGAAGTGGATTGTATTATTTTTGGCGAATTTCCCGATGTGAATGAAAATGGTTCGGCTCAACCTTTTTGAGGAAAATCAGGACTCTTACTTCAAAACATGCTAGAGGCTTCTGGCTTACTCTCATATAATTTACATTTCGAAAATATCGGCGACATTAAACGCTCCGGAAGAGATAGTTGTGTGAACATAGGTGCCGGTGCAGATACTCATTTCCTTTTCGATCAACTTGAGCTAATATCTCCGAAAGTAATTTTTGCGATGGGGACAGTAGCGGGTGAACTTGTGACTAACTCTAACACTCCAGTGACTAATTTGCGTGGGAAAGTTTATAAGAAAAATGAAATTGATACTCCCATATTATTTTCTTTTGAGACCTCTTATCTATTAAAAAAACCTTTGGACAAAAAAGAAGCTTGGGCGGATCTCGTGCTATTAAAGAAAACCATAAAGGATTATTCGTGAGTGCCGTTGTAGAACAAGAACGATTTTTAGTGCGCGAGATGAAGCATAATGATTTGAATAGAGTAATAGCGATTGAGCGTGACTCGTATCAATATCCATGGTCGGAAAAGATTTTTGAGGATTGTCTGGCGTCCAAATACACGTGCCTAGTAGCAGAAGTAGACGATTTTCTCATTGCGTACTGTATAGTGAGTTTTGCAGCGGGGGAGGGTCATATATTAAATGTTTGCGTTTGTCCGACTTATAGGAATCAGAAATTTGCCCAGCGGCTGATAAAAAAGGTAATTAGGGAATTTGTAGATAGCTCCGTCTTGCTCCTTTTCCTAGAGGTCAGAGTTTCGAACCTTCCAGCGCAAAAGCTTTATTGCAATTTGGGTTTTGAAAGAGTAGGCAGAAGGGTAAATTACTATCCGGCCGCTTGGGGGAGAGAGGACGCCTATATTTTTCTGCTCAAACTGAATTCTAAACACCGTGACTCTTCTTTTGACATGATTATTTAAATTAAGGATTTTTTGAGATGATCGATAATAAGATAATACTGACTATTTTTTTGACCCTAGTATTTGTTTCAGGCGAGGTGTGGGCTTTCGATAATAAAAAGGTCCCGGTTGAAAAGAATAAATTTTCTCTAGGTGTCGAAATAGGTACGGCTGAGGGCGACGCAAATGTTGATAGATTTGGAGGTTTGTTGAGGTATAATTTTGACAAAAGAGTCCTAATAAATTCAGGGCTTAATGGAAGGTTTTATGCTGAATTTTCTGCAGCCTATTGGGACGGAGAGGCAGGAACAACAGGCAATAAAGATTTTTTTGACTTTGGACTAACTCCAGTATTCAGGCTTTCAAAAACTGGCATGAATTTGTCACCTTTTGTTGAGTTTGGACTAGGCCCTCATGTACATACAAAATCAAAAATTGAAAATGATGACTTTGATATTCCTTTTGCTTTTGGGAGTCATATCGGACTTGGTTTTGAATTAGGTAGTGCAGGGAAATTCGAGTTACTCTATCGTTTTCAACACCTTTCTAATGCAAGCTTGGGAGACGAGAATCCCGGTATTAACTTTCATGCCGTGCAGTTAGTCACTCATTTTTAGAAGGGTCATTTTTAGGAAAAATCAGCAAGTTTTTTTACTATAATGAACGTTTTGGTTTTTGACATAGAAACAGTCCCGGATATTGCCGGAGCTAAAAAAATATGGGATTTAGAGAACCTAGCAGATGATGACATAAAATCTTTCTTGTCTACTTCTCGACTGCAAGACACATCAGGCAGAACTGATTTCTTGAAACATCATTTCCACAAAATTGTCTCTATATCTGTCGCAATCAGAAATAAGGATAAATTTAAACTTTGGTCTTTAGGTGAAGAATCGTCATCTGAAAGAGAGCTTTTGATACGTTTTTTTTCAGGAATTGAAAAATATGAACCAACCTTAATTTCTTGGAACGGCAAAGGGTTTGATCTTCCCGTTATCCATTATAGGGCTCTAATAAATAAAGTAGCTTCTTCTGTTTACTGGGAAACGGGAGAAGAAAGAAGGGAATTTAAATTTAATAATTATCTGTCGAGATATCATCAAAGACATTTAGATTTAATGGATATTCTTGCTGGCTACAGTGCCAATGCCTATGCTCGCTTGGACGAAATCGCAAGCATGTGTGGCTTTCCGGGAAAGATGGGTTTAAGTGGAGGAGATGTTTCGCTTAAATATGAAAATGGTGAAATATCCGAAATAAGAAATTACTGTGAAACTGATGTTTTAAATACTTGGTTGGTGTATCTAAAGTTTGAGTTGATGAGGGGAAACTTAACAGAGAAAGAGTATTTTAAGGAGATAGAAATTACTCAGGAATTCTTAACTGATGCGGATGCAGACCTTTTTGATGAGTTCAAAAAAGCTTTGGCTCTATAGACCCAAAGTTCTATGGCTAAACATACATACTTGGTCACAGTTGGCAGTCTAACTCCGGATGGGGCCGGAAGAGCTCTTTCTAAAGACGAAATTATCTTGGTTCATGGCGCGCTTCCGAATGAAATAGTCCGTGCTAGGACTTTTAAGAAAAAATCTAAAATTCATCACGCAATTGCAGTTGAAATTTTAGAAGGAAATCCTGTTCGCACAATACCCAAATGTCCTCATTTTGGAGTCTGTAGCGGATGCAACTTACAGCATATGCCCGAAAATTATCAATTAGGCTTCAAGGAAGCCACCCTGCAGGCATTGATGCAAAAAGAATGTTTAGATTCGAATAAACCATTAAAGGTGATAAAAGAAAATTCTTTTAATTACAGGTTAAAAGCTAGATTCGGGTTAAAGTGGGTGGTAAAAAAAAATAAAGTCGTGATTGGGTTTAGAGAAAGAGGCAATCGATTCATTACAGACACTTATTGTTGTCCGATCTTACATAAACGATTGGAGTACGTAGTTTTCAAATTACCACAACTGATTCAAACTACTTCAATTAAAGATGCTATTCCTCAAGTAGAAGTTGTTACAGATGAGAAGGTGGTTGCTATTATCATAAGGCATTTAAAACCCTTTAATTTAGACGATATGAGAAAAATTCAGTGTTTTTCAAAGATATATAAAATTGATTTTTATCTCCAAAGTGGTGGTGTCGAAACAATTACACCGGTCGGAAGCGTTAATGATATGTCTTACATCGTTGCTAATTGTAAAATTAAATATTATCCATATAGTTTTATCCAAATTAACAAAAAGATAAATATTCATTTAGTAACTACTGTTTTAAAGGAACTTCAACTGGATTCTAATGATTGTGTAATTGATTTTTTTTGTGGCATAGGAAATTTTTCAATACCAATTGCAAAGCAAGCAAAAAAAGTTCTAGGTTTTGAATATGACTCTAATATGCTGGAATTAGCTGAAGAAAACGCGGGAGAAAATCTTTGTAAAAATATATCTTTTTCGAAGCAAGACCTATCCAAGGTTTTCTTAATTGACAAACTAAATAGTCTTAAAGGATTCAATAAAATTGTTTTAGATCCGCCACGCTCTGGTGCAGCTAGTTTAATTTCACAATTAAATTTTAATGAGGTAAATACTTTGGTTTATGTTTCATGCAATGCAAAAACTTTGGTTAGCGACGCAAAAATTTTAGTTTCAAGCTTTGGTTTTAACCTGAAAAAAACCATTCTGTTGGATATGTTTCCCCAGACAAGCCATTTTGAGACGGTTATGGTATTTAAAAAATAATAGTTTAATATAAACACTATGATTGATTATAAAGATAATAATTCTATTACTATTAATATTGGAAAACAGACTTTGGAGCTCTATTCGCCGCAAAAGTCAAAAAGTTACTCAATATCGACTTCTAAAAGAGGAGCAGGCCAGGAAAAGGACAGTGGCAAAACCCCTCTCGGCAGACATTATGTGTTTAGAAAAATAGGTTATAAAAGACCTATAAACTCGGTTTTTATTGGTAGAGAATTTACCTTTCAAATCTACAGTAGTGCGCTTGGTGATAATCAAACCGATTGGATTCTTACAAGAATTTTGTGGTTAGCAGGTTGCGAGGAAGGATTTAATTGCGGTGGAGATGTTGATACCAAAACAAGATTTATCTATATCCACGGGACTCCTTATGAGGATCAGTTAGGACATCCAGCGTCTGCCGGATGTATAAGAATGTCCAATCAAGATGTTATAGAGCTTTTTTATAATACGGAAATAAAAACATTAGTAAATATTATACCTTGACCGATATGTATCCATGTTTATTTGTTGACATTGAAGGAACGGAACTGACAAATAGTGATATACTGGTGTTGTCCCACCCAGCGATCTGCGGTGTTATATTGTTCTCCAGAAACTTTACTGATATTGAACAGCTACAAAACCTAATTAATGAAATTAAGAGTATAAAAACCCCTAGGTTGTTAATAGCCGTTGATCAAGAGGGAGGAAGTGTTCAAAGGTTTAGAGCTCCGTTTACAGAGCTACCATCTCTCAATGAGATTGGCCGGCTATACAACTCTGACCCTGATTTGGCTAGAGCAGTTACCTGTGAGCATGCTGGTATTATGGTTAGGGAATTAAGAGCAGTTGGCGTAGACCTAAGCTTTGCGCCTGTTGTTGATGTCGGAAACGATAAAAGTAAAGTCTTGAACACGAGGACTTTTTCAAATAACTCAGAAATTGTTTCAGAGCTTGCTTTGATTTATTTAAGGGCGATGAAAAAAAATGGAATGAATTCTGTTGCCAAGCACTTTCCTGGTCATGGAGGTGTCAAAGAGGACTCCCATATAGAGCTTCCTATTGATAATCGTGATCTGTCGATGATTTGGGAATGCGATCTGGCGCCATTCAGAATTTTAATAAAAAATAATCTGTCTGCTATTATGATGGCCCATATACATTTTAAAAAAGTGGATAACCAGGCAGCCGGTTACTCAAAGGAATGGATAAGCCGAATTTTGCGGAAAAAAATGGGTTTTAATGGTTTTGTTTTTTCGGATGATTTGTCGATGAAAGGTGCCCAAAAAAAAGGAGGTGTTATCTCAAGGGTTTCAGCAGCAATGCAAGCAGGATGTGACATTCTATTAATTTGTAATGATAGAGGCTCGGTAGAAGAAATTCTAGATTCTTTAAAGGCTCCTATACAGATGGATATTCATCGAAAAATCTTGGATAATCTAAAGGCGGCACCGTGTAAAAGTGCATCAAGTTTCATGGAGATTAGAAACGAACATCAAAGAATTTTAGAACGCTTTGATTTAAAATTGCGAAGTGGTTAAGAAAATTATTTTACCAGGTAAAAAATGGGAATAAATGTAGATTTCTTTACAGATAAAGCCTGGATGTATCAAATCTTTGGTATCGTCTTTGCGACCTTGTGCTTAGATTTTTTTCAGAAAAAGCTACTTAGTAAGCTTTATCGTAGTTTTAAACGAACCCAGACTTTTTGGGACGATGTTTTTATTGAATCCGTAAAAAGTCCTATTAGACTTTTTATTTGGTTGTATGGAATACTATTTGCCCTTCAATTCGCGCCTGAAAATAAAATTAATACTTTGAAACCAGTCCTCGAAGCTATAGCAGAGATAGGTCTGGTTGCAATAGTAGTGTGGTTTTTGTCTCGTTTTATAAAATTTGGTGAAAAAGAATATATTCGAGTAGTTTTTGAACGTTCAACTTTGGCTGAAAGGGGTGAGGATTTTCAAAGTAAATTAGATAAGACTACTGTTCAGGCTATCACTAAACTCCTTCGCTTATCGGTTATCATAACAGGTGGATTAATTATTATTCAGTCGCTCGGTTATAGTATTTCGGGCCTTTTAGCTTTTGGAGGCGTTGGGGGCATTGCTGTAGGATTTGCTGCGAAAGATCTCTTAGCAAATTTTTTTGGCGGTATTATGATTCATCTCGATCGGCCTTTCGCCATAGGCGATTGGGTTAGTTCACCCGATAGAGATATAGAGGGAACTGTTGAGCACATAGGGTGGAGATTAACCGTAATTCGCTCTTTCGATAAACGTCCAATCTACATACCCAACTCACTTTTTACTCAGATTGTTGTAAAAAACCCATCGCGAATGACAAATCGCAGGATTTTCGAACACGTTGGTGTAAGATATGACGACGTAGCTAAAGTGCCAAATCTTGTTGATTCAATTAGACGAATGATCAGAAATAGTAGTTTTATTGATCAGACTGAAACTGTAATAGTTAATCTAAACAACTTGTCAGAATCTTCTCTCGATATAATGGTGTACGCTTATACTCTCACTACCGACTGGGTTGAATATCACGAGATAAAGCATAAAGTTATGATGTCAATATTGAATATTATTGAATCTCATGGAGCTCAGGCGGCTTTTCCTACGGCTACCTTGCATATTTCTAGGAATCCTGGGGAAGAGACAAATTGAAGCAAGAGTTTGTAAAATTCGAAGGCCTTGGAAATGATTTTGTTTTGCTCGATTGTCGAAATAAAAAAGTAAATTTGTCAGACTCTCAGATAAGAAAAATCGGAGATAGACGGCTGGGAATAGGGTGTGACCAAATACTTATGTTAAAGTCGCCTACAGAAATAGGTGCTGACTTCTTGTATGTTGTTTTCAATGCTGACGGTACAAAAAGCGAACATTGTGGTAATGGATTACGTTGTGTAGCAGCTTATTTTAAGAAGTTTCTCAACCATACGGATGAGCTTAAAGCTCAGGTTGGGACGGAGACTTTTGAAATTCAGTTTTTAAAAAATAATTTATTTTGTGTGGAACACGCTCCACCGGTTTTTGAGCCGAAAGAAATAGGTCTTCAATATTCTGAACCGTTAGATAGATATAACAGCAAAATCAATGATACATATTTTGAATTTGGCGCGGTGTCTGTAGGTAATCCGCATGCTGTGATAAGGATAGATAATTCGGTAAAAGATACTGCAAGAATTTTCGGACCTTTATTTCAAGAAAAAGGACTATTTCAAATGGGTGTTAATGTTGGTTTTTTTAAATTGATAAACAGAAATACAATTGAACTTTGTGTTTGGGAACGAGGGGTTGGTTATACGCCTGCATGTGGAACTGGGGCAGGTGCTGCAGTGGTGATTGGACAGAAGTGGGGGCTGCTTGATTTGCAAGTTAAAGTAGTACAAGAGGGCGGCGATCTTGAGATCCTTACTGAACAGCGCGGGGGTAAATTTAAAATCATTGGTCCAGCGAATTATGTTTACACGGGAAATATCGATTTATGAAAAGTACGAATAGACGAAATAAAAAGGCAAGCTTGGATGAAAAAGAGGTTCTTGAATACATTCGAGATAATCCTGAAATTTTTGAAAAGCACGAAGAGTTTTTGACCAAGTTAAATCTACACTTTGATAATAACAATATAGCTTCTTTAGTAAAAAAACAATTGGTTAACTTAAGAAGAAAAAATTCTGATCAAAAAATTAAATACGATGAGCTACTATACAATGCAGAATTGAATTGGGATTTTATTATTAAAATTCAAAATATTGCAGACGCGGCAAGTAAATATAGGAGTCTTAAAAAATGGATTGCTTATCTTTCTGAGATTATGGCATCAGATTTTGATGCTGATGAGGTAATTATAAATGTAAAAAAGAAAGATAATAATGAGGTTTTTTCATCCATGGTCCCGAAAAATAACGAGCCGATAATGATATCTGATACTGTTTTCAAACCTTATTATGGACAGTTAAAAAATTTTAAGAGGAAAAGCGTTATTTTAAGTGAAAATATCGGTTCGATTGTTTTCTATCCCTTTAAAGACAGAGAATGGTCTGGTTTTTTTTATTTGGGTAGTGCCGATCCATTAAGGTATAACTCAGGTTCTGATTCGGGGCTTTTAAGCTTACTCGGTTCTGTTTTAAAGCTATCCATTACCATGCAGATAAAAGGGAGTCTTTGAGCTTTTGAAATAATAATATGTCTTCTTTAGATTTTTCCAATGTTCTTATTAGATTTCAGAAAGAATGTATCAATTTGTCTGAAAATACGTTAAAAAGTTACGAGCGAGATTTGCGGCAGTTTATAGATTTCGCTGATTCTTTGAATATCCAGGCTTGGTCTAATATAGATTCAAAATTAGCCAGAGAGTATTTATCTTTAAGAAGAAGAAAGGGCGATAAAGCTGTAACTATTGCTAGGAAACTTTCCTCACTAAAAAAGTTTTTTTTATGGCTAATAAAAGAAGGAATCGTAACAGCAAACCCGTTTACTTCATTAAAGGCTCCAAAAAAAGAAAAAAAGTTGCCTAAAGTCTTAGATGTTGAAATAGCTAATTATTTTTTGTCTTTAGATGCTGACTCGGACATTTTGCTAAGAGACAAAGCGATGTTTGAGTTACTCTATTCTTCAGGACTGAGGGTGTCTGAACTAGTTTCTTTGGATAAAATAAATCTAAATTTATCATTCGGAGAGGTGCGTGTATTTGGTAAAGGTAGAAAAGAGAGGCTCGTGCCGTGCGGTAAATTTGCTATCAATGCACTAAAAGCCTGGCTGAACGTAAGGGAATCAAGATATAATTCACTTGAAACTGACGCGCTCTTTCTTAGTGCTCGTGGTCGTAGGATAAGCGTGAGAAGTGTGCAAGTTAGAACCAAAATTTGGTCTAAATTATTAAATATGGATGTATCCGTAAATCCTCATATCATGAGACATTCTTTCGCAACTCATATATTAGAATCTTCAGGAGACTTAAGGGCTGTACAAGAACTTCTAGGCCACAGTAACTTGGCCACTACGCAGATATACACTCACCTAAATTTTCAGCATTTAGCCGAAGCATATGATCGAGCACATCCTCGTTCAAAAAAGCAAACATAAAATATACCTGTTTTGTGAAAACTGTTATCATAATGTTATTAGCATTACATTGAGGTCAAATGAGCTCACAAATTGTTCCTCTTGATATAAAGCTTCGAAATAAGTCGCGGCTTATGGAACTTGTTTATGAAGATATATCTTACGAGCTATCTTATGAGTTCCTAAGAGTATACTCACCCTCTGCCGAAGTGAGAGGCCACACGCCGTCACAGAGTAAGTTGCAACTTAATAAAATCGACGTCTTTATTGAGAATATTGAATTTGTCGGTTCCTACGCGATAAGAATTCTTTTTGATGACGGTCATAACACAGGCCTTTATTCTTGGGAATATTTAAATCATTTAGGAGAGAATTGTGAAAAACTATGGAAAGATTATTTATCAGATCTTAAAAAAGCCGGTCATGACAGAGAACAATGGTTAAGGAGAGAAACCTAGATGTCTGGTAAAGAAAATCAAAATGTTTTTTTTGGATCGGAACAAATTCCAAAAGAGGATATGGAAAATAGGGTTGATTCGATCTTTACCAAAGTGGCTAGTAAATATGATTTGATGAATAGTCTGATGTCATTTGGAATGCATAAAATATGGAAAAATAAGGCTGTAGATATACTGTCTCTTAAACAGGTTAAGGACGAGGGTCTCATTGTTGACCTCGCCGCTGGAACATGCGACTTGGGGGGAATTATCAAAAGAAGAGACGGGGGCAGGCTCAGGCTTTTATGTTCTGATAAAAATCAAGATATGTTGTTGCTTGGTAGAGACAAAATGACTGACCAAGGGCTTATTGCAAATACATCATTTGCGTGTTTTGATGCCCTTAAAATACCATTGTCGGATAATTCAGTTGACCGAGTCATAGTAGCTTTTGGGTTGAGGAACTTTAGTGATAAAGCTGAAGCACTAGGCGAGATTCATAGAGTTCTGAATCCGGGAGGGAAATGTGTAATTCTAGAATTTTCTAAGATTCACCACAAAAGATTTAAGGAGATTTATGCTCTTTACTCAAAAAATATCATACCGAAGCTTGGAAAATTTATTGTAGACTCGGAAGAAAGTTATGAATATCTTATCTCCTCTATAGAAAATCATCCCGATCAAATTCAAATCGTCTCAATGATGAAAAAAGTTGGATTTTATAAAGCTAATTTTTTTAAATTTTTTTCGGGTCTTATTTCAATACACTGGGGGTATAAAACCTAATATGTTTAAAAATGGAAAACAAACGTTGATCGATAATTCCCAAAAATTATTTAATCAACTTATTCGACGAAGCAATTTCTACGCAGATAATATAGAAGCGTTTGATAAAAAAGTCGTTAATGTTTATATCCTAGATTTTGCTTTAGATGTAAATTTTAGATTTGAGGGTACTCAGATTGAGTACTTTAAAGATATTACCACGAAACCGGATCTCAAAATTGAAGGTGATATTCTAGATTTTATAAAAGCGGCGAGGTTTGGTTTAGCAAAGAAGCCAATTCCAGCGGGGTTGCTTAAAATAAAAGGTGACGTATCGTTAATCCAAAATTTACAACGAATACTAATAGAGAGCGGGATCATCTTCGAAGAAATCTTAGGTTCTTTTGTCGGTGGTCCTTTTGCTAATCAATTTGTTAATGGGGCTAAAAGCGCTGTAAGTAGCTTAAATGAAACAATGGAGTCATTTCTTGAAAACACTAAAATCTATATCAAAGAAGATGCTCGTGAATTTGTAGTGAAAGATGAGCTTTCCCAGCTGGATAAAGAAATCTTTGAATTGTCCAATCGAGTTGATTTGTTAGAAAGTAAACGTCGGGCTCTTTTTTCAAAAAAAGGTTAAATTATGTTCGGTTTTGACAAATATGCAAGAATTATTAAAATTCAGGCGAAATTAGTTGAGCACGGCTTGGACGAAATTTTGTTAACCAAGAGCTGGATGAGAATCGTTTTATTTTTATTTAGGTTACACCCAAGCACAAGAAAAAAAACAGATAAAGAATTTCAAGTAGGGGAAAGCGTAAGGCTCGTTCTGGAAGACCTTGGGCCTTTTTTTATCAAGCTGGGACAAATTCTTTCGACAAGAAGGGACGTTATCCCCGACCACATAGCGTTTGAATTGGGCAAGTTGCAAGATAGCGTCCCGCCATTCTCTGGTAACGTTGCTAAAAACATCATAGAAGAATCATTTGGTAAAAAACTTAACGAAGTATTTGACTCATTCGATATGAAGCCGATTGCTTCGGCATCAATCGCTCAAGTTCATATTGCTCGGCTGGTCACCGGAGAAGAAGTAGTCGTTAAAGTTGTGCGTCCGGATATTAGACCAGTGATAGAAAAAGATGTTGACCTGATGTATTTTTTAGCTCGCATAATGGAAAAATATTGGCCGCCAGCAAAATCGTTGAGGCCCACTTTAATAGTTGAGGAATTAGAAAAAACTATTATAGATGAATTGGATATGCTACGGGAAGCGGCCAACGCAGCGCAATTAGCCAGAAATTGCTCAGATCAGTCAAATTTAATCATTCCTCGAGTCTTCTGGAGGTTCACAAATGATTCAGTATTAGTGGCAGAAAGAATTAAAGGTATAACCATAACTGATATCACAAGGTTAGAAAAGGCGGGTATTTCCCCAAGTAAACTGGCTATAGAGGCGATAGAAATTCTTTTTACCCAGGTATTTAGAGATCATTTTTTTCACGCTGACATGCATCCCGGAAACATCTTTGTTGTACCCGGTCAAAATAATGAGAAAGATAAAATCGCACTTGTCGATTTCGGAATAATGGGATCCTTAAATGAGTTTGATCAGCGTTATCTTGCTGAAAATTGTGCGGCTTTTTTCGAGAGGGATTATAGAAGAGTAGCCGAACTACATGTTGAATCTGGTTGGGTCCCTGAAAGTACAAGAGTGGATGAATTCGAATTCGCGATCCGTTCTGTTTGCGAGCCAATTCTAGATAGGCCAGCTTCGGAAATATCGATCGGTAACGTACTTCTCCGCTTATTTCAAACAGCGCAACGTTTTGATATGGAAGTGCTTCCTCAAATGTTATTGCTGCAGAAAACTTTGGTTAGTGTTGAAGGAATCGGACGTCAACTCGACCCAAATTTAGATCTTTGGACGGCAGCCCAGCCTTCGGTAAACGAGTTCATGTCGAAAAGAATTTCAGTTCTTGAGATACTTAAAAATGCAGGGTCAGAAATTCCAAGCTGGATTGGACGACTTCCTAACATACCGAGTCAAACATTTGATTTGTTGGATAAACTCAGGATGGGCAGATTGATTTTGAGGACACAGGATCCGGAGTTAAGAAACATTAAAGATGCTGTTAATAAATTAAAACGAACACTATTATTAACAATTACTGGTTTTTGTTTAATCTTGCTTTCATTAATATTATCGAGTTTAGAAATTGATTTTCTTGCTTCGACTGCTCAGCCTTTTTTAATGATGATATTTGCAGTGGGTGGAGTTATAGTTCTGTTACGTGGCTTGTTTGGCTCAGATGATAATCTTTAACTATTTTTCAATGTGCTAAAGTGATTGCTTGGAGGGCTTTAACTGCTTGAAACAAGGTGTAGTCGATGTCCTCGGAGAAGCCAGGTTTGCTGTTTTTGTCGTTTTCCTTGTATAACACATTTAAACCCTCTTTGTTATCACTTAAAACCTTGTCGCGATAGGAAAAAATTTTAAAAGATTTAATTGGGATATCGGGTGTTATGCCTTTTAGATTTATTTTCTGACCTGAGGGAGTTAGATAAAAAGCGGTGGTTATCTTAGCAGCCGAATTATTTGGTAAAGCAAACAATGATTGCACCGATCCTTTTCCAAAGGTATTTGTTCCTATCAAAAGTGCGCGTTTATTATCCTTCAAGGCGCTCGCCATGATTTCTGCTGCTGAGGCGGTACCGTTGTTTATTATTACAATTATCGGAATTTTGGGTGCTATTATTGTAGGGGGAGTGGCTATATAGTTTTCAAATGTTTGACCTAAGCGGTCTTCAATGGAAACAATTGTGCCTTTAGATAAAAAAAGATCGGTCGTTTTAATAGCTGCTTCAAGAAGACCACCTGGATTATCTCGTAGGTCAATAATTAACCCTCTAATATTCTGATTTTTTGCTTTTTTAAATTTATCAGTAATTTCAACAGCGGCGTTCTCAAGGAATTGCGCGATTCTTACGTGAATGAAATTATCCCCCAAATCATTCCAAAAAATATTGGATTTTTTTAGTAATTTTCGTTTTAAATCATAGATTAAAATTTTATTTTCGGAATTTTCAATAAATAGCTTAACCTGGGTGTTGGGAACACCATTAAGTTGTCTGTCGACCTCTGCTAGGTTATGGTTATGTAAAATCAAATCGTTTATTTGTATTATTTTGTCACCACTTTTGATCCCTGCTTTATAAGCTGGACCTCCAAATATAGAGGTCATAACTATTATTTTACCGTCCTTTTTTGCTAACTCTAAACCAACTCCTCCATATCTGCCATCTAGATTTCTTTTAAACTCCCTTAATTGGTCCACGTCTAGAAAAGTAGAGTATGGATCTAAATTATCTATCATTCCTTTTATAGCATTATTTAATAACGTAGCATCGTCGATTTCTGAGACATAATTTTCTTTAATTTTTAAATAAACCTCTACAAAATTTTTTATTTCATTGATAGGGTATGGTTTGACTTCTTTTGAATTTGACAAAGAGGTTTTTGTACTATCCGCATCAACAGTCTGAAAGATAAAAAACCCCACACCAAAGAGAAAAAAGATTTTGTAAATTCTTCTACACATATTAATTTGCAAACCAATGCTCCGAAACTAATGCGGTCCCGGCTTTTCTAATCTCAAAATACAATCCATTAATTTTAGAATCTCTATCCTTTCCAACTCTACCAATTATTTGACCAGCTTCTATTCTTTGCCCCAATTCAACTTTGATTGGGCTGAGATTACCGTAGATTGTAAAATAACCATTTCCGTGGTCGACTATTATTACGGATTGAAAACCAATGAATTTATTTGCAAAAATAATTTTTCCAGTACCTACGGATTTTACAACCTCATTTGGCTGACTGCTGATAAGCACGCCATTCCATGGGACTGTGCCAGTGAGGAAAGGTTTTCCAGAGGCTTTCATTATTGCTCCGGATGTTGGGAAAGGTAGTTTGCCTTTATGTTGGTTAAAGTGTCCGGTTAAATTCCGATCAATGTTAGATTTTTTATCTGGTCTGGTAGCGAGGGTTTCACTAGTTTGTGTCTTGTAATGTTGAATATTGTTTTGGTTTTTTTTAATTAATTTTGAGTTCTGGGCTGAACGATATATTTCGTCGAAGAAATATTTCTTAAGCAATTTGGTTTGAATTAAGTTTTTTTGTGAAAGGGATGAAAAAAAAGTATTTTTACTAACATGGATTAGATCTGTGTTTTTTAGGACTACTTCGATATTTTTAAGAACTTCTAACCTTGATTCCTGATGCTGGAAAGCAAACTGTTCTGCTTGAAAACGAATGATCTCATTTGTTGATGAAAGCAAATTAGGTCGAAGATAGTTACTTGCGACCGCACCTAAGTTAGAGGTTTGGTTTCCTTTACCGGTAACGTCAAGCTCATGGCATACTAATACCAAGATTATTCCTACCAAAAGATTTGTTTTTGTGTATTCAGTTTGCTTTAAGCTCATAATTAAATAATCGACAAACTAAAATTTTTATTTAGCGTCTTAAAAGATTTTTTCCAGTCATTTCATGTGGCACTTTCAAACCAAGTAAGGTTAACATTGTAGGAGCAATGTCTTTAAGATCACCGGATTCTAATTTTAAATTTTTTGTACCAATATAGACTATTGGTACTACGTTATTAGTATGTGAAGTATGCGGTCGCAGCCCAGTTTTGCTCTTATCTTGAGGTGCGGACATCAGCTCGGCATTTCCATGGTCGGCAGTAATAAGTATATCATAGCCGTTGTTCCTAGCATCATCGTGGATTTTTCCTAAACATTGATCAAGAACCTCGATTGCCTTGACGGCTGCTTCAAAATCGCCGGTATGGCCGACCATATCAGCGTTTGCAAAATTCGCAATAATTGCCTCATGCCTTTGATTCGTGATAAGCTCACACATTCTTGATGCAACTTCATAAGCACTCATTTCTGGGGCTTTATCATAAGTAGAAACATTTGGAGAAGGGATAAGAATTCTTTCCTCTCCAAAAAAAGGTTTTTCTCTTCCACCGTTTAGAAAAAAAGTTACATGGGCATACTTTTCGGTTTCGGCTATTCTTGCTTGTTTTTTGTTGCTATTAGATATTACTTCGCCTAAGGTATTTTTAATTTCGTAGTTATCAAAGATAACAGGGTTTTCAAGAAATTCAGCGTAATTCGTCATAGTAATAAATTTTGAAAAAATTGCGCTGTTCCCGCGTGAAAATTTTGAGAATTTGCGTGCCGATAAACACTCTGTTAATTGACGAGCTCTATCTGCGCGAAAATTAAAAAATAAGCCCACATCATTATTTTGAACTGATTGGTCAGTAATTTCTCCGTCAACAATTGAGGTTGGTGAGACAAATTCGTCGGTTTCATTCCGCTGGTATGCATCTCCTAAAGCAGACAAGGGATCGCTATACTGAAATTTGGCGTCTCGGCGCATAATTAGATTATACGCCAAAGCTGTTCTCTCCCATTTTTCATTGCGATCCATTGCATAATAACGACCTTGGATGGTAGCGATTTTTGCGACAGGCCTGCTCTGTAAAAATTTTACCAACTCTGGTAAGTTTTTTTCCGCCGCTTTTTGTTCTGTATCCCTCCCATCAAGAATTGCATGGATTTTTATACTAACAACCCCTTTCGATATTGCTATGTCGATAAGTGCTTTAAGATGATCCATGTGACTGTGAACACCGCCTTCCGAGCACAATCCAATTAAATGTAAAGTTCCATTCGATCTTTTTAATTGTTCAAAGGTATTTGATAAAATGTCAATATACCCTAGTTGTCCATCTGCTATTGATTGATTGATTCTTGTCAGGTCTTGCTCGATTAGGCGGCCTGCTCCGATGTGCATATGTCCAACCTCTGAATTTCCCATCTGGGCTTCTGGCAGGCCAACGTCTTTGCCAGAACATTTTAGATAGTGATTGGGATATTTCCTAAGGAATAGGTCCCAATTAGGCGTTTTAGCTGTGTAAACAGCGTTGAATTCGGTTTCTTCTCTTTGCCCCCAACCATCTAATATTATTAAGACCACTTTCTTCTTATCAGATTCCAATTCAAGTTTCCTCTAAAGTAAATAGAATGTAAACGACAATATCTTTTGACTGCATTTTTCAGATATACGGTGTATGATAATAAATGAGTAACTATTTCTCAATTAGCTTGAAACGCAAATTTTATTATGCATGAATTCTATATTTTTGTTATTGAAAACTGGATACTAAGTGCACTATTTTTGATTGTGTTTGGAATTCTGCTTTATAGCTTTTTTTCCCAAAAATCCTCGATAAGCCCAAATGAAGCCGTGAATCTTTTCAATGAGCAAGGAGATAAACTGTTAATTTTCGATTTGAGACCTCAAGATGCTTATTCAAAAGGCCATATAATTAACTCGATAAATTTAAGCGCTAGTGATTTAAATAAAAGTTTAGAAAAATACCTAAAATTTAAAGACTCCCCAATTTTAATATACTGCGAGTCTGGAATGGTCAGTTCAACCAGCTCTGCTGTTTTTAGAAAGAAAGGGTTTGCTGATTTAAAAATTCTGCGTGGTGGTATGGATGGTTGGAAACAAGAAAATTTACCTATTGAACAAAAAAATTAAATCATGTCTTTAAGTGAGGTTGTGAAAGAAAATGTTACATTTCTTGTAATAGGAGCAGGAGCGTGGGGGTTGGCTCTCACTCAGACCTTGGCTAGAAAAAACTCTCAAGTTTTTTTGTGGGACTCGAATAGAGAGCTTTTGGCTTACTTACAAGAAAATAGAAAACATCCAAGTTTTTGTCCTAACATTGAAATCCATCAAAACATCAAAATTAATTTTGAACTATCGCCTTATAAATACAAAGCGATATTTCTCGTAACGCCCTTTCAGTCTTTGAGCGCGGTCTCAAATTTAATACAGTCAGCTGGAATCACTGCAGATCATTATATTTGTGCAAGCAAAGGAATTAGTAAAAATCACTTCGAGCTGGCTCACCAAATTTTAAAACCACTCCTTGTAACAGACGCTTCTTTTATACAACTTTCAGGCCCCAGCTTCGCGGCAGAGGTAATGTCTGGTCTTCCAACCGCTGTAACCCTTGGATATAAAGGAATAAATGTAGAAGATTTTGTTAAGAATTATATTCATCAACCTCTTTTCAGGACTTATCTGACCGATGATTATATTGGTGTGGAGGTAGGTGGTGCGTTAAAAAATGTCATAGCAATAGCAGTAGGGATCTCTGACGGGCTCGCTTTAGGAAGTAATGCTAGAGCGGCTTTAATTGTCAGAGGTTTAAATGAGATCCGCTCTTTTGGGTTAAGTATCGGAGGCGAATTTAATACTTTTTCGGGACTTTCAGGCTTAGGGGATCTTGTTTTGACCGCAACGGATGATCAGTCTCGAAACAGGCAGTTCGGAAAAAAAATAGCAGAATATAATGATGTATCAGAGGCACTCAATGCTGTTGGAAAACTGGTTGAGGGATACCAGACTTCTCAAGCGTTAGATAAAGTTGAAGAGATAAATCGAGAAAAATACCCGATTATTTCCGAAATCATCGAGATACTTCTTAGGGAAAGAAAACCTTCCCAAGCGTTGGATTATTTGCTTTCTCGTGAGCCTCGCAGTGAATGAATTTTTTAATTAAAAATTGGTCTGTCTTATTACTTCGTAGGCGGCTACAGCCACAGCATTTGATAGGTTTAAACATCTGGAATGTGATTGGATAGGAATTTTAAGGCAATTTGATTCGTCAACGGAGGAAAGGAATCGATTTGGTAGTCCTTTGGTTTCTTTGCCGAAAATTAGCCAAGGTTTAGGTGGGAAACGATTGTTGTAAAGAAGCTTTTTTGCTTTTGTTGTGAAAGCAAAGATATGTTTTGATTCGCAATTTTTTAAGCATGAATTCAAACTTTCATGTATTTCAAGTCTTGCCAAATCATGATGATCCAAACCCGCTCTCAACAAGTATTTATTTTCTAATGAGAAGCCTAACGGTCTCACTAAATGTAAATTAAATCCCGTGTTAGCGCATAACCTGATTATATTGCCCGTGTTATACGGTATTTCTGGTTCATGCAAAACGATGTTCATGCTATGTTCTCCAAAAAGCTGGAGACAGCACAACCAAAAGAGTAAAAATTTCGAGTCTTCCTAAAAGCATTGCTAGGCACAAAATTATTTTAGAGAGGTCGTTCAATGTCGAGTAATCATTGCTGACCGTTCCTAATCCGGGGCCTAAATTATTAATACAAGCTGCAACTGCCGAAAAAGCGGTCGTTGCGTCTAAACCTTGTTGATGAAGTGTAAAGAAAATTATTACAAAAATTACTAGATATGCACCAAGGAAACCCCAAACCCCTTCAATAATTCGCGCATTGATTGTTCTGTTTCCAAGTCTCATCGGGATAATTGCGTTCGGATGTATCAGTTGTTTAATTTCATGAATGCTTTTTTTAATCATGAATATAAATCTTACGACTTTGATCCCTCCCGCGGTAGAACCGGCGCATCCACCGATGCATGCGCCAATTATTAGGATATATATCGAGAATGATGGCCATTGTTGGAATTGTGTGTTCGTAAATCCGGTTGTGGTACAAAAAGAAATAGCTTGAAACAGCCCAAATCTTAAAGCGGCAACTGGGTCTTCTTGATAATTTTTTAAGTATAAATTAACAGTCACGATTAACGTCGCTGTTGTTATAATAATTAGATATCCTTTAAATTCCGCATCTTTTAAATAACTTAAAAAATTTTTACTTTTCCAAGAAAGAAAATGCAATGAAAAATTAATAGCAGCAAGAAACATAAATAAACTTACAGTGAAGTCAATTGCCGCGCTGTCAAAGTGACCTATACTTTCATTATATGTAGAAAAGCCGCCAATCGCGATCGTTGAAAAGCTATGATTAATTGCATCAAATAATGACATCCCAGCAAAGTAGTAAGAGATAGTGCAAAACAAAGTTAATGCTAGATAAATTACCCAAAGTGCTTTTGCAGTCTCCTTGATTCGAGGGGTCAGCTTAGAATCTTTATTTGGACCTGGTGTTTCAGCTTTATATAATTGCATTCCTCCGATACCCAGTATGGGCAGAATAGCGACTGCAAGTACAATGATTCCCATGCCTCCTAGCCACTGTAAAAGCTGTCTGTAAAAAAGTAGTGATTCAGGGAGAAGTTCGAGATCTGAAATAACTGTGGCTCCAGTAGTAGTCAGTCCTGAAAATGATTCAAAAATAGCTTCAGATAAGGTTAATTTAACTGTATTTGTTACGACAAAAGGAACAGCGCCGCTTATGCTCAGTACTACCCAAAATAAAACGACCACGATAAAGCCATCGCGAATTTTTAGCTCGTCTTTAGATTTTCGGTTTGGCGCCCAAAGGGCGAAGCCAACGATCATGTTTATGAAAGCAGCAATAATGAAAGAGTAATGAGTATGATCTTTATAAACGAGAGATACAATTACCGGCGTAAGTAAAATGAAACCAAATCCGAAGAGTAAAATGCCCAGGATTTTTTGCACAATTTTTTGTTTCATTTAGATTCCAAAATTTCTTGTATTCACCTGAAATAATTTCTCAACCTTTTTAACGTACTTTTTATTGGTTACTACTAAAATTATGTGGTCTTCCGGCTTAATTGTAGTGTCATGGTGTACCATTACAACCTCTGAATCTCTTACGATAGCGCCGATCGCTGTGCCGGGTGGGAGTTTTATTTGATCGATTCTTTTACCAACCACTTCGCTAGATTTAGAATCTCCGTGAGCTATTGCCTCTATTGCCTCGGCTGCGCCTCTTCTCAAGGAGTGGACTTTCACAATGTCTGCTTTTCTAATGTGGGCTAAAACGCTTCCTATGGTGGTTTGTTGCGGAGAAATAGCGATATCTATGAGGTCTTGCTGAACTAAATCGACATAAGCTGCTCTATTTATTAAGGCCACTGCAGTTTTAGCCCCTAGCCGTTTTGCTAGCATCGAAGATATAATATTTGCCTCGTCCGCGTTTGTGAGGGCGCAAAAAACGTCTGTATCATCAATATTTTCTTGATTTAATAAATCCTCATCGGTTGCGTCGCCGTGTAGCACATAGCAATTTTCAAGTTCCTCCGATATTTTCCGCGCTCGTTCCTCATTGCTTTCAATTACTTTGACGAGATAATCTTTGTTTAGAGCAGCGGCAAGTCTCGTGCCTATATTCCCACCGCCTGCAATAATTACCCGTCGATTGGGTCTGTCAATCTTATGAAATTCACTCATTACTGCGTTGATATGGTGAGGAGCGGCTATAAACAAGACTTCATCTCCAGATTCGATAATTGTGTCGCCATTGGGAATGATGGATTCTTGACGTCTGAAAATGGTAGTAATTCTAGTGTCAATTCCTGGAATTTGTTCTGGAATTTCTCGTAATTTATGTCCTACAAGAGGGCCACCATAAAATGCTTTTGCTGTAACTAGCCTTACTTTGCCACCCGCGAAATCTAATACTTGCATTGCCCCAGGAAATTCAATAATTTTTTTTGTATAGTCGGTAACCTCATCTTCAGGATTTATTAAAACGTCTATTGGTATCGACTTTGATCGAAATAAATCTTTATGTTTTTGATAATTACTATTTCTAATTAGAGCCATTTTTTTCGGGATATTGAAGATGGTATAAGCGACTTGGCAGGCGACCATATTTACCTCGTCACTTTGGGTTACAGCAATAATCATATCTGCTTCTGAAGCGCCTGCTTCTTCAAGTGTATTTGGGGAGGAAGCGATTCCGTTAACGGTCCTTAGATCTAGTCGATCCTGAAGGTTATTGAGAATGGATTGATTTGAATCAACGACGGTAATATCATTAGATTCATTACATAAATTTGCAGCAACGGAAGCCCCAACTTGTCCTGCACCTAATACTATTATTTTCATATCCCTTCCGGTTTCTTTTGGGCTTTCGTGTTAACTCTTAAGGCTCGTAGTTTACGATAAAGATGAGTTCTCTCCACCCCGATGAACTCTGAAACTTTTGATACGTTATTTTCGAAAATTTTAAGTTGTTTCTCGAGATAAATTTTTTCGAATTCCAATCTAGCTTTTTTCAGAGGAAGTGTAAATAGTGAACCATCTATACTAGAGTTATTTTCCGTTTGTTTTGACAAAATCGGATCTAATTCATTTTCCTCGATGGTTGGCGAGATGCCAGTGATTAATAATCTGTGAATTAGATTCTTCATCTCTCTTATATTCCCAGGCCATTCATGCTGTTTCAACCTATCAAGCGCGGCTTTTGAAAAACTTCTATGCTTGAGATTTTCAACTTTAGCGATTTGCTCAGTAAAAAATTTTAAAAATGACTCTAGCTCTCCAACTCTCGCTCTTAGTGGCGGTAGTAGTATTGGAACTATATTTAGTAAATAGTATAAGTCGTCTCTAAATTCTCCGTTTTCTAGGAGTGGTTCGAGAGGAACTCGCGAGCTTGCTATGATTCGTGCATTGAAGATGAGTGGCTCTGAGCCACCACATCTAAAAAAAATGCCGTCCTCCATGGCTTTAATTAATCGTGCTTGACCTCCTTGATTCAGGCTTGTAATTTCTTTTAGAAACAGTATTCCACGCTTATTTGCTACCTCTAGTAGTCCGTACCTAATTAGATTGTTCTCCTCGCTCCCAAATAGTTCGCGATCTTGCTCATCGGCATACAAAGCAGAAAGGTTCGAGGATAAAAAGGTTTCGGTTTTATTTTTGCTTAGGCTGTGAATATATCTAGCTAGTGTTTCTTTGCCTGTGCCGCTCTCTCCTGTGATTAATAGATGTGTATTAGCATTGGCTAATTTTTCATACTCCATTTTATGGGATTTTTGCAATATTCCCTGTTTTATTCCTTTAGCTTCGATCAATTGCATTTCTTTTAGTCGTTTATTTTCATAGAGCAATCTGTCGCTTTCTAGCGCTCTTTTAATGCTAATTAACAGCTTGGGAGTCGACAGAGGTTTTTCGATAAAATCATAAGCTCCTAATTTGATTGCTTCTACTGCAGTCTCAAGTGTCCCATGGCCGGTCATTACGATAATTGGCCCATTGTAGTCGTTGCCCAATGTCCATTCCTGCAGTAACTTTAGCCCATCTTGGTCGGGTAGCCATACATCCAAAAGAGTTAAATCAGCTCGCTGGCTATGGCGTTTTTGTTTCGCTATTTCGCCATTTTCTGCTAGTTCTACAATAAATCCTTCTTCTTCTAATATTTCTTTGAGAAGATTTCGTATCTCAGGTTCATCGTCAACCACTAAAATTTGCTTATTCATATCGCGGCGCTCTTTAATTCTTGGGGCAGCACAACAAAAACTCTTGTTCCTTTTCTTTTATCGCTTCTTAGTTTTATAGAACCATTATGGTCTTCTACTATTTTTTTTACAATCGGTAAGCCAAGCCCTCTTCCCTGACTTTTCGTTGTTACGTAAGGATCGAAAATTTTATACATCATTTTATTTGATATACCGTTTCCATAGTCTTTTATTATAATGATATGTCTTTTATTTTTATTTGATATTATGCTTTTACTTAAAATATCCACCTTTTTTTTGTTTTTTTTATCACTGGCTTCTAGTGCATTAGTGATTAGATTAGTCAACATTCGTGATAGTGATGCATTACAACCGAATACTTGTTTTTTAGAAGAAGATGAATAGAATTGTATTCTGTTGACATCTTCTATGTCTGAGAAAAGTTCGATTACATTTTTAATAAGCTGATCTAGATTAAGCTTCTGTTTTTTCTCCCTTGAGGCATTCCCAGCATATCCAGAAAACTCATCAACCATATCTTTAATTATATCAACTTGCTGTATTATTGTATTAGTTAATTTTGAAAATTTTTCTTGCTCTGGTTTAAGTAAAGACATCCCATATTTAATATTCATTCTTTCAGCTGAAAGTTTTATAGGCGTTAAAGGGTTTTTTATTTCATGCGCAAGACGCCTTGCAACTTCTGACCAAGCAGCCTCTTTTTGAGCTTGTAATATAATTGTTATATCTTCGATATTAACAAGGTGAGCTGCCCGATGCTCCTCGAATGCTTTAATTCTAATTCCTCGGCACAGAATTTCTTTTTTCCAGTTTCCGTTTGATATCGATGTAGTAAATTGCCATTGTGTTTCTCCGCTGTTTGTCGAATTATAGATTTTTGTAAAAAGTTCTGTTATCGAATTTTGACTAAATTCGACTGCGTTTATATGCTTATTTATTACTTCGTTCTCTTTGACTCCAAGAATATTAAAAATTGCTGAATTAACCGACAGGCATATTCCAGTTTCGGAAATTGAAAGTAGCCCGGATGAGAGTTGTCTCATCAAAACGTTAAGATAATTTCGTTGGCTTTTTATTTTTTCCGTTGATGCCGCAATTTGCCTCGTCATTTCGTTGAACGACATTACGAGGGCTCCCAAGTCATCATTGCTTTGACGCTCTATTTCAGTGGCGTAGTTACCTGCTGCAATCGTTTTCGTGCCTTGAGTTAAGTCTGCTATTGGCTTAGTAAGAAGACGTGATAGGAAAATGGCCGCCCATATCGATCCGATCACGCTAAACAGCAACACTAGCGTGAGGGTTAATGTAAAGCTTAGTCTCAATTTGGTTCTTAGGTAGGCTAATTCGTTATATTTTGCTATCCCTTCCTCCACAGTAAGGGCTAAAAAATTGACAATTGATGGTAACCTGTAGAGGACATGTAGAATATTTTCACTCTGTCCATTTTTAAATTTCAAGGCTACGCGGGCAAATAGTTGATCAGTAGTGGTAGGTTCTAAAGTTATATATTCTTGGCTATTATTTAATTGGAGCAAAAGGCTTTCTATTGGCACACTTGGGATTAGATTCCCGAGCTTGTTAATTGAAGCAATTACACCCCCTTTTTCATCAAGTACAGCAATCTCTTCCGCATCTGATTTCTTTAGCAAGACTTGTAGGTTTTCAGTTCGAATTAGATTTTTATTAGAGCTGATGAAGTTGCTAGGATCTCTTAAAGACCGTAAGTCAATTCGTTCCTGCCCTTTTTTGTTAGGGCGAAGCTCGGAGACCATCAATTTTGTATCTCTCAGTAATTTTTTTAAGTTTAAATCTAATGACTCCCTGCTTAGGGCTACGGAATTTTCTAAAGAATTGCTAATCTCGACTTTGAACCAACTTTCGATGCTTTTATTGATAAAATAAATTGAGAAAGCGTAGATTGTTGTCAAAGGTAAAATCGAAAGAACTATAAAAGTCAAAACAATTTTTAGTGTAATTCTTGAGCCCGCAACTCTTTTTTTGGCCTTTTTTAACAAATCTCTCATCTCTTTGAAAATTAGGCCGATCAAAATAGCCACACATGAAAAATTACTTAAGAACAATAAATCGTTGTATTGGCTGATTTTTGAGGATTCCATCAAGGCATTGATAGATAAAAAAAGAGAAATTGCTGTTAATAAAAAAAACAATGTTATCAGTAATTTTTTGTTAAAAAACTTTCGATTCATAATTTCCCTATTACTTTCCATCCTGTGTCGAAATTCCATTCTTTTGAAAATAAAGTTGTCAGAAGAAGGGGACTGGGTAAATTTTTTCTGTCTAAAAACCATCGAATGAGAACATAAGAGTTACCGGAGCTACCGCTGGAAACATCTTTCGAGTCGAAAGCCTCTAATTGTTTCATTGATAAAAATATGGTTTTTAAATCTGAGTGAATGAATGTCTTATTCAACCGATCTCTATTCAGGATAAAATTTTCTCCTATAGCATATCGCTTTACGGTTGAACACTCCATTTTTGTTTTTATTGGATAGAAAAAGGGTCCAATTTTTTTTGCAAAATTAAGGTGAGCACAAAAAGTAAGACTGACATTGTTTTCAATTGCATAGATTAGCTTGTCCGGTATCTTAAGTGATTTAGAATTATCATGAATAACTGCGACTTTTTTATTAAGTATCGAAGCATAATTTTCTTTCGAGATTAAAGCGATAAACAACGTCAGTTGAACTAAGATTAATAATTTAAAAATTTTCATTTATTTCATATTTGAGATTTTTTTATTTTACTAAAAAAAAACCCGTCAGCATTTGACATTCCTGGAAGTATTTGACGACCAGCCTTGGTCTCTAAGCCCCATTCTGTTTTGATTGGTATTAATTCAGCATTTTCGTGCGTTTCTAAAAATCTCAGAATTATATCATCGTTCTCTTTTTTAAAGACACTGCAGGTTGTATATAACAATATTCCATTTTGCTCCAGCAATTTCCATACATTGGTGAGTAATTTAGTTTGCAGCTCAATCGTCGTCAAAAGGTTGTCAGCATTCTTTTTTATTTTTATGTCTGGATGTCTTCGTATTACTCCACTAGATGAGCAAGGCGCATCCAGCATGATGTAATCAAAACTATTTTTTGGAAAAATATTACTTTGGGTTGCATCCAGCTGCTTAATTTGACAAGAAAAATTTAATCTTTTTAAATTTTCTTCAAGAATTTTGAGACGATTATGATGAATATCTAGAGCTACTAAGTTTGCCGGCGTTAGAAGGGAGTCAAGTAATGCTGAAGTTTTTCCACCAGGAGCAGCGCATACATCTAAAATATTTCTCTTCTCTTTGGTATAGCATACAAGTTCAGTAGCGAGTTGCGCTGCCTCGTCTTGAACTATAAAGGCTCCGTTGTTAAATAAGGGTAACTCACGAGCTTGAAGCTTGTTTTTGATAACCAATCCTAGCGGAGCAAATTCACACTGTTCAAATTTAATCCCTGCGTTTGCCAGGATTGTTTTATATTTTTCATGATCAATATTTTTTTTTATCGTTCTAATTGTAAAAGGTGGTTGTAAATTATTTTCATTCAGAATTTCTTCCCATGAATGTGGCCAATCGTTTTTTATTAAGTCTATCATCCAGTTGCAATGATTATATTTAGTTTCGTTTGAAACATTAATTTGACTCGTTCGATTATCATTCAATATGTTTCTTCCAATAGCATTTATCATTCCTGTTGCCCAATTCTTTTTTATGTTGCGTGCTACCTGCACATTTTCAGAAATTACTGCATATTTTGGAGTGCATGTGTGTAATAGTTCATATACCATACATAAAAGGATACACTGAATATCCTTGTCTTTATTTCTTAATTTTTTTCTAAGATATAGATTCGTTATGCTTGAAAGACTATAGTAGTTTCTTAAGATACCATAAATTGTTGATAAGATTCTGGCTTGGTCTCTGTGGTTAAGATAAGTGCCCCGAATTTTATTAGTAACTTGGGTGATGCTTGCACCCTCATAGATGATTTTTTTTAGGTGAATGACACAAAGCGATCTAGAATTCATTCTTTGTTGAATTTTTTATTGTCGAAACCATTTATAAAATCCTTGGCGAGCATAATTTTTCCTCCTGACCTTTGGATTGATACTATGCTTATTGATTCGGTAGAAGTTCCCACGATTATACGTTTATTGTTTGGGTCAATCGACCATTCACCTGGTTTTAGTGGCAGCATATTTTTTTCTATTCTAACCTCATAAATCTTTATCTTAAGTCCATTAATTTGACTTATTGCTCCGGGTGATGGACTCAGCGCTCTAACCTGACGTTCGATGTAAGTTGCTGGGTCTGTCCAATTGATTTCCTTGTTTTTTTTATTAATCTTAGCAGCATAAGAAGCGCCGCTATTGTCTTGAGGTTGTGGTTCGATTTGTTCCCTCTTAATTTTATAAATTGTTTCAATCAGTTTCTCGGAACCCATTCTCGCTAATTTGGAGCTCAGAGACCCGTAAGTTTCGTTGGATTTTAATCTGACTGTTTCAGAACAATAGATTGGTCCGGCGTCGAGCTCTTCCGTTATTTGCATTATTGATATCCCGCTAAATTCGTCACCATTCATTATGGCATGTTGTATAGGGGATGCACCGCGTAACTTTGGTAATACCGATGCATGCACGTTGATACAAAATCGGATGCTATCTAGTATTATTTTTGGTATTAATAACCCATAGGAAACCACGACTAAAAAGTCAATATCTTTGTTAAATAGTTTTTCGAGCTCACCGGATTTTTTGAGTTCAAAGGGTTGTAACAAAGGCACTTTATGCCTGAAGGCGATTTCTTTTATTGGGCCAGCGCCAAGTTTTTGTCCTCGGCCCTTACGACGATCGGGTTGGGTGAGAGCGGCTACTATCTTAAAGTCCGGATTAGATATGAGTTTTTCAAACGTCGGGATTCCGAATTCGGACGTCCCTGCAAAAATGATTTTGGATTTTTCTTTGTGTTCGGACAATTTGAAGCCGTCTAATAAAATTAAGAGGCTGGCAAAGTCTCTTTTTCAATTCTTTTCTTTAATCGATTTCGTTTCAGCGAAGACAAGTAATCTACAAAAAGCTTTCCATCCAAATGGTCTATTTCATGTTGAATGCACACCGAAAGCAATCCCTTAGCTTCGATGAACTGTTCTTTTCCATTGACATCAAAAGTCTTTACTGCGACATTTTGCGCACGCTCTACATGGTCTATCATTAATGGCACTGATAAACAGCCTTCCTTTGAATCGATTGTTCCAGAAGATGCTACAATTTTCGGATTAACTAAATAGAGTTTTTCTTCTTCTTTTATATCTATAACGATAATCCGCTTATGCACATTTATCTGTGTTGCTGCCAAGCCGATACCGTTAAAATGGTACATTGTTTCGAACATGTCGCTAATTAAAAGTTTAAGGCTTTCGTCAAACTGTTCAACTGGTTTGGCGACTTTTCGTAGTCGTTTATCAGGAAATTTCAATATTTCTTTAATGCTCATTTGAATCTCGCAAATATTCAAAGACAATATTACAATTTAACTTGCTGTGGCTCAAATTTTAGGCGTGTGTTCTAAATAAAAATGGTTGAATTTTAGAAAAATGCTAAAAGACACTTAAAAAATTTAAGCTTTAATTTATAATCAAACACTGGCATAGTACGCAATTGAGGCTAATTATGTCCCAAATTAATCGTCTCATAGAGGATTTCGGAATTAGATAAATGGCAGATAACTTAGTAGTAGTTGAGTCTCCAGCAAAAGCGGAAACGATTAAACGTTATTTAGGGAAAAACTTCGAAGTTTTGGCATCTTACGGGCACGTTCGAGAGCTACCCTCTAAAGGTGGCTCGGCAGTAAACCCAATCGCTGACTTTGAGATGAGCTACTCGATTTCTGAAAGAAGCACTAAACATGTAAACGCAATTGTCAAAGCGGTAAAAAAAGCCAACGCCCTATACTTGGCGACTGATTTAGACAGGGAAGGCGAGGCCATATCGTGGCATATAGTCGAAATCCTCCAAGATAAAAAGATTTTAAAAGAAAAAAGTGTACATAGAGTCGTTTTTAACGAAATTACAAAATCTGCTATAAAAAAGGCTATGGATGATCCGAAAGAGATTTCAATGGATCTTGTTAATGCTCAACAGGCAAGAAGAGCTCTGGACTATCTTGTCGGATTTAATCTTTCTCCCTTATTATGGAAGAAGATAAAACCAGGGTTGTCTGCCGGCCGTGTGCAAAGCCCGGCTCTTCGGTTGATTTGTGAACGAGAAGAGGAGATCGAAAAATTCAAGCCTGTCGAGTATTGGACTATTCATGCGGATATTATTTTTGAAGGACAAGAATTTGAGTCTGAATTAAAAGAATATCAAGGTAAAAAGTTAAAAAAGTTTGATTTACCAAATCTTGCAAAAGTCGAGACCGCAAAAAAATCTTTAGAAACCAGTTCTCAAGGCGTATTTGTGGTGAAGTCTGTGGAAAAAAAACGCCGTAAAAAAAATCCTTCTCCACCTTTTATAACCTCAACACTGCAACAAGAGTCAATAAGAAAGCTTGGTTTTACAGCCCAAAGAACCATGAGAGTGGCACAACAACTTTATGAAGGGATTCCGATAGGATCGGAAACCGTTGGTTTGATAACCTACATGCGAACAGACTCGATATCATTATCGGAACAGTCATTACAAGAATTGAGAGAGTATGTTTGTGATAAATTTAGTCCATCCGATATCCCAGACGAAATACGGCTTTTTAAAACACGTTCAAAAAACGCCCAAGAAGCCCATGAAGCGATAAGACCAACATCATTTCACAGGGATTTAGAAGTCGTTAAGCAATTTTTAAACGAGGAACAACTCAAGCTATACACTCTTATTTGGAACCGTGCAGTCGCTTCTCAAATGATACAGGCGATTTATGAAGACATGCATATATTGTTTGATTGTGGTTCGGAAGGAGTTTTTAGGAGTAATGGCTCGCGATTAATTGAGCCTGGTTTTGAAAAAGTTTATTTATCTTCTGAGGATAAGAATGATAAAACGCGACTTTTGCCAGAACTTAAACAAGGCGATTCGGTAAAAACCAAGGGCATCACGAGTGACCAGCATTTTACAGAGCCCCCTGCACGTTACGGGGAAGCAAGATTGGTCAAAACCCTTGAAGAGTTTGGAATTGGACGACCGTCAACATACGCTACTATTATTTCTACCCTTCTTCAAAGAGAATATGTTGAGCTGGAGAATAAAAGATTTTTTCCGACAGATGTCGGTAAGTTAGTATCTGGCTTTCTTACCAATCATTTTGCTGATTATGTAGATTACGAATTTACTGCTCAGCTAGAAGATGAGTTAGACGCTATTTCTCGGGGCGAAGCAAAGTGGATAAAAGTATTAGGCGAGTTTTGGGGTGACTTTGAAAAAACAGTTAAAAATAAAGAGACTGTTTCCAGAGGAGAAGTCCAGAGAGAAAGGCATATAGGAACCCATCCAAAAAATGGAAAGCCTGTTTCCGTTAGGATGGGACGATACGGGCCTTATGTAATAATTGGAGATATAGAAAGCGAAGAAAAGCCAAGCTTTCATGGAATTCCGCCAGGAATGAAAATGGATGAAATTACTATTGAGGACGTAATCGAAATCACACAACTGCCACGATTTTTAGGCGAAGATTCGGAAGGGATAGAGTATTCGGCTAATCGAGGAAGGTTTGGCCCATATGTAATGTATTCTGAAAAAGCTGATCAGACAAAAGCCCAAAAAGCGAAGAAAAAGCCTACGAAACCAAAAGCCAAATATGTAAGTCTTGAGTCTTCGGATGATCCTTATACTATTACATTTGAAAGGGCAATAGAGTTGGTTGAAAACAAAAAAAAGGCGGATGCCGAAAAGAAAATCCAAGTTTTCCCCGAGATAGGGCTGGAGGTTCTCAATGGAAGGTTTGGTCCTTACATTACAGATGGGAAGAAAAACGCGAAAATTCCTAAGGACGTTGAACCATCTAAATTAACTGCAGAGGAGTGTATAAAAATTCTAGAAGAGGCTCCTGTTAGGAAATATAGGCCAAAAAAGCGTAAAACAAAGTGACAGGTTGGTGGATCAATTAGCGGATGAAGTAGAAAAAGCAGTTGTTTCATTAGAAAATGGAGAAGTGATAATTCATGCTACTGAAGCCATTTTCGGGTTTGCTGCAAAAGCTTGCAGCTATGACGCCTGTATGCGTGTTTGGAAAATCAAAAACAGACCTTTTAATAAAAAGTTTATCGTAATTTTTCCTTCGGTCAGAGAGGTCGGCAATTACGCGATTATTGAACAAAAAAATCAGAAAAAAATTCTTGAAACTTGGCCAGGACATATTACTTGGGTATTAAGGGCTAAGGATACATGTCCAGATTGGCTTAAGGATTCTGATAATAGAATAGCAGTTCGCGTCCCATCTCACCTTCAAATGTTACAACTTTGTAAGAAATCTGGGCCGTTAATTTCTACAAGTGCCAACGTGGCCAATCATTTGCCGGCAAAAAACTATGAAGAGGCGATTAAGGAATTTGCAGGAAATTCGCTTGTAAGTTTTATTTTGCGTGGCAAAACAGGCGGAAAAACGAGACCTTCGTTAATTTATGACGGATTAACATGTAAAATCTTACGTAGTTGAATTGACAAGTTCGAATATTCAGATCATAATTTCGGGTTCCCTTTTTGGAGGGGTACCCAAGCGGTCAACGGGAGCAGACTGTAAATCTGCCGGCTCAGCCTTCGTAGGTTCGAATCCTACTCCCTCCAGGGGGAATTAACAAGGCTGATATTGAATTGAGAAAGGCGGGTGTAGTTCAACGGTAGAACCTCAGCCTTCCAAGCTGATGATGTGGGTTCGATTCCCATCACCCGCTCCAAACTGATGGAAGAGCTAGGGGTTTAGCAAGGATGGAATATTGAGTTAAATTTCGTTCGCCCATATAGCTCAGCGGTAGAGCACTTCCTTGGTAAGGAAGAGGTCACCGGTTCAATTCCGGTTATGGGCTCCAAACGCTAAAAATAGGTATTTTATAGTGATGAAAGATAGTAATTTTGGCATAATGGTAAGGTTACAGGATTTCACATTAATTTTTAAACAGTGTTTAACACCAATTTTGGGAGTATACAGGAATGGCGAAGGAAAAATTTGAGCGGTCAAAACCACATGTGAATGTTGGAACGATTGGTCACGTTGATCATGGTAAGACTACTTTAACGGCAGCTTTGACTATGGTATCGGCAGCAAAGCACGGCGGAGAGACCAAGGCCTATGATCAGATCGATAACGCACCGGAAGAAAAAGAGAGGGGAATTACAATTGCTACGGCCCACGTCGAATATGAAAGCGATGGTCGTCACTACGCCCATGTTGACTGTCCTGGACATGCCGATTACGTAAAAAATATGATAACAGGTGCTGCCCAAATGGACGGGGCTATACTTGTTTGTAGTGCAGCAGATGGTCCTATGCCCCAAACGAGAGAACATATTTTGTTGGCCAGACAAGTGGGTGTACCTAAAATAGTTGTCTTTCTGAACAAAGCAGATCAAGTTGACGATGATGAGTTGGTAGAGCTGGTTGAAATGGAGATAAGAGAGCTTCTGGATTTATACCAATTTCCAGGTGATGATACCCCAGTTATCAAAGGAAGTGCTTTGAAAGCTGTCGAGGGAGACGATAGCGATATTGGCTCCAAAGCCATTCACGATTTGGTAGCGGCCATGGACGATTTTATTCCGATACCAGAGCGTCCGGTTGATCAACCCTTCTTGATGCCCATCGAAGACGTTTTTTCAATAAGCGGGAGAGGTACCGTGGTAACGGGACGGATAGAACGTGGAAAAGTTAATGTTGGTGAAGAGATAGAAATTGTCGGAATTAAAGAAACCCAAAAAACAACGTGTACCGGAGTTGAAATGTTTCGAAAGCTATTGGACGAGGGCCAGGCTGGAGATATTGTTGGGGTTCTGTTGAGAGGAACCAAAAGAGAGGAAGTTGAGAGAGGTCAGGTTCTATGTAAACCAGGTACAGTTAATCCTCATACTCACTTTGAAGCAGAAGTTTACATCTTGTCCAAGGAAGAAGGTGGAAGACATACTCCGTTTTTTTCAAACTACAGACCACAGTTTTACTTCAGGACAACCGACGTTACAGGTGCAGTAGAGTTACCCGAGAAGGTGGAAATGGTCATGCCGGGAGATAATATCAAAATGACGGTCAAGCTAATAGCACCAATTGCGATGGAAGAAGGTGTCCGCTTCGCAATTCGTGAAGGGGGACGTACCGTAGGTGCCGGGGTGGTTTCTAAGATTATCGAGTAATTAAACGGCATTAAGGCCAGTAGCTCAATTGGCAGAGCGGCGGTCTCCAAAACCGCAGGTTGGGGGTTCGATTCCCTCCTGGCCTGCTTCAAGGGGATAAGAGTGATGGAAACAAAATTAGACGGTCGAAGTACAACAGAAGCGATAAAACTCCTAGCTGCTGTCTTAATGACAGCTTCAGGTTTGTTGGGCTTTTATTTCTTCAATGATATACCTAATCTTTACAGAGTCATTGCGTTAATTGTGTCAGTCGGTATTTCGTTAACGCTGTATATTGCCACTTCAAATGGTCAAAACACTTTAAATTTTTTGAAGTCAGCGCAGAGTGAAATAAAAAAAGTTGTTTGGCCAACCCGTCAAGAAACAACTCAAACCACTCTAATTGTTCTGGTGGTTGTAATAATTTTCGGGATTATTCTTTGGTTATTGGATTTGGTTTTGAGCAGTCTCGTCAGTATTGTGATTTAGATTAATAAGTTATGGTGTCCGTAATGAATTTAAATTGGTATGTTGTGCATGCTTTTTCGGGATATGAAAATCAAGTTAAGAGATCCCTAGAGGATCGCATAAAACTTGATGGGATGGCTGATAAGTTTGGTCAAATTCTTGTCCCAACAGAAGAAGTGGTTGAGATGAAGGATGGTCAGAAAAGAAAGAGTGATCGTAAATTCTTTCCTGGCTACGTTCTTGTTGAAATGGTTATGGATGATGACTCATGGCATTTGGTAAAAAGCTGTCCAAAAGTCATGGGATTTATTGGTGGCTCTAGCGATAGACCGAGTCCAATTCCTAACAAGGAAGTTGGGGTGATATTAGATCGCATTAGTGACGGAGCTGCTAAACCGAAACCGAAAGTTCTGTTTGAGGTTGGAGAAGTGGTGAGAGTTATTGATGGTCCATTTGCAGATTTTAATGGTGTAGTTGAAGAAGTAAACTACGAAAAAAGCAAGCTTAGAGTCGCGGTAACAATATTCGGACGCTCAACTCCGGTCGAGTTAGAATTTAGCCAAGTAAGTAAGGATTAAATAAATTGGGTTGCAAAAAATAAATGGCAAAAAAAATCGAAACATTCATTAAACTACAAGTTCCTGCCGGAAAGGCTAATCCAAGCCCGCCAGTCGGTCCTGCCTTGGGGCAGCATGGCCTGAATATTATGGACTTTTGCAAAGCATTTAATGCCAAAACCCAAGAGTTAGAGGCGGGTATGCCAGTACCAGTCGTCATTACCGTTTTTAGCGATAAGAGTTTTTCTTTTGAAACCAAAAGCACTCCCGCGTCGATTCTACTAAAAAAGGCGGCCGGGTTAGAAAAAGGAAGCGGTGTCCCGCATACTAAGAAAGTGGGCAAAGTCAATCGTGAGCAGTTAGAAAGTATTGTTAAAACAAAAGAGGGTGATTTAACGGCGGCAGATCTGGATGCCGCAGTCAGAACTATTGCTGGAACTGCAAGAAGCATGGGTATAGATGTAGAGGGCATTTAAAAATGGCTAAGTTAACAAAAAGATTTAAAAAAATTAGCGACGCTGTTCAGCCGCAGTCGGAAAAATCCTACCAGTTAAATGACGCCCTTTCGTTGTTGAAAGGCCTCGATGACCTTAAATTTGATGAATCTGTGGATGTTGCAATAAATCTTGGGATAGATCCAAAAAAATCAGACCAAATAGTTCGTGGATCAACAGTTTTGCCTCATGGAACCGGAAAAACCGTTAGAGTAGCGCTTTTCGCAGAGGGCGATCTAGCTACCGCTGGGAGTGAAGCAGGGGCTGATATTGTCGGGTTTGAAGATCTCGCAGATGAAATAAAAAAGGGAAATTTGGATTTTGACGTAGTCATTGCTACCCCTTCTTCAATGAGACTTGTCGGACAGCTTGGCCAGATACTTGGTCCAAGGGGGCTTATGCCAAACCCCAAAGTGGGAACTGTGACTAATTCGGTAGCAGACGCAGTAAAGAACGCTAAATCGGGACAGGTGCAGTATCGTGCCGATAAAGGGGGTATAATACATTGCATTATAGGTAAAAAATCTTTCGACATATCTCATCTAGCCGACAATTTAGAAGCGATAATTACTGACTTGAAAAAAGCAAAACCCAGTGCATCGAAAGGAACTTATATAAAATCAATCAGTCTTTCAACTACAATGGGTCCAGGAATTAGAGTAGATGAGAATTCTATATTGAAAGCGAGTTAAGCAGGGAGAGACTTTAATAACGTACATTAGAGACACCGCGAAGAAATATACAACGCTTTAGAAATAAATGATTTGCTATGGAATAAATTTTAATTTTTTCAGACGTACGTGATTAAAGCAAAAAGGCTTCATTAATGAAGCTTGTCTATGAGTTATTGAGAAAATAGTAATAATGGAGATTTTGGTTGATGAGTTTGACTTTCGAGGATAAAAAAAACCTGGTCAATGAGGTTCATGATTATTTTTTAAACAGCGGCTCTATTGTTGCTGCGGAATACGCGGGCTTGACTGTTGCAGAAATGACCGATCTTAGAAATAAGGCTAGAGAGTCGGGTGTCATTGTGAAGGTTCTCAAAAATTCTCTAGCAAAACGAGCAGTAAAGGGAACTGAGCATGAGGTAATGGCGGAAAACTTAGCAGGTCCTCTGCTTTACGTTGTTTCTTCAGACGACCCAGGGGCAGGTGCGAGGTTGGTGAAGGATTTTGCCAAATCAAATGACCGGCTTGTCGCCAAGGTAATCGCATTTTCTGGTGAAGTTCGTTCAGGAGAGGAGCTTAATGTCTTAGCTAATCTCCCTACTATGAACGAAGCAAGAGCCCAGCTTTTATCTCTTTTAACTCAGCCTCAAACCAAGCTCGTTCGACTCTTGAAGGAGCCTTCGGCTTCATTAGTTAGATTGTTGGTAAACAAAAAAAAGACGAATGATAAATCTTCAGCATGAGTTTAGGTTATAAAAAAATATTGGAATATAAAATTAGGAGAAAAAAATGGCCGTTTCGAAAGAAGACTTAATTGAGACGTTAAGCAATATGTCGATTGTAGAGGTAACTGATTTGGTTTCAGAGCTCGAGGAAAAGTGGGGCGTGTCCGCCGCTGCCGCCGTCGCTGCACCAGCCGCTGTGTCCTCCTCGGAAGGAGGTGAAGCAGAAGCAGCTAAGGACGAATTCGACGTTGTGCTGACAAGTTTTGGTGAAAACAAGGTGGCGGTGATAAAAGCGGTTCGTGCAATTACCGGCTTGGGTTTAAAAGAAGCTAAGGAAATGGTAGAAGGAACACCGTCAACGGTTAAAGAGGCTGCTCCCAAATCAGAAGCAGAAGAAATTAAAAAACAACTAGAAGATGCTGGCGCTGCTACAGAGCTGAAGTAAAGATTTGATTATCCCAATAAAAGCCCTTAAGAAAAAGCCAGCGGATAAAAACAGACGTTGCATAGATAAATTTTATTTAAGCAAACATTGGTTTGCTTAAATAAATACTTGATGAAGGACACAGAAACCTATGAGTTACTCCTATACTGAAAAAAAACGGATCAGAAAAGACTTTAGTAGTACTGAATCGATTAAAGAAATACCTTACTTACTCGAGACTCAAATTAATTCCTATGAAAAATTTCTGCAGTCGGAGAAAAAAAGTGAAGAAAGGGGTAACTTTGGTCTTCATGCAGCTTTTAAACAGGTGTTTCCTATTGAAAGCTATTCCGGTAATGCTCGTCTTGAATATGTAGACTACAAGCTCAGTCCACCGGTTTTCAATGTAAAAGAATGCCAAATCAGGGGCTCCACTTATGCTTCATCCCTGCGGGTCACAGTTAGACTTATAATATTCGATAAGGAATCAGGGTCTGAAAAGGCAGTGAAAGATGTGCGTGAGCAAGAAGTATATATGGGTGAAATCCCGCTTATGACTGACAACGGTACATTTGTAATAAACGGTACAGAGAGGGTTGTTGTTTCTCAGTTGCACCGGTCTCCGGGGGTATTTTTTGACCATGATCGGGGGAAAACCCACTCTTCCGGGAAGTTGCTCTTTTCCGCAAGAATAATCCCCTATAGAGGTTCCTGGCTCGACTTTGAATTTGATCCTAAAGATCATGTTTATGTTCGAATTGATCGAAGACGCAAACTTCCTGCCACTGTTTTACTCAGAGCTTTAGGGATGGATAATCAGAACATTCTTGCTACTTTTTTTGCCCATGATAGTTTTATGCTTCTCAAAGATGAAGTGAAATTTTCTCTTGTGCCGGAGCGGCTTCGGGGAGAGACGCTAGACTTCGATTTGTTGACTAAAGATGGGGCTACGTTAGTTGAGGCGGGAAGGCGCGTCACTGCCCGACATACCAAAGAGATCGAAAAAAATGGGGTTTCTGAGATTAGTGTCCCACATTCTTTTTTACTAGGTAAAATTATCGCTCAAGACATTTTTAACGAGGATACTGGCGAGGTTGTCTTCCATTGCAATACGGAAATAACCGAAGAATTGCTCGATGAAATTACTGAAGCGGGCATTAGTCAAATTTCTACAATTTACGCAAATGAATTGGACCAAGGTGCTTACATTTCAGATACTTTGAATATAGATACGACCAGTTCAATTCTTGATGCTCAGGTAGAGATATATCGTATGATGCGTCCGGGTGAGCCTCCAACCAAAGAGGCCGCGGAAAATTTATTTAACAATCTCTTTTTCAGTGAGGACCGTTACGAACTTTCCGCTGTCGGTAGGATGAAATTTAACAGGAGATTAGGGAAAGATGAGGTGGATGGTCCGTCTACCTTGGACGAAACAGATATTATCGGAACTTTGAAATGTTTAATTGATATTAGGAACGGCAAAGGTTCGGTCGATGACATCGATCATTTGGGCAACAGACGAGTGAGAAGCGTCGGAGAAATGACTGAAAATCAATTTAGAGTGGGACTTGTTAGGGTTGAAAGAGCCGTGAAAGAGCGGTTAAGTTTGGTTGAGTCGGAAGGATATATGCCGCAAGATCTGATTAACGCTAAGCCGGTTTCTGCTGTGATTAAGGAGTTTTTTGGGTCTAGCCAGTTGTCCCAATTCATGGATCAAAACAATCCTCTTTCCGAGATAACGCACAAGAGGAGAGTTTCAGCTCTCGGCCCAGGAGGTCTGACCCGGGAAAGAGCCGGGTTTGAGGTGAGAGATGTTCACCCTACTCATTACGGTAGAGTCTGTCCGATTGAAACGCCAGAAGGTCCCAATATAGGACTCATCAACTCACTTGCGGTATATGCGCGTACAAATGAATATGGTTTTTTAGAAACACCTTATCGCAAAGTATCCGGTGGAAGAGTGTCGGACGAAATACACTACCTCTCTGCGATAGAAGAGGGCCAGTTTACAATAGCTCAAGCAAACGCAGCTTTAAACGCAGACGGATTTTTCGTAGATAATTTGGTATCTGCGAGGCACCAAAACGAGTTCTTGCTCGCACCTGTTGAAAAAGTAGATTATATCGACGTTTCTCCAAGACAAATTGTGTCTGTGGCTGCGGCACTTATTCCTTTTTTGGAGCACGACGATGCAAACCGCGCACTGATGGGTTCTAATATGCAAAGACAAGCAGTGCCAACTTTGAAAGCTGAAAAGCCACTTGTAGGAACTGGGATTGAGCGCGTCGTCGCTGCGGATTCGGGAGTAACTGCTGTCGCTAGGCGTGGGGGTGAAATCTATTATGTTGATGCGGGAAGGATAGTTGTAAGGGTAAACGACGATGAAACTAAGCTGGGGGAACCTGGTGTCGATATTTATAGCTTAACGAAATATACGCGCTCCAATCAAAATACATGCATAAATCAAACCCCGTTAGTCAAAAAGGGAGATATTATTTCTGCTGGAGATGTTCTCGCCGATGGCCCATCTACCGACCTGGGAGAGCTGGCGCTTGGTCAAAATATGCTAGTAGCCTTCATGCCATGGAATGGATACAACTTTGAGGATTCAATACTAATATCAGAAAGAGTTGTTGCTGAAGATAGATTTACATCGATCCATATCGAAGAACTTGCTTGTGTTGCGAGAGATACAAAACTTGGTTCAGAAGAGATTACGTCTGACATCCCGAATGTAAGTGAAAGTGCTTTGAGAAAACTTGATGAAGCCGGTATTGTTTATATCGGTGCGGAAGTGGCTCCTGGAGACATTCTGGTTGGAAAAGTGACGCCGAAGGGCGAGACACAGCTTACACCAGAAGAAAAGTTACTGAGGGCTATTTTTGGAGAGAAAGCGTCCGACGTTAAAGACACCTCACTTCGAGTTCCGTCAGGTATGAGTGGCACAGTGATAGACGTCCAAGTTTTCACTAGAGACGGTATTGAAAAGGATGCTCGGGCGAAAGAGATAGAGGAATCAGACATTGCCTTGGCTCGTAAAGATCTGTTAGATAAGTTGAAAATTTTAGAAGATGATATTTATCAACGGGTCGCAAAACTTATGATTGACAAAAAATTAAAGAAGGGGCCTAAGCCAGCAAAATCAGGAGAGAAGATAACATTTGAGCTTCTGGAACAGATCGAAAGAAAAAAATGGTTTGATATAGAATTAGACTCACTTGAAGCGAATCAGCAACTAGAGCAGCTTTTGGCGCAACTTGACGGTCATCAAAACGATTTTAAAGTTGAGCTCGATGAAAAAAGCAAGAAAATAACATCGGGAGATGATTTAGCGCCAGGGGTGCTTAAGATGGTAAAAGTCTATCTGGCGGTGAAAAGAGTGATGCAGCCGGGAGATAAAATGGCTGGAAGACACGGTAACAAAGGGGTTGTATCAATGATAGTTCCTGTTGAGGATATGCCTTATATGGAAGACGGCACACCAGTTGATATAGTCCTTAATCCACTTGGTGTTCCCTCAAGAATGAATGTTGGCCAGGTTTTGGAGACCCATTTAGGATTTGCAGCAAAAGGTCTTGGGGATAAAATTACTAAGATGATAGATTCTTATAGTGCTGGTTCGGCCGATGAATTACGACCCCTTCTTAATGAAATTTATAATACAACAGGTAAGGAAGAGAACCTAGATGCTTTATCTGACCGAGAAATCCTGGCGCTTGGCGAGAATCTTAAAAAAGGAGTACCCATGGCAACTCCAGTATTTGATGGGGCTCAGGAAAAGCAGATAAGAACGATGTTGAGATTAGCTGGACTACCAGAATCTGGTCAAATGAAATTAAGAGATGGAAGGACCGGAGAGCTTTTGGAGCGAGAAGTGACCGTAGGATACATGTATATGTTAAAACTAAACCATCTGGTTGATGACAAAATGCACGCAAGATCGACAGGACCTTATAGTCTGGTTACTCAGCAACCTCTTGGCGGTAAGGCTCAGTTCGGTGGACAAAGATTTGGGGAGATGGAGGTATGGGCCTTAGAAGCATACGGAGCCTCTTATACCCTAAGGGAAATGTTAACAGTAAAATCGGACGATGTTAACGGACGAACTAAAATGTATAAAAACATAGTTGATGGTGAGCCAAAAATTGATGCTGGCATGCCCGAATCTTTCAACGTTTTGTTGAAGGAAATGAGGTCTTTGGCGATTGATATAGAACTGGATCAAGACTGATAGAACCCAGGAATTTTTGCTAATTATATAATTGAGATTTAGGAGACAGAAATAGTGAAAGACTTATTAGACCTTATAAAAAATCAGGGCCACGTTGACGAGTTCGATGCAATAAGTATCGGTCTCGCCTCGCCAGAGAAAATTAGATCATGGTCTTTCGGAGAAGTTAAAAAACCTGAAACTATTAACTACAGAACGTTTAAGCCGGAGAGAGATGGGCTATTTTGTGCAAAAATATTTGGACCCACTAAAGATTACGAGTGTTTATGCGGAAAATATAAAAGGCTCAAACATCGAGGCGTAGTTTGTGAGAAATGCGGTGTAGAAGTTACTTTAACTAAAGTTAGAAGAGAAAGAATGGGCCACATAGAATTGGCAAGTCCAGTGGCTCATATTTGGTTTCTGAAATCCTTACCCTCAAGGATGGGCTTGCTCTTGGATATGACGTTACGAGAAATCGAGAGAGTGCTCTATTTCGAGGCCTTTGCGGTCGTTGAGCCTGGAATGACTGATTTAGAGAAAGGCCAATTGCTTTCAGAGGAAGCGTATCTAGAGGCAGTAGAGCAGTGGGGTGACGAATTCGATGCCAAAATGGGTGCGGAGGCGATACTGGAGCTTCTTAAGTTTGTTAATCTATCTGAAGAAATAGGAACTATTAGAGAAGAGTTGCCAAAGACCAATTCAGAAACCAAAATCAAAAAACTAACAAAAAGATTAAAACTTCTTGAAGGATTCCAAAAATCGGGGAATGTGCCGGATTGGATGGTGTTGAAGGTTCTTCCAGTACTACCACCAGAACTTCGTCCGTTAGTCCCGTTAGACGGTGGAAGATTTGCAACCTCAGATTTAAATGATTTGTATAGAAGGGTTATTAATCGAAATAATAGGTTGAAGAGACTTCTTGAATTAAACGCCCCAGACATTATCGTTAGAAACGAAAAGCGCATGCTACAAGAGTCAGTTGATGCTCTCTTGGATAACGGGCGTCGTGGGAGGGCTATAACAGGCTCAAATAAACTGCCTTTAAAATCTCTAGCCGACATGATAAAGGGAAAACAAGGCAGATTTAGACAAAATCTTCTTGGAAAACGAGTTGACTACTCTGGTAGATCGGTAATTGTGGTTGGGCCAACCTTGAAACTTCATCAATGCGGCTTGCCGAAAAAAATGGCTCTTGAACTGTTTAAACCTTTCATATTTAGTAAATTAGAATCCCGTGGTTTAGCAGCTACAATTAAGGCTGCAAAAAAATTAGTCGAAAAAGAGGGTTCTGAAGTTTGGGATATATTAGAAGAAGTCATAAGGGAGCATCCAGTTTTGCTTAATAGGGCGCCGACCCTCCATCGGTTAGGAATCCAAGCTTTTGAGCCAGTTTTAATTGAAGGCAAAGCAATTCAATTACATCCACTTGTTTGTACAGCTTTCAATGCGGATTTTGACGGTGATCAAATGGCGGTTCATGTTCCTTTATCGATTGAAGCGCAGCTAGAAGCCAGGACTTTAATGATGTCAACAAATAATATTCTTTCGCCTGCTAATGGTGATCCGATTATTGTGCCGACCCAAGATGTCGTATTGGGGCTCTATTATATGACCAGGGAGTCTGCTAATGCACGCGGCAGCGGTATGGTTTTCTCAAATGTTGATGAGGCCCATAGAGCATATGAAACTGGAGCGGCCAGTCTACACGCCAAATGTAGGGTTAGAATGAGTGCAGATATTAAAGTGCAAGATAAACCTGGGTCAGAAAAGGTAGAGATAATTGAAACAACCGTAGGTAGGGCGATTTTATCGAAGCTGCTGCCCATCGGATTACCTTTCTCTTTGGTGAATAGGACGTTGAACAAAAGAGCCATATCCCAGATGTTCGATTCTTGTTATAGGGCATTGGGTTTAAAAAAATCTGTGATTTTTGCTGATAAATTAATGTACGCCGGGTTTCATCATGCCACTCGCGCAGGCGTCTCGATTGGAGTGGAAGACATGGTAGTACCTGATGATAAGGAGCAAATAATTCGGTCAGCTGAAGAACAGGTTAATGAAATCGCCGAACAATATGCTTCGGGATTAGTTACTACCGGAGAACGATATAACAAGACTGTAGATATATGGTCTCATACAAATGACCAGGTGGCTAAAGCTATGATGGATAAACTGGGCACCGAAGTTGTCAAGGATAAAGATGATACGGATGTTAAACAGGATTCCTTTAATTCAATTTTTATGATGGCTGATTCTGGAGCGAGGGGTTCGGCTGCTCAGATAAGACAATTGGCCGGCATGAGAGGCCTGATGGCTAAGCCTGATGGCTCCATCATTGAAACTCCAATTACAGCAAACTTCAGGGAAGGACTCAATGTTTTGCAGTACTTCATTTCTACCCATGGTGCTAGAAAAGGACTTGCAGATACTGCTTTAAAAACTGCTAACTCAGGATATTTAACACGGCGACTTGTAGATGTTGCTCAAGACTTGGTGATTACTGAATATGATTGTGGTACTGAAGAAGGAGTATTAATGACCCCAATTATTGAGGGAGGTGATGTTATTGAGGCCCTTGGTGATAGGATATTGGGCCGAGTAACCGCACAAGATGTTTTGAAGCCCGGCGAAAACGAGGTACTTTTACCGGCAGGAACACTGATTGAAGAAAAAGATGTCGTCTTTTTAGATGAAAATGGAGCTGATGAAGTTGTGGTTAGATCTCCAATCACCTGCGCAACAAAATATGGAGTATGTTCTAGTTGTTACGGAAGAGATCTTGGTCGAGGACAAATCGCAGGCCGAGGAGAAGCCGTGGGAGTTATCGCAGCGCAGTCTATTGGAGAGCCAGGGACTCAACTTACTATGAGAACTTTTCACATCGGGGGAGCCGCTTCCAGAGCGGCAGCAAACAACAGCGTCGAGATTAAATCAGGTGGAATTATTAAGTTTGTCAATCTAAAAACTGTAGCTAAGGCTGACGGAAATTTTGTTGCTGTATCTAGATCGGGAGAATTGGTGATTAACGATGACAGCTGTAGGAGTAGAGAGCGACACAAGGTGCCTTACGGTTCACTGATAGTTGTAGCTGATGGTGTTTCGGTCAATGCGGGACAAGTTGTAGCCTCTTGGGATCCGCATACGAAACCTATTATTACTGAGTTAAACGGTATTGCCTCGTTCGTTGATATGGAGGATAACGTTACTGTTACCCGTCAACAAGACGATATTACCGGGCTTTCGAGCTTGGTTGTAACCGATATGAAGCAGCGAGGTCTATCCTCCAAGGATATGAGGCCGTCGATAAAAATTAATAATAAGGCCGGAGTCAATCAGACGATACCAGGAACTGATGTGCCAGCTAATTACTTTTTACCTCCAAACGCTATAGTGACGGTTTCTGATGGACAAGAAGTATTTGTTGGAGATGTGGTGGCTAGGGTTCCCCAAGATTCGCTTAAGACAAGGGATATCACGGGTGGTTTACCCCGAGTTGCTGATTTATTTGAAGCCAGAAAGCCTAAAGATCCTGCTATATTGGCCGAAGCCTCTGGAACTGTATCATTTGGTAAGGACACAAAAGGTAAGCAACGTTTGGTGATAACAAGTAAAGATAATGAGACTTTTGAGACTTTAATTCCTAAATGGCGTCAGGTGACCGTATTTGAAGGGGAACAAGTTGAGAAAGGTGAGGTCATTTGTGATGGTCCCGCCGATGCTCATGAAATTCTTCGTTTAAGGGGGGTCAGAGCCTTGACGAACTATATAGTCAATGAAGTCCAAGATGTTTACAGGCTTCAAGGTGTGAGTATTAATGAAAAACATATTGAAGTGATCGTGCGTCAAATGTTACGAAAGGTAGAAATTAAGCATGCTGGAGATACTGGATTTTTAAAGGGCGAGCAGATTGAAAGAGAGCATTTCCTGGAGGAAAACGAAAAAGTTGCTTCAGAGGATGGCATAACAGCAGAGGGAGAACAAATGTTGCTTGGAATAACGAAGGCTTCTTTAGCAACCGAATCCTTTATTTCTGCTGCCTCTTTTCAAGAAACAACAAGAGTTTTGACAGAAGCATCCGTCACCGGTAAAAAAGATGAGCTTAGAGGCCTCAAAGAGAATGTAATTGTTGGACGACTGATTCCTGCCGGAACAGGTTATGCTTACCATAAAGATAGAAAAAAGCAGGATGTGGCTGCAAGTGTTGATGAATTGAATGCTGAGTTAATCGCTGAGCTCCAGGCTTCTGCAGAAACAGGTACTAATGACAACGATTCTTCAGACCCGACTCCGTCGACTAAAAGCGCTTAAATTGGTTTGAAATTGTTCTAATTAACGGTATAATCCCCGGCTCCGGTGGGGTTTTTTGGTTTAGTCTACTAGACAAATAAAGTCAGCAGTGCTCGGCTCCTTTTTTAAAAAAGGGTCTGAATTTTGTTTGGAAAAATATAAATAAAGAGAGAATAAATGGCTACGATAAATCAGTTGGTTAGAAAGCCAAGAAAAAAGCAGGTTAGGAAAAGTAATGTTCCTGCCTTGCAAGCTAGTCCTCAAAAGAGGGGTGTGTGTACAAGGGTTTACACCACGACGCCGAAAAAACCAAATTCTGCTCTTCGAAAAGTAGCTCGAGTTCGCCTGACAAACGGCCAGGAAGTAACAACTTATATTGGCGGCGAGGGACACAACCTTCAAGAGCACTCAGTGATTTTAATCCGGGGGGGCAGAGTTAAAGATTTGCCTGGGGTACGTTATCATACTGTGAGAGGTACTTTGGATACATCTGGAGTCAGTGATAGAAAGCAAGGCCGCTCAAAATATGGGGCCAAACGCCCTAAAGGATAATTGAGGAGACTTGAGACAAAATGTCTAGACGAAGAACACCTGCAAAAAGGACAATATTACCGGATCCAAAATATGGTGATAAAGTAATCGCAAAATTTATCAACATTGTTATGACAGCTGGTAAAAAGTCGGTCGCAGAAAGAATTGTTTATGGTGCGCTTCAGATTGTTTCTGAAAAAGGCCATGAGTCGGAACTGGAGGCTTTCAAAGAAGCGCTCAGTAATGTGGAACCAAAAGTTGAGGTTAAATCTAGGAGGGTTGGGGGCGCCACATATCAGGTCCCAGTTGAGGTTCGACCGGATAGACGACTTGCGCTGGCAATGCGTTGGCTAGTAGATGCTTCCAGAAAAAGAAGTGAAAAGTCTATGGGTGAAAGGTTGGCCGGAGAATTGTTAGAAGCGTTTGATAATCGAGGAAATGCGGTAAAGAAACGAGAGGATACCCATAAGATGGCAGAAGCTAACAGAGCTTTTTCTCACTATCGATGGTAAAAAAGGTGTAATTGTGTCTCGTCTAACTCCATTAAAATATTATAGAAACATTGGGATTATGGCTCATATAGATGCTGGAAAAACGACTACCACTGAAAGAATCCTATATTACACGGGTATCTCCCACAAAATGGGAGAGGTTCATGATGGAGCGGCCACGATGGATTGGATGGAACAGGAGCAGGAAAGGGGAATTACAATAACCTCTGCTGCAACCACTTGTTTTTGGACGGGGATAAACAATCAGTATGAGAAACATAGGATAAACATTATAGACACACCTGGGCATGTTGATTTCACTATAGAAGTCGAAAGATCATTGAGAATTTTAGACGGCGCTGTAGCTGTATTTTGCGCGGTAGGCGGAGTAGAACCACAATCGGAAACCGTCTGGAAACAGGCTGATAAATTTTCTGTACCAAGAATCGCGTTCGTAAATAAAATGGATAGAACAGGGGCCGATTTCTTCCGCGTAGTTGAGCAAATCAGAGAAAAGTTAGGTGGTAAACCACTGCCAATTCAAATTCCAATTGGGAATGAACAATCGTTTGGCGGAGTGGTTGATTTGATAGATATGAGAGCGGTTTATTGGGATGAAAGCACATTAGGTGTGAAGATTACAACGGACGAAATTCCATCTGAGTTAAAAGATTTGTCCTTTAAGTTGAGGGAAGAAATGGAGGAAGCAGCCGCGGAAGCAACGGATGAACTCACTGAAAAATATTTGGAAAAGGGCACTTTGACTTCTGAGGAAATAAAAGCAGGCCTTAGGATTCTGACACTTGGTAGTAACCTAGTTCCGGTGATTTGTGGGTCGGCATTTAAGAATAAAGGTGTTCAGGCAATTTTAGATGGAGTTGTAGATTATCTCCCTGCCCCCGATGAATCAATTGAAAAAAATTTTGATGATTCAAATAAAAATAATTCCTACCATGACGACTCTCCCTTTGCGGCTCTTGTCTTTAAAATATCTACGGATCCGTACGTCGGTACCTTGGCTTTTTTACGGGTTTACCGTGGTAAAATTAAATGTGGTGGGTCTGTCGTTAACGCGTTAACTAATAAAAAAGAGAAAATAAACAGAATCCTTCAAATGCATGCCAACAGCCGGGTTGATTTAAAGGAAATTTGCGCTGGGGACATTGCTGCAGCTGTGGGGTTAAAAGAAGTTCAAACGGGAACTACACTTTGCGACCCAAATGAAATATTTGCACTTGAGAGTATCAGGGCGCCACAACCTGTAATTTCAGTGGCCGTTGAGCCTGCCACAGTAGGTGATCAGGTAAAAATGGCTGATGCTCTTAATAAGCTGGCTTTAGAAGATCCGTCCTTGAATGTGAGTGAAGATAAAGACTCTGCTCAAACTTTGGTCTCTGGCATGGGAGAACTTCATCTCGATATTATTATTGATAGGATGAAGCGTGAATTCGGTGTTGCTGCTAACATTGGTAATCCTCAAGTTTCATATCGTGAAACTATTTCTAGAAAAGTTACAAACATACAAGAAAAATTTGAACGAGTAATCGGCGAGAAGCGACATTATGGTAGTGTAGCGCTTGAACTTACTCCACTCGCAAGAGGGGATGGCTTTATTTTTGAAAACAACGTTAGTGAAGAGGTTATACCTCGGCAATATATACCTGTAATAAGAAGTGGTATCGAAGAGTCCCTAAAAGACGGTACGCTAGCTGGATTTGAGTTGATTGACATTTCTGTTAAGGTCTCAGGAGGTTCGTTTCATGAGGTTGATTCAACAGAAATGGCGTTTAGGGTTGCTGCCTCGATGGCATTTAAAAAGGCTGTAAGCCAAGCGGAACCTCGTTTGTTGGAGCCGATTATGAGCGTTGAAGTCAACACTCCAATTGAGTACCAAGGGCCGCTTACTAGTGATTTAAATAGAAGAAGAGGCCTATTAAAAGGAACCGGTGAGGCCGCTTCCGGTTTGTCAATCAGTTGTGATGTGCCATTAGCTGAAATGTTTGGTTATGCTACTGAACTACGCTCATTAACAAAAGGTAGGGGGACTTTCTCAATGGAATTTTCTCGTTATGATTTTGCTCCGTTAAATATTCTAGGAAAGTTTGGGCTGGGAATCGAAAATGCATCATGATCAAAAGAGATGGCAGTTATGAGTGAAAACACAATAAGAATAAGATTAAAAGCGTTCGATCATAGATTGATTGATCAATCAACAAAAGAAATTGTCGAAACAGCTAGAAGAACAGGCGCCCAAATCAAAGGTCCAATTCCTCTACCAACAAAGAAGGAGCGTTTTACTGTATTAATTTCGCCTCATGTGAATAAAGATGCTAGGGACCAGTACGAGATAAGAACACATAAGAGGCTCTTAGATATCGTAAATCCAACCGATAAAACCGTAGATGCGTTAATGAAGCTTGATTTGGCGGCTGGCGTGGACGTTCAGATTAAGCTTAATTAGGTACAAAAAATGTCTATAGGATTAATCGGAATAAAAAACGGAATGACTAGAATATTTGCAGATACTGGCGAGTCAATTCCGGTGACTGTTGTCAGTGTAAATAAAAACTTCGTAGCTCGTTTAAAAACCATTGAGAGCGACGGCTATAGCGCGGTACAGGTAGCATATGGAAAACAACTAACAAGCCGTATAGGTCGTCCCATGATAGGAGAGTTAAAAAAAGCTAAGCTTTCGACGGCTAAGGGCTTGAAAGAGTTTAGGGCACCAAGCGAAGAGGTGGCTCAATTGGAGGTCGGCAAGGAGTTAAAAGTTGATATTTTTTCGGTCGGTCAATTAGTTGATACTAGTGGCATTACTATTGGTAAAGGGTTTGCGGGAACAGTAAAAAGACATAATTTTAGCATGCAGGATGCCACCCACGGCAATTCTCTTTCGCATAGAGTAGCGGGCTCGATCGGACAATGCCAAACTCCAGGCCGAGTTTTCAAAGGAAAGAAGATGGCCGGTCAAATGGGAAATAAAAAAAGAACAGTTCAAAAGCTTGAAGTTATTAAAATAGATGTAGAAAAAAATATAATTCTTTTGAGAGGTGCTACCCCTGGAGCAAAAGGTTCCCTTCTAGAAATATCTAGCTCCGTTAAAGTTAAAGGGAAAGAGTAATGGCAACAGTAATTAAGGTCCAAAATAGTAAAAAGAAAATTGATGTGACACTTCCTGACAGTGTCTTTGCGTTAGATTATAAAGAGTCTTTGATACATCAGGTTGTAACGGCTTACCAGTCAGGTGCCCGTGCGGGATCAAAAGCACAGAAAACCCGTTCTCAAGTAAGCGGTGGTGGTGCCAAACCGTGGCGTCAGAAGGGTACTGGACGCGCAAGAGCTGGGACTTCTAGAAGCCCTATTTGGCGTGGAGGTGGTCGTGCGTTTGCGGCATGTCCTAGAAGCTTCGCTAAAAAAATCAACAAGAAAATGTATAAGACCGCACTGAAATCTATGTTGTCAGAATTACTCAGACAAGAGAGATTTAGTGTGATCGAAAAGATGAATTTTATAGAGCCTAAAACAAAAAAGGCAAAAGAAATACTTGATAAATTAAAAATATCTTCTGCTTTAATTGTAATCAAAGAGCTAGATGAAAATACCTTATTGTCTTTTAGGAATATTCCTTCAGTATCTGTAGTTAAAGTTTCCGAGCTGAATCCTTTATTGATGATGAGGCATGAGAATTTGGTTTTAACAAATGATGCGTTGGATAAGATAGAGGAGATGCTTGGATGAACCAAGAGAGGTTGTATCAGATAATTGTAAAGCCGAGGTTGTCCGAGAAAAATGCGAGGGTGGCCGATCAAGGCAATCAATACGTTTTCGAAGTTGTGAATAATGCAACGAAAACGGAAATCAAAGACGCAGTGGAATTTTCTTTTAACGTTAAAGTAAAATCTGTCAGGACCTCTTTGGTTCGAGCTAAGCGTAGAGTTTTTAGGGGTAAGGCAGGGTCCACAAAAGCGTGGAAAAAAGCTTTCGTGAGTTTAAAAGATGGATTCGAAATAGATTTTATGGCGGCGGAGTAATTATAGTATGGTGTTAAAGCGTGCAAAACCAACATCGCCTGGGCGTAGAGGCTTGGTTGTTAGTAAAACTCCTGATTTGTGGAAAGGTAAGCCAGAAAAAAGCTTACTGGAACACCAGTCAAAGCAGTCAGGCAGGAATAATACAGGGCGAATTACAGTTAGGCATAGAGGAGGCGGCCATAAACAGCGATACAGGTTGATTGACTTCAAGCGAAAAATGGACGGAATTAAAGCTTCGGTATCTAGAATTGAATATGACCCAAATCGTACAGCTCACATAGCGTTGCTAATTTATGAGAATGGCTCAAAATCTTATATAATAGCTCCTAAAGGTCTTGAGGTCGGGGCTTCGGTAAAATCCGGTCCTGAAGCCTCTATTCAAGTTGGCAACTGTTTACCTTTAAAAAATATTCCAGTTGGCAGTATTGTTCATTGTGTTGAAATGAAGCCTGGTAAGGGAGCCCAGATTGGTAGAAGTGCGGGAAGCTCCGTGCAGTTCGTAGCTAGAGAAAATAATTATGCTACATTGCGTCTGAGGTCAGGGGAGATGAGGCGGGTGCCATTGGATTGTAGAGCAACTCTTGGTGAAGTTGGAAATACAGAACATTCCCTAAAATCTTTTGGAAAAGCTGGTGCGAAAAGATGGTTAGGTATTAGGCCGACGGTAAGGGGAGTTGCGATGAATCCTGTAGATCATCCTCACGGAGGTGGAGAAGGCCGATCCTCTGGAGGTAGACATCCAGTCAGTCCGTGGGGCGTTCCAACGAAAGGTCATAAAACTCGGTCTAATAAAAGGACTGACAAATTTATAGTTCGCTCAAGAAGCAAGAAGAGATAGGAAAACTTACCGATGCCAAGATCATTAAGAAAAGGTCCCCATTTAGACCATCATTTATTAAAGAAAGTAGAAGAAGCAAAGAAGAATAGTGATAAGAAACCTATAAAAACTTGGTCTCGTCGGTCAATGATTTCGCCCGATATGGTTGGTTTGACGATATCAGTTTATAATGGACGTCAACATATTCCGGTTTTCATCACTGAAAATATGGTGGGTCATAAATTAGGCGAGTTTTCGCCCACAAGAACCTATCGTGGTCATGTGGCGGATAAAAAAACCAAATAAAGGTAAATTATGACGGTTGTAGCAGCAAAGATAAAAAACGCGAGAATTTCGGCTCAGAAAATGAGACTAGTCGCTGATCAAATTAGAGGTTTGCCCGTTGAAGACGCAGTCGATCTTTTGACTTTTAGCGAGAAAAAAGCGGCTAAGTTTGTCTCGAAAGCTCTGAATTCGGCAATAGCTAACGCTGAACACAATAAAAATCTTGATATTGACGAATTAAAAGTTTCCAGCATTTGCGTTGATGAAGGGCCAACATTGAAAAGATGGCGAGCGAGAGCCAGAGGGCGGGCTGCTAAAATCTTGAAAAGAAGTAGTCATATTTCACTTTCACTGGAAGTAATGGAGGACTAAGAATGGGACAAAAGGTTCATCCTTATGGATTTAGATTAGGTGTTGCTACAGATTGGACGTCAACTTGGTATGTCGAGAGTAAGGATTACTCCAAATATTTATTGACCGATTTGAAAGTGAGGAACTATCTTAAAGATAAGCTTTCGCAAGCTTCAGTTAGCAAAATCCAAATAGAAAGACCCGCGAATACCGCGCGTATCGTGATACATACTGCGAGACCAGGAATTGTAATCGGAAAAAAAGGCGAGGATATTGAGCTTCTTAGGAACAAAGTATCAGAAATAATGGGGATACCCGCTCACATAAATGTTGAGGAAATAAGAAAACCAGAACTAGATTCTTTTTTAGTTGCACAGTCTGTTGCACAGCAATTAGAGAAAAGAATTATGTTCAGGCGAGCAATGAAAAGAGCAGTTTCAAATGCTATGAGATTAGGTAGTGAAGGAATTAAAATTAATGTTTCAGGGCGTTTAAATGGAGCCGAAATTGCGCGGTCTGAGTGGTACAGGGAAGGTCGAGTTCCGTTGCACACGTTGCGAGCTGACATAGATTATGGTTTTGCTGAAGCATCCACAACCTATGGCATAATCGGTGTTAAGGTATGGATATTTAAAGGTAATGTCGATTCCAAAGAAGATGAGGTAACAGAAGTTCGACAGGCGCACGCTGAAGGTAAATCTTCGTAGATATAACAAGGTAAAAAGTAAATGCTTCAACCGAAAAATACAAAATTTAGGAAACAGCAAAAGGGACGAAATAGGGGGCTTGCACATCGTGGCAGCACTATTTGCTTCGGTGACTTCGGCCTAAAAGCAACCAGTTCTGGTCGAATTACGGCTAGACAGATCGAAGCAGCTAGAAGAGCAATAACTCGTTACGTGAAACGAGGGGCGAAAATTTGGATTCGCGCTTTTCCAGATAAGCCAATCACAAAAAAACCACTCGAAGTGAGGCAGGGCAAAGGTAAAGGAAATGTGGAATATTGGGTTGCTCAAATAAAACCTGGTGCTATTTTGTATGAGATGGAAGGTGTTTCTGAAGAAGTTGCTAGGGAAGCGTTACGCCTTGCCAGTGCAAAATTGTCTGTAAAAACAGTTTTTGCATCGAGAGAAGTGATGTGAGTGCCATGAAAGAATTTAAAGGCAAATCGGAGAAAGAGTTGAACACTCTTTTGGTTGAACTTAGAAAAAAACAATTCGGTTTACGTATGCAGCAGGGAAGTGGACAACCAGTGAAACCAAGTGAGATAAGGGACACTAGAAAAGACATCGCCCGGATAAAAACAATGTTAAATATACTTAAAGCTGAGGTGACAACTTAATGAGTGGTATAGAGAAAAAAGCTAGAAGTGTTAATGGTACGGTTATCAGCTGTAAGACGGAAAAGACTATTTTAGTTTTGGTAGAGCGTAGAATTAAGCATCCTCTTTATCGAAAATTTGTAAGGAAATCGAGTAAGATTATGGCCCACGACGAGAAGTCGGTATGTGCTGAGGGAGATATCGTTTCTATTGAGGAGTGTAGACCGATTTCAAAAAACAAAAGCTGGACGCTTAAAGAGTTGATTAAGCAATCTGAGAAGATTTAAAACGGAGGCGTAGAAGAATGATCCAGATGCAAACAGTCCTGCAAGCCGCTGATAATAGTGGAGCCCGACGATTGATGTGCATTAAGGTTTTAGGGGGTTCAAAACGAAGATACGCCGGGATAGGAGATGTAATTAAAGTGACGATAAAAGAAGCCATCCCACGAGGCAAAGTCAAAAAAGGAGATGTTTTTGATGCGGTTGTTGTTAGGACTAAAAAAGGGGTTCGTAGACCTGACGGTTCTCTAATCCGTTTCGACGGCAATGCTGCTGTTCTACTGGATAAGCAGCTTAATCCGGTGGGAACCCGCATTTTCGGACCAGTTACACGAGAGCTACGATCCGAAAAATTTATGCGGATAGTCTCATTAGCACCAGAAGTATTATAAGAATTAAAATTGGAAATGTAGATGCGGAAAATTAAAAAAGGCGACGAAATTATTGTGCTATCAGGAAGAGATAGAGGGAAAAGAGGCAACGTATCTCAAGTTCTCCGAGATTCTATGATTATAGTAGATGGTATAAATGTAGTTAAGCGTCATACTAAGGCAAATCCACAAGCAGGTATTGCTGGAGGGATTGTTCAAAAAGAAATGCCGATTAATATATGCAAGGTCGGACTTTGGAATCCTGTGACCAATAAGCCTGACAGAGTAGGTATAAGAAACCTTGAAGACGGAACGAAAGTTAGATTTTTTAAATCTAATGGAGAAGTTGTAGATGGCTGAGCAAAAAAAAGTGAACAAGGGATATACACCTAGACTACAAACAAAATATATGAATGAGATTAGACAGCAGCTTTTTAAGGAGTTTTCATACAAAAGTGAAATGCAGATTCCAAAAATCGAAAAGATTACGCTTAATATGGGGTTAGGCGAGGCTGTTTCAGATAAGAAAGTAGTAGAAAGGGCTATGTCCGACATGACTTTAATAGCTGGACAGAAACCAATCGTTACTTATTCTAGAAAGTCAATTGCTGGATTCAAAATTAGGGACGGATGGCCAATAGGGGTAAAAGTTACTTTGCGGCGTGAAAAGATGTACGAATTTCTTGATAGGTTAATCAGCATTGCGATTCCAAGAATAAGAGATTTTCGTGGTCTCAATGCAAAATCTTTTGATGGATATGGAAATTATAATTTAGGAATTAAAGAGCAAATTATCTTTCCCGAAATCGATTACGATAAAATAGATGCTATCAGAGGCTTAAACGTTTGCATTACAACCACGGCTTCTGATGATAAAGAAAGTCGGGCTCTTTTAGAGAAATTCAATTTACCACTAAAGGCTTAGGAGAAGGAATTATGGCAAAGGCAGCTATGGTAAACAGAAATTTAAAACGAAAAAAGTTGACTGCTAAATACGGAGATAAAAGACAACAGCTTAAAACAATTATTCTTGATATCAACAAAAGCTTTGAAGAAAAGGAAAACGCTAGGATCCAACTCCAAAAATTACCGAGAGATTCTAGTCGCTCGAGGATTAGAAATCGATGCAGTTTGACCGGGCGACCTCATGGATTCTATCGAAAATTTGGCTTGTCAAGAAACGAGTTAAGAAGGCTGGCAATGGAAGGCCATATTCCCGGATTGGTCAAGGCAAGTTGGTAATATTTAAGGAGAGAAATTTTGAGTTTGCAAGACCCTTTGAGTGACATGTTTACGAGAATAAGAAACGGACAACAGCGGTTAAAAGTTTCAGTGAGTATGCCAAGTTCGAATAAAAAAATTGCTATAGCTAAGGTTTTAGAGTCCGAGGGATATATCGCGGGATTTGAGACTAAGGAGGATGCGCGAAAAGTCACCCTAACAGTCTCTCTTAAATATTTTGAAGGGAAGGGTGTCATTGAATCAATAAAAAGAATTAGCAAACCGAGTTTGCGACAGTATGGAAGTAAAAATGATTTACCAAGAGTTATCGGTGGACTTGGAATTGCAATTGTCTCGACTAGCCAGGGGGTTATGACAGACAAAGAAGCAAGAGCGAAAGGAATTGGCGGAGAAATACTCTGCACAGTCCATTAAGGATAAAATTATGTCAAGAATAGGTAACAGCCCAATTAGCATTCCTCCCAAAGTTGAAATTTCGGAGAAAAATGGATGCATAAATGTAGTGGGTCCAAAAGGTTCTCTTGATCTAGTTTTGCCTGATTGTTTAAATCTGGAGAAATCTGAGTCGTCTTTAAAAATTTTAGTAAGAGATCAGTCAAAAAAAACTAAGGCATTGTCCGGAACTTTCAGAGCGCTGCTAAGTAATAACAATCACGGCGTTTTAAATGGATTTTATTATGAATTAGAGATAGTGGGTGTAGGTTATAGGGCCCAATCAAAAGGGAAAATACTTAATTTAGCCTTGGGTTTCTCCCATCCGATCGACTTCGCTATACCAGAGGGCATCGAAATACAGACCCCAAGTCAAACAGAAATTGTCATTAAGGGAATTGATAAACAATTGGTTGGCCAAGTTGCAGCTAATATTAGGTCTTATAGGAAGCCCGAACCCTATAAGGGTAAGGGAATCCGTTATAAGAATGAGCAGATAATGAGAAAAGAGGCTAAGAAGGCATAACTATGTTTAAGAAGAAAGAGGCTCGCATTCGAAGGGCAACTAAGACAAGAGCTAAAATTAAAAAAGATAAATTAATTAGACTCTGTATCTTTCGAAGTCCGAGGCATATCTATGCCCAGGTAATCGATAGAGATGGAGATAAAACGCTTGCAGCTGCTTCGACTAATGAGAAAGAATTTAAAACAATGAATATACATTTAGGAAATCAGAAATCAGCGGCTAAGGTTGGTTCGTTGATAGCAGAACGAGCTAAAGCATCCGGCATAACTAAAGTTGTCTTTGACAGATCTGGTTATAGGTTTCATGGAAGAGTAAAAGCTCTTGCGGATGCTGCTCGGGAAGCGGGACTTAATTTTTAGGGAAGAACTATGGCAAATACCAGCATACCAGAAACAAGTGAAGGTTATCTTGAGAAATTAATCGGGGTAAATAGAGTGGCAAAAGTTGTCAAAGGAGGGCGAATCTTCGGGTTTTCAGCCCTTACAGTAGTTGGAGACGGACAAGGAATGATAGGATTCGGAAAAGGAAAAGCTAGAGAAGTGCCAATTGCTATCCAAAAAGCGATGGAAATGGCAAGACGTAATATGGTTAGTGTGCCCATAACTAATGGCACCCTTCAATATGCAGTGATGGGCAGGCACGGTTCCGCAAAAGTCTACATGCAACCGGCTTCGGCCGGAACAGGGATAATAGCTGGTGGGGCTATGCGAGCGGTTTTTGAAGTTGTAGGAGTTACTGATGTCTTGGCTAAATGCATCGGAACCACAAACCCAGTCAATGTTGTTAGGGCAACAATAGGAGGATTGAGTACAATGTTGTCGCCCGAAAAAGTGGCGGAAAAACGTGGGATCCCAATTGAATCATTAGAGGATTACTAGGATAAATGGATAAAAAAGTTATTCACATTAAGCTTGTCAAAAGTTTAAATGGACGGTTGTCTTCCCATAAATCTTGTGCTTATGGGTTGGGTCTTCGTAAAATAGGACAGGAAAGAGAAGTTTTGGACACTGATGCTAATCGAGGCATGATAAAAAAAATTTCATACCTTGTTAAAATAATGAGCTAATTATCATGAGATTAAACAATTTACATCCTAACAAAGGTTCAAACAAAGTCGCAAAAAGAAAGGGACGTGGAATCGGTTCAGGACTCGGAAAAACATGCGGTCGAGGACATAAGGGCCAGAAATCGCGGTCCGGAGGATTTCATAAATCGGGTTTCGAGGGCGGGCAAATGCCATTGCAAAGAAGGTTGCCTAAATATGGATTTAAATCGAGAAGCGCAAGGTTTTCCGAGGAACTCCGTCTGGATGCGTTCGAAAAAAGTGAATTTAGTACAATCGACCTTGAATTACTAAAAAAAGAAAACTTTATAAAAAGAAATACAAAAAAGGTAAAAATAATTGGTTCAGGTGAAATAACAAAATCTATTAAGTTCATCGGAATCGAAGCGACAAAATCGGCCCTTGAACAGATAAAAAAAGCAGGTGGAGACTTAGAGAAATAATATGGTTGCAACAGCTGACAAATTCGCGAAAGGTATGTCTGGGTTCAGTAAATTAGCTGAACTTAGGCAAAGGATTTTTTTCTTGCTCGGGGCGATACTCGTGTTTCGCATTTGTACCCACATACCAGTGCCTGGTATCAATCCTCTTGCCTTAGAGATTCTTTTTGAACAGCAACGAGGCTCAATTGTTGACATGTTTAATATGTTTTCCGGTGGAGCATTGGAGAGATTTTCGGTAGTGGCATTGGGTATTATGCCTTATATATCTGCATCAATAATAATGCAGCTGCTTACCGTAGTACATCCAAAATTGGAACAGCTCAAAAAAGAGGGTGAGTCTGGTAGAAGAAAAATTAATCAACTTACAAGGTATTTCACAGTAGTACTATGCCTATTTCAGGCTGTTGGTGTATCAATAATGCTTGAGCAACAAACGGCAGCGGGAATGCAATTGGTTATCAATCCGGGTCTATTTTTTAAAATTACTTGTATTTCTACTTTGGTTGCGGGAACGCTTTTTCTTATGTGGTTAGGAGAACAAGTGACTGAGAGGGGAATTGGTAATGGGATCTCAATGATTATCTTTGCTGGAATTGTTGCAGGTTTACCGTCTGCTATTGCAGGCACAGCTGAACTCGCAAGAACCGGAGAATTGTCAGTATTTTTTCTAATTGTTTTAGCAATTTTAGCTGTGGCTGTTACAGCTTTGGTAGTGTTTGTAGAAAGAGGCCAAAGACGAATTCCTGTTAATTATGCAAGACAGCAGAGAGCGGGTAGTTTTGGTGGGCAATCAACCAATCTCCCACTAAAAATTAATATGGCCGGCGTGATACCGCCAATCTTTGCCTCTAGCATTATTCTTTTCCCAGCGACAATTGCTGGATGGTTTGGTAATGCTGACGGTATGAGTTGGTTGCAAAATTTGAGCGCAACGTTATCACCAGGTCAGCCGCTATACGTACTATTTTATGCTGTTGCGATAATCTTTTTCTGTTTCTTTTATACTGCTTTAGTTTTCAATCCAAGAGAAATGGCTGACAATCTAAAGAAATCCGGTGCATTTTTACCTGGAATACGGCCTGGTGAACAAACAGCGGGTTATATCGACGACATAATGACTAGATTGACTGCTGCTGGTGCAGTTTATATAACCGCAGTATGTTTATTACCCGAATTTCTTATTTTAAAACTAAATGTGCCATTTTATTTCGGCGGAACATCTTTGCTTATTATTGTTGTCGTAGTGATGGATTTTATGGCTCAGGTTCAATCACATTTAATGTCCCATCAGTACGAGGGATTAATGAAAAAAGCAAATTTAAAAAATCAGCGGCGAAAGAGGTAAATTAAAAAATGAAAGTCCAGGCGTCGGTAAAAAAAATTTGTAGGAATTGCAGGATTATCAAACGCAAAGGTGTCATAAGAGTAATTTGTAAGGATCCGAGACACAAACAACGACAAGGTTGAAACTAAAAAGAGGAAATCAATGGCTAGAGTAGCAGGGGTAAATATATCAGATAGAAAGCATACAGTTATCGCTTTGACAGAAATTTATGGCATTGGCGATAGAAGAGCGCAGATGATATGTGATTCATCTGGAATAGATCGAACTATTCTGGTAAAGAATTTAAGTGAAGCTGAACTAGAGAAATTACGGAATGAAGTAACAAAATTTAATATTGAAGGAGATCTTCGCCGTGAAGTTAGCATAAATATAAAAAGGCTTACCGATTTGGGCGCCTATAGAGGAATACGTCACCGACGAGGATTAACAGTTCGAGGCCAAAGAACTAGAACGAATGCGAGGACACGTAAAGGTCCTAAACGGGCTATAAAAAAATAAAGGTAAATTATGAGTAAAGCAGATTCAAAAAGCAGTAAGAAGAAGGCTAAACGTAATATTCTAGATGGTATTGCTCATGTGCATGCATCATTTAACAATACTATAATTACAATAACCGATCGGCAAGGTAATGCACTTGCATGGGCGACAGCCGGAGGCAGTGGTTTCAAGGGTTCTAGAAAAAGCACACCGTTTGCAGCTCAAGTGGCCGCGGAAAAACTAGCCGCAGTGAAAGACGATTTTGGCATGGTTAATCTCGATGTTGTAGTTAAAGGGCCCGGTCCGGGTAGAGAGTCGGCTGTTCGTTCTCTAAATTCAGCTGGCTTTAATATAACAAATATCACTGATGTTACACCCATTCCACATAATGGTTGTCGTCCTCCGAAAAAAAGGAGGGTTTAGATGGCAAGATATATCGGTCCTAAATGCAAACTTTCTCGAAGGCAAGGTATAGACCTTGGCTTAAAGGGAAGAGGCCGCTCGATTGAAACAAAGTGTCAACTCGAGAAGCCTCCTGGTCAACATGGAGAGAATCGTGGAAGAAGAATGTCGGATTACGCTTTGCAATTACGAGAGAAGCAAAAATTGCGTTATATCTACGGTATCCTTGAGCGTCAATTTAGGAATTATTATAAAAAAGCAGCAAGCCAAAAAGGAGCAACTGGTGAGAACTTGTTAAAGTTACTTGAAAGAAGGCTCGATAACGTGGTTTACAGGATGGGTTTCGGCTGCACAAGAGCAGAGGCACGACAACTCGTGAGTCATAAATCTATCGAGCTAAATGGTAAAGTTGTTAATATTCCTTCTTATCAAGTTAAGGATAAAGATATAATAAGTGTCCGAGAGGCATCCAGAGCCCAGGTACGAATTCAAGATTCTTTAGCGGTAGCGGAACAACTGGGATTTCCTGACTGGCTCGATGTCGATACAAAAAAAATGGAAGGTAAGTTCAACTCAGCCCCAGAACGGGAAGATCTACCGGCTGATATAAACGAATCTTTAGTTGTAGAATTGTATTCAAAATAAACTATAAATAAAAAGGAGACTCAATAATGGCGGTAGCCTTGGATGAGTTTTTAAAACCACAAATAGCGGAAGTTGAGCCCATCAATGACCGTTCAGCAAAAATAACAATAGAACCACTAGATAGAGGTTTCGGACACACGTTGGGAAATGCGTTAAGGAGAGTACTTCTATCCTCGATGCCCGGTAGTGCGATAACTGAAATCGAGATGGACGGAGTCTTGCACGAATACTCCACCATTGAAGGTGTTCAAGAAGACCTAACCGACATTTTACTAAACTTGAAGAGTCTGGCGATTCGTGTCAACTCAAAAAAGGATGCTGTCTTAACTTTAAACAAAAGCGGACCTGGTGAAGTAACAGCAAAAGATATCGTTCTAGATCACGATATAGAAATTGTTGATCCGGATCACCATATAGCAAACTTGGGAGAGAATGGACAGCTTAACGTAAAGTTGTACGTATCACGTGGGAGAGGCTATTGTCCAGCCGTTGCTCCAGCTGACACAGACGAACAGACCATCGGAAGGCTAAAGCTCGATGCTTCCTTCAGCCCAATATATAGGTGTACTTATGAAGTGCAGGCTGCGAGAGTCGAGCAACAAACTGACTTTGATAAACTTATCATTGAACTAGAAACTAACGGAACTATCGATCCAGAGCAAGCGGTAAAAGAAGCAGCATCAATCTTGCGCCATCAGCTAGGGGTTTTTGGTGAGATAAGTATCGAAACAGAGGAGGAAGAGTCAGAGCAAGAGGAAATAGTAATTGATCCAAGTTTATTGCGGTCTATTGACGATCTGGAATTAACCGTCAGGTCAGCAAATTGCTTGAAAGCAGAAAGCATTTATTTCATTGGCGACCTAGTTCAAAGAACTGAGGTTCAATTACTAAAAACGCCTAATCTTGGTAAAAAATCTTTGACTGAAATTAGGGATGTACTGGCGGAACGTGGCTTGACTTTGGGCATGACCTTGGAGCACTGGCCGCCTCCAAATCTGGGTCAAACAAATTCCTCAGGTTAGACAGAGGCAAATTATGAGACATAAAAAATCAGGGAAAAAACTGAACATGGATCCGTCAAAAAGGCGATTAATGTTTAGAAATCTTACGAATTCTCTTCTCGAGACCGAGATGATAAAGACAACCTTAGCAAGGGCAAAAGAACTTCGTAGAGTGGTTGAACCATTAATAACTCTGTCGAAATTAGATTCCGTCGCTCGCAGGCGACAAGCATTCTCAACTTTGAGAAACAAAGATTCGGTAAAAAAGCTTTTTGATATCATCGGTCCAAAATACGCTGATAGACCAGGTGGATATACCCGAATTCTTAAATGTGGGCCTAGACCAGGCGACAATGCTCCAATGGCTTACGTTGAACTCGTGGATCGTGAACCAGATATCATTACCCCTGTTGAAGAAGAGTAATCACTGCAATTACATTAATTCTTTTTTCATTATCTCGTTTGCAATCTTTGGATCAGCTTTTCCCTCAGACTTCTGCATTACTTGTCCAATTAGGAATCCAAGTACTTTTTCTTTTCCGTTGAGATACTGTTCTACTTGGTTTGGATGTTCAGAAAGCACAGCACGGATGATAGACGTTAAGTCTTCATCTGTAAACTTTTCTTTTCCAGATAAGACTATTTCCCGGGCCTCTCCGAGACTTAAATTATTTTCCCAAATTAGACGAAAAATCTTTCGGCCATCATTCTGTGAGCATTTTTCGTTATCAATTAAAGTAAGAAGGGCAACAAAGTTTTTCACACTGATATTAGCTTGATTTATTCTAATATTTTCTTCGTTAAGTTTCTTCATGAGCTCACCAGTTACCCAGTTGACAAGTAACTTTGAATTAATGTTTGAGTATACGAGTGACTCATCAAAAAAAGCTGTCAGTTCTGGGTCTGCTAAGATCGTATCAGATTGTGTTTGGTTAAGTTCTAATTCTTTTTTGTATCTCTTTCTCTTTTCTAATGGTAATTCAAAATTCTCCTTGTGTAATTCTCTTAAAGCGGATTCATCAATGCTAATTGGAATTAGATCAGGGTCTGGAAAGTATCTGTAATCATTCTCGTCTTCCTTAGTCCGCATGATCTTAGTTTCGCCTGATTTTTCGTTGTATAATCTTGTCTCCTGCTTAATAATCCCACCAGCTTCTAATTTTTCTATTTGCCTTTTTATTTCAAAATTGATTGCGTTTTCAACAAATTTAAAAGAGTTTAGGTTTTTTATCTCCACCTTCGTTCCTAATTTTTCCTCTGTTTTTCTTTTGACAGAAATATTAGCATCGCACCTAAATGAACCCTCCTGCATATTACCATCACAGATTCTTAGGTGACGCACAAGTTCGCGTAAGGTTTTCATGAACGATACAGCTTCTTCTGCATCAACCATTTGAGGTTCGGTTACGACTTCGATGAGAGGTGTGCCGGCGCGATTTAGATCTATTCCTGTAAGCCTTTCAGAAGCTAAATGGACGGATTTACCGGCGTCTTCCTCTAAATGAGCGCGTATTAAATGGACAATTTTCTCCTCGTTTTTAGTCTCGATTGTCAGCGAACCTCCCGATATTATTGGTTCATTAAATTGGCTAATTTGGTAGCCTTTTGGTAGGTCAGGATAAAAATAGTTTTTTCTAGAGAAGGTTGTCTGGTTCGGAATCTTGCCTTTTAGAGCCAGCCCTAACTTTAGTGCCATCCTAATTGCCTCCTCATTAACAACCGGTAAGGTGCCTGGATAGCCTAGGTCAATTAGGTTTGCCTGAGAATTTGCGAGCCCCCCAAATTTATTTGGGGCTCCTGAGAATAATTTACTATTCGTGGACAATTGGACGTGCACTTCAAGCCCGATAATTGTGTCCCATTCCCTAGTCATCGAAAGACTCGTTAAGTTTCGGAGTTTTGAGATGCCAGTCAGAATGTAATTGGAATTGGTGTGCAATGTTTAAGAGTTCGGTTTCACAGAAAGAGTTACCAATTAACTGCATTCCGATAGGAAGTCCATCTTTGGAGAATCCCGAAGGGATTGAAATGGCAGGTAGTCCTGATAAATTTACTGGAATAGTGAAAAGATCACCACTATATAATTCAGTCGGATCTTCTCGGTTGCTATTGTCTAATGACAACGCAGTAGTTGGTGTGGTTGGTCCAAGGATAATATCAATTTCTTTAAAGGCCTCATCAAAATCGCTTTTAATTACAGACCGGACTCTTTGGGCTTGCTCGTAATATTTATCATAATAACCGGAAGAAAGGGCATAAGTTCCTATTAATATTCTTCTTTTGACTTCGGCACCAAAACCTTCGCTTCTTGTATTTTTATAGAGGGATTCTATGTCTTCATACTGTTCGGTCCGATAACCGTATTTTACGCCATCAAATCGGGCGAGATTTGATGAGCATTCTGCTGGGGCTATTATGTAGTAAGCGGCGATACCAAGTTCAGCATTAGGAAGCTCAATTTCTACGACTGAGCACCCTAAACGAGAAAAAATTTCAATTGTATTCTCAAGCGCATTTGCAATCTCATGATTTAAATCAGCATTAAAATATTGTTTCGGTATGCCTATTTTTTTCCCATTTAATTTAGTTTTGAGTCCGACGCTATAATTTTCTTTTGGAGTATTTGCCGATGTTGAGTCCTTTGGGTCAAAACCTGATAAAAAGTCCATACAAAGAGCGCAATCCTCTGCGGTTCGCGTAATGAAGCCCGCCTGATCAAGACTGGAAGCAAAAGCGATCATTCCGAATCTGGATATTCTCCCGTAGGTAGGTTTCAGTCCGGTGACTCCACATAATGCGGCTGGCTGTCTTATGGACCCGCCAGTATCAGAGCCCGTCGCAAAAGGTACTAAGCCAGCTGCTACAGCCGCAGCAGATCCACCAGATGATCCACCCGGAGTTTTTGTAAGATCCCATGGATTTTTAACTGGCCCGAAAAAACTCGTTTCATTTGTCGAACCCATAGCAAATTCATCCATATTAGTTTTGCCAACCATAACTAGTCCGAGAATTTTTGCACGATGCACTAAGTCCGCATCATAGAGTGGCAAAAAGTTCTCTAACATTTTTGAACCGCAGGTTGTTCTTATTTGATTTGTGCAAAAAATATCTTTATTTGCGTAAGGAATCCCTGAAAGTATTGAATTTGTTTTTTTGTTTTTAGAATCGGCAGCTAAAGCTTCTTTTATTGCAGTGTCTCTACAAATTGTTATAAAACAATTTAACACTGTATTTGCTCTTTCGATACGCCTGAGGAAGAATTCAGTTAATTCTTTATGAGAATAGGTTTTATTCTTTATATCTCTTTTTATCTCGGTGATACTGTAGTTGGATCTGAACAATTAAATTACTCAATAACAAGTGGAACGGTTATTAGGGTTTCAGTGCTGCTAGGTGCGTTTTTTAAAAGATCATTATTATCTGGTACTTGTGTAACTTCGTCCTGTCTAAAAGGCGTTTTAGCAGAGGCACTAATTGGCAGATTTTGTCTTTGAGTGGATTTATGGTTGTTTATTTTTTCGACAAAATTCAGGATTTTATTGAGTTGAATTTCTAATTCTTGAGCCTCATCGTCAGATATTCCGATTTTTGCCAGATTTCCGAGCTTAATAATTTCTTTCTCTGTGATAGTCACTTTGTTTCCTCTTGTTCTTATTATTTATTTTTATATTATAGTTCAACTAGTTGAGTGTTTCTCTATCCAATGGTAAGCTCTTTTTTTTGTGTAATTTCTGGTATTTGTTTGCTAAGTGTACCAAAAAATAACAAATCAAAAAATGAGTCATAAAGGTTAGCCTGTTTGAGGCGAGCAGTTGACAAAAACCACGGAGGATCGCTTATATGCTAAAGTTTCTTAGGGGAAGATTTTCTAATGACCTTTCTATTGATTTGGGTACTGCAAACACGCTTATTTATGTAAAAAATAAAGGCATCATTCTTAATGAGCCGTCTGTGGTTGCAGTTAGAAAAGGAAGAGACGGCGACATCTCAAAATCAGTAGCTGCTGTTGGTGCCGAGGCAAAAAGGATGCTAGGGCGCACGCCGGGACACATTGATGCAATAAGACCATTGAAAGATGGTGTGATCGCCGATTTCACTGTCACCGAAAAAATGCTTCAGCATTTTATCCATAAGGTTCATGGAAACCAGTATTTTAAGCCTAGCCCCAGAGTGCTAGTGTGTGTTCCGTGCGGGTCTACCCAAGTTGAACGTCGTGCTATAAAAGAGTCGGCGCAAGGAGCTGGTGCTCGTGAAGTGTATTTGATTGAGGAGCCTATGGCTGCTGCTATTGGGGCAGGAATGCCCGTTAGTGATGCCAGCGGTTCTATGGTTTTAGACGTTGGGGGCGGAACTACTGAGATTGCAGTTATGTCATTGAATGGAATTGTTTATGCGGATTCTGTCAGAATCGCAGGCGATAGATTTGATGATGCGATAGTAAACTATGTTCGGAGGAATTACGGTACTTTGATAGGCGCAGCAACAGCGGAGAGAGTTAAACACGAGATGGGGTGTGCTTTCCCAGGCAATGAGTTAACAGAAATGACAATTAAAGGACGGAATCTTGCACAAGGATTACCCCGTAGCTTTTCTCTTAACAGTAATGAGATTCTAGAAGCACTACAGGAGCCTCTCGCTGGCATTATCGAAGCAGTTAAAACGGCTTTAGAAAAAACTCCTCCAGAACTGGCCTCAGATGTAGCAGAACGTGGTGTGGTGATGACAGGGGGAGGAGCGCTTCTCAAAGGTATTGATCGTTTACTTATGGAAGAAACAGGACTACCTGTAATAATCGCGGAAGATCCCTTAACCTGCGTAGCACGTGGGGGAGGGAAAGTACTTGATATGATAGACGTTCATGGGCCTGATATCTTAAGTTTAGAGTAGTTTAATTTTCCATGAGGTGGCAAAAATCAGTGGTTTAGGAAAAGCAAAACAGAACATTACGCCTCGTTTGATAGTCTGTGCGGTAATTTCATTTTTATGTATTTCTGTTGATAGACAAAGTAATTACTTGAACTCGGTTAGGCAAACCCTCTCATACGTCGTTTACCCGGTTCAATTAGCCGTTGATTTTCAGGTCGGTCTTGCAGGAACAATTTCAAGCTACCTGAAAACTCAAACGGTATTAATCAATGATTTAAGTAAATTAAGGACAGAAAATTTACAACTCAGTGTTAGAGCGCAAAAGTATTCTGCGCTTAAAAGAGAAAACAGCAGATTAAGGGATCTATTAGAATTTCCTGTGGTACCAGATCAGCAAACAATTATTGCGAATATTTTATCAATTGATACAAAAAGTGGGTTGCAGCAAGTTGTAATAAATAAAGGTGAAAATACAGGTGCACAAGTTGGCCAGGCTATGGTTGATGTACGGGGTGTTCTTGGTCAGCTTATAAAAGTAGGTCCATATTCTTCGATTGGTCTATTAATAACTGATCCTAAACATGTGATACCCGTGGAAATAAATAGAACAGGTCTCAGGGCGGTTGTAAGGGGAATAGACGAATCAAAAAAGTTGGCATTATCTTTTGTGCCAATTGATGCGGACATAATTGAGGGTGATCTCATAGTTAGCTCTGGCCTGGGTAATAGATTTCCTTCAGGCTATCCTGTTGGAACCATAAAATCCGTAGTTAAGGTAAAAGGAGAATCTTTTGCTGATATTTCCGTCGAGCCTATTTCTGATTTGACTTTTTCTAGAGAGGTTCTTTTGGTTGGTTCACCGAAAGAAAATCAGGATTTTGAATGAATAATCTAGGGACTTTCGGGAAGGAGCGAAACGGAATTGATTTTACTTTTGCAGTTATTTCCGTAATTTTTGGCTTTATGTTAACTGCCATCCCTTTTCCTGATTGGTTATATAACTGGAAGCCTAATTGGATCGGATTATTCGTATTTTATTGGTGTATAACTTCCCCGCAAAAAGTAGGTATCGTCTTCTGTTTCTTCACGGGACTTTTGTTAGACGTGCAACATGGAAGCTCACTCGGTGAACATGCTTTGTGTTTGTCTTTTCTCGCCTATTTTGCTGCAACCAATCATAGACGATTTATACTATATCCTTTGATCCAGCAATCTATCGTCATCTTTTTTATTATTCTTTTCTATGGATTAATCATCGAGAATATTCAAAGATTTTCTTCCGATATTAGTTTTGAACTAAGAATAATTTATCAGGCGTTGGTAACCGCTGTTATCTGGCCATGGTTTCAGTTAATTCTCGGTGAAATTAGACGAATTTTGATAGCTCATTACTAATAAATATATGGATGCAGAAAGTAGTGAAAAGTTTTGGCGAAATAAGAGATAGTAAGTTAGAGAAAGATATTTTCTTTAATCGAGTAATTCTGGCAGTTTTCGCTATCTTGATAATGGTTGTGCTAGTGGTAGCAAGATTGGTTTATTTGCAAGTTTATAATCATCAACACTACACAACTCTTTCTACAGAAAATTATATAAAGGTGAGACCTGTCGCTCCGCCCAGGGGTGTTATCTATAGTTCTGATGGATTAATTTTGGCCGGCAATCGTCCATCTTTTAATTTGGTAGGTGTACCTGAAAAAATTAAGGACAAGCGCATATTAATACAGGAGCTATCACATATTTTTGATATAGATGAAATGAAACAAAATCAGATTATTAAAATCTTAAATACTTCGACTCGTTTCGCAACCGTTCCTTTAATAACTGATCTAACTGAAACTCAAGTTGCGCTATTTTCGGTAAATAGCCATAAGTTTACTGGCATAGCTATAGAGGCTGGATTATCAAGATTTTACCCACTTGGAGACAAGACCGCTCATCTTCTCGGATATGTATCTCGAATAAGTAATGATGATAAAGAGAGTTTGCAGGATTCTAATTATGCTGCTACTCAATATATCGGAAAAACAGGAGTAGAGCGCAAAAAGGAGCTTTCCCTACACGGAAAAGTTGGCAGTAAAACAATCGAAATCAATGCTGAAGGCCGTCTCTTGCGAGTGGTTGATAGAAAGCCACCAGTTCCCGGGGATGACCTAAGATTGACTATAGACTCTGGTCTACAAATAAAGGTCTATTCCTTATTGAAAGGCTTAAATAAACTCACTGGGTCTATTGTTGCATTGGACGTTCGTAATGGAGGAGTTTTAACTATGGTAAATTTTCCCTCGTTCGATCCTAATGCTTTCTCTAGCGGTATTTCGCCAGAACTCTATCGGACTTGGATGAATTCACCCTCTCGCCCTTTATTTGATAGAGCGATCCAGGGACAGTATCCGCCGGGTTCAACTATCAAACCTCTTTTGGCATTAGCGGCACTTGAAAATGGTTGGTCAACCTCTCATTCCGTAAAGTGTAATGGTTGGTTTTCTTTACCGAAAGATAACCATAGGTACAGGTGTTGGGAAAAAGAGGGCCACGGAAGTGTAAATTTGATCAAGGCTATAGAACGATCTTGTGACGTGTTTTTTTATAAGCTATCTAATGAACTAGGTATTGAAAATATTTACAATGTGCTAGAGCGCTTTGGATTAGGAAAAGTTACTGGTGTAGATTTACCTAATGAAGAAAAAGGCCTTCTTCCATCACCAGAATGGAAAAAGAAAACAAGGGGATTGCCATGGTATCCCGGAGAAACAGTAATAACGGGGATTGGGCAAGGATTTCTTTTGGCGACACCTCTACAGTTAGCTAAATTTGCAGCTATTATAGCGAATAGGGGCAAAATGGTTAACCCGTTTGTAATACAATCCGAATCTATTGAAAAGATAGATGAACTTGAGTCTAAGGAAGATAACGGGTCAGCCAACATAGGTTTTTCTGAACGTCATTGGGATGTTATTAATGATGGGATGGTGGCAGTCGTACATAGTAGCGAGGGGACGGCAAGAGGTATTGGGTATACCTCTAAGACGAAAATTGCAGGCAAAACTGGCACTTCCCAAGTCTTCAGCATAGGTCAAGATGAGGAATTAGAGGAGGAAGACATTCCTGATCATCTTAAAGACCACGCTTTGTTTGTGGCTTATGCGCCACCTAAGAATCCCGAAATCGCTATCGCAGTATTGGTAGAACACGGTGGGTCTGGTAGCTCGACTGCAGCACCAATAGCAAGAAAATTACTCGATTATTATTTTAAAAGGGATATCGATGAAAAACAACTTAGTTTATCGACTGCACATTGATACACCTTTACTTGCTGGCATAATCATCATGTGTCTAGTTGGACTCGTCGTGCTATATAGTGCCTCGGAACAATCTATCGATTTGGTTATTAAGCAAGGTCTCAGGATGTTAGTCGGTTTAATTGCTATGTTGTTTGTGGCGCAAATACCACCCCATAGGCTTGCGCACTGGGCGCCGATTTTATATTTAGGCGCGCTACTATTATTAGGACTGGTTCTTTTGTTTGGTACAGGCCGTGGAGTTCAGCGCTGGTTGGATGCAGGACTATTTAAGTTTCAGCCATCAGAACTAATGAAAGTTATTGTGCCTCTAATGGTAGCAAGTCTTGTGTCGAAAAAGTTACTACCACCTGATTTTAAAACTATTTTAATAGCTCTCATCGTTACTGCAATCCCTACATTTTTGATAGGTAGGCAGCCTGATTTAGGTACGGCTATTGTTGTTGCCGCCTCGGGTTTAGTAGTGTTATTTTTTTCAGGGATAAGTTGGAAATTTATAAGAAATGGTTTATTGATTGGGGTAGCAATCGCGCCCATAGGTTGGTTTGCAATGCATGAGTATCAGAGGCAAAGAATCCTTACTCTGTTTGATCCGGATACTGATGCTTTGGGGGCTGGATACCATATTATCCAATCGATAATTGCTGTGGGTTCAGGCGGAATTTTCGGCAAAGGTTGGTTGAATGGTACCCAATCTCATTTGGAGTTTTTGCCAGAGAGGGCCACTGATTTTATTTTCGCTGTCTATTGTGAGGAATTTGGTCTAGTAGGAGTGGTTGTAATGCTTTTGGGATATAGTCTTATTATCGCCCGTGGGACCCAAATAGCAATATATGCACAAGATACTTTTGGAAGACTCCTTGCGATAGTTTTAACATTAATGTTGTTTGTTTCTGTCTTTATTAATATGAGCATGGTTACTGGCCAACTTCCGGTAGTTGGAATTCCGCTTCCACTCATTAGTTACGGAGGTACTTCAGTGGTGACAGTTATGATTGGTATGGGGGTATTAATGTCAATTCAAACTCATCGTAGATTGGTATTTTAACAATGAGATTTTTAGTCTTTTTATTTTTCCAAATGAGTCTCCATTTATCTGCCTCTACTTTGTTTAACGAAGAGATCGATGCATTTGTCAATGAGCTGAATGAACATCCTCAATTGGATCAAAGAGAAATACGCGAGGCCTTACAAAATATTAAAATTTCAAAAAAAATTCTCACTCTGATGAGTA
>JAYYOR010000026.1:0-32474 GCA_036130055.1 Pseudomonadota bacterium | reverse complement strand
CAACCATTAAACCTGATATATATCAGTTCGATGCAAGCCGTGGATCCTGGGCGGGCAGTTCCAGGATATGTGCTGGCAAACTGGGCTGTTCTTAAACTACCCCAAATTCTCGATATTAATCTCGGTAGAGAGAACTCTTTCGTTACTTCATTCAGCCTGATGCTTCCGTTCATTAAAACTAGTATGACTGAAGAATACGCTGATAACCCAAAAGTTTTTGGTCGCTGGCAACCGCGGATGCTGGAAACAAACGAGGTAGCCAGATCTATTACTGAGCTACTCGAAAAAAAACGAGAGGAATTACATCTTGGAATTTTTAAGTTGGATGTAGATGGAACGGAAGAAGCAATTGAATTAAATTGGTTGAAGGTCGATTTACAAGCGCATGAGAAAAAGATCACCTAACTATATGATAAAACAGCATAATCCTAATAAAATTTCCGAAGATTACGATCTAAAAACAAAAAGAAACAGAAATATTTACACTGCTTGGTTATTCATGGAAGGCCGAGTTGGAGATGATCAACAATTGAAAGATATCATAGAACTTCTAGGTTGGAAGGCCACTTCTATTAGATTAAATACATCATTAAAAGAGCTAATAGTGCATAGGCTTTCTAGTGCCAGGTTGTTGACAAAAAAATGGAAAAAATTAATTGAAAAGCAACTTCCATATCCTGACGCTATTTTCTTGATAGGTGGAAGAAATGCGGCAATAGCCCATAAAATAAAAAAAACGAGTGAAAAAAAGATAAAACTCTACTCACTCGGGAGGCCTTTCGCCCCTTTCTCTTGGTTTGATCTTATAATTACAACTCCTCAATATTGCCTACCGAAATCAACCAACACTATAGAGCTACCTTTGCCGATTTCAACACCAAAGTTGAAGTTGAATGATCCACTAGAATGGAGGGAAACCCTAGAGCAAATTGAAAAAGTTAAAATATGTGTCTTAGTGGGTGGTAATAACAGCAACTATAAATTTAACAAAGATTTTGTAAAAAAAATGTCAAAATCATTGGTAGATTATGCGAATTCGATAAATGCGGTTTTATTGGTAACTAATAGTCCTAGAACTCCAAAAAAAGTAACTGACCAACTAAAAAAAGAACTAAAACAAAAGCATATATTTCACGACATAAATAACAAAGGCATTGAAAATCCCTATTGGAAATTCATTGAAGTGAGTCAAGAAATATTAGTTACGTCGGACAGCATTTCAATGATTTCTGATGCGTGTAGAAAAAACAAAACCGTTAGAATAATAGCCCTGCCGCAGACTATTTGGGATAAGTTAATTCAAAAAACACTGAAAATAAATTTTCTAAAATCTAATTATTTAATTAAGTCATGCTTAAATTTTATGGTGAAAAAAGGGTTCTGGACACCCCCTAGAAACATTTTTAATTTACATAAAAAACTACTGGAAAAAAATATGATAGGCTGGTTTGATGGGAAAGACGTTCCCAAAAAAGAAAAAAATAATCAAGATATTCATTGCTATAATAATTTATTGAATCGAATAAACCAAGATATTAGAAAATAGTTTGATGCGAGTCTTAAAAGAAAAATTAATTGATTACGCCGTTCTAAAAAAATTTGACATTGATCTATTTATTAGAAAAAACCCTTTTCCCTATGGAGAAATAAACGGTCTCTTATTAAAAGACAAGTTTGAGAAACTAAGAAAGGAGTTGCCACATAAAAAATTGTTTTCTGAACAAAAAGGGAATCATCGAAGATACGGACAAAAAAGCCATGATCGTCTGAGCCTCGATTTTAATTCAGCGACTCCTGTAAGCAAAACCTGGAAAAATCTCGTTGATGAAATTGAAACTGGAAAGTATCGGGAGTTTATAAATCGAGTGCTCGGTACAGATAAGTTTCATTTCAAATATCATTGGCACTACACGGAATCCGCAGCATCAGTGTCCCCACATTGTGATGCTGAGTGGAAATTAGGCTCACACATCTTTTATTTTAATTCACATCAAGACTGGGACCCTATATGGGGAGGGCAAACGGTAATTCTCGACGATAATGGAGAAAAAAATTTTAGGAGCGCACCAGATTTTAATGACTTCAAGCGTCAAATTGAAATTCCATGTATTGGTAATCACAGTTTACTATTTAAACGAACCAATCACTCGTGGCATGGCGTAAGACGAATCAACTGTCCAGAAAATAAATTGAGACAGGTTTTTATAATTGAGTTTAGACAAAACAAAATTTCCAATATAATTCGAAATTGGATAAACAGATGACAACTGGTAAAGGATAAATCTATGGCTGAAAAACAGAAGGTTGTGATAGTAGTAGGGGCTGGGAGAAGCGGGACTAGCACCATTACACGGGCCCTTGCCGCACTAGGAGTCGAGCTCGGAAACAATCTTAAACCCGGCTCAGCCAAAAATCCAAAAGGTTTTTTTGAAGATTTAGACATTCTGAAGATCAATCGAGAGATTAGTACTTTCTTTGGCCTCACAACCACCGGTAGCGACGTGAGACCGATAGATGGTGAGCTTTTCGATGATCCAAAAGCCATTGATATTCAAAAAAAAGCAACTTTAACCTTGCAGACAAAATTCAATAATCACACGATATGGGGTTTTAAATCTGGTGGTGTACTTAGACTTTTACCATTTTGGGAGAGGGTTATTCTGGATATTCCAGCTGAACCAATATATGTTGTTGCTCTCAGAAACCCTCTTAGCGTAGCAATGTCCCGTAAAAATTTAAATCCATTGAGGGGGGTACAAGAAAAAAGTGACTTGGAATGGCTATCGAGAATGGTCCCCTATTTCTTTTTATTGCGAAACAGAAGAAAGATTGTGATTGATTACGACACACTTTTAGACAATCCAGAAAAACAGTTGTATAGAATAGTTGATGTTATAGGCGTAAGTCCTACCGATGCTATAAAAAAAGGGATAAAGGAATATTCAGAAAACTTTCTCGAGACCTCTTTACGCCATCATAAGTCGGACCAAGCCGACGAGTCTATTATTAATCCTATTACACTAAGAGCTTATAAAATTCTTCACAAAATTTCCAATGATGAAATATCATTTGATAGTGCTAACTTTTGGAATGATGCATGGAAGGAAATAGAAAATGACTTCAAAAACTTAAGTCCAGTCTTAAAACACATCGATTTATTAGAAAATAAATTGAGGACAAAAAACCTCGGATTTGACAACGCAATAAGCATATTGTTGTCAAGGATTAAATCGCACTTAAAGCTTAACTAGGCAGTCTATTAATGGCTGACTTCTACAATTTTTTGATCGTGGTAAAGCTGTACCTCAGTAGATTTACAAAATATTATTTAGAACATTTTTTTTGCTTGATAAGAATTATTACTAATGAGATCCTAGACAATTCAGAAAAAAACCATAAAGTCTTTACAGACATGGTAAAAAATAATCAATTGAGTAGGGAAAAAATAGAAACCTATAATATAATTCAAAAGAACAAATGCATTTACAAATACCTAGGTTTGAAAATTGATGAGCAGTTCTTTAACAACCTGGAATCGATCATCTTATTTATTGGGTATAGCAGGAGTGGTCATTCTCTAGTTGGTTCGCTCCTTGATGCACATCCAGAAATCTTGGTCTCCCACGAATTGCATGTCGTTAAACATTTAATGTCTGGCAAATCAAAAGATGACATTTTGCGATCAATGGCAATAAATTCGGCACTTTTCAATAAAAACGGAAGAGAATATACCGGTTATGATTATTCCATTAAAGGACAGTTCCAAGGCAAAGTTAAGACACTAAAAGTAATAGGAGACAAAAAAGGTAATGGTACCATAAGGCTTATCAGGAGATATCCGGATATTGTTTCTCTTTTTGTCAAATTTCAGGTGCCCGTCAAACTTATTCACGTAATTAGAAATCCATACGATAATATCTCAACAAGAGCAAAACGAAATAACACAAGTCTCAGTTATTCAGCAAAAGGCTATTTTAGAAATATGGAAACCATATCAAAACTTGAAAAAAACCCTAGCTTCGAAACTCATCACGTTTTCTTAGAAGATTTAATTTTTCAACCTTCTGAGACGCTAAAAAAACTTTTAACTTATTTAAAATTGAAAAATCAAACGGAAAGTTATATAGAAGCGTGTAAAGCTAGGCTATTTTCGAACCCTAAAGAAACAAGATTTGATTTTGAATGGAGCAGCAAAGATTATAATTATGTTAAAAATAAAATAAAAGAATATGAGTTTTTAAAGAGATATCATAATCGTTCCTTTAGTCGTAAGAGTAGTAAAATTGGCTAACGAGGGAATCAAGATTGGAATTTTTATGAGCAGCCTTCAAATCGGAGCAAGGGAGAATCTTATTTTCCAAGTAGGGAAGGACCTTAGTAAAAAAGGCCACAAGGTACTCTTTGTTTTTATTGGAGCTCACGAGAAGCTATTGGAAAAAGTTGATGCCTCATGCGAAACAATTAATCTTTTGAACTGGTCAAACCGCATCCCTCTTATTCGAAAGGTTAATAAAATTAAACTATTTCTTGGCATATGGCATTTAAAGAAGTTTTTAAACAAAGAAGAGCCTGATGTATTTTTGAGTATTTCAATACCGCCAAACCTCGCTGCTTTAGTTGCAAAAACCTTATCTAAGGCGAAAACTAAAATAATTGTTCGACAAAGTAACATTATATCTATCAGGAATTATCCCGAGTATAAGTGTGTGAAAAAGAGGATGAGGGATTTCTTAATTCCAATATTATACAAAAATGCCAACGGTTTTATCGCAGTTTCAAACGGCGTAAAAGAAAATCTGCAACGACTGCTTGGTAAAAGTTTAAATGTAAGAGTTATCTATAACAAAGTTTTAGACAAAAATTGGAGAGACGAGCCAAAAAGAAAGCCCAAGCATTCTTGGTTCCATGATCCTAACTTGGTAGTTTTCCTGGCGGTAGGCCGACTCGTAGCTAAAAAGGACTATCCCACTATGATTAAAGCTTTTCAGGTTGCTTCTAATACTAACCATTCGATTAGGCTAATTATTTTAGGTGACGGTCCTCAAAAAAACAAAATCGAAGATTTAATTAAGAATCTGAAAATGAAAGACAAAATTCAACTCCAAGGGCACGTGCAAAATACACAACCATATTATTATTATTCTTACGGTTTTTTACTTTCCTCAGTTTCTGAGGGCATGCCTAGTTCTGTGATCGAAGCTTTGGGTGCCACATGTCAAATTGTTGCGACCGACTGTCCTAGCGGTCCATCGGAAATACTCGCTGAAGGAAAATACGGTAGATTGGTAAAAATAAAAGATCACAAAATGATGGCTCAGAAAATTTTAGAATCACTTGAATATAGGATACCGGAGGCGAAACTTTTAGAAAGGGCTGGTGATTTCACTTCAAAGGATGGTATCAAAGAATATAGTGATGCAATTTCTGGTTTTTTTTCAGGGAATTAAGATTGTGCTGGTGTTTTATAGCTCTAATTTTTCATCATTATCATAAGCCTTGATGAATTGGCGGAGAGAGAGGGATTCGAACCCTCGATACGGGATAAACCGCATACTCCCTTAGCAGGGGAGCGCCTTCAGCCGCTCGGCCACCTCTCCAAAAAATTTTTTTAATTTTCGCACTTTTTTTAGGATTTCGCCATTCTAAAGTCAACACTTCCTTCTCAAACATAACTTCACAGAAGATCCAAACTATCTAGATACTGATTCGCGCTTTCAAAAGCTGTATAGTCAAGAGATCGGCTTAAAAGCAAGTCTTTGTCTATCGGATTTTTTATTATATCGATCATTGCGTCTGATATTAATTCTGCATCAGCCTCATTAATTAGTTTGCCTAATGCTCCTCCCTTAAGTATCTCGAATGGACCATTCGGACAATTCGTAGCTACTATTTGACAGCCGCAGTACATCGCTTCAATCAAAATATTAGGCGATCCCTCTCTAGCGGAAGTAAGTAAACAAATATCCGCTTTTCTTAAAATTTGTAACGACGTATCGACCCAACCGATAAACTTAATTTTTTCTTGAAGCTTAAGTCTTCGCACCATTCTCTCTAATTTTTTTCTTTTTGGTCCACTTCCGACAATCGTCAACTTACCCGATTCGGTCTTCTTTAGAAAAAGGTTAAAAGCACTAATCGCAAGGTCGATTCTTTTTATAGAGACCAACCGACCAACGATGACAAAATGAGGTTCAGTACTTGCTTGTTTAATAGAATAGATAAAATCGTTTCTTTTTTGTTGTTCATCCCGAGTTACAGGTAAAACTGGGTTATTAATAGTCCGGATTTTTTCACGGCTTAGTCCAGCAACTTTCGCAAGGTCTAACCCTACCCCATCTGAAACAGAAATAATTGCATCTGATTCCTGGTATATATGCTTTATTAAATTTGGCACAAACCTCCATCTAAAGGTAAACCTATTTTTGAGAGAATTTATCGTTTCAGTTAAGTTTGTTCTTTCGCTTATCAGTATTTTAATCTTTTGTTTTACTAGTCGTTTCGACAAAAGAGCAGCGATATTTAAATAAGTAGTTGCAGAAATCAAAGCTAGTGGCTTGTATTCCTCCATATAAGCCGCCAGATCGCTAACAAACAATAAAGAGCGAGGAAAAAGAAGAGGAATAATTACAGGGAAAAAGGTTACCTTCAAAAGATCAGGTGCAGCTTTATAACAAGTCCATCTTGCAACTAAATTCGAACTAGGACGCATTAAGATTACATTAACTCTTGGGTCAATGTTCTGGTTATCACCTTGCTTGGGTGAAAGCAAATCAACTTTAAAACCCATACAAACCAGCTGATTTGCAAGATTAACTGACATTTTTTGGACTCCGCCACCAGTTACTCCGCGGGTTAAAATCGCGATTCTATCGTATTTTTTTTTTACCATTTCTTACTAAGAAGTTAAATCCTGTAACTCAAAAGCAGAATGTAATGATCTAACCGCTAGCTCGCCATATTTTTCTTCGATAACCACCGAAATTTTTATCTCAGAAGTAGATATCATCTTGATGTTTATATTTTCCGTTGCCAACACAGAAAACATTTTACTAGCGATTCCCGCATGAGATCTCATGCCGACCCCTACAATAGATAACTTCACAATCTTATTGTCACCAGATATAACACTGCTCCCTAATTGGTTTGACAAGTTACTTAAAATTGACTTTGTTTCTTCGTAATCGTTTTTTGGAACTGTAAAAGTGAAATCAGCGATGCCATTCGATCCAATATTTTGAACAATCATATCAACTTCAATATTTTTTTCGGCAACTGGTCCTAAAATGTCAGCAGCAATTCCCGGCCTGTCCGGTACATTACTAACCATAATTTGAGCCTCATTTTTTTTCAAGGTTATACCAGAGATTATTGCCTGTTCCATGCTCATAATTTCTTCCTCATCAGTAATTAAGGTACCACAATCTTCCTCGAAGGTAGAAAGGACCCTAAGCTTCACATTATAGTTCCTTGCGAATTCAACCGCTCTAATCTGTAATACTTTTGCTCCAAGTCCTGCTAGTTCTAACATTTCCTCATACGTAATAACATCAAGTTTTCTAGCATCAGAAACGATACGAGGGTCAGTCGTAAATACTCCCTGAACATCTGTGTAAATTCTGCATTCATCTACGCCAAGTGCCGCTGCAATAGCTACAGCTGACGTATCTGACCCACCTCGACCCAATGTCGTTATATTTTTATTTTCATCAACTCCTTGAAATCCCGCTATTACAACCACATCAGTATCCATCAGTTTTTTTATTTTGTCAGGTTTAATATCGAGAATTCTAGCTCGTCCATAAGAACTATCAGTTATTATGGGAACTTGCCAACCTGCCATCGGAAACGCCTTTACTCCCAGTGACTGTAAAGCAGAACACAGTAAAGCTACCGAAACCTGCTCCCCTGTAGACAAAAGAAAATCTACGGCTCTGCCTTTTTCAGAATTATATTCTTTTGCCATTCCCAAAAGTCTATTTGTCTCACCGCTCATAGCAGATACAATTACAACGAGACGAGCACCGTTCTTTTTTAACTTTTTAATCTTTTCGGCAACGAACGATATAGCTTTAATACTGCCGACTGAGGTACCACCGAATTTCAAAACTAATGATGACATTCGAGCAGGTTTCTTTAATTTAAACTTTTCATAATTTTTTTAAAACCCATTCCTTTCCTAGTTCAATCATATTTTGAAAATCAATATCAAATTCACCACCAGCTTGAGCGAGATCAGGTCTTCCTCCTCCCTTCCCTCCAAATTTTCCTACCATATGATTTACTAAGTCCACTGCACTTACCTTGTCTGACAACTCTTTGTTTACCCCAGCAATGAGTCTCACTTTTTTTCCAACAACAGAAGCAAGAATGACAATAATACCATGTTCGTTTTTACGACCTTTTAGGTTATCTACTAATCTTCTTAACTCCTGAGGTTGAACATCAGTCAAGACTGTTGCGACTAATTTGACTTTATTAATCTCTTCCGCACCTTGATAAGCATTATCAAGGACTTTATCCAAAGAATTTTCCTTTTGTTTTTTTAATTTATTCTCTAGTAGAGATTTTTCTTTTATAAGATTATTTAATCTATCTACGATTTTATTTCCCGATGTATCGAGCAGGGTGCACATATTTTCAACCGTTTCCAACGCCTCATAAATTCGACTTTCGGCTTCAACACCACAAACCGCTTCAATTCGCCTAACACCAGCACCGACTGAAGACTCAGAAATAATTTTGAAGAAACCAATTTCCCCAGTTCGAGAAACGTGTGTTCCCCCACACAGCTCGAGGGAAAAATCACCCATTCCTAGAACTCTAACTTCCTTCCCATATTTCTCGTCAAAAAAAGCTGTTGCTCCTGTCTCAATAGCTTTCGAAGTCTCCATGATTTCAATATTTACCTCGAGGTTTTCTCGAATTTTATGATTTACCAAACTTTCAATTTTTTGCAATTCGCTGCGAGAAACAGCTCGTGGGTGAGAGAAGTCAAATCTCAATCTATTTGTTCCAACATAGGAACCTTTTTGTTGGATACCATCTCCTAATTGATAACGAAGAGCGGCATGTAAAAGATGAGTTGCAGAGTGATGATTAGTCGTTTTTTTTCTTTCACCCTCACCTACCGTTGCCTTAACAGTTTCTCCCTCGTGCAACGTACCCTCAACTAATTTACCGATATGAAGATGAATTTCATCCAGAACTTTTGTGTCTGTGACTTCAAAAATTCCTTTTTTAGATTTAATTATGCCGACGTCACCAATCTGTCCACCTGCTTCAGCATAAAATGGGGTTTCCTTTACGCACACAACACCAGCGTCACCTTTGGAAAGTTGTTCTCTTCTAACACCATCTAAGTAAAGTGAACAAATCTCTGTCTCTTTCTGTATTTTTGTGTAACCGCAAAATTTTTGGGTAAAGTGTGGGATTTCGAGGGAATGTTCCGAAACACCAAGATAGTTGATACTATCGCCAAATTTGCTAGTTTTCTTTGCTAAAGACTTCTGCTTTTGCATTAACTCTTCGAAGCCTTTTAAGTCAATTCTCACGCCATACTCACTGGCAATATCATGAGTAATATCGGTTGGAAAACCATAAGTATCATATAATTCAAAAACAATATCAGCTGGCAATAAACCGCTGGTGTTCGCTTTCAGTTTTTTATCTAAAATAGAAAGGCCTCTAGTTAAGGCTGCCGAAAAACGCTCCTCCTCATCTCTAAGTGTACGAGTAATATACTCTTCTTTGTCTTGTAAATTAGTGCAAGAACTGCCCATAAGCTCAACCAAAGGCTTAACTAATCGGTAAAAAAAAGGTTTGCCATTATTTACTTTATGACCATAACGAAGAGCACGCCGAATTATTCTGCGAAGGACATACCCTCGTCCCTCATTATCTGGTATCACTCCATCCATTATCAGAAATCCAGAAGATCTGATATGATCAGAAATAATTTTTAAAATTGAATTGTCGTTTACGTGGCCGCCTAGCACCCCTTGAACTTCAAAATTTAATTTTTGGAAAATATCTATCTCATAATTACTTTTTACATTTTGTAGGACAGCAGCAATCCGCTCTAAGCCCATACCGGTATCAACCGCAGGTCTGGGAAGCGGGTTTCTATTACCTTTTTGATCCATTTCATATTGCATGAAAACAAGATTCCATATTTCCACAAATCTATCGCCATTTTCGTTTATAGAGCCTGGTGGACCTCCTTTTACACTCGGTCCATGATCAAAAAATATTTCGGTACAGGGGCCGCAAGGACCAGTGTCACCCATCGCCCAAAAGTTATCTTCCTCGCCGCATCTAATAATTTTTTCTGAAGGAACTTTTATTTTCTTTTGCCAAATTTCTGCAGCTTCACTGTCATCTTCAAAAACGGTCACTAGCAATCTTTCTTCTGGTATCTGAAATTCCCTCGTTAAAAGCTCCCAGGCTAAAGCAATCGCCTCTTCTTTAAAATAAGAACCAAAACTAAAATTTCCCAACATTTCAAAGAAAGTGTGATGACGAGAAGTAAAACCTACATTATCCAGGTCATTATGTTTTCCGCCGGCACGAACGCATCTTTGCACCGAGGTCGCAGACTCGAAGGGTGGCTGGATTTTCCCCGTAAAGTAGTCCTTGAATTGAACCATCCCTGCATTAGTAAAGAGTAAAGTTTTGTCTTGTGGCGGTATCAGTGAGGAACTTTCGACAATCTTGTGGCCATTTGATTTAAAGTACTCCAGAAAGCAGTTGCGGATTTGTTGTGTCTCCATTACTACGGATGCTCCCCTAAAACACTTTTTATATCGCTATAAGCAAAACCTCGGTGCACAAGGAATCTTATTTTTTTTTCATAGTCCCTATAACATTTGCCATCGTTCTGAATTCTACCAAACTTTTTTTGAAACGCTTTTCTAGTCAATTCAGTCCAACATAGATCAAAGCTATCAAAAGATTCTTTTATATGTTGATTATCTATACCTTTTTTTTGCATTTCATGAAAAATCTTTTTTGGGCCAAATCCCAATCCAGACCTATATTTTAAATATTTATCTGCAAAAGACTTATCGTTTAGATAGTCTTTTTTCTCTAACTGGTCAAGGACGTCATTTATAATTCGAATATCGTAATTTTTTTCTTCAAGTTTTATTCTTAACTCACTTTTGGTGTGATCTCTACGAGCTAGAAGCCTTAACGCTCTGTCATAAACAGTTTTATATCCAACATCTCCATTCACGAAGAATCCTCTATCTCTTCAACATTAGTTTGTTGATTAGAAAAATATAGACCCCTAATCTTTGTTTCGATTTCATCAGCAAGTTCTGGGTTTTCCTTAAGGTAAATTCTTACATTTTCCTTGCCTTGACCTAATCGGTCCCCCTCGTAACTATACCACGCACCAGTTTTCTCAATGATATTATTTTGAACTCCTAACTCAATTAGTTCACTATGTCTAGAAATACCCTCGTTGTACATTATGTCAAAATTCGCTTGTTTAAATGGGGGCGCGACTTTATTTTTTACAACCTTTACTCTCGTCTCATTTCCAATAATTTCGTCTCCTTTTTTCAGAGCTCCTGTTCTTCTTATATCAATTCTTACGGATGAATAAAATTTAAGAGCATTACCTCCTGTAGTTGTCTCGGGGTTCCCAAACATAACCCCTATTTTCATTCTTATTTGATTTATAAAAATAACCAAAGTATTCGAGCGTTTAATATTTCCAGTTAACTTTCTCAACGCTTGAGACATAAGACGCGCTTGCAAGCCAACATGGGTGTCACCCATATCACCTTCTATTTCAGCTTTTGGTGTCAAAGCTGCTACCGAGTCTACTACAACCAAGTCAACTGCCGCCGACCGGACCAACATATCCGTTATCTCCAACGCCTGCTCGCCAGTATCTGGCTGAGAAACAAGCAAATCCTCTACGTTCACGCCGACTTTTTCCGCATAACTCGGATCCAGAGCGTGTTCGGCATCTACGAAAGCAGCAGTCCCTCCAGCTTTTTGGATTTCCGCCACTGCATGCAATGTGAGCGTGGTTTTGCCAGAAGATTCTGGGCCATAGATCTCAACAACCCTTCCACGGGGAAATCCTCCTATTCCAAGGGCAATATCGATACTAAGTGAGCCAGAAGATACTGCATCAACCTGTATGACTGCTTCTTCGTTACCCATCCGCATAATAGAGCCTGATCCGAATTGCTTCTCAATTTGAGAAAGTGCCATTTTTAATGCTTTTTCTTTGTTTTGATCCATTCACATTCCTTTAATTAGTTACCCATTCAACAATCATTTGGGCTTATAGATTATCAATCTGCCGTCAGATATACCAGTAATTCGGACAATAAAAATTCCGTACTTAGTCTCCTAATGTCATCCCTGTTTCCATCGAAAACCTTTGTACAACTTACAATCTTCCCTGGGAAACTAAACCCGAAACAAACTGTTCCCACCGGTTTTAAAGCATTACCTCCGCCAGGGCCTGCTATCCCGCTGACGCCAACTCCAATCTCTGTAGATGCCCTAATACTTACACCTTTCGCCATTTCACAAGCGACTTCCTCACTTACTGCACCGAACTTTTTTAATGTTAAGCTATCCACTCCCAAAAACGTAATTTTTGCTTCATTAGAATAAGTTACTAGGGAGCAATCGAACCACGCAGAGCAGCCTGGTATGTCTGTTATAGTTTTTCCGAACAAGCCTCCCGTGCAAGACTCTGCTGCTGCAATTTTTATATTCTTTTTTTTTAGGTGTTTACCCAACTTGCCTGCCAAAAGATTGTTCTTATTTTCGGATATATCCACTAATTTCTTTTCTCTTTAAAAAATTTTGTTAACAGAGAACTGCAGAGATATTCTTCCACTCCACCTACGATCTCAACATTAGGGTTTTTAGCAACGATATTGTAAACACTTCCTGCTGCCCCGTTTTTTCTATCATAAGCACCGAATATCAGTGACTTAATTCTGGATTCTAAAACCGCACCTGCACACATTGGACATGGTTCCAGTGTGGTAAACAGAACACCATCATTCAGTCTATAATTGCCCAGTTTCTTTGCTGCTGCCCTAAGCACCAATATCTCAGCATGAGCGGTAGGATCTTTGCGTTGAATGGTCTGGTTAAAAGAAGACGCGATGAGTTTTTTTCCCACATAAAGCATTGCTCCGACGGGAACCTCGCCTTGTGTCGCCGCTATTTCAGCCATCCTTGCAGCCTCTCGCATTACTGACTTGCGATCCAAATCATCTCTCAGTATCGCGCATTGGTTTTTTATAGCCCAGCCGCTCATAGTATTTTTTCGGCACGGACGCTTCTTTTTTATAACAAATGAAAGAACAATAGTCTTTTCCTATCTTATCGGCAGGCTCCACAACTACGAACGGCCTTCCTTCGTCTTCAAAGTCAACATTCTCCATCGCTGCTTCATGAGCGCAGTACACAGGAAAATTCGTTCTGTTATAAGTAATCTTTTGTCCTTTTTTTATTGTCAGAAATGGATTTTTTCCTTTATATCGCCCCTCTTGCACCAATCGCCCACCGCTTCCACAAGGTTTTAGTTTAATTGTAACTTTTTCGATGTCCTCGCTTATTTCCAATGGCTGCAGGTGGCCGTGAAGACCAGATATAAACATTTTTACCTGAGTTTTTAGCTCGCTAGAAGTTTGCTTCATTTTCAATCGAATAGGTCGCCACCAGGATTTGCAACTTTCGTTCATGATCGCGTCGAGATCTTGATCACCGTATCTATTACCAATTTCCGTAAGTAAGCTTGTAACCCAATTTCGGTAAAGGTCATGCATCGAAAGAAATTCATTATACATTCTATGAGTCAATTTTTTTGCTTTATCAAAGTCCTTAGCTTCAATTGCCTCAATAATCCTATCTACAGTCCGCTTCTCCATCTCACTGATTTCTTCAGGATTAAAAAATAAATTTTCATTTTTTTTATCCATTTTTTTTGCTCCTAGTATGTGCATTAGGGGGGAATAAAAAATGAGAATACCATGAGCAAACGGCGATATAAAAACGAAATGATTGAATTGGGTAAATTTAGGCTTTAATCTCCTAAAATGAGCCGCAAAGTTGATGAGATTTCATTAAGATCCCTTTTTTTCATCTCAGGATTAGTGTACCAACCGCCCACGCTTCTTTTAATATATCTTGAAATTAATGAAGCACCTATTTGGATCATGCTAAAACGAGTTCTACCGAACAACCACAACAAAAAGAGCCTCAGAAAATTAAAAATTAAGCGGCTCATGATTTTCTCGTAAAATTTTTCCTTGGCAAAAAACGCATCAAAATTACCGCCCAAAAAACCACAACTATAAGTCCTTCTATAGATTCCACCTTGATTTTCTCCTTTCAAACATGGTTGATTCAAACTTAATTAATCAGTATTAAGCCATAAATCATACAAAATTGCTAGTGGTTAGAACTTTTTTTCCCGTGAAGTAAGATTTTTCAAATTTTTATTTACACATTTGAAATAAAAAAAAGCCAAGCGTCTTCTGCCATATTAGATTTTCTCCCAACAGAATGTGAAAGCTTAATATTTTCTCCGAACCATTCAGTTAAAACATAAGGAAACGCAACTGGACGAACCCCAAATGGGTCCATATTTGAAACACCGCCCGGACCGTGACCAGCAACTGTAAGTTCAACTATGACTAGGCCGTCAGGCTTAATCTGCTCAAGCCACGAAGCTAACGCCTTTTGCGGGTTCCAGGCTTGGTCTAATGAGTTACTATAAACAAAGTCGAAGTTGCTCACCCATTCGTCTTTTTGTTCATGAAAATCCCAAACAAATGATAAAGGAAAATTGCTCGCCGATGCTGAAATATCGGTACCAATGGCGTTGATTCTATTAAATTTTGCGCTTAAATAGCTTTGCTCATAACCATTTCTTGTCCCATGACACAAGCCTTCAATACTACCGTCTGTTTTTAGTGAAAGGGCTCTTTCTGCAACTCTGTCTAGAGTATGATCATCAGCCCATACTTTTTCCAATTTCCTAATATTATGGAAAATTTGCATTTTTTTGTACTCATCATAAGAGTCGTATTGATATAACACAAAATCTTTATTCACATTCTTGTGAACGACCGAAAGGTGGAGAGGGCATAGGAGAAAATTAAGTATTATTGACAAGAGACCTTGAAATATTTTAATTAACTTTTTCGTAATCTTCACTTTACTCAACCACATTAAATGTAGAATTAAAAATTATTCTATTTAATTTGAAAATTAACCTTATTAACATAGAGTACCAATCAAGGATTTAATATCTTTTATCCCGTCATCTCTCATCATTTGAATAAGTTCTCGTTTTAAATGACGGACTAAAAACGGCCCCCGGTAGATAAGAGCGGTGTACAACTGAAGTAAACTAGCGCCCCTAGCAATCCTTTCGTATGCTTCCCTCCCATCGGATATTCCGCCAACTCCTATTAGCGTCAACCGCTTACCCGAAACTTTAAAAATATCCGAAATTAATCTTGCCGCTAAATTTTTCAAAGGAGGCCCCGAAAGACCACCGCTTTCGATAGAAAGTTTATCCTGCAAATGCCTGTCTCTTTTAATAGTTGTATTTGAAACAACCAACCCTTCCAAATGGTATTTTATAGCAATATTTACTATATCCTGTAATTCTTCGTCGCTAAGATCAGGTGCAATCTTTATAAAGATACTTGATTTGATACTCTTTGATTTGATCAATTTTATCAGATTATCTAGCTCACTATTATTTTGCAAATTACGCAATCCTGGAGTATTTGGAGACGAAATATTGATAGTAAAGTAATCTGCTAATTTATCAAACTTTTCTACTCCCAAGATATAATCCTGCTCTCTTTGTAGACTATTACGGTTTGCTCCCAAGTTTATACCTACAGGACCTCTTCTTTCTAGGGTGTTGAGGTTTTTATGGGCGTAACAATGGCCCAAATTATTGAAGCCCAATCGATTTATAATCGCATTTTCCGCCTTTAATCTGAAAAGTCTGGGATAAGGATTACCATTTTGAGGTTGAGGAGTAATAGTACCTATTTCAGTAAAGCCAAAGCCTAAATTCAAGGCCCCATTTATAACTTCAGCGTTTTTATCAAAACCTGCCGCTAAACCGAATGGATTTGAAAACGTTTTTCCAAATAAGTTATTTCCTAAACACGGATCATCGTTATTTTTTACTCTTAAATTACCGAATAACTTTAATGCCTTAAGGGTAATTGTATGTGAAAATTCTGGGTCGAAGGCAAAAATTATTGGTCTAAAAAACTTGTAGTATTCCAAAAATTTTCCTTATTTTTTTAATTCTATCAAACATGATACCTAGATTACGCTTATGAAAAAAGACACCTATAACAAATTTAAAACATATCAATCATGTTCCAGGCCGTTAACTGTCTTTACAAACAATTTTGGAAACTTCTCCGGAATATTAAGACAAGCAAAATTGATGCTAATTTGGGAAGGATTCCTCCTCCGACGATGATGAGTATAAACACCACAGTTGCTACAAAAATAATGCTCAGCAATCTTTTTATTCCATTTGTAAGAACTTAATGAGTTTTTTCCTTTTAATAGAAAAAAAAAATTTTCGCTTATAGGCTTCATTATTATTGCCTTCTTCATGCAAAGGGTACAATTACACCTGTACAGATCGAGGAATACAGAATCTGTAAATATCTTGAAGCACACGTCACCACAATGACATGTTCCCTGATATTGCGAGATTAAGTCTTTCATATCAAGACGAACCTATCGATTAATATTAGAACAATTTAATTAAGTTTTTTTCATGGCTCACAAAACAGCAATTAGGATAGCTTTGTTTATCTTTTTTTCATCGAAACTCATCATCGATTATGAAGAAAAAATATCAGGTAAAACGTCTAAAAAACTGCTGTGCTAAGTATATATTGGTTCACGATGAGCACTTTTCCAAAACAATTCTATGTTAAAATTAAAAGAACAAATTGCCTACATCTTAAAGAACTGGCAATGTCCTTATCACGAGATTTCTTATTTCTGACATATCTTCCATTGCAAAGCGTATGCCTTCCCTGCCCAATCCGGAATCTTTTACTCCACCATAAGGCATGTTATCTACCCTGTATGACGGAACATCACCTACAATTACCCCGCCTACATCAAGTTTATCCCAGGCCATTTGGACTTTATAAAAGTCTCTAGTAAATATACCAGCTTGAAGGCCAAATTTTGAATTATTTACCATATCTATAGCTTCTTTCCAGTCCGAGAATTTATCTAAAACCGCAACCGGGCCAAAAGCTTCCTCTGTACAAACTTTGGCATCAATGGGAACATTTTCAAGTAAGGTTGCTTCCAATAACGCTCCCTCACGTTTTCCACCACATAACAGCTTTCCTCCAAGCTGTTGTGCCTCATCGATCCATTGCGCCAATCTGCTAGCCTCTTTTTCAGCGATCATGGGACCAATAAAAGTAGCCTCATCCTTCGGATCACCAGCTACAAGCGACTTTGTCACCTCAACTAACCTCGTTTTAAAGGATTCATAAATACTTTGATGAATTAAAATTCTTTGAACACCAATGCAAGATTGGCCAGATTGATAAAAAGCTCCAAAAATTAATCGGTCAATCGTGTCGTTTATTTCTGCATCCGCATCAACCACCACAGCTGCGTTACCTCCCAATTCTAATACAACCTTCTTTTTGCCGCAGCGGGCTTTTAAATCCCAGCCAACCGATGGTGACCCCGTAAATGACAACAGCTTCAGGCGGTCATCAATAGTAAATAAGTCAGCACCTTGGCGAGAGCACGGAAGGATTGAAAACGCTCCTTTTGGCAGGTTGGTTTCGGCTAAAACTTCGCCCATAATAATAGCACCCAAAGGGGTTCGTGAAGCGGGCTTCATAACGAACGGGCAACCAACAGCTATCGCTGGTGCAATTTTATGGGCCGCAAGATTTAAGGGGAAATTAAAAGGGGATATAAAAGAGCAAGGACCTATAGGAACTCTTTTCCACATCCCGCTATAACCTTTCGCCCTAGGACTAATATCAAGGCACTGTAACTCTCCATTAAATCTCGTCGTTTCTTCGGCTGCCACTTTGAATGTGTCAATTAATCTTTCTACCTCTCCTCTAGAATCTTTTATTGGCTTTCCCGCTTCAACACACAGTGCATATGAAAGCTCATCGAAACGCTCTTTAAATCTAGCAACACAATGCTCTAGAACAGCCTGTCTTTCAAAAGTTGGCATTTCAGCCATTAACTCCGAGGAATCAACTGCAGCTTCGATACCCTCTTCAATCGTTTTGGAATTCGCCATTGCTACATGGGTCGCAGGTTCGCCGGTAAATTTATCTGTAACAACTAGATCAGAATTAGCGTAGACACATTCATTGGCTAAAATATAAGGATATTCTTTTCTTAAACTCATTGAAGCCCCATCTTACACAAAGACGCTAGATTATTATTTGACATATTTTATTTAAATTATATTCAGATATTTTGCTTAGATTTTTGAACTTTGTTCTTTTATTTTTTTATTCAGTATTTCATCATTTTCAGAATAATCAACCGGGCAATCTATTAGATGTACTCCGGGGTTTTTTAAACATGTCTCAAGAATGCTAGTCAAGTTTTCAGAACTATCTACTCGATAACCCTTAGCTCCGTAACTTTCAGCGTATTTCACGAAGTCAGGGTTTCCATACTCTAATCCCCAGTCTTCGAAACCCATATTTGCCTGCTTCCATCGAATCATACCATAACTGGAATCATTAAGGATTAGGCAAGTAATATTCATATTTAACCTTACCGCGGTCTCCAACTCCTGGGAATTCATCATGAATCCGCCATCCCCGCAGATCGCCATTATCTTTCTATCAGGGTAAACGAGATATGAAGCCATTGCAGAAGGCAGACCGGCTCCCATAGTTGCTAATGCGTTGTCAAGAAGACATGTGTTAGGTTGATAGGCTGGGTAATTGCGAGCAAACCAGATTTTGTAAACCCCATTGTCCAAACATATCATTCCGTCATCTGGCATAACATTTCTGACATCAGAGACCAGACGCTGAGGATAAATCGGAAACCTAGGGTCATCTTTCCCATCGGCTATATTTTTATCGTGATGTATTTTTACTTCTCGCATCCGAGTGAAATCCCTTTTGATATCCCCTCTCTCAGACAGTGCGGTTTTAATTTGCCATATTGCATTTGCAATATCTCCAATCACCTCTAATTGTGGAAAATAAACTGGATCTACTTCCGCAGGGCTAAAGGAAATATGAATAACCTGCGTACCTTTAGAAACGGAAACGGGTTCATCCTCTGAAGAATGACTAGTTCGCTGGGCCTTTGCCGATCCACGGGTCATGAAAAATGGAGGCTTCTCAATAACGTCGTGACCAATGTTAATAATTAGATCGGCAGCCTCAATAGCCCTATGGACAAAATCGCCAGACGATAATGCAGCGCAACCCATAAACAGAGGATGGCGTTCATCAACCACACCTTTACCCAATTGAGTGCTTACAAACGGAATACCCGTTTCATTTACAAATTCTGTAAGCATGTTACTGGTCAATTTACGATTACCCCCAGCACCTATGACGATAATCGGATTCTTAGCTTCCGCAATCTTATCAACCGCTGCTCTAATCGATTTAAATTCAGCTATAGGCCTTCTTACAGAAGAGGCTCGAATTGGTAATTCTTCCGAAGGCTCATCAGCTATGTCCTCGGGCAGCTCCAAATGCGTAGCCCCTGGCTTTTCTTGTTCTGCAATTCTTAGAGCTTCTCTTACGCGGCTTGGTATATTATCAGCTGAGACAAGCTGAATTGCATACTTGGTAATTGGCCTCATCATCTCAACGACATCTAAAATCTGAAAGCGTCCCTGTTTGGAGCTTTTAACTGGTTTTTGTCCAGTGATCATCAGTATTGGCATACCTCCCAATTGGGCATAAGCGGCCGAAGTCGTAAAGTTTGTGGCGCCAGGCCCAAGCGTTGCAATACAAACGCCTGCTTTTCCAGTGAGCCTCCCATAGACAGCCGCCATGAAACCCGCGCCTTGTTCGTGCCTAGTTAATATAAGTTTGATTTTTTTTGATCTAGAAAGACTGTCTAAAAAATCTAAATTTTCTTCCCCCGGAATACCAAAAATGTATTCTACTCCCTCATCTTCTAGCACCTTAACGAACAGATCGGAACCTTTTAGCATAGAAATTACCCCTTATACTTATATCATGAAAGAAGTAAATTTTTATTGCAACAACTAAAATAAGATAAATTTCGATTAAATGAATACGTGTAATATTTTATAGGCCACACCAGCCATAGACAAAAATAGAAAGCTCCCGTGCATAAAAACTCGGCTTGTTCTGTGCTCTGATTGTTTGATCAAGCAATAATTTCTGGAACCTAACACAATTTTTATTCTATAAATCTTTGCAATGCTATACCACTTACTTCGTAGCCACACTTTTCGTAGAATTCAACATTATGTGCCCTGCATTGGAGAGCAATTTTATAACAACCATTCGCTTTTGCAATATTAAACAGAGCATCTACAACAGCTTTACCTATTCCTTTTTTTCTAAAAAGCGAATGAGAAACTATATCTTCAACGTGGCCCATTTTTCCGCCTCTTATTTTTGTCTCGATGACAATAGAACCATATCCCACAATTTGTTTATCCATAACGGCAACTAGAGAGTGAACATTTGATTGTTTTGAGATACTGTTCCAAATAGGCAAAAGATTGGATTTTAATGGTTTAAATTCTGACATCGATTGGAGTAAATCAATTACCGCCTTCAAATCACCTCGTTCAACCGCTCTTATTGCAATATTTTTTTCATCATCCATATTTCTTACCCGATATGATGCTTTGTCATAGCTGTTGTAGTTTCTTGCTATACTTTTTATTACGCCCTACCAACAAACTCTTTATTTCTATAAGTAAGAAATAAAAAGCTATTCCCACTCTATAGTTGCTGGGGGTTTACTTGTTACATCATAAACCACTCTGGTGACTTGGGGAATGCTATTAGCAATTCGGGTTGCGACTTTATGAAGAAAAGAACAATCAAATTCAGCAGATTTTGCAGTCATATAATCTTCGGTATTTACCGCGCGAAGCGCAATCACATACTCGTATGCCCTGCCATCGCCTTTGACACCTACCGATTTTATTGGAAGAAAGACTGCGAACGCTTGACTAACAGAAGAATATAAATTTGCCTGCTCTAATTCCTCTAGAAAGATATAATCAGCTTCTCTAAGTATTTCGCATCTTTCTGTCGTTACTTCTCCGATAATACGTACAGCCAGACCAGGACCTGGAAAAGGATGTCTCGACATACTTGCTTTAGAAAGACCTAGTTTTTCTCCCAAGACTTTCACTTCATCTTTAAAAAGACTGCGAATAGGCTCTAAAAGTTTTAGGTTCATGACCTCAGGCAAGCCGCCAACGTTATGATGTGATTTAATAACGTGACTCATTCCTCCTTCCACGCCTGCAGACTCAATCACGTCCGGATAAATTGTTCCTTGGGCAAGCCACTCGATATTTTTCAAAGTTTTTGCTTCCTTCTCAAATACTTCAATAAAAGTCCTTCCAATGACCTTACGCTTTAGTTCAGGCGCAGTAATTCCTTCAAGATTGTCTAGAAATATTTTTTGCGCATTAATCTGTTTGATATTTAAATTTCGCTCCTTGAAGAGCCTTAAGACCAACCGAGCCTCATCCTTTCTTAAAAGTCCGTTATCAACAAATAGACACGTCAAATTGTCGCCAATTGCTAAATGAATCAAAGCTGCAGTCACAGAAGAATCAACGCCGCCACTTAATCCTAAGACCACTCGTTCACCGTTCACCGCTAATTTTATTGAATTAACGCTGCGTTCAATAAAATTAGTTGCCGTCCAATCTTGCGCGCAGCAACATATATCTACACAAAACCGTTTCAGAATCTCCCGTCCTGAGTTTGTATCTTTTACTTCAGGATGAAATTGTAATCCATATAATGCTCTATTCTCATCAGCGATTCCAGCGATCGGAGTGGTGTCTGTTGACGCAATGCATTTAAAATTGTCTGGCAAATTTGTCACACTATCGCCGTGGCTCATCCAAACATCTAACATGCCATGTCCTAACTCATTAACGCCATCTTCAATGTTGGTTAAAAGTTTTGAATGTCCCCTAGCTCTTACAGACGCATGTCCATACTCCATTCTCACTGTACTTGAGACTACTCCTCCGGCCGCTAATGCCATTAACTGCATTCCAAAACATATGCCTAAAATTGGACAACACTGCTCAAATAAAAATGAAAATTTCTTGACATAAGTTTTATCAACAGATTCTGGGCCACCCGATAAAATTATACCATTTTGATTGTTTTCGGTTAAAAAATCGAGATTACTGTTACAGGAAAAAATCTCGCAAAATATATTTAACTCTCTTATTCGACGGGCAATTAATTGTGTATACTGCGATCCAAAATCGATAATAATAATTTTTGTCATAAGGTCAAATTCAATCTAAACGGTAATTTGGAGCTTCTTTGGTTATTTGTACATCATGCGCATGGCTTTCGCGGGTACTAGCGTTAGAAACTTTAACAAATTTTGCATTGTCTCTTAAAAGTTTTAGATTTCTACACCCGGTGTATCCCATAGCAGCTCTGACGCCACCCGCCATTTGATAAATTATTTTGCTCAATGGCCCCTTATAAGGAACTCTACCCTCAATGCCTTCTGGCACGAGTTTATCCAATTCACTAAACTCCTGAAAATATCTATCAGATGAGCCATCTCTCTGCGACATGGCACCTATGGAACCCATTCCGCGGTATAGTTTATATGATCTGCCTTGAAAGAGCTCTACTTCACCGGGTGCTTCCTCAGTTCCAGCAAACAAAGAACCTATCATCACGCTACTTGCACCGGCAGCTAATGCTTTCGCTAAATCTCCCGAATACCGTACCCCTCCGTCTGAGATAACGGTAACCCCTGTTTTGGTTAGAGCCTGAGATGCATCAATTACCGCACTGATCTGAGGGACACCTACGCCGCTGACCACCCTGGTCGTACAAATTGACCCAGGGCCGATTCCTACTTTTACTGCATGAGCTCCATTTTCTGCGAGCCGAGTTGCAGCTTCAGCGGTGGCAATATTACCTGCAATAATTTGAGTCGTTTTAAAAGTTTTTGCAACCCACCTAAGCATATCAATCACTCCTTTCGAATGACCGTGGGCTGTGTCTATTACCAAGACATCAACCCCTGCTTTAACTAGGGTCTCAGCTCGTTCCCTGGAGTCAATCCCAACGCCGATAGCGGCTCCTACTCGAAGTCGTGAACTGCTGTCCTTACATGCGTTAGGATACTCGTCTGCTTTTTGAATATCCTTAACCGTAATAAGTCCTTTAAGCTCAAATTCTTTGTTTGTTACCAACACCTTTTCAATTCGGTTAATATGAAGAAGAGACATAATTTTGGTCTTGTCTGCTCCTTCCTCTACTGTTACTAGTCGATCTTTTGGCGTCATAACTTCCTTAATCTCCGCATCAGATCTTGACTCAAATCTCAAATCTCTAGCAGTTACTATTCCCACAAGCTTCCCATTCGCCACCACGGGGACCCCTGAAATACCGTTAGCTCTAGTCAGTTTGACTACCTCACCAACAGTCGCATCTGGCGAGACGGTAATTGGGTCAACAATTACCCCACTTTCGAATTTTTTAACAGTTCTGACTTGCGCCGCTTGCTCTGGGATAGACATGTTTTTATGAATAACCCCTAATCCCCCTTCCTGCGCCAAAGTAATGGCTAACCGAGATTCCGTAACTGTGTCCATTGCCGCACTAACGAACGGAATGTTTAATTTTATTTCCTCTGTCAAATTTGTAGTGATATCGGCATCTTTTGGGAGTATTTCCGAATAAGACGGTATAAGAAGAACATCATCGAAAGTTAAACCTTTTTTCTCCACAATCATTTTTCACTCATAAATTAGTTACCTTATCCTATTATATGAGTTAGTCTAAAGACAGTAAATCTGTCGAACTAATTATTTAATGAGTAATCAATATATGGCATCTTGTTATAAGAAAATTTTGTCGGTTGAAGAACTAAACAAAAACGTGCATCAACTTCTAAGCAACGAGTTTAGAGAGGTTTTGGTTAAAGGAGAAATTTCAAACCTTGCCAAGCCATCATCTGGCCATATCTACTTCTCCCTTAAGGATCAAGCTGCCCAAGTAAGATGTGCCTTATTCAAAAGTAGAATAACTGGTCCAACCGAAATCTTAGCAAATGGCGTCGAAGTTATTGTTTGTGGAACCCCAAGCATCTACACGGTCAGAGGTGACTATCAGATAATAATTGATTATCTCGAAACCGCAGGTGAAGGCCTATTGCGAAGAAAATTTGAGGAACTTAAACAAAAACTCATGAAAGAGGGACTTTTTGAGAGCTCTTTGAAAAAGTCTATCAAAAAATGGCCCTCTGCCATAGGAATAATCACCTCTCCCACTGGAGCGGCTGTGAGAGATATAATTTCGGTAATCAAAAGAAGAGCTCCTTCGATCCCTCTGATTATCTATCCTTGTCAAGTTCAAGGAAAACTCGCGTCAAGAACGATTGTCGAAGCCATCGAAAAAGCGAACCAAAGGCAAGAGTGTTCAACTCTTATTTTAACTCGTGGCGGAGGCACGCTTGAGGATCTTTGGCCATTCAATGAAGAAACTACAGTAAGAGCCATAGCGAAATCGAAACTTCCTATTTTAAGCGCCGTCGGTCATGAGACAGATTTTACTATATCAGATATGGTGGCGGATATAAGAGCGGCAACGCCTTCCGCAGCTGCTGAAATGGCATCCCCGGATACAAAGAAGGAAGCAGTTATTTTTCGCAATATTATGATGAGATTAAATGGAAATATCGAACTTCGATTACAGGAGAAGTCAGCGCAATTTAACAAAAGCAAAAATGCTCTTATAAGCCCTGAAAACAAGCTGCTAGGTTATATCCAACTTAATGATGAACTGTGTAAACGACTCCAAGAGAAAGTTGATGAAAAACTCAGAGGAGTAAAAACGAAGCTGTCATATTTAAATATAAATTTAAAACAGTTCGCTCCGAAAAGTAAAATCCTAGATTTAATTAAAATTGTGAAGGAAATCAGAAATACCTCTGAACGTTTAGTTGTGCAAAGAATCCAAAAATTTGAGTACAGGAATCGAACTTTAAACGCGAAGCTAGTCAGCAATAATCCAAAAAGTATCTTAAAACGAGGCTATTCAATCACTTACGACAAAGACAATAAAATAGTCAAGAAAGCTTCGTCTTTAAAGAATAATTTAAGAATCAAGACCATATTTTACCATGGCTCAGCGATTTCAAAGATCGAAAAGATTCTAAAATAGTTAGAGTATAATCGATTGCTCATCAGCATGATAAGATGATCTAACCAATGGTCCGCTAGTAACATTTTTAAAGCCAAGGCTAAGAGCAAATTCTTCGTACTCCCGAAATTCATCTGGATGCACAAATTTCGTAACTGGCAAATGATGGCTACTAGGCTGCAAATATTGTCCAATGGTAACCATGTCACAATCAGCTGCCATAAGATCTTGCAAAGTCTGTTTTATCTCCTCCTTGGTTTCCGTAAATCCAACCATGATACCAGACTTGGTAGGCACCTGAGGCGCCATCTTTTTAAAAGTCTTAATTAATTTCAGAGACCACTCGTAATCTGCACCTGGCCTAATTTGTCGATACAGCGACCGCACTGTTTCCATATTGTGGTTAAAAACATCTGGCAAATCAAAGGACAAGGAATCTAATGCTTTATCCATTCGGCCTCGAAAATCAGGAACTAAAATTTCTATCTTAATTTCCGGCACGTGTAAACGAGTATTACGAATACAATCGGCGAAATGTCCAGCCCCCCCATCTTTCAAATCATCTCGGTCAACCGAAGTTATTACTAAATATTTTAAAGCCATTTGAGCTGCAAGTTTGGCCAAGCGCTCAGGCTCATCATTATCAACGGGAAAAGGCCTACCATGAGCGACATCACAGAAAGGGCATCTTCTAGTACAAAAATTTCCCAAAATCATGAAGGTTGCAGTTCCTCTAGTAAAACAATCCCCCAGATTTGGGCATGCCGCTTGCTCACAAACAGTATTTAAATTCGAACTCCGTAATATTTTTTTTAATGCGTCTACCTGGTTCCCAACCGGCGCCTTAACTTTTAGCCATTTTGGCTTTGAGGGGGAAGGTGCAGGAATTACTTTTATTGGAATTTTTGAAACCTTATTAATGCCTCTATCTTCTTTTTTGGGAATATCCATGTTCGTTTTCCAAAATATTGCTATTTTAAATCTCTACGACGGCTTTTCCATTATATATTAGTTTAATAAGAATTGATCTTAACTCCTCTGCACAGTCAAATAAACTTTCCTTTACGCCAAGGCTTGCCAGTTGAGTTACTTCTAATTCTTTATACCCGCACGTATATATATTATCAAAATGGGAAAGATCCATATCCAGATTTAAAGACAGCCCGTGGTAACTAAAATTTTTTCCAAATCGTAATCCTATTGACGCAATTTTTTTTTCATTAATGTAAACGCCTGGGGCTCCTCTTCGCCTTTGGCCATCTAATCCTTTTTCAAATAAGAATTCTAGGACGCTTTGCTCTAATATTTCAACAAATTTACGCGGTGATAGACTAGAACGACGATAATTTATAATAGTATATATCACTAGTTGACCTGGTCCGTGATACGTAACTTGCCCTCCTCTATCGGTTTCTATAACGGGTAAACTGTTAGAACTTAGAATATTGGAAAATCCAGCTGATTTTCCAACAGTAACCACAGCATTATGCTCTAAAGACCAAATCTGATCTGGTGAGTCAGCAGATCGATGTGCCTGTTTCTGCATTTCCCTATAGCATGTCGAATAATCTTGCAGGAAGAGATGTTTTGATACTACTTTCATGAATTTGACTCAAAACTTTAATTCTTTGTTAACCTCAACTAAGCAATTGAAATGAAAACCTTTAGGCACCAGTAAGGGATGTAGAAAAGCCCAAATATGCCCATTTAATTCTGTTACAACGTAGTATTATAATATATTACCCAATTAAATGAATAAAAAGCCATGAATGCATTAGACATTAAATCCTTGAAAAAAACCTATAGAAATGGCACTAATGCATTAAAAGGAATCAATCTAAAAGTAGCCAAAGGTGATTTTTTCGGACTACTTGGGCCAAACGGTGCAGGAAAGTCGACAATTATCGGAATTGTTAGCTCACTCATCAGAAAAACCTCCGGATCGGTTAAAATTTTTAACACGGACATTGATAAAAATTTTCCTTTAGCGAAAAGTTTTATAGGGATTACTCCGCAGGAAATTAACTTTAATCAATTCGAAACCGTGGAGGACATCGTACTTAACCAGGCTGGATTCTATGGAATACCAAAGACTTTAGCTAACGAACGTTTGTCAGAGCTTTTACGAAAATTAAGGCTAGAGGAAAAAAGGAGAGAAATCTCACGCAATCTTTCTGGCGGCATGAAAAGACGATTAATGATTGCTCGTGCCTTAATACATAAACCAAAACTATTGCTTCTCGATGAACCAACTGCTGGTGTAGACATTGAGATCAGACATTCTATATGGAGCTTCCTGGAAGAGCTTAACAACTTAGGAACGACTATTATTCTGACAACTCATAATCTCGAGGAGGTTGAAATTCTATGCAGGAATATAGGAATCATTAACTCCGGAACACTAATCGAAGATACCTCCTTAAGGGGCTTGCTTTCACAACTAGACTCTGAAAGCTATATCTTAGATCTCGAGAACGAAGTAACCGCATCGCAAATTGCTAGTTTTCCTGAATTAACGGCTATAGACAAACATCAACTAGAAGTAAGAATAAGCAAAAAAGATAGAAGCTTGAACGCGATTTTTGGTAAATTGTCCGATAATGGTATAGCAATACGAAGTATGAGAAATAAAAATAATCGACTCGAAAAGCTATTTTTAGACTTAATATCACCCTCTTAGGAACAGTATTATGAATCAGCTTCACAAATCTTGGCTAATCAGCTTCTATACAATATTTTCAAAAGAACTAAAAAGATTTCTCAGAATTTGGCTTCAGACACTATTCCCACCTGCAATTACTATGGCACTTTACTTTGTAATATTTGGAGGCGTTATAGGTTCAAGGGTAGGTATGATGGAGGGCTATGACTATATATCCTACATTGCCCCAGGCATAATTATGATGTCGATCATTACAAATTCGTACAATAACGTAGTTTCCTCTTTTTTTGGAGCTAAATTTCAAAGGCATATCGAAGAAATGTTAGTCTCGCCCACCCCTAATGGAATAATTCTTGCCGGATATGTCTGTGGAGGGATATGTCGCGGCACCTTAGTCGGTATAATAGTTACTGGAGTAGCAAGTTGTTTTACAACAATTAAAATTCAGCATCTTGACATTGCGATTATCGTGGTTATTTTAACAGCCGCGTTATTTGCTATTTGCGGTTTTATAAACGCTGTATTTGCAAAGAAATTCGACGATATTTCTGTAGTTCCAACTTTTGTGTTGGCACCTTTGACTTACTTGGGAGGAATTTTTTATTCAGTGAATTTATTACCGCCTTTTTGGAGAGATCTATCCTTTATCAATCCAATTCTTTATATGGTGAACGCCCTTCGGTATAGTTTTATCGGTGTTAGCGACGTCAATATATTTTTCTCAATCTCTATGATGATAATATCAATTGTTATTCTATTTTTTATATGTTTAATTTGTATGCATAAAAGTGTGGGGTTAAGAAGTTAATTATTAAACATTTTTGTAAGCCCTTGGAATATCTCCGTGCCCAAAGAACACCTTCTTCCTTGACCAATCTTTGTCCCGTCAACCTCTCCGACTGCAACAACGCCTTTTGTAGTGCTAGTTAACAACAATTCGTCTGCTTCCCAAAGAGCACTGACTGGAATATCAACTTCTTCATGGGAAATTTTTTTGTTCCGTAAGACCTTCAAAACCAGATGCCTAGTCACGCCAGGGAGAATGAATTCATTTTTTTTTGGCGTCAAAACCTTGTTCCTATTAACAATAAACAGGTTTGACGTTGCACCTTCCGTTAAAAAACCGTCTCTATGGAAAATTGCCTCATCTCCTCCCAAACTCTTAGCCTTTGTCTTAGCCCATGTATTGGCGTAAAGAGAGGTTGTTTTTACGTTACATTTTTGCCATCTAATATCCTTTTGTAAGATAGCCTTCACAATTTTGAGCCGCTTTGGGATAACTATAGGACTAGCCATAATAAATAAGGTAGGTTTATACTCAGAAGGATAAAAATGATCTCGCGGCGCAGAACCTTTTGTTAACTGTAAATATATATATGAGTTAAGGAAATTATTGACTCTCAAAACTTCGACTATCAAATCATGAAGCTCGCAATCTGACATCGAAATATCAAGCTGCATATCATAAGCTCCGGCACGTAGGCGGTCAAAGTGAAGCTGACAATGCAATAAGTCATTATTGATTGCTGCCATTACCTCGTAAATCCCTTCGCCAAAAATAAAACCTCTATCGAGTACAGAAATTTTAGCGTCGGCCAATTGAATAAATTCACCGCTCAGGTAGCAGATACTATTTTCATTCATTATTTTCAAACTGCATCCTAACTTTATCTAACAAACGTTTAAAGACACTTCCCTGTTCGACACTTTCTAATGCAACTAATTCATAACTATTTTTCTCACCCATGAAATTCTGAATTACAATTAGTCCAACTGGCTGCCCCCTTTTTATAGGTGCTGTTAGTTTTTCATTATAGACAACTTCAAACATAACCTCATCCGATCGACCCATGTGACTTAAAAGAAAAACGTCCTTTGTCAAACCTGTCTTGATCATATCAAACTCACCCCCCCAAACCCTTGCTTCTTCTATAGAATACAAACTTTCGAATAATAAACGTGACTCAAAAAAGCGGAAACCATAATCCAATAAAGCCTTTGTATCCCTAAATCGCGCTTTGTTGGTCTTGGCACCTATAACTGCCGCAATCAGACGTATTGAACCATTGTTCCCTGATGAAACCAGGCAGTATCCGGCTGACTCAGTGAATCCGGTTTTTATACCGTCAACAAATCTGCTTTTATGGAGCAATACGTTTCTGTTTCTTTGCGTTATATTGTTAAAGGTAAAAGTTTTTTCACTAAACCTACTATAAATTTTTGGAAATTCTTGGATTAATTTTTTTGATAAAATTACAATGTCCTTTGCAGTTGTGAAAGTTTTGCTATCCGGCAAACCTGAAACGTTACCAAAACTCGTATCTTCCAAGCCGAGCTTTTTTGCAAAAGTATTCATTTGATTAACGAAGGCCGCCTCGGAACCGTAAATATGCTCTGCTAGGGCTACGCTGGCATCATTCCCAGATTGGATTATCATACCATCCAACAACGCGTCAATAGAGACTTCCTTCCCAACCTCTATAAACATTCGCGAACCTTCCATCCTCCAAGCCTTCTCACTGACAATAACTATATCATTTAAGTTAACATGACCAGCCTGAAGGGCTTTTGCCACGACATAGGTCGTCATTATTTTTGCAAGACTGGCGGGCTCTATTCTTGCTGTTGAGTTCTTCTCTGCCAAAACGATTCCCGTATTTGCATCAATCAAGATAAAAGAATCAACAGATAAAATTGGCTGTGGTGGCTTTATATACTCACTAGAAGCTACTAACTCAACGCTAAAAAGGCAAGCGAGGACTAAAAAAAGTCCTTTTCTAAATGCGGTCATAAACATTATCACTTTAGTATATCCGTGTGAAATTTGAAATGTTTTTGCTTTCAAAGAAGCTTCTTGGATTAACTAGCAAATCAGTATCTCCGGAAAATATCAACCATACCTTAAACAAATCATCATTACTTTCAATGATTTCTACAGAACAAATATCATTTAATTTTACCATAACTGAGTCCCGTAGTTTTATCGCATTCTTCCTAAATTTAAACGCACCAAGTTGATATATAATTTTCTCTGAAAATTTCGATATAGCGGGGTCTCCAATCGATTCAGAGGGGCTGTCTATTACCTCTATTTCTACTTCTTCAGTGCCTTTTTGATCAAAGCCTAAAAACCTTGCTGCGGCAAAAGACAGGTCTATTATCCGTCCTTCTACAAAAGGGCCTCGATCATTAACTCTAACAATTGTTTGCCTACCATTTGCCAAATTCGTAACCTTTACAGAAGAGGGAAGAGGAAGTCGTTTGTGAGCAGCCGTCATTTGATACATATCAAAGATCTCGCCGTTAGAAGTTCGATTTCCGTGAAATTTGGGACCGTACCAAGATGCCAAGCCTTTTTGCTTGAACCCCTTTGCAGAAGTTAATGGATAATATCGTATACCGAAGACTTCATAAAAAGAACCACTATCGTTATTATTTCTAGATGCCAGATTGGGTTTTTTAGATGATTGACTAGACGAACACCCAGTCGTAAGAATCACAAACCACCATAAAAAAATAAGCCATTTAAGATCTACTGAGTTGCCGTCTCGCACTGATTCAATTCTCTTGCCAATGAAGCAACCGCTAAAGCATAAAATAGACGAGGATTATAATGAAAAAGTGTAAAGAAGTTTTCAAAACCCAACCACTGCTTTTTTTTCCCACCCTCGTCTAGTTTAAGCAAAGATACAGGTGTAAATTTGCCTTTTTCCATTTTTAACAACCTTTCTATCTTTTGCCAATCAGGTATCAGTTCATTCAAAGTGGTATTGGTAGCGCTCGGGTTATATTTTATATTACTGGCTCGTACATGATGTGCTTTTGGAATTGCAAAGAACACCTCTTGGTCAGGAATCCATCCATGGAAGCGTAAAAAGTTACCAATGCTTCCAATAGCATCCTCGACGTTTCCTATTATATCAATTTTACCGTCATGATTAAAATCAACAGCTAGTCGCCGGTAATTATCGGGCATGAATTGAGGTATGCCGAGAGCACCTGCATACGACCCTTTATAATCATTAAAGTTCACTCTTTGAGAATTCGCCATCAATAAAAATTCTTTTAACTGATAACGAAAGAATTTTTTGCGCTTTGAATTATTTTTAGGGTAGCGAAAAGCTAAAGTCGAAAGTGCTGTAAAAACGTTATGATTTCCTTTAATTTTACCATAGGATGTTTCGACTCCGATTATACCGGCTATTATGGAGCTCGATACTCCATATTTTTTTTCTGCTTCTAAAAGGGTCTTTTTATTGACATTTATAAACCTACAACCCTCTGCTATTCTTTGTTGACTCACTAACAACTCTCGGTACTGCGTCCAAGTTTTTGTTTTTTCCGCAGGTTTACTCATCAGAGTGAGAATTTTTTTTGAAATTTTAATATTTTGTAAG
>JAYYOR010000025.1:0-20045 GCA_036130055.1 Pseudomonadota bacterium | reverse complement strand
AATTAAAGAGAATAACAGTAAACTTATCGTGCTTTTATTGTAATAGTGGTTTAAAATAAGTTTTTGTTTATAAAAGGTTGTAAAAGTGAATATATATGTAGGAAACCTGCCGTTTAGCATACGTGATAACGAACTATCCGATCTTTTTAGCGAGTACGGTGAGGTTAAAAGTGCTAATGTCATAATGGATAGAAGCTCGGGCCTTTCAAAAGGCTATGGCTTTGTAGAAATGGATGATAATAATGCTGCAGAAGAAGCCATCCAATACCTGAATGGTAAGGAAGTTAAAGGACGAGAATTGAGAGTTAACGAAGCACGACCAAGGCCTGATAAGAGAAGATAATCTCGAAAAGAATCGGAGCTTTACGAAAGAGAATAGCCCACCGCCTGTCCGACCATTATTTCCAGGTCGTTTTCAAAACCTTCTTTGAATTTCAATGTATTCTTAGTTGCGAGGCAAATCACCGTGGACCCAAAGTTGAATAGTCCAACTTCGTCTAATTGCGTTAACTGCGTGGGCTCAACATTTATAGTCTCATTTCTTGGAAAATTTTTATGGACTGTCAATTTATGACCAGTATAGGATAAGGCAATACTTCCAACTAGCAGTGCTCCCACTAGTATAAGTGCGAAGCCGTGACCCTTTCCACTTTCAAAGTAAAGTGCGACTCTTTCATTTTTGCAGTATAGCCCTTCGACTCGTTCACTGTTTTTCTTTGACACGGAATGTAAATCGCCCGTTATGTATCTGATTTTTGTTAGAATACCAGCTCTCGGAATATGAACGCGGTGATAGTTGGTCGGCGCAAGATATACTGTGAAAAAATTGCCTTCTTCAAATCGTTGGCATAAATTCTCATCTCCTCCAAACAACTGATTCAGAGTGAAATATTTTCCTTTTGCTTGAATTAATGTAGAGTTTTGAATTTTGCCATGTTGAGAAATAGTTCCTTCGGCGGGAGAGCAGAATATTTTTTCATCCTTTTCTAGTTCAAGGTATTCATCTTTTTCTCTGATAAAAAAATTATTAAGGGTATTGTGCCTTTGATTATCTACATCATCATTTATTTTTAAAAAAAATTTAAAAAGATATATTAAAGGTAAAGAGATACTTTTATTTTTTATATTTGCTACTTTTCCGATAAGCCGCGATGTTATTACTTTGATTGTAGTGTTAAACATTTTTATTTGGTGTAAATTGTCTAGAGCCTTTCACCATAGAATTCAGTGACTTTTAGGTACAATTCAACCACCTCCTTTGAACTGAAAGGTTGAGTAAGCACTCCTAATAGATCATTATCTGGCGAGACAAAAAACAAGCTGGATGAATGGTCGATGATTATACTATTGTCATCAGTTTTTTTCTGATAGAAAACAGCCCCCAACGATTTACTCAATTTTTTTATTTGAGCTTCGTCTCCTGTAATTCCTAGGAAGGTATCCGAAAAATTCTCTAGGTATCGTTTTACAAGCACTTTTGTATCTCTCTTTGGATCTACTGAAACAAATATTACTTTGCTATTTTTAAAAACTTTTTCATTCAATAGGGCTTCTTCGGCGGTTTTCAGCTTTGAAAGCGTTGCCGGACATATATCAGGGCAATGAGTAAACCCAAAAAAAATTAATTTCCAACTACCAATTAGATCATTATTTGTTAGTTTATTTCCATTCATCTCAAATAAATTAAACTCTGCCATTCTTGGCGGATTAGGCCAGAGCAATCCCTCATATTTATTGCTATCGGTTTGTGTCCTATTAATTGATATGTACATTCCTAAAATGAAGCTTGCTGACATAATCATTACTAAAAAGGGAAATTTATTTTTATTGTTTTTTTTAATCTTCATTGTGTTTAAGAAATAGTGATAAAAGTTTTTCGGTCGAAGGATCGTGCGGCGACATCCGTTTTCTTTTTAAGTCTGTTTCAATTGTTTTTGCCAATAACTTTCCTTTTTCAACACCCCACTGGTCGAAAGCATTTATTGACAAAATAGTACTAAGAAAAAAAGTTTTATGCTCATAAATTGCTAACAGTGAACCAAGGGAATATGGCGTTAATTTTTTTAAGATTATGGTATTACTTGGAACATTGCCGCTAATCAATTTGTAAGGTTCAGTGGTTTTGTCAATATTGTTTTTATTTCCCACCATCAAGGCCTCAGACTGCGCGATACAGTTTGCTACTTGATTCCTATGAAGTTCTGAATGACTTTCTGGCGATTCTAATGTCATTATAAAATCAATTGGTACTTTATAAGTGCTTTGATGGAGGAATTGGAAGACTGCGTGCTGACTGCTGGTGCCGATTCCTCCCCATGTAAGTGGAGCGGAATGTTGTCGCAGCATTTTGCCATCAATACCGACAGATTTACCATTGCTTTCCATCTCTAATTGCTGCAGATACTGTGGCAGAAGTTTAAGTCTAGTATCGTATGGGATTACAGCATAAGATGGTTTATTCATACAGTTATTATTCCAAAAAGCTATGAGCGCTAGAATTTTTGGAATGTTTCTTTGTATGTCAACGTTAAGAAACGCTTCGTCTACTGCAGCAGCTCCTGCTAGTAATCTTTCAAAGTTTTTAAAACCTATCTGAAGCGCTATTGGTAACCCAGCACTGGACCAGAGAGAAAATCGCCCACCAACCCATTCTTCAAATCTAAGTCTTCTAAAGGGTTTAAAATCTATCTCATCGTGTTCCGCATTTTGCCCACTAACAATCACAAAGTGATTTCCGATTTTGCTTTTATCAACACCTTGGCTGATCAGCCATTCTTTTAGAGCCTTTAAATTGAGTATTGTCTCTGCCGTGGTCATTGATTTGCTGATAACTACAATTAACGTTTTTCTCGCATCCAATCTTCCGGTTTTCAAATCGAATTCAGTATGATCGGCATTCACCAAAAACTGCATGTTAAAGGGCTTCTGGTGATAATTGATCAAAGCTTCGCTTACTAACTCAGGCCCCAGGTGGGAGCCACCGATACCGACAACAATTATATTTTTAAATGCACTCGCTGGCCTTTTTGCTGTCCTCTTATCCTTGAGATCATTCACCAGACTTTCTAATTCGGCAAGTTGTTTTTTAATAATTTCTTTTTCGTTAGACAGATGATTGAATTGCTCATTACTATGATTTCTTAGAAGAAAATGAAGTACTTTTCTTTTCTCTGTACTATTAACTTCTTTTCCTTCAAACATTTGTAAAACTTTGTTCTGAAAGCCTAGATTATTTCCAAACCCAATGAGTTCCTGTAATGTTTTATTTGAAAAGTGATTTTTTGAAAAATCGAGAAAGATTTCTTTTGTATCGATAGAAAATTCGTCCACTCTGTTATTTTCAGTTTTAAAGAAATTAATTATATCTATTTTTTCTTCTGACTCAGCAATTCTGTTCAGATTGTCAATATCGTTTTCAATCATCATTGTTCCTTGTTTCTTTGCATTTGAGACATAAAGTCCACTCTTCTGAGGATAACAAGAAAGTATCATGAGTGATGATTGTTTTGCAGCCGTAGCATTGTTGATATTTCATTTTTACAAAATTTCTGTTTATTGCTACCCGCTTATCAAAAACGAAGCAGTCGCCAGTCCATAAAGATTTCTTTGTTTTGTTTTTTTTAAAATATCCTAAAATTCCTCCGTTCAATTTATATATAGATGAAAAACCAATCGAATTCAGGAAATCCGCTGCCTTTTCACATCGTATTCCTCCCGTACAAAACATGGCAATTGGCTTGTCTTTGGGGTGATCAGCAAGTCTAATAGTAATAAAATCCTTGAATTCCTTGAAACTTCGAGTCTTTGGTTTGATTGCATTCAAAAAACTGCCTATTTTACTTTCGTAAAAATTTCTTACGTCTAAAACTGTCATATTTGGCTTAACGATTTCTTCATCCCATTTGTCTGGTTCAATATAAAAACTCATTTTGCTCTTAGGCGCTTTGAAATTGCTCGTTACAATTTCATTTTTTATCTTTACCACAAACCTATCAAAAGCTTCATTTCTAGATAGATATTGATTCATTGTCAAATTACAAAAACCATTTTTTTTAAGAGTTGTAATGAATTTTTTAACGTTTTCTGAATTCCCCATAATTGATCCATTTATCCCCTCTTTCGCCAAAATAATAGTTCCAAGTAATTTGCTCGAATAAGTTTCATTGATTACATTTTGCAAGGCTTTAGGATTAGCTGTATCTTTGAATTGGTAAAAAGCTAAAAATTCTTCGGGCTGGCGATATGGAATTGAGTGGCTCATTTCACTGCCAAAATACCATCAAAACATAATTCTTTGTACACAATGCATGGGTCCTTAAAACCGGCCGCTTCTAAAATTTGAAGATTCTGATCTAATGAGAGGGGTTCTAAAATACCCTTTAAGCTTCGAGCCTTGGCCACTATCTCGTTACCTGAATATCCATTCTTTAATTTAAAGTCAGTATATAGCTGATTAAGAATATCATTTATCCTTGTATCTCTTTGTCGTGATTTTTCAAAAAGAAGAAGTGCGCCTCCTTCTTTTAGAGAATGGTAGATATTTTTTAAAAGAGTTCTCCTTTTGCTGATTTCTATAAAATGAAGGGTATAATACAAAATAACTAGATCACAATTTTTGTATTTATGTTCAGTAGCATTTTCTTTTTTATATACTAGATTTTTTATATCTGCGTAATTAGATGTAGCAGAGTCTATAAAATTTTTTTCCGAATCTATTCCTATCACTAGCGCATTTTTATCGCAGTGTTTTAGGGCTAGTCTTTTGGTTAGTTCGCCATTCGAGCAGCCAATATCGTAGATAACAGACTCTTGTTTTACAAAAAATTCCGAAATCTCTACTATAAAAGAGTGTCCTTTATCATATTGAGGTATTGACTTTTTCATGTGATTTTTTAATGTGTTTGGATCTTTGGAAGCAAAGGACCAACTGGCATTTTCTGCGTTTATCACGTCTCCCACTTTTGGCATTTTTTTTTCCTATTTTGATTTTCACGAATTTATCTTTAATATTAAAGCATCTATTTTCGGAGATCTAATTTTGTCGTCATCTAGACTGATTAATCTGGTAATTACTAATATGAATAACTATTCTGATGTGAAACTAGACTCAGAGCTAAATCAATGGTTTAGCTCCTGTCTTGATGTTGCCTTAGATAGAATTGAACTCAATAAAAAAAATTTTCAGCGATACGATAGGTTATTTAGTACGCTGCCAGAGATAAGCGCTGAGATTAAGGTGGATACAGGGGTAATAAACTTCGAAAAACCCTCTATGTTGGAACATCAGGCTGAAGTAAGTCCGAGATTGAGAAATTGCATTATGCAACTCATTCCATGGCGAAAGGGACCCTTTAAACTATTCGGAATACCAATTGATACCGAATGGGACTGTTCGTTTAAGTGGAATCGTTTAATAGATAAGATTCCTACTATTCAAGGTGACGCAATTTTAGATATTGGCAGTGGAAACGGTTACTTTGCCTGGAGAATGCGTGCTGCGGGGGCTGGCTTGGTTGTTTGCTTAGACCCTGGTTTTATTCCACTTGCTCAATTTCAATTTCTAAGCCATTTTTCTAATGATGCAAATATTCGTTTTATTCCGATCTCTCTAGAAGGTTCGCCAAAAGGTGGGCGATTGTTTGATAAAATATTTATGATGGGTACTCTTTATCATAGTAAAGCTCCATTCGTTCATTTAAAAGATGCATCTTCCTTCCTGAAGCAGGATGGATTTCTTGTTCTTGAAACGTTGATTCATAGATCGAATCAGAACTGCTTATTTGTTCCCCAAGAAAAATACGCTCGGATGCCAAATGTCTGGCATATTCCGTCTATTTCGGCGGTAAAATCGTGGCTTACTCGACTTGGTTATTCTAACATTGAGTTAATTAGTGTCGATAAGACGACGGAAGACGAACAAAGGACAACAGAATATATGCCATTTGAGTCACTCTGTAATGGTTTGCACGAAACAGACGACGATTTGACTATCGAAATGTATCCGAGACCAATAAGGGCCATTTTTGTTGCTCAGTTAACTCGAAAGTGATTCCCTTGTTGCTACACTATCATACCATCGTACAATGTTACTGTGTTTCTCTGAGTAGGGAATTCCGACCCTTTTACCAAAATCGATTACACAAAGTGTTGTAATATCAGCAGCTGTAAAGCGTTCTCCTGCGATAAAATCTGTTTCCCCTAGCCGCGTGTTTATCTGACTATAGAACCATTCACTTCTTTTTCTTCCTCTTTCAATTAGTTCGGGTATTTGTGGCAGTTCTGAAAAGCCCGGTAACCCTCTATTTTTTAATGGTTCTGCCTGGTTTCTAAAGAACTCGCCGACAGCCTGTCCGCCTTGCATTTCAGAAAATCTTTCCCATTTTCCGATTTCGGCCATTTCAATAGGATCAGTACCAAGTAAATTTGGTTTGGGATGAAGGTGCTCAATATACTGAAAAATGCATGGTGCTTCTGAAATATATGTGCCATTATCCAATTCCAAAGTTGGGACAAAACCCCAGCGGTTAACAGATAAGTATCTACTTGAAAGATTTTCACCTTCGAGGATATTGACCTGCTCAATGTCAATCTTTAATTTTTTTTCTGCTAAGAATATTCTAACTCTTCGTGGGTTTGGTGCCATCGCACAATCATATAGTTTCATTTTTGCCTCGCTTTTTAAGCTGATTATTTGCTAATCCTTCTTTTTTATCAATTAAAATACTTAAAGTTTGCAGTGCTTGCCTGGACGCTCCTTTTCCTAAATTATCAAATTGAGCGGTAAGTGCAATATTTTCTTTGTTTCTGTCGACTGATACTATTAGATTCATATTATTTGTGTGATTAAGCTCTTGAGGGTTGATCTCCTTTATTTTTACTGGATGGGTATTAATTATTACTTTAATAAATTTCTCGTCTTTATAGTGCATCATAAGGGCTTCACATATATGGTCGGCGGAACAGTTTTGCTTGTAAGTAGCGAAAGGAAGTAAAATCCTAACGAGCATTCCTCGAAAGTAATTTCCGACACAAGGAATAAATATCGGATTTTTCATTAATGGTGACCAATGTTTTATTTCTGGAAGATGTTTGTGGTCCAGATTGAGTGCGTAATCATATATTAACGATTCTTCTGGCTCGGGTCGCTTAAACTTTTTAATTAAATTTTTTCCTCCACCAGAGTATCCAGATAGCCCGGTTATTGTGATTCCATGATCTTCGGTTATTAGTTTGCGCCTCAGTAACGGATGTAGCAAAGCAATTGCACCAATGGCGTAGCATCCTGGGTTTGCGATTCTATTGCTTTCTCTTATTTTTGCTCTCTGACTTTCGTCATACTCTGGAAAACCGTAGCACCAACCGTTAGATACACGATGAGCAGTCGAAGTATCGATTATTACAGTATTGCTATTTTTAATCATTTGCACGGCTTCCCGAGCGGCTTCATCTGGTAAGCAGAGAATACAAATATCAGCCTCATTAAGACATATTTCTCTCTTTCTGCTTGACTTACGATATTGCTTTTCTATTTTTATTAGTTCTATATCTTCACGAAGCTCCAAATGGCTTCTTATCTCAAGCCCCGTTGTTCCTGATTCGCCATCTATAAAGACTTTCGTTTTATTGTTCATTTTTCTTATATTAATTTTTTTAAATGAATTTTAGATTTCTGTATAATAAAATATTACTGGTTAATAGCAAAGTCCTAATGAAAAGTTTCAAAAATAAATACGTTTACTCTTCACTTCCATTTTTGCTGATTATTATTTTAGTGGTTCTATATAAAAATTACCGTCTGAATTTTCCACAGACAAATGATGCATATGTGAAAGCACATATCGTAAACATTGCTTCCAGAATAACTGCTCCAATCGAGACTCTGAATGTTGAGGAGAATCAATATGTAAAAAAAGGGATGGTCTTAGTCGAACTGGATAAGTCCGTTTACATAACCCAATTGAGGGCCGCTGAGGCAATTTTTGAAACTAGTCTAGAAAATTCAAAAGCGAATGAGGCGGCCGTTGACGAAGCGCTTTTTATCGTAAGAGAAAAAGACGCTGCGCTAAAACGTTCTGTAAAAGATTTGGAACGAATTAAAAGGCTGCATTTAAGTGGTTTGATATCTGAATCAGAACTTTTTGACGCTAAAACTTTGCAACGAGAAATGCAGGCCGCAAAAGATTCTGCTGATTCTAAGTTATTGAAAGCAAGAATGAGTTCAGGCGAGACCGGAGAACTTAATTCCAGAGTGAGACTTGCCAAAGCTAATCTTGATGAAGCTCAACTTCAATTATCTTTTACTAAAATTGTGTCGCCAGCTGATGGTTGGATCTCGAATTTTGATTTGCGCGAGGGTGTAATTGTTGAAGCTGATGAACCAGTATTTTCAATCGTCGAGGATGCCAAGTGGTGGATTCAGGCAAACTTTAAGGAAACCCAGATGAGAAATATAAGGTCAGGCCAGCCTGTAAAAATTAAAATTGATATGTTCCCTAGTTTGCGGCTGATTGGAACAGTCGAGAGCTTAGGTGCGAGCTCGGGTGTTACTTTTTCATTATTGCCTCCTCAAAATGCAACTGGCAATTGGGTTAAGATTACTCAGCGTTTCCCAATAAGAGTTGCAATTAATAATGCTCCCGTGACTCAATTGGGTGGTTGGAATCCATTGAAAGTAGGTTCAAGTGCTGTGGTGACAGTCGATGCGAGAAAACATTGAACTAAAGGTGGGAGAGCAGTCGCCTCCCGTTGGATTTATCATAGGTTTAATGCTTTTAGTAACTTTGGAAGTGATAGACACAACCGTAGTAAATATTATTTTGCCACATTTGAAAGGTAGCTTTGGTGCTACTTCTGATCAAATAACGTGGAGTATATCGTCATACATGGTAGCTACTGCTATCGTAATGCCTCTTACGGGATACTTAGTGCGTAAGTTCGGCCAAAGTGAGGTTTTGATATGCGGCGCTGTTTTTTTTATTATTGCTTCAGTCTTATGCGGAATTTCTAATAGCCTTGAAATAATGGTTTTTTTTAGAATTCTACAGGGTGGCTTTGGTGCTGTCTTGATTCCTATTTCACAAGCTTTGCTTTTAAATAAGTTTCCGAAAACGAAACGCAATCAAATAATGGCTTTTTGGGGAATTGCATTAATGGTTGGTCCGTTGATAGGGCCAATTTTAGGTGGGCTAATAACTGATAGTTTATCCTGGAGATGGGTGTTTTTTATAAACCTGCCTATTGGTTTAGTAGCTATTGCCCTAATTATAAAAGAATTAGAATTTAACGGTAGCGTTGAATCTTACAGAACAGATTGGTTTGGCATGTTGTTTTTAGCAATATTTTTAGGTTGTCTTCAGATGACCTTGGATCAAGGACATTCAAAAGGATGGCTTGAATCAGATACAATAATTATACTTATTTTTTTCTCTATCATAGCCGGTTGTATCTTTATTTATCATTGTCTAAACAATGAAGACCCTATTATTCGAGTTTACCTATTCAAAGATTTGAATTTTTTGATTGGTAATGTGATTATGGCAGGATATGGCATGGCGATGTATGCGGTCATCGTTTTGTTGCCAATTGCAGTACAAGAAGTTTTTAACTATCCCGTTTTAAATGCCGGATTTATTTTGACACCAAGAGCTATAATTAGTGCGCTTTTGTTATGGTTTTTAACGAAAATGTACGCTTCTTATTTCAACGATAGATGGTCTATTATTATAGGACTGATATTTTCAATCATTGGATGTTATCAAATGTCTAGGTACTCTCTTAACACAGACGCGATAGGTTTTATTCTTCCGGGTATGATAATGGGAGTCGGGATGGCTTTCGTTTGGTCCAGACTTTCAGTAATTACTGTTGAAACAATCGAAGAAAAAAATTCTTCTGATGCCACAGGTCTGTTTAATTTGATGAGAACAATGGGTGGTTCTGTAGGGGTGTCGATTTGTAGTAGTTATCTAGTAATCAGAGAGCAGATTCATTGGAATCAATTGAGTCAATTTGTATCAAATCAAAACCCTATTTTTTCAAGTTTGATGTTTCCTGATAAAATCGCTGCGTCATCTTCAAATGGACTTACGTTATTGAGTATTGAATTCGAGAGGCAAGTTCAAATTGCAGCTTATAACGATACCTTTTTATTTATTTGTATAATATTTCTTTTTATGATTCCCTTGTCGCTATTATTTAATAAACGGAGCAAATAAGGCTGAGCTACGGTTGATGTATATGCAAAGAAATGAAATTATTATAAATGAAATGGACGTTGGCTCATTTTTTTTCGATGGTATGACTCTGGCAGTGGGGGAGCCTGCTCCCATGTCTTTAGTAAGAATGTTGTTAAAACAAGATATAAAGAATCTAACTTTGATAGGTTCGGGAATAGCCGCTGATTTGTTAATTGCCTCAGGACGTGTTGGAAAAATAATTACTTATATAGCCGCAGGTAGTCCTGGAACGCCAATCTTACCTTTTTATCGAAAAGCTGTTGAAAACGACGAGGTCGACGTTTGGGAATGCGATGAAGGAATATTGACTACTGGATTGGAAGCAGCTGGAAAAGGGTTACCTTTTCTGCCTTGCCGAGGTGGTATTGGAACGTCGATTCCTGATCTTAATAAGGATCTAAGGGTTTTTAGAGATCCTATCAAAAATCAAAAATTAATAGCTGTACCAGCACTTGCACCTGATCTTACGATTCTTCATGCAGATAAAAGTGATGTTTTTGGAAATATTCAACATTGCAGAGGGCCTGGTTGGTTGGATCTATTTTTATGGCGTGCTGCTAAAAAGTCAATAATACAAGTAGAAAAAATAGTATCAAATGAGGAAATCAGATCAGACCCTTGGGCAACTACAATTTCTAGTCCGGATGGTGTCATATCCCAAATGTGGGGGGCTCACCCACTTTATAGTCGTGGAAATTATATTGTTGATAAGGTTCTGATGGATAAATATTTTGCCTTAGCTGTTGACGCCGTAAAAAAAAATTGTCGACAGGCATATGACAAATTTGTAAATGAGATTTTTTTAAGCCCCAAAACACATAATGATTATCTTGATAAAATCGGGATAAAGAATCTTTCAGTACTAACTGAATATCCATCATGACTAGTTCATACTCAATAAAAGAATTGATGGCATGTGTACTTGCCAGAGATTTAAAGGACGGCGAGGATTTACAAGTTGGTTTTGGTTTGCCCGTTCCAGAAGTTGCCACTCGGCTCGCCCATTTAAACCATGGTCCAAATATGAATTTAATATTTTTGGGGGGTAAAATGAATATTTGGGGTTTTCGTAAGGCCCCTTTACCAGAGTTTTCCTGGGATAATCGTGTAGTTCGATGGTCGGAGTCATATAGTGACAAAGGACATCGATTTGATTCGATCCATAAATGGAAAAATAGAGTATTTTTCGTGGGAGGATTACAAATAGATCGTTTTGGCAATACTAATTTAATAGGTATAAAAAAAAATAATTCTGAGGTAAATAATTTTAAGGTCCGAGGTCCCGGATCGATAGGCGTTCCAACTCTTACGAGTTATGTGGGACGATACTACATTGTCGCAAATAGTCATAATAAGAAAACATTTGTTGAGAAGTGTGATTATATAAGCGCTTTTGGTTGGGGTAGAGGTGGTAGTAATGCTCGAAGACTTTTGGGGTTACCAGGAGGAGGTCCAAAATATTGTGTCTCTCCTTTGGCGGTTATGGATTTCGAAGAAAGTAGCAAAGTGATGCGTCTAAATTCTGTTCATCCTGGCGTAACTGTTAGTCAGGTAGTTCAGAATACAGGTTTTGAGCTCATAGTGCCTAACAAAGTCCCTGAGACAATACCACCTACAGATAAAGAATTATCGATTATTCGAGATAAAATTGATCTCAGTGGGAATCTGAGAAATCAAAATGGATTTTAGTACATCTTATAAATTTGAAAGACCTCCAATTTTTGGTAAAAATATGGTTGCTTCATCCCAGCCGCTCGCGACGCAAGCCGGTCTAAAAATTCTTGAAAAAGGTGGAAATGCGATCGACGCTGTGATTGCGGCAGCAGCGGTTTTGACTGTTGTTGAGCCTACTGGAAATGGCTTGGGTTCAGATGCTAACGCAATAATTTTTGATGGTAAGAAAATCCAAGCCATTAATGGAACGGGTTATTCGCCGGCGGGTTGGACTACAAAAAGATTTAGCTTGATGAAAAAAATGCCTCTTTTTGGTTGGGATTCTGTTACAGTTCCTGGCGCGGTAAAATTATGGTGGCATTTATCAAAGCGTTTTGGCCGGATGTCTTTTCCCGATCTTTTTGAAAGTGCAATTTATTATGCTACTAACGGTTATACTGTCGGTAGTAAAATAGCTTATGAATGGTCTCGCTATATTCATTACATAAAAAATCCTAGCGAATCTTTTAAAGAAGAATTTTACCCGCCCCCAAAAGTTGGCAATATGGTCATGAGAACAAATCTAGCTGGTACATTAGAAGAAATAGCGACGACTGGTTACCATTCTTTTTACGAAGGAGCGATAGCCTCAGAAATTGTCAATCAATCAAATCAAGAAGGAGGCGTAATGAGCATCGATGATCTTGCAGCTCATGACTCAGAGTGGATCACACCAATTAGGGTGGGTTTTCGTCATGTAGAGATGCTTGAAATGCCGCCCAACACCCAAGGCATCTACGCTTTGGTAGCGCTGGGTATTTTAAATTATCTCCCTATTGCTGAATTAGACTCTACTGATTTTTACCATTATCAGATCGAAGCGATGAAGCTTAGTTTTAACCTTTGTGAAAAGTTTATCGGGGATCCTGATTTTATCGAATTTAGATTCGATGATCATTTTAATTCTGACGCTTTATCTGCCTATGCGGCGCAGATTAACCGGTCTGCTAATTCTATTTGTCGTTTCTCTCCAGATGAATCAAAAGATACTGTTTATCTCGCAGCTGCAGATGCAAGCGGTTTCATGGCATCCTTCATACAGTCGAACTATTTAGGATTTGGCTCTGGAGTTGTTATTAATAATAGGGGTATTGCCTTGCAAAATAGAGGGGCAGGTTTTTCTCTCGAGCCAGGTAGTCCTAATCGTGTTGGTCCTAGGAAAAGACCTTTTCACACAATTATTCCTGGAATGGTTACGGAGGATGGTAGGCCGTTAATGGTTTTTGGTGTTATGGGCGGTCCGATGCAGGCTCAAGGACATTTACAGCTTTTAGATAGAGTGATTACTCATGACCTTAATCCTCAAGCCGCGTGTGATGCGCCGCGTTGGCAAGTTACTGAAGGAGGCGATGTCATTGTTGAATCTACGTTTCCGAATGAAATAGCGCGCGAACTTGTTAGTAGAGGGCACTCGATTTCATACGAAACTGATACCCTTTTATTTGGAGGTGCTCAAGTCATTAAAAAGTTTAAAGAGGGTTATGTTGCGGGGTCAGACCCCAGAAAAGACGGCTGCGCAGCTGGATTTTAGGTTTAATAAAAAGGAGTTCTTAATGAGACCTATTGATTATTTTTTGAGAAGTGCATCGCTATCTCCAGAAGCGATTTTTTTGAAAGATCAATTTAGTGAATATACTTATAGATCCGCTGAAAATATGATGCGTGATATTTCTCGAGCAATGATAAAGATAGGTTTACAACCAAATGATTCAGTAGCTGTATATTCACCAAATACAGCTGATGCGGTTATTTGCATCTTTGGAGCGTTAATGGCAGGCGCTAGCTGGGTACCTATCAATATAAGAAATGGGGTCGATACAAATATTGAATATATGGAGTATGTATCAACTAAATGGTTATTTTTCCATTCGGGTTTAGAAATTGAGCTAAAAACAAGGCAACAAAAAATAAATTATTTGAATAAAGCAATTTGCATTGACAAAACGCTTGATGAATATATAAGCCTCAAAGAATTTTGCGAGGAGAATGATGAGAGCGACATTCCTGATTTTTCTGACCCTTTTGGTGCTCCTGATGCGGTTTTTTCTAGATGGCCTACTGGAGGAACAACTGGGCCATCAAAAGGTGTAGAGATGAAGAACTCAAACATAGTCACAATGTTTGAATTAGGCTTAAAACATTATGTCGGAGAAGACGATAAAAATATCGTCCATCTTGCTGTTGCCCCTATTACGCATGCAGCCGGGTTACTAGTAGGAATTTTTTCTGCCTGTAATGGTTTAAATATTGTTCACGAAAACTTTAATGCAAAACAAGTGTTGTTTGAGATTCAAAGAAGCAAGGTTACTCATATCTTCCTACCTCCTACGGCATTTTATGATCTAATTAGCGCAGCAAAAGATAATAATTTTGACACTTCTTCACTGAGGCAAATATTGATTGCAGCAGCTCCGGTGGCAACGGCTAAGTTAAAGCAAGGTGTTGAGGTTTTTGGACCTGTCATTTCGCAATGTTATGGTCAGGCGGAGGCTCCCATGTTGATATCAATGCTGCCGAGTAACGACATTGCGCAGGCTATAAAAGGAGAGAAGCCAAATCGGCTTTCGAGTTGTGGAAAAGTGACAAGCTGTACCGAAGTTGCAATATTAGATGATTCTGGCTCTAGAAAATCAATTTATGAAAAAGGAGAAATTTGCGTTAGAGGGCCTTTAGTGACTCCTGGATATTTTAAAAAGGCTGAGGCCACAAACGAGGTGAGAACTTTTGGGTGGCACCATACAGGAGATATTGGTTATCTTGATGAGGACAATTATCTTTATATTATTGATCGAAAAAAGGATATGATCATCACTGGTGGGTTTAATGTTTTTGCAACCGAGATAGAAGAACCTATTCTTGAAATAGCAGGAGTGCTTGAGTGTGCAGTGGTTGGTTTGCCAGATGAAAAATGGGGAGAGTCGGTTACCGCGGTTGTTAGGTTAGAGGAAAATAGCACTCTTCTTGAAGAGGACATTTTATCAGTAATTAAACCGAAGCTTGGCGGTTACAAAACTCCAAAAAAAGTTATCATTTGGCCGTCGATTCCTAAAACTGCAGTTGGTAAAATCGATAAAAAGTTGATTAGACATCAGTTGACGTAAGTGGCTTAATAATTTAATGATTTGATTATTTCTTTAGCGATGATAATCTTTTGAATTTCGCTAGTCCCTTCGTAGATTGTTGTAACCCTTGCATCTCTCGACATTTTTTCTATCGGAGAATCTTCTGTATAACCGATTCCTCCCATTAATTGAAGTGCGGTGTAACATGCTCGATTTGCCCATTCGGTGGCATAAAATTTTGCCATTGATGCACTTTTTGTGTAATCAATTGAATTTTCTTTTTCCCACGCAGCCTTCAGAGTTAAAAGTTTTGCGGCTTCCATTTCGGTGAATCGCTCTGCTATATAAAATTGGGGACCCTGAAAATTGGCAATTGGCTCTCCGAACTGTTTCCTTTCAGTAATATATTTAGTTGCATATTCTAGCGCTGCTTGCCCGATCCCTAAGGCAAGTGATGCTATTCCAATTCTGCCCCCAACTAGCTCCTTCATTGCAATACTATAACCTTTGTTTTCCTGACCTAATAATGCGTCGTTTTTTACCATGCAATTATTAAAATAAACTGTGTTAGTGCTTGATGCAATCTGGCCCATTTTTTTTTCGCTTTTCCCGACCTGAACTCCAAGATTATCTTTTTCAACAAGAAAACATGATATACCTTGTCCTTTTGGCGCATTTTTCTGTGTTTTGGCCCAGACAACAAAAACGCCAGCGCAATCAGCATTTGATATCCACATTTTTTCTCCGTTGATTATCCAAGCTGAGTCATTTTTTTCTGCATGTGTTTCCATGCTGGACGGGTCGGATCCAGCTTCAGCTTCAGATAGGCAAAACGCTCCGCTCAGATACTTTCCTGCACACAATGAAGGAATATGTTTTTCTTTGTGTTGACTATTTCCAACTAATTGAAGAACTTCGGCTACTAAATTATTTACTGACATTGCCACTGCTACGGAAGCGCAAGAGCGTGCTACCTCTGTCACCGCGAGACTAAATGCTATGACTCCTGCGTTGCTTCCCCCAAATTTTTCACTTACATTCATACCCATAAACCCTAATTCAGCTAATTTTCTAAGAATATCGAAAAATATTTCTCGGTTTTCGGGATTCTCAAGGTCTCTAGAAACGGGGAGGATTTCTTCTTCAGAAAAACGTTTTGCAGTATGCCTTATCATTTCTTGATCGTCGGAAAACTTAAAATCCATGATTAAAAACCTCTGTTACTCGGTAATGGTGCTGGAGAATGTCGATGATTGCTCAAGTAAGTAAGTGCCAGATACGGTAAACAATGGTTGATTGGTATTTGTTGGCGCGGTATCCGCACTTACTGCACCACCAAATCCTTCAGCGAACTGACCGACCAATACAGTGTCTGTTACTCCTCCTATATTGCAATTGACGCTGCAATTAACCCCGTTTGACCCCGAAATCCCTGAGCTAGTTACGGTTCCCGTTAATGCTATATTCGTGAATGCCGTTGCGCCAAAATTGTTAGCTGAGCTTCCGGCAAGTTGCCATGAACCTGCTGTGCCATTGTTTAGCGAAAAGCTTCCGTTAAAAGCAACGGATACTGTGCCCGCTCCGAAGTCGATAGTCGCTTGAAGGTTAGTGCCGGTTGATAGTATTTCCGATTGAACAACGCCTGCGTCCGTATAAATATGAGTAAACTGCGTACCACCAGTCTTTGTGTCGTAAGTTGCTGTTGTTCCAGCTAAAAATGATGGTAGATTTGCGCCAACCGGAGTTATATTTCTAAACGCGATTGTGTGGGCGGTTCCGGTAGGACTGGTGATCCCGTCTTGAGTTAAAGTATAGTTTCCCGAAAAACGACCCCAATTAGATCGAAGTGGTGTATTAGCGATCTGCGCTCCACCCGTGATGATATCGAAATGGTCAAATGGACTTGGACCTGTACTATCTAATGTAACGTTTGACGTGCCTCTATCGAAGGTGCAAGTGCTGGCGCATCTATCACCTGGACTAGACGTTGAAAAAGCTGTAACTAAGTTTCCGGTTGTGGTCGCAGAATCAACACTTACCGATTCAAAGAGGTAGGAATCTGCTATAGTTACCCCGGTACTGGTAATACCAGCAAAAGCAGTACCAACAAAACCAAAATCGGCTATCGAACTTGAATTTGTTAAATTCGAAGAACCAACGGCGCCTTGTGAAAAGGTTGCAGTACCTAAAATTGGGTCTTGAGTAAGTATCCCGTAACTTAAGCCAATACCCTGAGGCAGATTATTACTACTTCCAGAAAAGAAGCCTTCGAAACGAGCCTCATGGTGGTTGCCAGCAGAATTAATTGCAAGTCCGCTACCACCTGTAAATATTTTATCGATTAGCAAAAAGTCTCCGAAGAGCGTATGGATTGTTCCATCATGGGATAAAGATGCATCGAGAGCTCCATAGCCTAATCCAAAGTCAAATTTTATTGAACCTGAGGTAATACCGCTTCCGACTGAACTGCCACTAGTCGAATTTGAGGCGCCTGACAGATCGTACCTCACTAGTTGAGATGTTGGAATTGTCGCCAAAGAATTACTAAAGATAAAATGAAGGCTTTTATTACCATCTAATGAAATTAAACCCCTACGGATAACCCCGCTCGTTTCATCGATGGTCGCGGCCAAAGCAAAACCGTTGATAAATCGTCCAAAGGTTATTGAATCTATGGTGTTGGTATCATGGACTCTTGCAGGAGTGCCGGCGAGTGCAGAGCGTTCATCACGAGTAAGACTATCTAAAATTTGTTGAACATTTCTTGACTGTATTGAGTCGGATATCAAACCAGTCGACGCTTCTATTAAACTTAAATCTGAAAAGAAAAGGGACGTTTGTTGCCCAGTTGTATCACGATCGCTTCCAGCGAACATTTCGCCGTTACTAGTGAAAATTGTTGCGTTTCCTCCTGCCGCAGCGATAGGAAAATCTTGACGTGTGGTAAGATCCACTGTCCTAGTCACCGTAAATGCACTGCCGAGGGATTGCTGGGAGATAGCATTTACTCCGCTTGGGGAGGCAAAAAACGTATTGACTCCGCTCTCATTTCTCTGTTCACCGGCTTTGAATCTTATTCCTTCTCCTTCATCGGCTAGGCTTTCTGAGTTTTGTTCTATATTTGCCTGGAAAAAGGATATTTCTCCTTCTTCACCTGGGATAGTTTGCGGGCCGTCTTGTGTTACCGTTTCATAGAAACCTTCTGGTTCTCCTGCGTCTTCCACGTTACCGAATTTTCCTTCGTTTTGTGGCTTAGTTTGCGGTCTTTTGTTTTCGGTGACTTGCTCATCTCTCTCTTCTGCTATTCTTTCATCTCTCTCTTCTGCTACTTGCTGTTTCTCCTCTTGCGCTTCATTTTTGTCTTCTGCTACTTGCTGTTTCTCCTCTTGTTCTTCATTTTTGTCTTCTGCTACTTGTTCTTCTTCCTCTTGTTCTTCCTCCTCTTGTTCTTCTTCCTCTTTTTCTTCTTCCTCTTCCTCTTCCTCCGTCTCTGCGCTTGCCTCCTGTCTTTGTCCGAATCCAGTTACTTCTGCACAACTAAGTCCATTGCAACTATAGGCTTGGCCCGGCTCAACTGGTCCGCTGAAAGAACCTGATGTTAAATCCCAAATACCTCCATAACCCGCAAGCAACGTTCCGGTAGCTTCAGTGTGGACCACTTTTCCTGATGTTCCTCTAATACCAATTGTGGCAACTGGAGTGGATAATTTGAAGGTTTCTTTATTTTTTCTTCCTATAAGACCGGTGACGAGTCTTATTCCTCCTTCAACAAGATAGAATGAACTTTTTTCATTACCATCTGTGACGCCTTGGAATTCATATTCATCAAGCCGGTAAATTGTACCCGGTTGCAGAGCTACAAATCCTCCATCTGAGAATCGAATTTGAATGCGACCATTGTTCGTGTTAATTGCATCTCCTTGGTCTACAGTCCCGCCCCTTACCAGAGGCCTGGTCTCTCCGAGATTTGATATAGCTTGAACATCACCATAAGAGTAAACCACTTTACCGGCAACTGCATATAAATCGATGCTGATAAATAATATCGTTAAGAAGAACAATTGATACCATAGGTCGGTTAGAAATTTCATATATCGAATCTCGCTGTTACCATAAATTCGAATCTATCAAAGTCATTCAACAAAATGTTAGATGAAATCTTATTATAAATTGCGGTCGGCGTGATGCTTAGGTTTTTGTTTACTTGATATCGATAAGTAAGATTGAAATCAAAAAAAGTATCTCGGCGATGCACTAAAAATGTGGGATCGGCTGAGGTATATAAGCTCCTCTGGTAAGTAAGTGCTGCGGATACAGTTTGCTTTTTACTAAGTTGTAATCCCAACCCAATTTTTGAACCAAACATATTTCGTCCAAAATGGTCTGCTCTTGAGTTTGCTCGTTCATTTTCTACCCCACCAAAAATACTTGAAATTAGAACTGGGGTAAAGTTTATCTTTGAAAACAAATGTCCGTAGGTAATTCCAGACATGTATTTATCTACATCACGAATACTCTGCTCTGGATATCTGACCAGACTTGCTTGAAGGAACGTGCTGATTTGATCATTTTCTGTTACAGCATATTGAAATTCGCTCGTCAAGCCAGCGGAAAGCCTGTCCCCCGCTGTAGCTCCGCTCCCTTGTATCTTAAAAGCACTTGAATCTGCCGCTACTGATAAATTATATTTTTGTTTCTGGATTCTTGCTCCCGCACGCCCGGATATCATGGTGCCTCTGAATTCGTTGTGCTCTAAGGTAATCCTGTCATTTAACTCCACACTGCTGAATAGGCTTGTTCCTTTTTCTTTACTAAGAGGTTTAGACACGCTCAGCCCCGCTCCTAGATTTAGTATTGAGCTATTCTCGGTACCACCTAATGCAAATGGAATATTTGGTAGCGAAGGAATAAATAACGTTTTTTCATTGGTTGCGCCATTTATATTGGTATCGATTCCTAACCCTAACTTAACCCATGGTCTAAATGTAAGCCGGGTTCTGTCATGAAATAGTTCGATACCACTTAAATATCTTTC
>JAYYOR010000024.1:0-14798 GCA_036130055.1 Pseudomonadota bacterium | reverse complement strand
GATATTTCCCTTCGATTTCTCTAGAAAGATTACCTCACCCCCGTCTTCAGATATATAGAATTGCTCTGACCTTAGTTTCTCAAATTCCCACCTATTACTTATGTCTTTTTTAATTTCGTACAGTTTAGCGTAGGCTAGCGGTCTAATTGATAAAGTTTCGATAGATGTAATGAACAATATCAAAAGTCCTAGAGTCATAACTATTGAGTAGAATCTTTTTTTAGAGTAGGAAAGACTGACCATTGCAACTAACTCATTAGTATGATTGAAGTGACCGAAGGCTAGAAAAATTGAAAAATAGAATGAAAGTGGAATCAGCACGCCAAAGGAAATTATAGTTTTAATCAAAGATACTATCAGGCAGTCAAGAAATGTTATGATTTCACTTCCTGAGGTTCCAAGAAAAGCTGTTATAGAGTATAAAAAGAAAAGGAGACTCATACAGGCATGACATATAAAGAAATTTTTTAGGATTTCTTTTATGATATATTTATCAATGATTTGAGTCATAGGTACAATGAATTAACTTTAATTATGACATTGAAATTCTACTCCTTTTTCAATATCGATAAAACCTTTAAATGGTTTGCGATTATTCTCTTTTTTGGACTTAACCTCGACATTTTAGATGCGTGCGCGGTTGAGGCAAAAAAAGAGCATGGCGCAAACGAAATTCGAATAAAAGCTGATTCAGTAGTAAAAAAACCAGATGAAAAATTGATTTTTAAAGGAAAAGTTTCTATTTTTGGAGATGAATGGCAAATTAGTGGGGATTTTGGAATTTTGAAAGGTGCGATAGATAATTCCGATGAGATAATCATTAATGGAAATCCAGCGATAATCAAAACAGATATTCATAGTCAATTTGGTGAATCGTTAGGCTCTGCTGAGCAATTAATTTTAGATCTTAGAAACAATAAATTAGAGTTAGTTGGGAAAGCGCGCTATGAATCAAATTCAAAAATTTTGGCAGCGGAAAAAATTTTCTACGATTTAAAAACACGTGGAGCTAAAACCAAAGGATCGAGAATTAAATTCGTTTCTGACAGATGAATACCAACAGTGCAGTAATTGCTTTTCTTAAGAAGCCAATCCTTAAAAAATTTATCTATTCTACTTTTTTCGAAGTTTAGCGTTCCAAATACTCAAATTTTTCAAGGGATCTTTTACATAATGGCTCGATTTTACAATAGAGAGAAGCAGTTTGTTAAAAACTTTTCCTACAGCATCCATCGGTCTATCTAAGTCAATGAATAATACCGCGCGATATTCGGCAGTATTATTTTCAACTTCGTGTTCAAAAGTGTCGTCGAAAAACATACAACTTCCCTCTTCCCAATACTTTCTCTCCTGGCCTACTCGAATCCAACAAGCATGTTTGTCAGAAGGGATCAGTAATCCTAAGTGACAGCGAATCAGCGCTCGTGTCGGTCCCTTGTGTGGTGGAATTTTGTAGCCAGGGGCTAGAATTGAAAACCAGGCATTTTGTAGTCCGTCGATACTATGTAAAATATTTGTAGTTTCAGGACATTGTTGGCAATTTTCTTCGACTTTGTTACCAAAGATAAATAAAGCAAACGTTTTCCATTTATTTCCTTTTGAAATTCTTTTTTGGTCGGGAGATATTTGGTGAAACGAAGGTATGTCAGTGGGCTGACTCCATACTTGGTCAAATTCTTCGTAAATTTTCTTCCAATTCTTTTCTAATATATTTGCGCACTGAAAATGACGGTTTTCTAAGAAAGGTGTGCATGGCAATAGTGAATGTTTAGCTTGGAATTCGCCAAAATATCGAAGTAGCCTTTTTCCAGATTGATGGATCAAATTTCTAATATATGGCGTCATTTTAGATCCCCCCGAATTAGTTTCTTTATGAGTGAATAATCTTTTGAGGAATCGAGATCAATTGCCGCCTCAAAGCAATTCAGTTTTATAAACTTAATTCTTAGACCGGCTTTTCGACTAAGATGTTTTTGCGCATCGACACTACTTAACAGTCCTAAAAGATAGGTTATCAAATAGATTATTCCAAAATAATTGATTATTTTCCAAGGTTTTTTCCTGGCCCCTTCAATTTTGTTCCATAAGTGAAGGATTTTTCTTGCTTTACTTGTCTTAAAGAAAAATAAATTTGCTCCACAAAAGTGACCATCTCGAAACTTGTACAATGTTCTTTTTCCGATTATGTTATTATCTAAAAGGAGTTTATGTGGAACTAAACCAATCGTTAAATCAATCTCCTCTTCTTGAGATTTCTTGAAAAAAAATTCGACTGTTTTTTGTTTTAATAACGGGTGATCACCTGATGTTAATAAGCAAGGAGTATTTAAATGATCGAAGGCTTTGTATGCGCTTAGGCTCGGCCCCACTTCGGGCTCGATAATTTTTATTTTTTTCTTTTCTTTGACATTATTTAAAATTAATTGTTCTTTGCTTTTATCTGCCACAACAATTACGTTATTAATTATATTCGAACCCTGGATCGTTTCTAATACATAGTCTATTGCGCATTTTCCACCTACGGGAGTAAACGGTCCAAATTTTTCATCTGCTGAATGCCTTTCAGGGCGTTCGCCGGCAAGTACGATTGCCGATATTTGTGTATTATATAATTTCATCGTCTTTTACTAAATTCTTTTCAAAAATACGATAGGTTTTTGTTCTCACGCCGCCAAGAATTTTTATTATGTTCCGCATAGCGCTATTGTTTTCAAGAATCCACGACATTTCAACAGTTTCGACACCTTTAGATATACCAGGTTTTCTTAGTGAATCTACAACTTTCAATGCGAGTCCCGGACCTAATTTTGTATCATGGTATTTTTTCCTTACACCCATCAACGGGATTCTTGCTTGAGAAGGATACTTCCATTTAAGATTGAGCAGAAGTTTCAACCATCCGAAAGGTAATAATTTCCCATTAAGTGAATGAATAATAGGATTTATATTCGGAATGAGTGCGATGAAAGCTACTGGCTTCCTATCTAATTCCGCAATTTGAATGAAGTTTGTAGGGATAATTTTTAGCATCTCACTCCCCAAATGTTGGAACTCTCTATGCGTAAACGGAATGAAACCCCAGTTATCGCTCCAGGCATCATTAAATATGTCGCAGAGAACCGAAAGTTCCTCTTTGACTCTTTTTTTGTCTAAGGCCCTGACTTGCAAGTCGTCTGGCAATTTTTTGATTAATTTCTGCATTAAAGGTGGTGGCTCGAATTTAGCGGCTATATCAAAACTATAAGTGTCCATTGATTTTGCATATCCGTTTTTTTCAAAAGCAGTTTTGTAATATTTTTTTCCATTGGGCATCATTATATATGGTGGTGTGTCAAAACCCTCTAACAGAAGGCCAACCTCTTGATTTATGTTAAAGCTGAATGGTCCTACTACCTTTTTGACAGACCGTTTTTCTAGCCACGCTTCTGCAGCGGAAAATAATTTCCTAATTAGGAGGGCGTTGTCAACTGCTTCAAAAAAACCGATAAATCCTGTTTTAGATTCACCATCTCCTTTAAAAAGATTGTCTATTTGAGCTGTAATTCTTCCAGATGGAATACCATCGATATACCCTACCCATCCTGACCAGATTAGATGTTCAAATATTGGCTGATTTTTCGAGAGGGCAATACGTCTCTCTATGTTTATAGGCTTGCACCAATTATCCGATTCACTGTACACATAATCTGTTACTTTAAGAAAACTCTGGAGGTCACGTTTATTTTCGATAGGACGAATTTCTATTTTTTTTACCATCAACAAGTTTCCTTTAAAAATTTGAGGCTAGTGATTATTGTAGAGTTTTTTTATGAAAGTTTCTGGAAAATATTGCTTGTAGAATATTTTTGGTTTTAGAATATCAATATTTCACGCAATTCAATAATGTATTGCTACTTCACTTTAGTATTTGGGGACTGATAATATGTTGAGGGCTTACTCTATTACACATGACTATGCTGATTTTAGGGCTTTAAAAGATGTCTCTATTGATATCTTTTCTGGTGAGATAGTAGGCTTGCTTGGAAAAAATGGAGCAGGAAAAAGCACATTGATGCGGGTACTCACTGGATTTATGCATCCTACTGTTGGGAAGGTTTATTTAGACGGAGACGAGCTCTGGCAGGGAAACAATAACTTCATCCAAAGAAAAATTGGTTATCTTCCAGAAAATAATGTTATTTATGACGAAATGTCAGTCTTGGATTATCTACTATTTGTTGCTGATATTCGAGGCGTCCCAAAGAAAGAGAGGCTGAGATTTTTATCTGAAGCGGTTAATAAGACAGGACTTGAAGCTAAGTTAGGTGTCTCTGTATTTGAATTGTCTAAAGGATTCAAGCAAAGGGTAGGGATAGCCCAAGCCCTGATTCATCAGCCAAGGATATTAATTCTGGATGAACCTACGAACGGCTTGGATCCAAGTCAGGTAATACAAATTCGTAATCTAATAAGAGACCTAAAAACTGCAAAAATTGCCGTGCTTGTATCAACACATATTTTAAATGAGGTAGAAGCACTGTGTGATAGAGTGGTGGTTCTGGACTCAGGAAAAAAAATACTCGATCAAGAAATGGATGAATTTACTAGCACTCGAAAAATAAATTTAATAGTTAATAAACTACCACAAACATTGTTATCTTTTTTTGACAACAGCGCCGTTATTGAGAATGTGGAAACAAAGAATCCATCTAAGAAAAAAAAACAAATATTAATTACCATTAAATCAGGCAATGACCTTGATCAAGAAATTGCAACAATTGTCAGACAGACGGTTCAGTCAGGAGCAGAGATATACGAGATTAGCCCTGATCAGAGAGGTTTGGAATTAATTTTTAACAAGCCAACAGAAGAAAGGGAGAATACTCGTGCGTAGAGCATACGCTATCTGTGAGAAAGAATTGAATCTGTTTCTTAGGAGTTCTTCTTGCCTTATTTTTTTTGGCACCTTCTTAGGCGTGATTATTTTCAATTTTTTTTGGATCGAGCAATTTTTTTCGAGAAATATTATGGATGTGCGTCCTCTATTTGAGTCAATGCCTCTTTACCTTATTTTTTTATCGAGCGCCATTACTATGAAAATGTGGACTGAGGAGAGAAGAAGCGGAACCATAGAGCTACTTCTCACATCTAGCACCGCAAATTTTTGGTTGATTATCGGGAAATTTTTTGCATGTACCTTTGTGAGCTCTATCGCAATCGCGACGACGATTATTGTTCCGCTGCTTTTAAGTTTCATTGGCCACCTTGATTGGTTTGTAATTCTGTGTGGTTATCTTGCGAGTGTTTTAGTAGGAATGTCATATATCGCTTTTGGATTATGGGCTAGTATTTTATTTAAAAGACAGATAACCAGCTTGCTTTTTTCTCTTACTGTTCTTGCAAGTTTTTACGCAGTTGGTGTCGACTCCATTAACACTCTACTAGGCCAAGCAGGGTCATATTTAGCAATGATTTCTCCATTGACGCATTTCACTTCTATCAGTAGGGGTGTTATTGATATTGCCGATTTGCTCTATTACCTAATTTTTACAATAGTATTTTTACAAATTACATTTATTGCATTAAATAAATCTCAATATAGATTTGCAAAATTAAAATGGAGACAGAAGATATTTGCAGAATCGAATCAAATAGGTTTCTTGATTGTCCTCAATTTGCTCGCTTCTTTTGCTATAACTTCTTCATTAGCATTTTTTAGGTTCGACCTGACGGAAGATAAGTATTATTCCCTTTCTGATGCAAGCAGAAACTATATAAAAAAGGCAAACCGGCCGATACTTGTCCGAGGTTATTTTAGTGAAGTTACGCACCCGTTATTAGCACCTCTGGTGCCCAGAATAGAAGATTTACTTGAAGAGTATAAAATAATTGGCGACGGAAAGGTGATTGTCGAGTTCTTTGATCCGATTAATTTTCCAGAGCTTGAAAGAGAGGCGAATGAGAAGTACTCGATTAATCCTACCCCCTTTCAATTTGCAGATAGATATCAGGCGTCAGTTGTAAATTCTTACTTTAACCTGCTGATAAAAATTGAAAATCAATATGAGGTTTTGTCATTCGAAGACTTGATACAGGTAAAAGCAATGAGCGAAGATGATATTTCTGTTTACTTGAGAAACCCTGAATATGACATTTCAAAAGCGATTCGGAATGTGATTGAAAGGCATCAAAGTTCAAAAAATATTGCAGAATTAGTTGACAAACCAATTATGGTAACGGGTTATTTTTCTGAAGATGCTAGTCTTCCCAACCAACTAAAAGACCTTAAAATGAGAATGATAGATTTCTTTCTTAATAAAAGCAAAGACGACGATAAAAAGTATGAGTTTAAAATTATTGACCCTGGAAAAGAAGATGAATCGTTTAAACAGGAATTGTTCAGTAGATACGGTTATCAACCATTGATTTACGACCCGACCAACCCTAGCCGGGTATGGTTTTATTTGTCTGCGAGTGTGGGTGATAAGCATGTCGATATTCCATTGTCTCTAAAAATGATCGATAAAGACATTGATCGAATTGTTGATGAAGTACTCAAGAAACGTCTAAATATTGGTCAAAAGACAATCGGTCTTATAACTGGTTCTAATATGGATTCGGAGTTAAACTCTCTTTCGTCCCAATTTTTTCAATTAAGAAGTCGCCTTGAGGAATCGTATTTAATTTCAGAACTGGATAATTCGAGTAGTACCGTCGAAGATGCTGTTGATGTGCTTTTGTTAGTAGCGCCAAAGAAATTATCGTCTGACATGATTTTTGCCATTGATCAATTTCTTATGAAAGGGGGAGGTGTAATTATATTTACTGCACCTTTCGATATCTCTTCTGAAGATGATAATTTATCAATCATTCCATATGAAAGTGGTCTAAAAAATTGGTTGCTTCATAATGGAATCGAAATCAAAGAAGCATTAGTCCTAGATAAAAAAAATAGTGCATTCCCAGTTCCGGTGGATAGAGATCTGGGTGGATATACAATTAGAGAGACGCGATTAATTGACTATCCTTTTTTTGTTGATATAAGACAAGATGTCCTCGAAAGCTCGCAAGATATAAATCAAGGATTAGATCAAGCCACCATTACCTGGGCATCACCTATAATTATATCTGGTACAAATACGGAAGACGATAGTCGATTTTTTTTGAGTTCATCTAACCAGTCATGGATTTCAAAATCAAAAAGTATACAGCCAGATTTTCAGAAGTATCCTGATTCAGGATTTGATACTCAAATTAAAAAAGAACCTTCGAATATGGGTGTTATAGTCAGTGGGCCCTTCAAATCCTACTTCAACAAACTACCAGAACAAGATAGGCGGGACTTAGAAAAGAAAATAGCCTCCGATGATAAAAAAATTCTCTTAAGTTCTAACTTAAATCCTCACCTTACTATAATTTCTTCGAATAATTTCGTATCAGATCCTGTGGTAAACCTATTATCGTCATCTATTGGTTCGAGATACACAAAATCTTTAGATTTGATTGAAAATCTAATTGACTGGAATTTAACAGATATAGATTTGCTAAAAATAAGAGGGAGAAATCAGTTTGTTGAAACATTACCCTCTTTGTCTATTGATTCTATGATTTATGTTGAATTTGCAACTTATGGTCTCGGTCTTTTACTTGTGTTCCTAATATGGTTCATTGCTAGAATTTTTTATGACAGAAAATTTTCCAAGAATATTCTAGGGTTAAGCGAGCCCTCTAAGGAGAAGATTGGTGAGTAAAAAACTTCGAAATATTTTGTTTGCAACTTTACTTGTTCAATTGATTTTTTTAATTCATCATAATTTAGATGAAAAAAAAATAAAATTTATCAATGATGCCGAATCCTTTCTTGAAGAGATTGAATTGCAAGATTTGCAACAGATTGAAATACAAGATCATTCGGGCTCACTTGTCTTTGAAAAAAAAAATAATCAGTGGTTCCATGCCCAAAGTAAGACACTTGTCGATTCAACTAAAATTAACAAATTTGTTATAAACCTCAAGGCTATAAAACTCGTAAAACAAGTTGTTTCTGAAACTTTACTAGGCCAACTTAATGCCAGAGAGGATATTCAAAAAAAAATCGTTATTCTGACCGCTACTACTTCGTCAAAAATTGTTCTTATTAAATTACAAAAACCGTTCAAAACTTTCATTAAACTCGGAGAAAAAAAAGAGTTTTATGAAATTGATTTTGATTTTGATGAACTTGCAATAAATTTAGAGTAGTAGATGAATCATACATTTCTCCGATTTAAAAATTTTATTTTAAAGATATCTTTTCAAAAATTTTTATTTTCCGATCCTAATAAAATACACAAGATAATTGGGTTCTGTTTTAGAAAAACGATTATTAAAAATCAAAAAAATTCTTTTTGCGCAAAGTTTTTGCCGAGAAGAGGACTCGAACCTCCACGAAGTTACCTTCACTTGCACCTGAAGCAAGCGCGTCTACCAATTCCGCCATCCCGGCGTATAACAAAGAAGGCTAACTGCAAAATTAAAGTTAGTCAAATTTTAATATGAATAAAGATACCCATCTAAGAGAAGGGAGAATTTCAGCAAATCGGAGGGGCTTTGCGTTTCTATTATCGGAAGGTCGCGAGCCAGATATTTTTGTACCTGAAAAGGAGGCACGAAAAGTACTACATGGAGATTTAGTGCTTCTTAAACGTATCCGGAGAAAAAAGAAAGATAAATACTTCGGAAAAATAATTAAGGTAATAGAACCAGGTAAAAGAAAAATACTGGGTAGAGTTTCAAAAAATGGCGGTATAAATATTTTTGAGCCGATTCAAGATATAATAACAAACTATTTTTCTGTTAGAATTCCGGAACATTTAAATTTTACTACCAGCTCGATAATTGAGTGTGAAATACAGAGAGACAGTGATGGATTTTTAATCAATTCCTTAAAGTTTTTATCTATTTTACAAGAAAAAGCTAACCGGACAAACTTCGTAGACCTGACGATAAGAAATTATGAATTGCCGGATTCCTGGTCTGAAGATGTAATTCAGGAAACTAAGCTTTTTAAGGAAACAATTTCCCCGGAAGTGATATCAACCAGAAAGGATATGCGTGCATATCCTTTTGTCACTATAGACGGCGAAGACGCGAAGGATTATGACGATGCTATTCTTGTTGAAAAAAATGACGGTTATTTTGATTTATATGTTGCGATAGCGGATGTAGCAGAGTTTGTAAAACCGAATACACGGATTGATGAGGAGGCAATGTATCGCGGGACGTCAGTATATTTTTCTTCTTTTGTTTTACCGATGTTGCCAGAGACCCTATCAAATAATCTTTGTTCACTAAAACCCAATGTCGATCGATTGGTAATTATAGTGCATTGCAAGTTAGATTTAGATGGTAATTTAGTTTCGAAAGAATTTTATGAGGGCGTTATTTGTTCCAAAGCTAGATTAACCTATGAGCAAGTCCAAAGATTTTATGATAGTAATGAAAGCTCTCTCAGCGTTCAGACACTTGATAATTTACGATTTCAAAGAAAACTTTATAAGCTTCTTTTGGAGAAGAGAAAGGCACGATTTGCGCTTGCTATCGACAATGTAGAGGCAAACTATACGTTCAATGATTCAGGGGGGTTGTCTTCTATTAACCATCAAGAAAAGAAAGAATCACAGGGAGTTGTCGAGGAATGTATGATATGTGCAAATATTGCAGTGGCAACCTTTTTAAAAAAAGAAAAACAAACCGCTATTTTTAGGCATCACCCTGAACCCGAGTCAGATAAATTACTCCAATTAAACCAAGAAGCATTAAAATTAAGCTTTAGGGAAGACGCTTTTGCTGGAAATGCTCGGAAGCTTTGTAATATGATTCTTGAAAAGACTTATGATTCTGAAAAACGGCACTATTACTCTTTGATGGTCAAAAGGACTCAAAGTCTTGCATTTTATTCTGCATCGGAGTCCAATCACTTTGGCTTATCTCTTGATTCTTACACACATTTTACTTCTCCCATCAGGCGATATTGCGATTTAATCGTGCATAGAATACTTAAAGCAAGGATCAGCGGCGATGAGCTCGGGAATGAGTCTTGGCTTGCGCCCATATGTTCAATGATTTCGCGCTCTGAAAGAAGGGCGGAAGAGGCCACTAGAGAAGAGATGCAATATCTTAAAGCTGAATTTTTGAGCACAAAAATTGGTGAAGAGTTTGAAGGTTTTGTTACAAATCTCACAGATGACGGGATTGTGGTACAAGTATTTTCTCATATGGTGGAAGGCTTTGTTTTGAGATCAAAAAAACAAAAGTCGAAATATATGAGTTCTTCTCACCTAGAAACAGGAACTTATTTGAGGCTTGTTTTAACTGAAGTGGATATGAGAATGAGAAAAATTTTTTTTAAATTAAAATAGAGGTTGTAATGATGGCTGATAATTTTATTATTGGAGGTGTGCACTCTTGCACTCATTGCCTTAGATTTAATCCTGAGTTATGTATAGAGGTTTGGATAGCTAATGGCGATTACAGTAAACTCAGTTCGAAAACCATAGCTCTAATCGAGACTCTAGGCATTACGATTCATGAGGAGGGTCGTCATACGCTGACTAAAATCTACGGTTCTGAATCGCATAATGGAATTGTTCTTCGAAGAAAACAGCCAAAATTTGAAAATCTAGAGCCTTTCTTAAATTCTTTAGACAAGGGTAACAACGAATTACTGTTGGTGTTGGACAGGATTCAGGATCCCAGAAACTTTGGAGCATGTTTAAGAGTTGCAGAATGCGCCGGGGTCACCGCAGTGATGTTCCCTAAAAGAAACAGTGCGTTATTTGGGGCGACCTTAGCAAAAGCTTCAAGTGGTGCAATCGATAGTGTAAGAATGGTACGGGTTCCGAATATTTCAATTGCTCTAGCTGAACTGAAAAAGTACGGAATTTGGATATTTGGTGCTGATAGCGCATCTAATGATTCTTTTTATGACAATGATTTCAATTGCTCGGTGGCTTTGGTGATGGGTAATGAGGGAACTGGATTAAAATCTATAATACGTAAGAATTGTGATAAATTGGTATCTTTACCGATGAAAGGAGCAATTTCCTCTTTAAATATTGCAACTGCTGCCGGCATTATGTTGTTTGAGGCTAACCGACAGAGAATTTGATTTGCTATATAGGAAAAATTGAGACAAACTAAGGCATCCTTGTTTATCAATAGCAACGTTGGAAACATTATCCATAAGGAGAAGAAAATGAGACACTACGAGATTGTCGTGTTAGTTCATCCTGACCAGAGTGAACAATCAGTCGAGATGATAGAACGCTATAAGAAAATTATTGAAGAATCTGGTGGAATAGTTCATAGGCATGAGGATTGGGGGCGTCGGCTTCTCGCTTATCCTATCGAAAAAATCCATAAGGCCCATTACCATTTGATAAATGTAGAATGCACTTTAGACCCATTAAACGAAATTGTGGAAGCTTTTAAGTTTAATGATGCCATCCTTAGACATTTAGTTATTAAGCGGAAAAATGCCATGGCTGAGCCTTCAATTATGTTGAAAACGATTGAAGATATTGCTGCCAAAGAGAAAAAATATGAATTTAAAGCAAAAGAGGATGTGGGTATTCTCGAGTCATCTGAAAGTTCTGATAAAAAAAAGACAGATGAACTAGTCGAAAATCCTGAAAAAATCGAAGCTTTGGAGGATTAGTGATGGCAAAATTCCAACGAAGAAAAAGATATTGTAAATTTACGGCGGAAGGCATACTTGAAATTGATTACAAAGATTTAAACCTAATTAAAGGTTCGTTAACTGAAAATGGTAAAATCGTTCCTAGTAGAATTTCAGGCACTAAACCAAAATACCAGAGACAATTATCAGTTGCAGTGAAAAGAGCTAGATTTTTAGCGCTTTTACCCTATTGCGACGGCCACTAAGGTCGCGGATCAATATGCAAAGCGCCGTACGTTTCATTATCGAACGACGCCCTTATTTATCTCCAATTCCGATCGCAATTAGCTTTCTTTTAGGATTGATATTCAGGCCGTTTTTATTTTTAACTACCTCTATGGTCGCTTTTGTGGCACTTTGTTGCGACACGAAAGAAGTCGTGAAAATGGTGGTTGGTTCCTTAGTTATTGTTGCTTTCTTTTCGTTTCTGTTTGCGTTTGGACTGTCTTTTTTTGTGTTGGCTTTGGGATTGTGGTTGCCAGTCGCATTGGCGGCCATTATACATAAGAATTATAGGAATTTCTTTTATTCCCTCTCCCTTGTTACCGCAATTATTTTCTTGTATTTAAGTGTATTCCGTCTTTCGGTTGATAATGTCGACATGTTCTGGTTGGGATTGGTAAAAAACTTTTTTGACAAACTTCGAGTGAATAACTTGAACCTATCTGATGCCGAGCTTGAAGTAATCAGCGGCCAGGTTCACTTGTGGTCAATTGTATTAATGCAGTTATTCTTTACAGGTTCATTAATACTTTCCCGATGGTACCAATCGAAATTATATAATCCTGGAGGCTTTTCAAAGGAATATTTTTTATTAAAAATTCCAAGAAGCTTCGCCTTTTTACTGTTAATTTATTTATTATTAAATGTTTCCAATATACTGCCTAATGAGCAATTTGGTATTTTTGGTGATATATCGGTTCTAATAATGGGGTTATATTTTTTCCAAGGCATATCAGTGATCCATTCAACGGGAAGAGAAAAACAAGTAGCAACCGGCTGGTTTTCGGCCCTATATTTTCTACTATTCTTATTGCCTCAGTTTGTCGGCTTATTCATAATAGTAGCAGGAATCTTAGATAGTTTTATTAGTCTTAGGAACGACGCCGGTATTTAAAACGAGTAAACTATTAGAGATAGGATCATATATTATTAACCTGATTAGTTTAATAGAGGAAAACAATGCAAATTATATTATTGGAAAGAATCGCTAAGTTAGGAGATCTGGGCGACAGCGTAACGGTAAAAGCTGGCTTCGGTAGAAATTATCTTTTGCCTAAAGGGAAAGCAGTACTGGCAACCAAGGAAAATCTAGCTGTGGTTGAGGAGCAGAAAGCAAAATTAATTGAGAAGATGGAGGCCTCAAAAGCCAAGGCTGTAAAAAAAGGTGAGTTACTTTCGGAGCTAAAACTTTCTGTTAAAGCCCGTGTTGGCGAAGAAGGTAAACTTTTTGGTTCAGTTGGTACTCAAGACATTTGTAGTGCGATAAAACAGCACTCGATTGAAGTGGAGAAAAAAGAGGTTCTACTCGCAGACGGTCCCCTTCGTACTATAGGCACACACGCCGTCGGGATTCGCTTGCATCCAGATGTTACTGTTACTCTTGAAGTTTCAGTTATTGATGAATCAGATGCTACTCAGGATTAGTTTGGAAAAACACCAAGTTGGCAACCTCAATTACTAACGATAATCTAGAGAATTTAAAAGTTCCTCCTCATTCCATAGAGGCGGAGCAATCCGTTCTTGGGGGATTGATGCTTCAAAATGAAGTTTGGTATGAAACAGTAGAGTTGGTAAGCTCTGAGGATTTCTATCGGAAAGATCATTCAGAAATATATATTGCCATGCAAAACTTGGCACAATCAAATAGTCCATTTGACGTAGTAACCTTAGCAGAGTGGTTACGGGCAAGGGATATTTTAGAGAAAGTAGGTGGTATAGCTTATCTAACGACCTTGGTAGACAATACGCCAAGCGCAGCTAACATTGTTGCATATTGCAAAGTGGTAAGAGAAAAGTCAATTTTACGAGAACTTATTTCTGCTTCAGCTACTATCACAGAGAGTGTTTTCAATACGGATGGTACCTCTTATGAGGACCTTATCGGGCAAGCTGAGTCCTTAGTATTTAAGATTGGAGAAAAAGAGAGCAGGGGTAAAAAAACATTTGTCGCAATTGACGAACTTATGAGTGCAACCTTAGAAAAGGTCCATGAGATTGCAGAAGGCGATGGGGGAACCACCGGTGTACCTACGGGTTTTTATTCTCTAGATGACATGACTTCTGGATTACAGCCCTCTGATTTGATAATAGTGGCTGGAAGACCTTCTATGGGAAAAACTGCGTTTGCAATGGATATAGCTCAACATGCGGCTATAAAAAAAGATATCTCAGTTGCAATTTTTAGTATGGAAATGCCGAAAGAGCAGATAGCTTTGAGAATGTTATCGTCTCTTTCAAGAATTAGTCAAACTGATATACGCACAGGACAAATAAGTCCAGAGGATTGGCATCGATTGAGTAGCAGTGTGCAACTATTTCAAGAGCAAGACGTAAAAATGTTTATAGACGATACAGCAGCCTTAAATCCAAATGAACTGAAGGCACGTTGCCGTCGTTTGAAAAGAGAAAAAGATATCGGTCTTGTTATAGTGGATTACTTGCAATTAATGCAAATAAGCGGTAGCCCAGAGAATCGAGCGACTGAAATCGCGGAAATCTCCCGTAATTTAAAAGCTATGGCAAGGGAGATTGAGTGCCCGGTGGTTGCCTTATCACAATTAAATCGAACAGTAGAGCAACGCCAAGATAAAAGGCCAGTAATGTCCGATTTAAGAGAATCCGGGGCAATAGAACAAGATGCTGACCTCATAATGTTTATATATCGGGATGAGGTTTACAACGAAGAAACCACCGATAAAGGTATGGCCGAGATTATTATTGGCAAGCACCGAAATGGGCCGATTGGTAAGCGATTCCTTCAATTTAGAGGTGAGTTTACAAAGTTTGAAAACCCGACAAATCAACAGTATCTTGAACCAGAAAATGAGTGATTAGTCGTGGGATTGTATTAATTCTTTCTTGTATAAAAAAAAGAAAC
>JAYYOR010000023.1:0-36183 GCA_036130055.1 Pseudomonadota bacterium | reverse complement strand
TTTCGAGAACAGTCCTAGGTGATTGGGAGAGTTCAAATATCATACTGGTCATTTCAAACAAACAAAAAAAACTTGTTGAAGTTCAAAATCTACTGGCCGAATAATTTCCCAAAAAAATATTTGTGCAAATTATATTAACCTATCTTATCCCATAAAAAAAACGGCCCGGGATCCGATTTTCGCCCAGGAGCGATATCGGAATGTCCAACGATATCGAAATTCCGAGTTCCATTTGTTTTACAAGTTTTTATCCCTTCGATCACCTCCAAAAGAGCTTCATATTGTTCATTCTCAAAAGACGAAGTTTCCGCACCCTCAAGTTCGATTCCGATTGAAAAATTATTGCAATCTCGACGATCTTTCCAAATCGATTTACCGGCGTGCCAAGCACGATCATTTAGATTTACAAATTGTGTAATTGTACCTTTCCGATCTATAAAAATATGAGGGGATACTTTTAAATTTCTTAAGCTATCAAAATAAGGATCAGAGTCAAAATCCAAGCAATTGGTAAAAAATTTTAAAACAAAATTACCGCCATATCTGCCCGGGGGCAAACTGATGCTGTGAATCACTATCATACTGACGTCCGTACTGTCAGGACGTCTGTTGAAGTTCTCTGAAAAAATTCTATTTACATTCGGCAGCCAACCGGGATTAAAAAATTTTTTTTTCACTGGTTTAACGGATGGGCTAATACTAACGAAAATTTTAGTTTGTCACTCTCAAAATGTTTATCAACTTGGAAACCGGATTTTCTGAGTAACTTTTCGAAACTTTTTTTTGTAAATTTTCTGCTGATTTCAGTTAGGATAGATTCTCCTTGATTAAAAAAGATTTTTTCATTAAGTGTATCTACTTCTACACATTGCTCCGCGGAACTCACCAAGTGCATCTCAACTTGGGATTCTATTGGATTATAAAAAGCATAGTGGTGGAAGTTATCAATGACAAACTGCGTTTTTAGTTCCTTATTGAAGACAGACAAAACATTAAGATTAAATTTCGCTGTAAAACCCGCTGCATCATTGTAAGCGGCGTGTAATAAATCCGGACGCTTTACTCTATCCGCTCCGATGAGCAGATAGTCATTATGACCCATTTGGTTCTTAAGTTTGCGTAAAAATTCTACCGCTAAAGACGCCTCAAAATTACCGATAGTACCACCAAGAAAAATAAAGAGCTTTCGTTGGTTTTTTTTTGCGCTTAATTTTATATTTTGGGTATAATCACCCACAATTGGGTTGATGGATAACCAATCATACTTTTTCTCCAGCCTAACTGATGACCGGCTAAGCATCTCCTCACAAACATCAACTGGCTCATAGTATTTACCATAGTTTAGTTTTTCACAAGCATCGAATAAATGGTTTGTTTTTCTAGACGCGCCGCTACCCAACTCAGTAATACAATTAGGTTTTACAAAATCAATCAATTCGATTGAAATTTCAGAAAGTAAAGCAGACTCAACTCGCGTTGGATAATATTCAGGGAGGTCACATATCTGATCAAACAACCTCGATCCTACATCATCATAAAAATATTTAGGAGGTATAGTCTTAGGGTCATGTAGCATACCGCGTTTAAAATCTTCGACAAAAGGTGAACTAACGAAATTTTGGTTCATTGAAATTTTACTCCCCGATGTTTTAGATTTTTACAGCGTCATCGCCACGTTCCTAGAAATTCATGTTGCGATTCAACTAACTGATATTTTACAATTGTAACGTGATGGTTGTATAAAACAACCTGAATTCATCTCGAATATATAAATAAAGGCAAAAATTTGAACATCGCTAACATTAGTAACCTTATATGGAGCGAATTTTTCTTAATTCCAATTCTTGGCTTTACCGGTCTATATCTGACCATAGGACTTAGGGGCTTTACAATTTTTAATCTAAAAAATGCTATTGTTTTTTTAGCTCAAAAAGAAGACTCTACCAAAAATAACTTGACCCCCTTTCAAGCACTAATGACCGCACAAGCCGCTACTGTAGGAACAGGAAATATAATTGGTGTCGCCACTGCGATTACTCTGGGAGGCCCGGGAACTATTTTTTGGATGTGGGTAATAGCGATACTTGGCATGTCGACAAAATATTGCGAAGCTTTCTTAGCAATTATGTATAGCGAAATTAGTAAAGACGGTGCAAAAATTGGTGGGCCCATGTACTACATCAAGAACGGTCTTAGCAGTCGTTGGACTTGGTTAGCTTATATTTTTGCATTTTTTGGCATGATAGCGTCTTTCGGAATTGGGAATACAGTTCAAGCCAATGCAATTACGTCAACCCTTAATAATGTTATTTTTTTGCCAACTGGATTTATAGGAATCTTGATTAGTTTCGTCGTCGGACTTGTCATTCTTGGTGGAGTAAAAAGAATTGGTTACATTGCTTCAAAATAAGTTCCCTTAATGATTATAATATATATAATCCTTTGTTCATTTGTTATCTTAAAAAATATTCACGCCATACCCGGAATATTGGAGATAATACTTAAAGAAGCTTTCAGTGTTGCTTCAGGTTCTGGGGCTGGCATTTGGCTCGCTATTCGATGGGGCTTCGCTCGAGGGATTTTTTCAAATGAAGCAGGACTTGGGAGTGCTGCGATTGCCCACGGCGCCTCGAGTGCAAAGGACCCAGTAAAACAGGGGTCGATAGCGATGCTTGGAACGTTCATTGATACCATTATAGTTTGCACGTTAACATCATTAGTCTTGCTTCTAGCCGGGCTAGATTTATCCGAAGGAAATGGTGCATTAATTTCTACCAGTGCTTTTTTTTATCATTTCGGCGCAACTGGGGAGCTCATACTAACATGTGCGATTAGCATTTTTGCATTCACTACTATTCTAGGATGGAGCTATTACGGAGAGAAATGTACCGAATTTTTATTTGGTCAAAAAAGTATTATTTGGTTTCGTATACTTTGGGTTATCGCCGTTTTCTTTGGTTCTGTAATACAGTTTGATTTGATCTGGCAGTTAGCAGATATCTTTAATGGGCTAATGGCAGCTCCAAATCTTTTTGCAATACTTCTTCTTAGCCCTATCGTCTTTAAGTTATCTCTAAAACAACAAAAAATTAATGAAAAATCTGTTTCAAACTGAATTCCCAAACTTGGAAAACGAAATTTTGCGTAACGTTAATGAAGCCTTAACCGAAGATTTAGGTGCTGATTTTCGAGCATCTTTAAAACACTCGAGCAATTTTAATTCTATAGATTTAACCAGCTCGATAGTCGACCGCTGCAAAACTGGCAAAGCAAGTGTTATCGCCAAAGAAGACGCAATATTTTGCGGCCGATTATGGTTCGAAAAAGTTTTTGAAAACTTAAGCGAGGACATTAACATTCGCTGGGAAGTCGTTGACGGAGACAAACTAAAAAATAAAAAAATATTATGTGAGATTGACGGGCCTATCTGGGCTATTTTAGCCGGAGAGCGAACAGCCCTTAATTTTATCCAAACCCTTTCAGGGACTGCTACACGAACATTTCAGATAGTCAAATTATTGTCAAATAGTCCTACAAAAATTCTAGATACCCGTAAAACAATTCCAGGCCTACGATTAGCGCAAAAATACGCAGTTGCATGTGGGGGAGGGAAAAACCATAGGCTCGGTCTCTACGATGAAATCCTAATTAAAGAGAATCATATTGCAGCAGTTGGCTCCGTAGAGGAAACACTCTCTAAAATGAAAGAACGTTTTCCGAACAAATTAATTGAAATTGAAGTTGAAGACTTAAACCAATTAAAACGCGTAATCAAGGCAGGCGCAGACATAGTACTGCTAGATAATTTCTCAACGACAGAAATTTTAAAAGCAATCAAAATAATCAACAACAAAGCAAAAATCGAGATTTCGGGAAACATAAACGCTGAAAACATTCCAGAATTGACAACACTCGGGGTCGACTACATTTCTGTTGGGGCTATTACTAAACACATTAGTGCGATTGACCTCTCAATGTACATAACTCATACAGATTAAAAAATTATAATCAATACTTTGCTAAATCAAGCCACGTAGGTATCACAGTGTCAGGATTAAGTGAAATACTTGATATTTCTTTATTTAGCAACCACGCTGCTAGATCCGAGTGATCTGACGGGGCTTGGCCGCAGATACCAACGTATTTTTTTTCTTTCCTGCAAGCATCAATTGATAGCTTCATCAACATTTTAACAGCGGCATCTCTCTCATCGAACAAATGAGATATCAGTTCTGAATCACGATCCAGTCCAAGAGCTAGCTGCGTCATATCATTCGAGCCAATTGAAAATCCATCAAAATATTCTAAAAACTGGCCAGCTAGGATAGCATTTGAAGGCAATTCGCACATCATGATGATTTTCAAATCATCAACACCTCTTTCTAAGCCATTGACTTTCAACAACTCTATCACTTCAGCAGCTTCATTCACCGTTCTTACAAACGGAACCATAATTTCAAGATTTTTTAATCCCATTTCCCCACGAACGTACTTAATTGCTTCGCATTCCATATCAAAACAAGGGCGAAAACTGTTTGAAACATAGCGGGAAGCACCTCTAAAACCGATCATCGGATTCTCTTCGCGTGGTTCATACATCGACCCCCCGAGCAAATTAGAATATTCATTAGATTTGAAATCTGAAAGCCTCACTATCACTGGTTTTGGATCGAAAGCCGCTGCAATAGTCGAAATACCTTCAGCAAGTCTTTTGACAAAATATTCTTTAGGACCTTTGTACGCTTTGATTTTATCAGCGATAGCTGTCTTCAGATTTCCATCTAAATCTTCAAAATTAAGTAAAGCTTTAGGATGAATACCAATAAATTGATTAATTATAAATTCGAGTCTAGCTAATCCTACACCGCTATTCGGCAGCCGGGCAAAGGAGAAAGCCCTTTCTGGATTACCAACATTTAACATTAACTTAGTTTTTATTTCCGGCATCTCGGCTAATTCTGTATTAGACTTGGTATACTTCAAAAGGCCTTTTAGGACTCGTCCCGTATCTCCCTGAGAACAATCTACAGTAACTTCAGTTCCTGATTCAATTTTTTGAGTGGCATCACCGCATCCGACAATTGCAGGAACCCCTAATTCCCTAGCAATTATGGCAGCATGACAAGTACGCCCACCTCTATTGGTAACAATCGCAGAAGCCCTTTTCATCACAGGCTCCCAATCAGGATCAGTCATATCAGTAACGAGAATATCTCCTTTTTTTAGACTATCCATATCTTTAGCAGAAGGTATTATCAAGGCTTTGCCAGAACCTATTTTGCTCCCAATACTTCTTCCTTCTGAGATTACTTCTCCGTCTTCCTCCAAAACATAGTTTTCTAAGCTTAAGCTCTCTTTGTTGCTTTGTACCGTTTCGGGGCGAGCTTGCACAATATAAAGTTTTTCATCCTTACCATCTTTTGCCCATTCAATATCCATTGGTCGTCCGTAATGATTTTCAATCGAGATAGCTAGGTTTGCCAACTCTTCAACTTCATCATCTGATATGCTAAAAATACTTCTCTTTTCGATAGGCACATTCAAAACGGTAACATCAACATTTCCATCAGCTTTATTTTTATCTGAAAATATCATGGAAGTTTCTTTCGTTCCGACAGATTTCATTAAAGTAGATTTATCGCCTCTTTTTAATGCTTTTTTACATACATAAAACTCGTCTGGATTAACAGCTCCTTGCACCACCTGTTCTCCCAAACCGTAACTTGAAGTTATAAAAACTACATCTCGATAACCAGATTCAGTATCGAGTGTAAACATTACCCCACTTGCTGCTAAGTCACTTCTTACCATCTGCTGTACTCCAACTGAGATGGAAACATTTCGGCTATAAAAACCTTGGTGGGCTCTATATGAAATTGCTCTGTCATTAAAAAGCGAAGAGAAAACGGCCTTGACTCTTTCTTTTATATTTTTTAAACCGTTGACATTTAAATAAGTCTCTTGTTGACCAGCAAAAGATGCATCTGGTAGGTCCTCGGCGGTTGCTGACGACCTTACTGCCACAGAAAATTCACCGCTAATCCTCTCCGACATCTCGTTGTAAGCCTGCTCAATCGAGTTTTCCAATATTTTTGGAATCGGACTATTCAGGATTAAATTTCTAATATAACTTCCGCATTTTTTCAGTTGCTCTACATCCTCAACATTAAGCTTATCGATTTGGTCATTAATTGTTTCCTCAAGATTGTTTTCCTTTAAGAAAAAATCAAAAGCAGCGGAAGTTACCGCAAAACCACCTGGAACGCGGACATTCGCAGCCGAGAGGTTTTGAATCATCTCTCCAATTGAAGCGTTTTTTCCACCAACCAACCCGATGTCAGATATACTCACCTCATCTAGTTTGCGTATATATTGATTCTTCATCATGAAATAACCTTCTGATATTTTTTTATTCTTGGCCATAGTATAATCAAATTTAATTAAAACCAAATAATGATTTATAGTTTTATTGAATGACCAAACAAAAGCGACAGGTATTTTTTATATCTGACAGAACCGGTATTACTGCAGAGACCCTAGGTAATAGTCTACTCACCCAATTTCCTGAAATAAAATTCGAAAGGACGTTTATACCGTTTGTATCTGACCAGTCCTCTGCTCAAAGGGCTGTTAAAAAAATTAAAGACAGCGCCCAAAAGGCGTCACCCGCACCTATAATCTTTAGCACTATTACCGATCCAGCTATTCTAAAAGTGATATCAAATTGTTCTCCTTTTATTTTTGATTTTTTTGGCACATTCATCGCCCCACTTGAAGATGCTTTTGACTGCAAATCATCACGAACGGCAGGTAAAATGCATGGCATCCAAGATACAGGCGCATATGAGTCCCGGTTGAACGCTCTTAATTTTACTTTAAATCACGATGATGGGCTTAGCACGAACAACTTCCATGAAGCTGATATAATCTTGGTAGGAGTCTCCAGGTGTGGTAAAACACCGACCTGTTTATATCTTGCAATGCACTACTCACTAAAAGCCGCTAACTATCCGCTGACAAGCGATGATTTTGTGAGAGATGAAATACCGAACGTATTAAAAAATAACCGCACTAAACTTTTTGGTCTTACAATCGAGCCAGAACAACTGAGCCGGATTCGAAAAGAAAGGAGGCCCCATGGGGCATATGCGACTTTAGATACATGTAAAAAAGAAATAGATTTAGCAGAGAATATTTTTAGAAATGAAAAACTAAATTTTCTTGATACTTCAACAATTTCCATCGAAGAAATCGCGGCAATCATAGTCCAGAGAAAAGGCTTGCACTAAAACTATTCGGTTATTGAAAAGCTTAACCTGCTCAGAGAACCAAATTTGACGACATATTGTCCTTTTGTTGGTGGATGAATTCGGCCTAGCTTGCCTGTCAGCAAAATATCGCCTTTCTCCAAAGTCATCCCCAAAGACAACAAATGTGAAATTAACCAAGATAACGCATTTTTCTGCCCACCTACTTGATTACCATAAACCTTCTCGATCGAATTCCCATTGAGGAACATCTGAATCTCCAACCTGTCCAGTTTAGAAAAATCAAATTCCAAAATAGGCGGTCCTTCTAACCAACAGGAAGCTGCAACATTGGCAGCAATCAAATCAACTCCTCTGATTCCTTTAAGCGACTCGAAAAAAATTTGTGGCATTTCAATAACAGGGATCAACTCAAACCAACCAGGTTCCATTTCGAAAGATTTACTCAAAGACGATTTTATTGATTGCCTCAATCGAAAACCAAGTTCGATTTCCAGTCTCAACCCAGGATAATTATCTAAACTTATTATCTGACCATCATTAAACACACAACCTGAGAGAAGGATACCTGATAATGGTCGATTAATTTTGAACTTTTGCCTAGATTCGATATTAAAAAAAGCTCCTTTATAGCCTAAAGTAGAACGTTTTTTTTGCCTTTTAACGTAAGCTCGTTGCACTAAGTAAGCTTCTTGTTCAGTTATAAATTCTGATAGCTCACTGATCCTTGGCAAACTAGACTCCTCTAACAATGATTCCTCCATTCGGTCAGCCAGGTTTTTTATACGGCTTGACTCAAAAGCAAACGGAGTTTTTGCGCTAAAAATACAAAATATGAAAAAAATAGAATATCTTTTTACAATTTTGATCTTAGTGGTTCTCAGATTTAAATCGACCATGGTTGCTATAAAACTTATTTTCCGTAAACTAAAATAATGCTCTTATCAAAAAAAATAGCTTCTTTCTGCAGTGACTTCAAGGCTATGCCAATCCCTAAAGTTGTGATCGATAAGGCCATTGAGGCAATAGTTGATGGGACAGGAGTAGGAATAGCGGCAAAAAATTACAACTTTTCCAACATAATTATAAAAACTCTCCGTGAATTTAGCGAATCTGGTGATATCTCAATTTTCGGCCAAAAGATCAAACTTTCATTGAGGGATTCAATTCTCGCGAACTCAGCATTAATACACGGATTGGATTTTGATGACACACATGTCGCTTCGGTCACTCACTGCACCGCAAGTCTGTGGCCCACTTGCTATGCGCTTGGAGTTACAAAAGAAAAAAGTGGATTAGATACCTTACGAGCCTATATTCTTGGTTATGAAATAGCTGCTCGACTTGGGATGCTTGGAGATGGTGAGCTCCAAGCAAAAGGATATCACCCCACCGGAATTATAGGGATATTTGGATGCACCGTTAGTGCTTGCTACCTTAAAGATTGTAAAGTGGACGAAACGGAAAATGCGATCGGGATCGCACTTAGTCTTGCTTCGGGTAACATGCAGTTTATTGATGAGGGTGCGTGGAACAAACGTCTCCACCCGGGGTGGGCAGGACAAGGTGGTGTTCTCGCCGCAAACTTAGCCAAGAATGGATTTATTGGGCCTAAATTAGCATTCGAGGGAAAGTTTGGACTATTCAGAACAATAATGGGTAGGGATAAAAAAAATATCGAAAAAGTTTTTTCTGGCCTAGGAAGCGACTGGAAAATACTTGAAAACGCCATCAAACCATACCCAGCTTGTCATTTTAATCATGCATTTGCTGATTGCGCATTAAAATTATCTAAGGAAAAAAACTTTTCAGTTAATAACATTAAAAAAATTATCGCCTATATACATCCTGATCAGGTATCTCTAGTCTGTGATCCTTTAGAAAAGAAACAGGTCCCACAAAATCAATATGAAGCACAGTTCAGCGTTCCGTATATTGTTGCATCTATTCTTGTAAACGGAAAATTTTCTCTTGCCCACCTCAGGCCTGAGGCACTAAACGACCAAAACTTTATAGAAATATCAAAAAAAGTAACCTACGAAAGAACATTCGATTCGGAATATCCAAATTACTTTTCTGGATGGTTAAAAATTCTTGATAAAAATGGACGTTCTTTCGAGAAGAAAATTAGATATAATCGAGGAACTATAAAAAATCCAATTACAACCCGGTTTATCATGGAAAAATACTTCGATAATAGTGAAGACATAATTGGCCAATCAAGAGCACAAGAAATATATCAAGAAATAAAACAGCTACCAAAGTGTCCGAACCTTAGCAAATTAAATGAGCTATTTTTTGTAAGTTAACAAAATCAACGGGTTAAAAAAAAATGAAAAAAAGTAAATTGAAGACAAATTTTGTTTTATACTACCTCCTCCTACTGCTAACAGCTTTAGCAGTAGGAAGGGAAGGAACAGCCACGCCTCGAACATTTGATAATGATACTCAAGTTTATTCCGCAGCACTAAAACACGGACTACCTTCCCAATCAAATAAAGTTTTAATTCTGGAAGACTCTTTACTAGATCATTTTTCAGCTACGGACGAAAAGCTAACTGAAAAGATATCATTAGAAATAGGAATAACATCAGAATGTGTTGAGGATTGGAGATTAAAAAATAAGGGAAGCACAAAAATTAGATTTAAAATCTCTTCACAAGAGGATATCAGCTTTCTTACTTCTAAAAATCTTGATACTTTATTTTCTGAAAAAACCGCTAAAGAGAACTGGGAAATATTTTCTCAGAGATACCAAGATTATGATGGATTTATCGCAATTTCTCAGATCGGCTACAATAAAACTAAAGATGAAGCATTACTTTTGCTAGAACATCACTGCGGTGCCAAGTGTGGAACGGGTAAATTCGTAGCCTTGACTAAAGATAATAATAATTGGGAAGTAAAATCAAATCTAACGGTTTGGCTGGCTTATTGAATGAAAAAGTTTAAACAATTGACTGCTTGTGTATTTTGTGGCTCGAGCTATGGCGCATCTCCTAAATACCAAAAATCAGCCCAAGAACTAGGGAGCATTTTGGACAAGTCAGAAATCAAATTAATTTATGGTGGTGGTAGCGAAGGATTAATGGGCTCCCTTGCTTCAAAATACTCAGAAGGTAGGCGCGATATAAAAGGAATACTACCCCTTTTTCTGAAAGATATAATTAAAAATGATTCGGGCGCTCAGCATGTTTTTACCGAAAATTTAGGAGAAAGAAAAAAACTAATGTTAGATGAAGCAGATTTTTTTATTGCCATGCCGGGAGGTATTGGAACATTTGATGAGATATTTGAAATACTTGCTACACATCAACTAAACAGAAGTAATAAACCAATGGGACTTTTAAATGTCGAAGATTTCTTCACGCCTTTTTTGGATCTACTAGCCCACCTAAAAAGAAGTAAGTTTATAAGAAAAGAATATAGCCCACATATAATTTTGGAGAGCTCCCCCTCTAAGCTCGTCCAACTACTCATAAAAAAATTGCCATGAATAAAAAAAACGGAGTCATCTTTGATTTAGACGGCACATTAATTGACAGCGAAACGATTTTTGAAAAAATTGCTATGAAGGTTTTTGCTGAATTTGGCATTGAACTTACCGCAAACACTTATTCAGCATGGAAAGGGATGCCAGTGCAAAAAATAGAGCTTGCTATTCTTCATGAATTCGGTACCGATTTCCCTATAACAACTTTTAAGAATCGTTTTCAATCAGAATGGCAAGAACATCTCGATCATAACGGGATAGATACTATGCCTGGTATAAAAGCACTTCTTGAACAGCTGGCGTGGGAAAAAGTTAAAATAAGTGTTGCTACCTCAACCCCAAGAGATAAGGCACTGCAATCACTTAAACTCGCCGATCTAAATATCCCGCAAGGTCGAGTAATAGGTGGAGATATGGTAGAAAACGGAAAGCCATTTCCCGATATTTTTGTAAAGGCTGCGAATTCTATGAAATGCAATCCACATCAGTGTATCGTTGTGGAAGACTCTCTCATTGGAGTGGAAGGCGCAAAAAGAGCAAAAATGACTACAATTTTTATGTCATATCCAAAAAATGAGCATACGGAAAAAATATGGGACTATTTAGCGCGTTCCCCAGAAGAACGAGACAAAATTTTAAAAAAATTACTTAACATATGAACTTTAAAAAACATAAGAATTCGTCAGAAGATATATTTTTACAAAAAAAAATTGCAATTGTTTATGATTTTGACGGGACATTAACTCCGCAACCTATGCAAGAGTATACTGTCCTACCTGAACTAGGTATTGAACCCAAAATTTTTTGGGCCGAAGTTGAAGCGGAAACCGTGAAAACCCGAGGGGATCCGATCTTGACATATATGAGATTATTAGTTGAAAAAATTGAAACCAATAAGAAACATTTAAGCAGGAAAAGCTTGCGTAAATCAGCCCAACAGATCAAATATTTTTCTGGAGTAACGACATGGTTCGAACGAATCAACAATTATGTAAAATTAAAAACAAACAATAAAATTGAAATATTTCACTATATTATTTCGGCTGGATTAAAGGAGATACTTGAAGGAATAACCATAAAAAAAAACTTTAAGCAAATTTATGCCTCACAATATTACTTCGATCATCATGAAGCCGCAAAATTTCCGACCATCGTTATTAATGATACGACGAAGACTCAATTTCTTTTTAGAATAAATAAAGGATTAGAGCGGACTTTAGATAATATTAATGAATATATGCCTGAAAAAATACGGCCCATTCCTTTTTGCAATATGCTATATATCGGAGATGGATTGACGGATGTTCCATCTATGACCGTCGTAAAAAAAAACGAAGGTTTTGCTATTGCCGTGTATAAAAAAAACAACATCAAATCGCAAGCCGTTTGCTCGCAGTTATTGAAAGGGAATAGAATAGACTTCTATGCAGAGGCAGATTATGAAGAATCTTCGGAATTGGAAACCCAAACAAAAAAAATACTTGACCTGATGATATCAAAAATTCGGTTTGAGGAAGAAAGGCATAATTTTATGCGGAAAATTTTTAAAAATGAATAAGGAAAAATTTTGTTTGATTTTTTTTACCTATTGCATAACCTTTTTTTTGGTTAATTGCAGTGGCAAAATGCAATCTCAAATTGAACCTAAATTAAGCAACAAGGAAACCTTACCAAGAGAGATCATGAATCATCGTATTGCTAACCAAATTGTAGAAGCTAATATTCCTAAAATGACGGTCTCCAAATTTATCGAATTAGCCGAAAGAATTCAATCATGCCAATGTGCGAAAGAAAAATTTGTGAGTCATTGGATAAAAGATGAAAATGAATATAAGCTTGTCACATTTTTTAACAAAAGCGAGCCTATAACATTTATTTGTAACTTCGAAGCGCCCCGTGGATCTTGTTATATTAGGGAAATTGACAGAGGCGAGCATATCGAAGAATTCAATAACCGCTTCGCCTCGGGGATTGAGTTGGTAAAATACATTTACGATAACGGCTTTACGTGCAAAAATAATGATCCCTGTTTCGATTAGGGCTACTGCTAGTAGTTTGCTTTTTAAAAAGGAAATAAATTTTGGATAATAAGAACGATACAGATCCGCAAGAAACAAGAGAGTGGATCGAATCTTTAGAGGCAGTTATTGAGAATTCTGGCAGCAAAAGAGCACATTTTCTTGTTGAACAATTAGTTGACAAAGCCCGCAGAACAGGGGTAAACATTCCCTACTCTGCTAAAACCGCTTATATAAATACAATTCCGCCTGAAAAAGAAATCTATACTAGTGGTGACCCTGCTATAGAGGGCAGAATACGTTCAATTATTAGATGGAACGCACTTGCCATGGTAGTCCGAGCAAACAGGCGTAATAGTGAGCTTGGTGGACACATTGCTAGTTATGCAAGTGCCGCAACCCTTTATGATGTTGGATACAATCATTTTTGGCGTGGCTCTAATGATGAAAAAAATGGAGATTTAGTTTTCTTTCAAGGACATTCCGCTCCTGGTGTATATGCGCGTGCTTTTTTACTGGGTCTTATTTCGGAAGATGAATTGGATAATTTCCGTCAGGAGTGTAATGGGGATGGCCTTTCTTCTTATCCACACCCTTGGTTAATGCCGGAATTTTGGCAATTTCCAACCGTATCAATGGGTTTAGGCCCAATAATGGCTATCTACCAAGCGAGATTCATGAAATATTTACAAAACAGAGGTCTTGAAAATTGTAGTGATAGAAAAGTATGGGCATTTATGGGTGACGGAGAAATGGATGAACCGGAAGCTTTCGGGGCTGCAGCACTTGCTTCACGAGAGAACCTTGACAATTTAATCTTTGTCATAAATTGTAATCTTCAAAGGCTTGATGGTCCAGTTAGAGGAAATGGTAAAATCATTCAAGAACTCGAATCTGACTTTAGAGGCGCTGGTTGGAATGTCCTTAAAGTGGTGTGGGGTTCATATTGGGATCCTTTATTTGCTAAGGATACATCAGGAAAACTTATTGAAAGAATGGAAGAAGCCGTAGACGGAGAATATCAAGCCTATAAGGCAAATGACGGGGCTTTTGTCAGAGAACATTTCTTTGGTAAACATGATGAACTTAAGAAACTTGTTTCAAATTTAAGTGATGAAGATATATGGAGATTAAATCGAGGAGGTCACGATCCTCATAAGGTTTACGCAGCGTATCATCAAGCTATTAATCATAAAGGACAGCCAACTGTTATTCTATGCAAAACCGTGAAAGGTTATGGAATGGGTGATGCCGGTGAGGGGAAAAATATAACTCATCAACAGAAGAAAATGAATTTAGAGTCGCTCAAACACTTTAGAGACAAATTTAAAATTCCTATTGCAGATGAACAGATCGAAGAAGCACCCTACTATAAACCCGAGGAACAAAGTCCGGAAATGAAATACGTGAAAGAGCGAACGGCATCATTAGGTGGTTTTCTGCCAAAAAGAAGAACTAAAAGTTACAACATTGATGCGCCTAGACTGGATTTGTTTGAGTCCATTCTAAAAGGTTCGGGCGAAAGATCGCTTTCTACAACAATGATGTTCGTTAGGTTGCTTAACATTCTCGTGAAACACGAGGAAATTGGGGAAAAGATTGTTCCTATAGTGCCAGACGAAGCACGGACCTTCGGAATGGAAGGAATGTTCCGACAACTTGGGATATATGCAGCAGAAGGGCAGCTTTACGAGCCGGTCGACCACGACGAACTAATGTATTACAGGGAGGATAAAACGGGCCAAATACTTGAAGAAGGAATAACTGAAGCTGGTGCAATGTGCTCTTGGATAGCAGCAGCTACATCTTACTCTTGTCATAACAAACCAATGATCCCATTCTATATATTTTATTCTATGTTTGGGTTTCAAAGGGTTGGTGATTTAGCCTGGGCTGCAGGAGATATGCAGGCTCGAGGATTTTTACTTGGAGGAACAGCTGGCAGGACCACCTTAGCCGGTGAGGGATTGCAACATCAAGATGGACATAGCCATCTTTTAGCTTCCACAATCCCAAATTGCGTTAGTTATGACCCAACTTTTGGTTACGAGCTCGCTGTTATAATTCAAAGCGGTATGAAAAGAATGTTCCAGAATCAGGAAAACATCTTTTTCTATATAACAGTAATGAACGAAAATTATACGCACCCTCCAATGCCAGAAAATGTCCAAGAACAAATTTTGTCAGGTATGTATTTATTTAAAAGCCAGACCGATGCTAATATTCAATTAATGGGGAGCGGGGCAATATTGAGAGAAGTGATTGAAGCAGCAAAAATTTTAGATGATGACTACGGGATTGTTGCGAACATTTGGAGTGTTACTTCTTTTAATGAGTTACGCAAAGAGGGTTTAGAAAATTCGAGATGGAACCTATTGAATCCAGCTTCACCGAAAAAAAAATCCTTTGTAGAAAAACAATTAACAGGACATAAAGGGCCATGCATAGCCGCCACAGATTATATGAAAGCTTATGCTGACCAAATCAGGGAATTTGTACCTTCACAATATTATGCCTTAGGCACCGATGGCTATGGACGTTCCGATTCTCGTAAACAACTTCGCGAGCATTTTGAAATAAATTCCACCTTCATAGTATTTACTGCTGTTAAAGCACTTTATGACTCTGGTGAGGCATCTATAGATTTAGTCAATGAGGTAATGGAAAGATTTTCAATATCGAACCAAAAAACTAATCCAGCTCGAGACTAGGAGAAAAAAAATGGATGAAAATAAAATCCTCTGTCCTGACATTGGTGATTTTGAAGAAGTTGATGTCATCGATGTCTTGGTGAAAGAAGGGGAAACCATTAACATTGAAACTCCGATAGTTACTTTGGAAAGCGACAAAGCTACGATGGATGTCCCATCCGACAAAATTGGCAAGGTTATTTCAGTCCACGTAAGTGTTGGCGATAAAATAAGTAAAGGCTCAGAGCTTATAACTTTAGAACTGGAAAAAAAGGAAATTTCTGGTGATAAGAGTAACGCTCGTGATGATGAACTAATTCCCTTAGAAGAACAAACTGTTGAGGTAAAACCAATCAAGGTGCCAGAAATTGGTGACTTTGAAGAAGTTGACGTAATAGAAATACTAGTTAAAAGTGGTGACGCCATAAAGAAAGATGCTGCGATTATTACACTAGAGAGCGACAAGGCGACCATGGACCTTCCCTCGCCAATTTCCGGAAGGATTGATCAAGTATTGGTATCGGTTGGTGACAAGGTGAGTAAGGATGATACAGTGGCCCTAATAATTGAAGAACAAGTCGACGTTTCACGAGAACATAATGAAAGTATACCATCCTCTGAGCTTGAACAGCAGCCGAATAAGTCTGAGCTTGGAAAGCTACCAAATAAAAATGAAAGTCAAATAAATATAGATGACTCACTCGAGGCAGTACAAAATACTAACAAGCAAGCAACACTTGAGCCAATTATCGAACAGACAACAAGAGCCTCATTTGCTAGTCCATCAATAAGAAAATTTGCTAGGGAACTTGGTGTAGAAATTAATAGGGTAAAAGGGACTGGACCTAAGAACAGAATCTTAAAAGAAGATATTCAAAAATTTGTTAAAGCCCGATTACAAGTTAGTAAATCTGAAACTAAACTGGAGACAATCGATAAAAAAGTGCTTCAGAAATTTGGAGCTTTTGAAGAAAGAAGTCTCACAAAAATACAATTACTCACTGGAAAAAATTTACATGGTAGTTGGACTAATATACCACATGTTTTTCAAATGGATGAAATTGATGTCACAGAGCTTGAAAGATTTAGAAAAGAAAAAGCATTAGACTTAAAAAAACATAATATCAAGTTAACACTGTTAGCATTTATCATCAAAGCATCAACAACAACATTACAAGAATTCCCGCGATTTAATAGCTCTCTTATTGAGGAAGGAAACAAAATAGCAGTTAAGAAATATCATAATATCGGTTTTGCGACAAACACTGCAGATGGACTTCTTGTCCCAGTTATTAAGGATACTGATAAAAAAGGAGTGGTTGAAATCGCCCAGGAAATTTCTGCACTAGCTGAACTAGCGAAAACAAAAAACCTTAAAATAAATCAAATGGAAGGTGGTTGCTTCACAGTATCTAATTTAGGTGCAATCGCGGGTAATTTTTTTACCCCAATTATAAATCCTAACGAAGTTGCAATTTTAGGAATTTCACCAATTAAAATTAAGCCAATATGGAAAAATGGAGGATTTATTCCAAGACAAATATTACCAATCACTCTTTCTTATGACCATAGAGTAATTGACGGCGTAGCTGGAGCAACATTCACTAAGTACTTTGGAGAAATTCTCTCTGATATCAGGACGGCCATACTTTAGAGTTTTATGAGGATTTTTAAAAGGATTGTTCAGCGTCCTTCAGTAAGGTTAGAAACACTAAATATGCGCTTGAACTTGGAAGGAGAAATCTTTTCTGTTTTAGTTGGACCAATTGCAATACCCGTGTTCGCTGTATTATCTATTTTATTAATAACAGAGGACGCTCTCCACTTTGGAGTAGACGAGACTACTTCGGTTCTGTCTTCACTAAGCTGATAAACAATTTGGAAGATTTTCAATAATCTCTCGTCTCGGTTATAGACAAGCGATAGGGGAATGGTTCCTGAAACTTTGTCCACAAACAAAACCCTTTTGCCATATGGATGACCATTCCAGATTGGCGTCGCCTCGACCACGTAGCAGTCTCTTAGCTGCCAGGTATCTATGGGAATCGCGCTTAATCTCCCATTAAATAGTGGGAACTCTTGTTCACTATCCAAAATGGATAGGATCTTTTTTTCGCCTATTAGTTTCCATTCGTTGTCTACTACCATGCCCGAGAACCCCTCAAAATCATCAAGAGTCCAATTAGTTCCAATATAACTGTCAGCTCTTTCTTTCGCTGAAAGCCTCCTAACCCGTCGTTCCGTTGGTAAATATGAATTAACTTGATCCCCTTTATATTGGTCAATCGGGCGTTCAATTACAAATTTTAAACCTGCCATATCATAAGGAGTGAATACTTCTATGAACTCTTTATAGAGTAGGCGATCGCTACCATTTACTTGCATACGAAACATATTCTGTTCTGATTCAGAGGACAAACCAGAAATATACACCCGCTGGTAAAAATTGGTCGTATCCCTAAAAACATCCCCGGAGCCACGCATACCTTCAAGTAACCGACCCTTTTTACCTGGAGCGGCTGGCCGAATAAAAGTAGTAGTTATGTCAGCGGCATACCCAAAGTATTGCCAACGCATCACGTTATTCCAAGCTATCATTAATCCCGCTTTTTCCGGTTCTGCTGCTAGAATTTTTTCATCCGAAAACGGTTTGCCTGCCTTATAGTTTGACAATAACTTATTTTCTAGCAATACCACATCTTTTTGATATTTGTTCGTTGCTTGGAGATAAACCTCGTGGGGTTGATAATTAACCACTTTTTTTACTTCTATTTCCACATCATCAAAATTTAACTCCTCAAAATAACCTGGGGCGAAGTAGGCCCTTAATTGACTTAAATTTTGCTGAGTGTACTTCCCATCTTCCAGTTCAGACTCGGAACTAGATGGAGCCTCAAGCCATTGCACTAGGTCAATATATTCGCTTGCTATACCTGGCTTTGTGGTAAATAAAAAAAGTACTAGTATCAAACCTAGTCGAATAAAATCAGAATATTTCAAACAAAGCAGCGGCACCCATTCCTCCTCCAATACACATAGTTACTACAACATTCTTCAATTTCCTACGCTTACCTTCTAGTAAAGCATGTCCAACCAGTCTGCTACCAGTCATTCCATATGGATGTCCTAATGCAATTGAACCACCATTAACATTCAGTTTGTCGTTATCTATTTTCAGTTTGTCTCTGCAGTAAATAACTTGTACAGCAAACGCTTCATTGAGCTCCCATAAATCAACTTCCTCAACAGATAGTCCTGTCTTTTTGAGTAACTTCGGAATAGCATATATAGGGCCGATCCCCATCTCATCCGGTTCGCATCCAGCAACAGCAAATCCCTTAAATTCGCCCAATGCCTCTAGTCCATGTCGTTCCGCGTAGCTCTCGGAGGCGATAATCTGAACTGAAGCCCCATCCGAAAATTGACTCGCGTTTCCCGCAGAAATGACACCGTTCTCCAAGGCAGGTTTTATACTTGAAACCGCCTCATAAGTAGTACCTGGCCTAATTCCCTCGTCTTGCTTCACGATTACTTTCTTAAATTCTGGATGCCCAGTTTGAGCATCCTGAACTTTCATAGTAGTTTCTACCTCAACTATTTCTTCAGAGAAGACTCCTCTTTGTTGCGCTTCGAGCGCTCTTATTTGACTTTGAACACCATAAACGTCCTGTTCCTCGCGCCCTATCTTATAACGCTCGGCAACCTTTTCGGCTGTTTGGAGCATATTCCAGTAAATTTCTGGTTTGTTTTTTTCGAGCCAAGACTCAGTATTAAAGTGAGTATTCTTTTCATTTTGAACACAAGAGATAGATTCTACACCGCCAGCGGCAAACAGCTCTCCTTCACCTGTAATTATTCTCTGACTCGCTATTGCAACAGTTTGTAATCCAGAAGAACAAAATCGATTGAGTGTCATACCTGGCACTTGGACACCCAAACCCGCTCTTAAGGCTATCTGTCGAGCAATGTTTTCTCCAGTTGCTCCCTCTGGATAAGCACAACCAAATAAAACGTCTTCTATAGCGTCGGGCTCAACATTACCTCTTTTAATTGCCTCTTTTACTACAACCCCGCCCAAGGTCGCTCCGTGGGTGTGATTAAACGAACCTTTCCAGCTTTTGCACAAAGGAGTTCTAGCAGTAGATATAACAAATGCCCTATTCATTGGAGATTTCCTCTTTTCATCTTTACTATAAACTCATATTCTAAAAAAAGCGAGAACGTATTAAACCCAATTAAATGGCCTACAATTGAAAAAATTATGATTAAACAAATAAAAAAACCGAATAGATCTTTTTCACTTAATTTTATTCTAGATGCGAAAGATAGATTATTAATGTTATTGAGACACAAAAACAGCGAACTAGGTTCCCTACAGTGGGGAGTCCCGGCAGGAAAGATTGAAAACAATGAAACTCCACTAGGTGCCGCGGTAAGGGAGAGGAAAGAAGAGATAGGAGCAGAGCATTGGGTTGAATTAAAAAACACTAAAGGACCAATTAGAGACAGCTTCTACGGGGGAATCTATGAAATATTCATTTTTCAATATGTTTGGTTAGCAGGAGTAATACAATTAAATCATGAACATGTAGCCTTTAGGTGGGTTAGCAAGCAAGATATTGCCAAAATGGATATAATGCTAGGGGTGGAAGAAGATTTAGACATTCTTGGTATTTGGCCTAGAAAATATTTGAAGTCTGAAAGATTACCTGAATAATAAAACAAAAACGAAAATCAACATCAAAATATCTGAATTATCATGGTAAAAAATTAATGACAAAACTATCAGAGCAACCCAAAAAAATTGTTTTAGCCTACTCCGGTGGCTTGGACACATCCGTAATTCTAAAATGGCTACAGAATCGGTATGAATGCGAAGTCATTACCTACACCGCAAACCTCGGCCAAAATGAAAATTTATCGGAAATAAAAAAGAAAGCAAAAAAATTAGGAATAAATCAGATTTTTCTCGAAGATTTAACTGAAGACTTTGCGAGAGATTACATATTTCCTATGTTTAGATGCAATGCTATTTATGAAGGAGAATATTTATTAGGCACATCAATTGCTCGACCTCTAATCGCTAAACGACTGGTTGAGATTGCAGATGAAACGGGTGCAGAAGCCATCGCACATGGTTCGACCGGCAAGGGCAACGATCAAGTACGGTTTGAATTAGGGGCGTATGCTTTAAACCCGAAAATCAAAGTAATTACCCCCTGGAGAATTTGGGATTTTAAATCTAGGAATGACTTAATTGACTATGCCGAAAAATACAACATTCCTTTATCTGAAGGATCGAAAAAAGAACCGCCATATTCAACAGACGCTAATCTTCTGCACATTTCATATGAGGGTGGAAATCTGGAAGATCCTTGGGAAGCCCCTGCGGATGAAATGTGGAAATGGACAAATTCACCACAAAGTGCGCCCGATACTCCTAGACAAATCGTTATAGAATTTGAGAAAGGAGATCCTATAAGTGTCGACGGAGAATTGCTTTCTCCCGCAAACCTAATTAAAAAGCTGAACGACATTGGTGCTGCGAATGGTGTAGGACGACTTGATGTTGTCGAAAATAGATTTGTCGGGATAAAGTCAAGAGGTTGCTACGAGACCCCGGGTGGGACCATACTTTTAAAAGCTCACAGAGCGATCGAATCCGTTACTATTGATCGAGAGGTTGCTCATTTTAAAGATGCATTGATGCCAAAATATGCAGAATTAATTTACAACGGATTTTGGTGGAGTCCTGAAAGGGTTCTTTTGCAAAAAATGATTGATGAGACCCAGAGGGATGTATCTGGAACTGTAAAATTAAACATTTATAAAGGCAACATTTCAGTGATGGGTAGAAAATCAGAGTCTAAAAACTTGTATAATTCAAATTTAGCTACTTTCGAGGATGACCAAGGGACTTACAATCAAAAAGATGCTGAAGGATTTATCAATATTAATGCATTACGCCTGAAAATAGACGAAACAAAATATTGATTCAGCTCGATTATTTTTCTTATATTTGTAACAATGTAATTTTTATATAGGGGGAAATGAGTAATGTCAAAATCAGGAGTAGCACCCGAAAAAACAAAAGAATATCTAGATAGATACATGGAAGGAGTCAAAAAACGAAATCCTGGTGAGCCAGAATTTGTTCAAGCCGTTTACGAAGTTGCTTCTACCATTTTTCCATTTATCGCCGATAAACCTCATTACCATGAAATGCAAATTCTGGAACGAATGGCCGAACCAGAACGAGTTATTTCATTCAGAGTTCCTTGGACAGACGATAAGGGTAGAATTCGAACCAACAGAGGCTGGAGAGTCCAGTTTAACTCCGCGATAGGCCCTTATAAAGGGGGGATACGATTTCATCCCTCAGTGAATCAGAGTATTCTTAAATTTCTGGGTTTTGAACAGACCTTCAAAAATAGTTTAACGGGACTTCCCATGGGCGGTGGAAAAGGTGGAGCAAACTTTAACCCTAAGGGAAAATCCGACTTAGAAGTCATGAGCTTTTGTCAAAGCTTTACAACCGAATTACAACGGCATATTGGAGAAGATACGGATGTCCCAGCGGGAGACATTGGTGTTGGAGCAAGAGAAATTGGTTTTATGTTTGGTCAGTACAAGAGGATAAATAATAAATTTGTCGGTGTATTAACAGGAAAAGGGCTCGAATTTGGTGGCTCAAAAATGCGTACTGAAGCCACTGGATATGGGGCAGTGTTTTTCTTGGATAACATGCTCAAAGAATCAGGCAATGACATAGTTGACAAGAGAATTCTCATCTCTGGCTCAGGAAACGTTGCAACACATGCCGCAGAAAAAAGCCTAGAACTGGGCGGAAAACCAATTACACTTTCTGATTCAGGCGGATTTATTATCTGCGAGAAAGGATTTAACCAAGAGCAAATTCAATGGATAAAAAATTTGAAAGAAAAAAGAAGAGGGAGAATTTCGGAAGCAGCTGATGAATTCGCGGATATAAAGTTTCATAAAGGTCTAAAACCCTGGGGAGTTCCGGGAGAAATTGCAATCCCTTCTGCCACTCAAAATGAAATCGTTGCAGAAGACGCAGAAAATCTTGCCAAAAATGGTGCGATGTTAGTTGCCGAAGCAGCTAATATGCCTTGCTCTCAAGACGCTGTGGAATTTTTCATCGAAAATAAAATTTTATTTGGACCCGCCAAGGCTGTTAATGCAGGAGGAGTCGGAGTCTCTGGTTTAGAGATGAGTCAAAACAGTGCACGAATAGCATGGGACAGTGACCATTTAGCAAAACTTCTTGAAGATATGATGAAAGACATCCATTCAAGTTGCGTTGAATACGGCAGAGAATCAGATCATTCTATGGTCAACTACCTTAAGGGTGCTAATATCGCTGGTTTTGTAAAAGTCGCAGACGCTATGCTTGCCTACGGCCATGTATAGTTAGCCTCATTAATCTGCGATTGATTTTAACTGAGGGAAAAGAAGTACATCCCTGATTGAGGGAGAATCTGTGAGAAGCATAACCAATCTATCAATACCTATCCCCTGGCCAGCAGTCGGAGGCATTCCGTACTCAAGAGCTTTTACGTAATCTTTGTCATAAGGCATAGCTTCAATATCACCTTCAGATTTTGCTAATGACTGTTTTTTGAATCTTTCTGCCTGCTCATCAGGATCATTCAGCTCGGAAAATCCATTTGCTATTTCTCTACCTGCAACAAAAAATTCAAATCTATCGCAAAAGAAGGGATCTTGATCGTTAGGACGGGCTAAAGGAGAAACCTCAGAAGGGTATTGGGTGATAAAGATAGGTTGATTCAGTTTAGGCTCAACTATTTTTTCAAATATTTCATTTATAGCCTTTCCAGTACCCCATGAATCATTAAAAGTTATCTGCTCAGATTGCGCCAGTTCCAAGAGAATTTTTTTATCTCTCAAATCTATCTCTCTTCCTACAGAGCAATAGTGTTTGATCGCATCCACCATTGAGAGCCTCAATATGCTTTTATCAAACACATAATCTTGTCCTTGATATGTAATTTTTTTGTCTCCACAAATCGAAGTAACCAACTTATGAAACAAATCGACTGTCAAATCCATTAGTTCATTACAGTTTGAGTATGACTGATAAAACTCTAGCATCGTAAATTCAGGATTATGTTTTGTAGATAACCCCTCGTTTCTAAAATTTCTGTTTATTTCAAAAACTTTTTCAAAACCACCGATCACTAAGCGTTTTAAATATAACTCTGGAGCAATTCTTAAAAATAAATCCATCCCCAGACTGTTATGTCTCGTAATAAAGGGTTTTGCGTTTGCTCCCCCTGCAATCGGGTGCATCATCGGTGTTTCTACTTCTAAAAATCCCTTGCTTTCAAAATAACCTCTAATAAAATTAATAATTTTGGTTCTCATCATGAAAGTAAGTTTAGCCTTCTCGTTCACAATTAGGTCTAGGTAACGCTGACGATAACGGGATTCTTGATCACTTAATCCATGCCACTTTTCTGGCATCGGTCTAAGACACTTGGTCACATGCTTCATTTCTGTCACATGGATAGTCAATTCTCCTTTATTTGTAACAAACAAATAACCTTCGCACCAAATAATATCGCCTAGATCGTGTGATTTAAAAAATGCATATCCCTCATCGTTTAGCTCGCCTCTCGTAACATATATCTGAATTCTTCCACTAGAATCTTGGATGTGGGCAAAAGAAGCCTTGCCCATCACCCTTTTTGTCATTATTCTTCCTGCTACCGAAACAATCTTTTTTGGCAATAATTCATCATTTGAAACGTTTTCAAACTCTTTCAAAATTTCTCCGGATGAGTGGGTTCGGACAAAGCTATTTTTATAGGCTAGTCCATCTGCCCTCAGATCCTCTAATTTTTTTCTGCGATTTTCTATGATTTGTTTCTCGCTAAAATTCTTTAATTTTTTATCCACTAATTTTCCCTATTCTATAAACCTTGTTTTAACGAAGCCTCTATAAACATGTCAATGTTACCATCTAGCACACCTACAGTATTTCCAGTCTCCTTGCCTGTGCGCAAGTCTTTTATGCGACTCTGATCCAAAACATAAGACCTTATCTGTGAGCCCCAACCAATATCTGCTTTATTGTCTTCGACCTCTTTCAAATCATCGCGCCGTTTTTTTTATTCGATCTCATATAAAAGTGCTCTCAGTAGCTTAAAATCTTGCTCTTTATTTTTGTGTTGTGAGCGTTGATTTTGACACTGAACCACTACACTAGATGGGATGTGAGTAAGCCGAACTGCACTGTCTGTTTTATTTACATGCTGACCACCAGCACCACTTGCTCTATAAGTATCTATTCTTACGTCAGCATTTTTTACGTCGATTTCGATTTTCTCGCTTATTTCTGGCGAAACAAATACAGATGCAAAAGATGTATGACGCCGACTTCCTGAGTCAAAAGGAGATTTGCGAACCAATCGATGCACTCCTGTTTCGGTACGAGCCCAGCCAAAAGCATAGTCACCAGTTATGTTAATAGTAGCGCTTTTAATGCCAGCTATTTCTCCATGTGACACATCTAAGATGGCAGTCTGAAATGTTTTGCTTTCTGACCACTTCAAATACATACGCAGTAACATTTCTGCCCAATCCTGAGCCTCTGTGCCCCCAGACCCCGCCTGAATGTCCAGGAATGCATTTAATTTGTCGGTTTCTCGATTAAACATTTTTTGAAATTCAAGAGCAGCCACAGTTTTTTCAAGGAGATAAAAATCTCGTGAAAGCAATTCTAATGTTTCCAAATCTTCCTCAAGTTGCGCAATTTCAAATAACTCAGTTATTTCTCGGGTTTCTACGGCTACTGTGTTGAATTTTTCGGTTGTTTTTTTTAATACATTCAATTCCTGATTTAGCTCGTTTATCCTATTACTATCACTCCAAACTTTCGGATCCGATAATTCTTTTTCAATTGTTTCTTGCCCAATAAGTTTTTTATCGTAGTCAAAGGAACCCCCTTAGTTCATCAATTCGTCTTTTGAGTGTTTCAATTTCAGCTTGGGTTATTAAATTATTCTTCAACTCAATCACCATTAACTTTTTTATTTAAACCGTATTACTTTATCCATTATCAGTTGAACTCTTTCAAGATTCCTGAAACGATTTATTTGCAACCGAAAGACAGCCAAAAAGCTTTTTGCATTTTTTGTCCAGGCCTCATTCTCTGCTCCAAAAGCAATTGCTTCTACAGTGTCTTTTAAGCCAAATGGCTTTAACTCCATTCTAATATGTCCACCCTTTAATACTTTCATCTCAATTATATCAAACTTACCGTCGAATTTCGGCTCCGGGAAGCCATTTCCCCAGGGCCTCAATTGCTCCAACTTTTTCAAAAACCTCAGCGAATATTCTTTATGAGACAGTTCACCATCTGTATAAATAATTTCATCAAAATATTCGTCATTATATAATTGATTAAGGGCGAAATTGAATTTTGTCCCAAAAGCTTTCAATCGGTTTGCATTAATTGAGAGACCTGCTGCCATGGCATGACCTCCAAACTGTTTAATGATTCCCGGCCAACTAGAGTCAATATAACTTAAGACGTCCCGAATATGTACACCTGCTATAGACCGTGCGCTACCTTTTAATATACCATTTTTGTCTTTTGCAAAAACTACTACCGGTCTATTAAACACCTCTTTAATTTTCGACGCGACTATGTCCGAAACACCCTGATGCCAATCTGACCTAAATAAGGAAAAACCGAATGGCACATCCTCGTTCTTTAATTTACTCGATAAACTTGATGCTATTTTTAAAGCCTCGTCGTTAATTGTTGTTTGAAGCACTTTCCTCTGGTTATTAATCCGATTAAGTGACTTAGCGTACATTTCGCATTCAGACTGTTGATCAGCTAGCATACATTCGATTCCAGTACTTATATCGGCAAGTCGACCAGCTGCATTTATTTTTGGGGCAACACTAAAAGCTAAATCAGATTCATTAATAAGAGAGGGTGATTTTTCTGATACATGGATTAAAGCTAAGATACCGCGATTACCGATTTTCTCCTTTATTATCTTCAGTCCATTAAACACTAATCTTCTATTGTTACAATCTAATGGAACTAGATCGGCAATAGTTCCCAAAGCCACTAAATCAAGATAGGAAGACAATTTTGGTATGGGCAGATGGTTACTCTCAAACCATCCTAACTCTTTAAGCAAGATTCGGGTTTGCGCTAAAAGATAAAAAGCTACTCCAACACCGGCGAGATTTTTAAAATCCAAATTCTTTTTATCCAGCACGGGGTTCAATATTGCATCTGCGCATGGAATAACGTCTCCTGGCAGATGGTGATCTGTAATTAAAACCTTAATCTTTGAGCTTTTCGCGTAAGAAACTCCTTCTATACTCGCGATTCCATTGTCAACCGTTATTATCAAATCAGGATTTTTATGCTTGACCGCAAATTCAACCAACTCCGGACTCAAACCATACCCAAATTGAAAACGATTTGGTACCAAATAATCAACCGTTTTTACTGCAAATTTTTTCAGAACCCTTACCATCAGGGCTGTGCTAGTTGCGCCGTCCACATCATAATCGCCAACAATTAATATTTTTTCTTTGTTTGTTATAGCTTGCTTGAGTACTTCCGCAGCCTCTCCGAGGCCAACCATTAAACCAGGTTGTAGCAAACCCTTCAACGATAGATCAAGTTCATTTATAGAAGCGACGCCTCTCCCACAAAGAATTGAATTTATAACAGGTTCATTTTTATAAATCGAACTTAATTGATTCAAGCCATTATCGATTCGTTTTTTAACTTTTATATCTCTCATATCAGTTTAATAATTTATTTTTGCGAAATCTTTTATAGCTCTATTTGTTTTCCAAAACTTTAATTTTGAAAAATAATTAAATTTAAAAACTTTAAGATTTGTAATGAGTTCAACGTTAAGAAGTCTATTTTCCCGGTTTTCTTCTAATAACGATTCAACAAATTTTAATCTTTGCGCAGCACTACGGGAATCTCCCAAGTTTGAAAATCCAATATACAAATTTTGCGCCATATTTTCTAAATGTTTATCTTCAGAATCATTCAACTGAAACTTGATCAGATGTACCGAAGAAGCTTGGCAACAAGCTTGAAGTATTTCACAATCAGTTATTACAGTTGAATTTTTTTTTAAATTAAAATTCCATTGACCACCACCCCAGAACCAAACGCTATTTATTGAAACATGGCCTTGTTTTTCTCTAACACTATTTAATGGCAAACTAAAAAGGATCATTTGTATTTCAGAAAAAATAGTTTTAAGTTTGTTACAAGTAAGCATTTCATTTGCCGAATATTCTAGCGGCAATCCAGCCATCATAGAGGGTGATGGCAAATTAAATGGGAACGTATCAAGCCCTTTTAAGTACCAACGGTATGGGCTTTTTCCTAGAAAAAATTCAATCGAATCTTTTTCAAAGAAATTATTTAAGCTAGAAATCATTTCCTCCGCTTCTTCGATTTTTATAGCAAAAGATGAACTGTCAAAGAGATACACCCTATTTTTGTCTGCTCTTAGATGGACTGGGTCTGCGCTAATGATAGGTGTAGTTATTTGGTGCTCCAGATCGAAGTTAGCCATCAAAGACGCTAACGGCGGCGCCTCACTAGGGTCCTGATAGCCGGTCAAGAGGAGCCTAATTTCATCCTCGTGTCCGTAATATTTTTTATTAAACATTCTAGATTTACGAAGAATTTTTTCTAGTGTAGGGCAACTATGATTCGTATTATCTAGATCCTCTAAAAGTCTGGGGTACAAAATTTTTATTTTCTTTGGCAAGGGAGCTTCTCTTGTGAAAACTAAAAGTATATTCTAGATATAACTCGAAATTATCGCCGACACAGCATCTCTGCTACTTGAAACTTCTATCACGTTATTCGATTTGCCTTTCAATACTATATCGGGATCTTTCAAACCGTGCCCTGTCAATGTGCACACTACAGTACTACCTTCTGGTATTTTGTCATCTTTAATGTCAGCGATTGCGCCACCGAAGGAAATTGCAGAAGCAGGCTCGCAGAATATCCCTTCATGCTTAGCCAATATTGACTGGTTAATTAAGATCTCTTCATCAGTTAACTTCCTGAACCAACCCTTCGAACTTATTGAAGCTTCTTCTGCCAATATTTTAGATTGTGGCGCACCTATTCTTATAGCAGTAGCAACGGTATCAGGTTTTTCAATTGTTTTCTTCTCTATAAACGGAGCAGCACCACTCGCTTGATAACCTAACATTTTTGGTTTTTCGTCAGTTTGTTTTTCGACAATGTAATTCATTTCTTTCGGCGTACTTGCAAGCCTCTCCCCCGTATATTCCGAATACCCCATCCAATAACCGCTAATATTTCCAGCGTTTCCAACAGGTAAACAATGAAAATCCGGCGCAGCACCCAACTGATCTACAATTTCAAACGCTGCCGTTTTTTGTCCTTGCAATCTGAAAGGATTAATAGAATTCACTATAGCTAAACCGCTTGTATCAGCAAGTTCTTTTACAACCTGCATCCCACTATCAAAGTTACCGTTTATTTTGAGAACAATAGCCCCATGCGCCATTGCTTGAGCCAATTTGCCTAGGGCTATTTTTCCAGCAGGTATGATGACGAAGCATGGTATTCCTGCTCTTGCTGCAAAAGCCGCAGCGGAGGCTGACGTATTCCCTGTCGAGGCGCAGATTACTGCTCGGGCACCCTCAGATACGGCTTGTGTTATCGCAACTGTCATGCCTCGATCTTTAAATGAACCCGTAGGATTTAAGCCTTCAAATTTAGCATAGATTTTTATATTTTTTTCTTTACAAACAGGAATATTTTCCAAGGGCAAGAGCGGCGTCTGTCCTTCGAATAAAGTAATAACCTTGGCAGCTTTACTAAGCGGCAAAAATTTCCTATACCGATGAATCAATCCCTGATGGTGCATACCTTTCCTTTTTCTTAATTTTCCACACGATATCTAACAACCTTACCTAAAATTCCACTCTTATTCGATAACTTTTGACAAACACGCTCTATCTCAGCCTGAGACGACTTACTCGTCACGATCGCTATGGGCACATGCTGAGAAACATCTTTTTCTGCTCTTTGTATTATTGCCTCAACACTTATTCCTTCAGATGCAAGGGTTTTTGTAATCAGAGCAAGTATGCCCGTCTGATCCTCGGCGGTTATTCGGAGATAATACTGCGAAGCTGGCATGTCGAAATCAAACTCAACCGATTGATCATGAAAAACCGGATTCTTCAAACCAATTTGAAAATCTTCAGAATTTGAGGTCATGGTTAGCAGTCTAAAAATTTCGATTAAATCGGCGATTACGGCTGAAGCAGTAGGAAACGAGCCTGCTCCCGGTCCAGAACATAAAATTTTTTCAAAAAATTCTCCATAAGTAAGTACAGCATTCATCTCGTTTTCTATCTTTGCCAGTGGATGGTCCTCCGCTAAAAGAGCGGGATGAACTCTTAAATTTAATTTATTATCATAACTTGATGCTATCGCTAAATGTTTAATCTTATATCCCAACTGTTTAGAAAATGTAATGTCTTGCAGCTCTAGCCCATCGATACCTTTGCAGTATATTTTGTCCGGATGAATCATTGTCCCAAAAGCAAGATAAGCCAATATGCATATTTTATTTGCCGCATCTAAGCCCGAAATATCTGCTGTAGGATCCGCCTCAGCAAAACCTTTTTTTTGAGCCTCACTAACCGCGCATTCGAGACTTAAACCTCTTGCTTCCATTCCAGAAAGCATAAAATTTGTTGTCCCATTAATAATCCCTTCAATCCGATAAATGCTATTTGCCAGAAAACTCTCGCCCATCAATTTAATTATAGGAATAGCACCTGCCACAGCTCCTTCAAAAAGTAATAATTTATTTTTTTTCCTCGCCAAATCGAGCAATTCAAGGCCGTAGGACGCTATCAAGGCTTTATTTGCTGTAACAACATGTTTTTTATTATTGAGAGCCTTCTCTACCAAGGTTTTAGCCGGCTCAATGCCCCCGATAAGTTCGACCACAATGTCTATATCAACATCTTGTACTATGTCTTCCGGATTTTCTGTTAGATTAATCTCTCCAAAATCAATATTTCTTACTTTCTTCAAATCTTTAACGCAAACGGCTGTGATCTCATAATCCCTCCCAGATTTTCGAGACAGTGCTATTTTATCCTTAATTAGTGCCTTTAAAACTCCTCCACCAACCGTTCCCGCCCCTAATAAACCTAATTTTATCTGTTTTTTCTGATTCATATTTTAAGATTGTTAAATTTTGCGTTGTTTCATACTTTCAGATGATATACTCAGATTTTATTGACTTGCTAATTTAATAAAAATCGCATTAGATCCTAACATTTTCATTCACCAACATGAACCAAAAAAAATTAGACATTAACAACTATAATCCTGATAAACCCATAGTTATCGCAATGTCGGGAGGAGTCGATTCAGCTGTAGCAGCGGTTCTATTAAAAAAAGCCGGGTATGAATGCTCTGCGCTGTTCATGAAAAGCTGGGATGAAAAAAATCCCGGCGGAAATTGCCGCTGGGAAGATGATGTTACAGACGCGCTTCACATTTGCGAAAAACTGAGAATCGATATTAATACGGTAGACCTCACAGAAGAATATGAGGCTGAGGTTTTTGAAGATTTTATTAGAAATTACTCCATTGGTTTTACACCCAATCCGGATATTATTTGCAACAAAAAAATCAAATTCCAAGTCTTTGCAGATGTTGCGAAGAAAATCGGTGCAAAGAGAATCGCTACAGGCCATTATGCGAACATTGAAGAAACCAAATCCTCAGTCTTGCTAAAAAAGGGCGTCGACCTAGAAAAAGATCAAAGTTACTTTCTTTCTGGATTAACTCAAGAACAATTGCGATTTTCAATGTTTCCTCTCGGCGAGATGACCAAAAAGCAAGTTAGAGAAATTGCGAAACACTATAATTTAGTCAATTCTGAAAAAAAAAGCACCAGTGGGATCTGTTTTATTGAACAGCGCTCATTCCGAGACTTTATTAAAAATTACATCAAAGACAATCCCGGAGAAATCCAAACTCTTGACGGAAAAACCTTAGGTGAGCACAGAGGTCTTCATTTTTACACTATTGGCCAAAGAAAAGGGCTTCGCATTGGAGGGTTAAAGAATACAGTGAATTCACCTTGGTTTGTTGTAAATAAAGATTTAAAGAAAAATATTCTGCTCGTTGCCCAAGGGGAGAATAATCTAGCCCTAATGTCTGATTCCTTGGTCGCATCAAATGCTTTCTGGATTAAAGGCGCAAGCCCACCTTTTCCTTACAATTGCGCGGCAAAAATTCGATATAGACAAGCAGATCAGAATTGCGAGGTGAATAATTTGAGTAATGGCAAATTAAAGGTGAAATTCGAAAAATTACAACGTGCCGTTGCCCCAGGACAAACAATCGTGTTCTATAAAGGAGATATTTGTCTAGGAAATGCTATAATTGAGTCTAATTCAAATTTAAACAGATCAAATTAACAAATTTTGAGCACAGAGATGAACCTACAACAAGCATTCATAAAAAACTTCCTTGGAAATTCTCCTGACTGGTTTAAATGGACCATAGTAGGATTTTTAATATTAAATCCCCTTCTGCTCCTTTTATTAGGTGACGGTAATGTAAACGGAGAAGGTGACGGCTCAGGATTAAATGGGCCTTTTATCGTGGGTTGGATTCTTATTTTAGAATTCATCTTCTGTCTAGCGATGGCATTGAAATGTTACCCATTACAGCCTGTTGGCCTCCTTGCGATTGAAGCAGTTGCTCTTGGTTTAACCTCTCCAAAAAGCGTCTACGATGAAACTCTTATGAATTTTCCAGTAATAATGCTTTTAATGTTTATGGTAGCGGGCATTTATTTTATGAAAGAATTGTTACTATTTACCTTTACGAAGATAATTTTGTCTGTTCGCTCTAAGATGATTTTAAGCTTCTTGTTTAGTTTGGTCGCGGCAATTTTATCAGCTTTTCTGGACGCTCTCACAGTAACAGCGGTTATTATCACAGTCGCATATGGTTTTTATGGCGTTTACCACAAAGTTGCATCAGGAAAAACGTTCGAGCAAGAACACAACATCCTTGAACAAGATGACAGTCAATTCAGTGAAGATACCAAAAAGGAATTAGAGGCCTTCAAATCTTTTTTGAGAGGTTTAATGATGCATGGTGCGGTAGGAACCGCTTTAGGTGGTGTCTGCACGATCGTAGGCGAACCTCAAAACCTGCTAATTGCTAAAATTGCAGGTTGGGAATTTATCGAATTTTTTCTCAAAATGGCGCCTATATCAATGCCAGTGCTAGTTGTTGGACTGCTCACATGCGTCATGCTTGAAAAGTTTAAAATTTTTGGTTTTGGTGAACAACTCTCACCCTCCGTAAGAAAGGTTTTAGAAGATTATGATGAATCCCAAAGTCAAGCGAGAACCCAAGAAGATATAGCCAAACTGTGGGTGCAAGCTGGAACAGGAGTTTTCCTGATGATTGCGCTCGGACTTCATTTAGCTGAAGTGGGAGTCATAGGTCTTACCGTAATAGTGATTGCAACTGCGTTCACTGGAATTACTGAAGAACATAAGTTAGGCCATGCGTTCGAAGAAGCACTCCCATTCACATCACTACTGGTTGTTTTTTTTGCTATTGTTGCAGTAATCCACGATCAACATTTATTCAGTCCCGTTATCCAGTGGGTTTTAACTTTAGAAGGTACTGTCCAAACTAGTGCATTTTACCTAGCAAATGGATTTTTATCGATGATTAGCGATAACGTTTTCGTAGCTACAGTTTATATTGGAGAAGTGAAACAAGCGTTAGAAAATGGGCAAATAAATAGAGAGACTTTTGATTTGCTTGCAGTTGCGATCAATACTGGGACAAATATCCCTAGTGTTGCGACACCGAATGGACAAGCCGCATTTTTATTTTTACTTACATCTGCTTTAGCTCCAGTGATAAATTTATCATATGCACGAATGGTTTGGATGGCTTTACCCTACACCATTACTATGTCTACTACCGGCTTGTTGGCGGTGATCTACTTACTTTAAATATCTATTCGATTAAACTTAAATGCAGATCATCTAAGAATCTAAAGCCTAAGGGTGTCGGCCTTATCCAGTCACCCTCCTGCAGCAACAAACCTTTACGCATTGCCGTATCAATTTTACACGCCCACATTTTCCAATCGTTAGCGAACCTCTTCTTTCTGAATTCTGATAATTTAAACCCACTCCTCAGTCGAGTTGTAGAAATAAGATATTCCGTAGCAAGATAGAAACTGTCTCCCGCATCCAGCCAATCCGAATGACAATCTTTGTCATTAAAAATACGCGTTATATATTCTTTAGGTTGCGTCGGCTTAGAACCAACATAGACCCAATCATTCATCGTCATTCTGGTACAAGCTCCAGCCCCTAACCCTAGGTAATCACCAAAATTCCAGTTGTTCAGCCCTTGTAAACACTCATAATTTTTTTTCGAATACGAATTAATCTCATATTGGATGAAATCGTTTCTGAAAAGCAATTGTTGTAAGTCAAAAAATCTATTTAAACCATCATCATATTGACACGTATTATTTTGGTCATCCACGACATTGCTGTTTGATTTGATTTCATATAAAGAAACATGTTCAGGTTTATAAAGCAATATGTTTTCTACGTCCCAAAAAGAACGATTTGAATTTTTTGGATAAGCGATATCCAAAATTAGATCAATATTTAAATTATCAAATCCAGCTAACCGTATATTACTAATCGCGCTAATAACATCTTTTTTTCTGTGATTACGTCCTAAGTATTTCAAAGCCAAATCGTCTAAACTTTGAACGCCAAGTGAGATTCGATTAAAACCCAGCTTTTTTAATTCAATTAAATAGTTTTTGCCAGCATCCTCAGGGTTTAACTCGATGGATACTTCGCAGTTGTAGGAAATCGGAAAGGTTTTTTTTATCTCCTGCATCAACATAGACAAACAATCTGGCGTAAATTTACTTGGAGTCCCTCCTCCAAAGTAAATCGAACTTATAACATGGTCAAAATGATGCTTTGATTCAAACTTCAGGTCCTCAATCAAGGCGAAAACATATCGCTCAATTTGCGATTTTTCTACCATATGAAACCTATTATAATCACAATAATGGCACAAAGACTCACACCATGGATAATGTATATAAAGAGAAAAAGATTTCAATGTCTTAATTACCTTTTGCCAACTCGTTGATAAGTTGATTAGTTAAGTTTCGTAAGGCTTCCCCTCTGTGACTATGAGCAAACTTAGTCTCACTATCAAATTGAGCCGCGGTCTTGCCGCTATTTGGGTCGATAAAAACAGGGTCATAACCAAAACCATTATCTCCTTTTGGACTATTTCCGACTATTCCTTTCCAACTACCGCTTGAGACAATCGGATAATAATCGGTTGCATATCTCATATAAACAACAACGCAAACAAAAAAACATCTGCGAGACTCATAAGATAAATTGCTCATATTTTCCAAAAGCTTGTGATTATTTTGAGCGTCTGTCGCTTCATCACCAGCGTATCTTGCGGAAAAAATTCCAGGAGCACCACCTAACGCAGGCACCACCAATCCTGAGTCGTCGGCGATTGCCGATAAACCGGTTGACGACGATGCATGCCGCGCCTTAATTATAGCATTTTCAATGAAAGTCATTCCGGTCTCCCGTGGAGTCTTTATTCCTAGCGCAGACTGACTTATAAGTTCTATTTTTAACTCAGAAAAATAACTTGAAAATTCTTTTACTTTTCCAGGGTTAGAGCTTGCTAGGATAATTTTTTTCAATTAACAAACCTCTTTAAAATTACGCGGCTAAATATTTTTTCTGAATCTGAATTAGTTTATCTATTCCCACTGTTGCTAGTTCAATCATTTTTGCAAGTTCATTAGATTGAAAGGCGCGTCCTTCGGCGGTACCTTGAATTTCAATAAAGTGTCCGTCATCGTTCATAACAATATTCATATCGGTCTCTGCAGTTGAGTCTTCTGAATAATCAAGATCAAGAATCGGTTTACCGTTAAAAATTCCTACTGAAACTGCTGCTACATATCCCGTAATTGGATTTTTAGAAATTTGTTCTTTTTTTTGCAAATATTCGATTGCTTTTACTAGTGCTATGAATCCTCCAGTGATAGAAGCAGTTCTTGTACCTCCGTCAGCACTCAACACGTCACAATCGATTATTATAGTAACTTCTGGCAATGCCTCTAGGGATACAACGGAACGGAGTGATCGCCCAATTAGACGTTGAATCTCGACTGTCCTACCGGTCTGGCTGCCCGACACGGCCTCACGACGATTGCGCGAAGAGGTGGCACTTGGCAACATACCATATTCGGCTGTAACCCAACCTGAATTACTCCCTTTTAGAAATGTTGGAACACGGTTCTCGATGGAGGCACTGCATAATACCCGTGTGTCGCCATATTCGATGATAATAGAGTTCGGTGCGTGGTTATTGTACCCAGGTTCAACCGAAACCTTTCGCATTTCATTAAAATTTCTATTGCTTCTCCTTAATCGCATTAAACCATCCTTTGAAAAAATTATTTTTGTAATTATATTATATTCTATATAATTTTAGATCCTAGGAAGATTAAAGAGGGGTTGATTCAATAATGTTATCAAGCATG
>JAYYOR010000022.1:0-39226 GCA_036130055.1 Pseudomonadota bacterium | reverse complement strand
TAAGTTTACTGTTATTCTCTTTAATTTTTTTAAACTGTCTAAAAACCACTTGACGAAATTATTCTCGAGCATAGTGTCATGAGAAACCCCGGAAATAAACCAATCAACAGAATTGACAAACAATTTATATTGAAAAGCACGGAGGCGGTGCTGGTACCTAAATATTCAACATTGGCAGTTTCCTGCTTATCAAAATACATAAACTTGATTATCCTAAGATAATAAAAAGCACCTATTAATGAGCTCAGAACCGCGAATACTGCGAGCCACAGATGGCCTGAGGCAATCACTTCTTTCAGAACGAACCATTTGGCCCAAAAACCGGCAAACGGCGGAATGCCTGCCATCGAAAACATTAACACCAAAACACAGAAAGAAAAAACAGGATTATTTTTTGCCAGCCCTTTAAAAGCACTGATAGAGCTCGTCTCGGTATTCGGCATAAATAGTAATGCCGCGAAGGCTGCCATGCCCATCAGTGAATAAACCGAGACATAAAAAATCGAGGCCGCATATCCACCACTGCTGGCTGAAATAAGTCCAATAATTAAAAAACCCATATGCGCAATGGTCGAATAGGCAAGCATTCTCTTATAATTTATTTGAGCAATCGCAACAATGTTACCTAAAGCGAGTGATGCAACTGCCATTAATACAAGCATCATTGACCAGTCATCACTAGAATTTGCTAAACCCGATCCAAGAAGACGAAATGCCATGGCAAAAGCTGCAATCTTTGGAGCCGCACTTAGAAATAAAGTAACGGGAGTCCTCGCTCCTTGATACACGTCTGGTACCCACATGTGGAAAGGTACAACACCAAGCTTGAACCCAATAGCTACCATTATGAATACCAGTCCAAACACTTGGACAAGCTTTCTCCCACCGTTATCAGTGGTAATATTACCGATTTCTTCAAGAGACAATGAACCAGAAGCACCATATAACATTGACATTCCATATAGCAGAATGCCTGAAGCCAAGGCTCCTAAAATAAAGTATTTCATTGCAGCCTCGGACGCTATATCCGAATTTTTATCCATCGCAACCATCGCATACAAGCTTAGAGAGAGCAATTCCAGTCCTAGATAGACCGTCAATAAATTAGAGGAACTTATTAAAAAGAACATACCAATAACCGCAAAAAGAGCGAGTAGAAAATACTCAGATGAATTTGTTTTTGATTGCTTATATGCAACATGCGCATAGACCAAAGCAACCAAGGAAGAGATGCAAACAAATATTTTAAGGTATGAACCAACAGGATCTGAGACAAATGTATCATAAAAAACTAATGTTCTCTCTACAGGGAAGAATGCTACGAATTGACCTAGGACAATAATCAAAGAAACAACGGCCAAACAACAAGTTAATGTAATATTTTTCTTGAAGACATCAACTAACAAAACGATACACGTCAATACAACAAGGGTAATTTCAGGCAAAATAATCGGGATTTCGGCAACAAAATTCATATTTTAGACCTCGAAAGATGTTCGACCAAACTGTTTATACTCGGATGCATTATGTCTATAAGTGGCGCAGGCCAAAGACCGAACAATAACACCATCAACGCCAATGTTGTCAGAATAAATATTTCTCTCATATTAACATCGGTTAGTTGTTTCACCGATTCAAGAACGACTGGACCAAAAATGACTCGTTTGTACATCCACAACGTATAGGCAGCACCTAGTATTAACGTAAGAGCCGCAAGAAAGGCAACCCAGAAGTTTGCTTTGAAAACGGTCAAAATAACCAGAAATTCACCCACGAAACCAGAAGTACCTGGCAAACCCGCATTAGCCATAGCAAACAACATCATAAAACTAGCAAAATAAGGCATAGGCTCAGCAACTCCCCCATAATCACTGATTTTACGGCTATGTAATCGGTCGTAGAGAACACCAACACAAAGAAAGAGTGCGCCTGAAATAAAGCCGTGTGAAATCATCTGAATCATCGCACCCTCAATACCGAGGACTGAATCACTCCAATTTCCCGTAGAGCTTTGAACCCAAAAAACCGAAAAGAAACCCAATGTAACGAACCCCATATGAGATATCGAAGAGTAGGCAATCAATTTTTTCATATCCGTTTGAACTAATGCTACAAAACCTATGTAAACAATCGCAATAAGTGACAGCACAACCATTAGAAGGGTGAGCGCTGCGGAAGCGTCTGGAACTATGGGTAAACAAAGTCTGATAAAACCATAACCACCCATCTTCAACATTATAGCTGCCAAAATTACCGAGCCACCTGTAGGCGCTTCTACATGTGCATCCGGCAGCCAAGTATGCACAGGCCACATTGGAACTTTTACGGCAAAAGCCAGTAGAAAAGCAAAAAATATCAATTTTTGTTCCAAGATATCCAGCTTTACTTTATGCATCGATTCAATAGAGAAGCCGCCAGTTTCACCATAAAGATAAAGCAATGCTATTAGCATCAACAAGGACCCAAGCAGAGTATATAAGAAAAATTTTATCGTAGCATATACGCGGTTTTCTCCGCCCCAGACCCCGATTATCAAAAACATAGGAATCAGCATAGCCTCCCAAAAAACATAGAAAAGTGCTGCATCCAACGCTGCAAACACTCCGATCATAACTCCCTCTAAAACTAAAAAACTACCAAGATATAAATGAGGCCTATCAGAAATTACATCCCAGCCAGCAAAAATGACTAAAAGGGTTGTAAAAGTAGTGAGGATAATTAATGGAAGAGATATTCCGTCAACTCCGAGAAAGTATTCGATATTAAATACAGAAATCCATGAGAAACGCTCTGTAAATTGCATGTCTGCTGTACTGGCATCAAAAAAGACTAAAGCAACAATAGACGATAGTAAGCAAATAGAGGCAATGATTGATGCTTCCACTCTGACATTCGAATCGGTTCTTTTTTGGGCGGCTATGTAGATGCCACCAAGTATGGGAAACCAAATCATAAAAGACAAAATAGGAAAATCTAAACTCATTAATATTTAACCTGATTGTTACAAATAAACAAAAACAAATAAAAAAATTATTAAGCCGCAAATCATAGCAATCGCGTAATCGTACAGATAACCTGTTTGAACTTTTCTGACAATTGAAGATATTCCTCTAACAATTTTCGCGGAACCATTTACTAGCGAATTATCTATAATTAATACATCGCATTTAGACCAAAGCATTTTTCCTAAACGTATCGAGCCACCCGCAAAAACTATCGAATTAAAACTATCAAAACCATAATTATTTTTTAAAATGTTGTAAAAGATTAGAAGTTTTTGCGCAGCGACCGTAGGAATAAGGGGGTGTTTCAAATAACAAAACCAAGCTATAAAAACTCCAGCGGCGGCACACCAAAACGCAGGTGTAAAAACAGAATGACTAATCAAACCAAATGGACCATCAAAACTATCTTTAATAAGTAAAAGTGAGTTTTGAGCAGGAATATTAAAGATGGCGTTCTGAAAAAAATCTTTGAACAAGAAATCCTCGACTAATAAAGCACCCAAAAATATCGAGGGCAATGCAAGTACAATTAACGGAAGGGTTATTACAGATGGTGACTCATGGATACGCGCCACATCAGCTTGAGGCATTCTAGTCTCGCCATGAAAAACGAGGAAAAACATTCTAAAGGAGTAGAGAGCTGTTATGCCCACCCCTGCCAATAAAAAATAGTATATAAACTTTGCATGGCTCTTGTTCGAGTAATGAACCGCTTCAATAATAAGCTCTTTTGAGAAAAATCCAGAAAATCCAGGAAAACCAATCAAAGCCAGTGTGCCAATCAGGCTTGTCCAATACGTAATAGGCATGTATTTTTTCAAACCGCCCATTTTTTCCATATTTTGTTGATGATGAAGTCCTACTATCACCGAACCCGCAGCAAGAAACAAAAGTGCTTTAAAGAATGCGTGTGTTACTAAATGAAATATCGCTGCAGAATAGGCCGATACGCCTAGTGCCACGGTCATATAACCTAGCTGTGATAAAGTAGAATATGCGACAACTCTTTTTATATCAGTTTGAACCAAACCAAGTATGCCCATGAAAAAGGCTGTTGAAGCCCCTATGAACAAGACAAAGGTCAAAGCATCGGACGATAATTCGTAGAGCGGTGACATTCTTGCCACCATAAAGATGCCTGCCGTAACCATCGTCGCGGCATGGATCAATGCAGAAATTGGTGTAGGACCCTCCATTGAATCTGGTAGCCACACATGTAACGGAACTTGAGCTGATTTTCCCATTGCCCCAATAAACATGAGAACACAAATCAGCGTTGCTGCATCGATATCGAAGTTAGGAAGAATTACGAAGCTTTCCTTATCCAATAAATCAGTCTGAGCAAAAATTTCGGAGTAATCTAAAGTACCGAAAACTAGAAAGACACCCCCTATACCTAACAAGAAACCGAAATCACCAACACGATTAACCAAAAATGCTTTTAGGTTTGCATATGTAGCTGATGGTTTTTTAAACCAAAAGCCAATTAAGAGATATGAAACAAGTCCCACGGCCTCCCATCCAAAAAACAACTGAAGAAAATTGTTTGACATTACTAAGACCAGCATGCTGAAGGTAAAGAGGGAAATATAAGAAAAAAATCTGTGGTAACCTGTATCATCTTTCATGTAGCCAATGGTATAAACGTGTACCATACACGAAACAAAAGTCACAACAATCATCATTGCAACGCTTAATCGATCTACTAAAAATCCAATCTGGAAGATAAAATCCCCCGAAGAAATCCAAGTATATAGATTTTTATTAAGGACAGGATGATTATTGAAAACGAGCTCGTAAAGTAAGTAGAAACTAAGTAAAACACTTATACTCACGCCTCCAATGGCAAGAAAGTTCGTAAAGTTTTTCCCCATTTTCTTACCAAAAAGACCGACCGAAATTGAACCAATCAAAGGAGACAAAACTGTGATTAAGCAAGCTGTTTCAAAAAACATATTCAACCCTTTAGTACATCAAGCTGTTTCACGTCAATCGAGTCTCGGTTTCTAAACAGCACAACCAGTATAGCTAATCCAATAGCCGCCTCCGCTGCTGCTACTGTCAGTACAAAAAAAACTACTACTTGCCCAGTTATATCATTCAGGAAAAAAGAAAACGCTATAAAATTAGTATTGACCGCTAGAAGCATTAACTCAATACACATAAGAAGCATAATAACGTTTTTCCGATTTAAAAGTATTCCGACTATACTTATTATGAAAAGTGAGGCGCTAATGACCAGATAGCCATTTAAAGTAAGTGTTGTTATTCCCCCGCCAGTCATCATAGACTACTCTTTTAAATCGACCAGCTTTATACGCTCATTACGCCTGACTCCAATCTGCTCGTCAATTGACGGTGCCTTGTTTTGTCTGGATGTACGAAGCGTTAAAGCAATTGCAGCCGTTATCGCGACCAATAAAATGATTGAGGCGATCTCGAATAGGAGGATATAATCATTAAAAAGTTTGAGTCCAATTTCCTTGGTGTTGTTATAATCAAGCCCCTCTCGCGCAATGTAAGAAAACTTACTTGTTTTGAAGAAATTCGAATTTACAACCATGCCTAAAGCGACAGCCATAGGCAGTATTAATAACAATGCCGTAACAATAATTTTAACAAATCCTTTTTTAGTTTCCTCGATATTGATATCTAACATCATTACAACAAACATAAAAAGGACCATAACGGCACCAACGTAAACTAAAACTAAGGCTATTGCCAAGAATTCAGCTTCCATGAGCAACCAGAGTCCTGACGATGAAAAAAAACAAAGAATAAGCGCCAGTGCAGCGTGAACTGGATTCCTTACAGAAATAACGAACAAACCCGCTAGCAAGGTAATTCCGGCAAATCCGTAAAAAACAAGCTGCTCAACCGTCATCTAAAACTCGCTTCCGATTCTTTGTCTTTCGCAATCTGAGCTTCCATCTTATCTCCGACAGCCAAAAGGTCTGATTTTGTCATAAGCAAATCTCCCCGCTTCTCACCATGATATTCAAAGTGTCTAGTTTCAACAATTGAGTCTACTGGACAAGATTCCTCACAAAAGCCGCAAAAAATGCATTTAGTAAGATCTATCTCATACTTTGTCGTTCGCCGGGTTCCATCATCTCGAGGCTCGGTTTCAATGGAAATTGCGAGTGCTGGGCATACCGCTTCACAAAGTTTACAGCCAATACATCTCTCCTCTCCATTCGGGTATCTTCGTAAGGCGTGAAGGCCTCTAAATCTCGGTGACTGGGGAGTTTTTTCTTCTGGATATTGTACTGTCACCTTCTTTTTAACCAAATAGCTACCAGTTAACCTAAGACCTTTTAGTAGCTCCCACAAAGTAAAACTTTTTAATTTTTCGATAAAATTCAACACAAAGAAACGCTCCTATCCTTAAGATGAAAACCATGGTGGGATTTTATAAACCACCGCCGCCGATATTACCACAATCCAGAGGATCGTGATTGGCAAAAATACTTTCCAACCCAAACGCATAATTTGATCATACCTATATCTTGGAAAAGTAGCGCGAAACCAAAGAAATAAAAACAAGAAAAAGGAAATTTTAACTAGTAACCAATGAATGCCATCTGGGACTCCGGGAATGGGTGACAACCAGCCCCCCATAAAAAGGACTGCAGTAAGTGTAGAAATCAAGATCATATTCGCATACTCTGCGAGAAAAAATAGAGCAAATGCCATTCCTGCATACTCAACGTGAAATCCCGCCACAATTTCGGATTCTCCCTCACTCACGTCAAATGGGGCTCTATTTGTCTCGGCGACACCTGAAATAAAATAAATGATAAAAAGAGGAAACAGTGGAGCCCAATACCAACCTAAGAATCCTAAACTACTATTTTGTTTAGTAACTATTTCTCCTAGACTTAAACTTCCCGCCGCAATTAAAACACCAACCAGAGCGAAGCCCATCGCAATTTCGTAAGACACAATTTGAGCTGCGGATCGCAAAGCCCCTAAAAACGCGTATTTTGAATTTGAGGCCCAGCCCGCAATGATGATTCCATATACTCCTAGCGAAGTTAAAGCTAACACATAAAGAAGACCAGCATTTATATCCGCCAGAACCAACTCGGAGTCGAAAGGAATAGCAGCCCAAGCAGCAAGAGATGGTGCCAAAGCTAGTATCGGTGCCGATAGAAACAAAAACTTATTAGCCCCATTCGGAATCACTACTTCTTTAGTTAACAGTTTTAAAGCATCTGCAATAGGTTGCAGCCACCCCTTGGGGCCTACGCGATTTGGCCCAACCCTGGCTTGGATATAACCAATTATCTTCCTTTCGGCAAAAGTGATATAAGCCACTGATGCCATCACTGGTATACAAATCGCCATAATTTTTGCAATCGTCCATAAAGTATAGGTTAAGCTGTTTGGCAGGAATATGAACGATTGAAAAAATAAATCTTTAATCAAGATAACACCTTCAAACATCACCCTGAATATTAAATAGCCTGACGCTTTGACCGTTGAGGGCCACATTAACCAAAGGTTCTCGTGCTCCAAAAATTAGGCAAGTTCTGGCAGGGACCGCGTTATCTATTTTTATTTCACCAATAGCTCTTGATTCAGCTACTTCAATGCCCACCTTATCACCATCAGACAAATTGAATTTCGACGCAGAAAGTTCGTTTAGCCTAATAGTATCATCTCCGCTTTGCGGCATTCGCTGCAAACTTACCGCATTTCTTAGCAACTGGTCCACCGAGTATGGGGGAATCTCTGCTAGTAATTCAATACTGTCTTGACTAACTTTCTCTCTCTTTCTCGTAAAACTATCCCTTTCCGCGGTATTTGTTTCAAATACAATTTTTTCGGTGAAAGGATCGAAAATATCATCCACATGGATAGCCTCAAAACCTTGAAAGCCCATATCGAACCCCAGCCTACGCAAGATCTTCCACCCGAGCTTTGTTTCTTTAGGGGGCCTCACTGCACTTTTGAATTTTTGAGTTATCCCAAAACAATTTATAAAACTACCTTCATTTTCTGCATAGGCAGCAATCGGTAAAACCAAATCACAACAATCAAGTAAAGAACTACTTTCAAAAGCACTAAAACCAACCACAAAATTTGCTTCTTCCAAAGAAGAGATTACCCTCGGTGCATTCGCAAAGTCTAAAAGTGGATCAACACCGAAAAGTAAAAACATATTTTCCTTGTCCTCAGAGAAAAAAGAATCGTAGTCAAAATCCTCTTCGACTACAGACCCATAAGGTTTTCTGCAAGGTACTGCACCGGCCAGCCAGGCCCCTGCGGCATTTGAACCATGTGTGATATTCCCTGCTGTAGCTCCCGCTTTTCTTGCAATTCTATTTATCAGAGATACTAAGTATCCTCTTTCTGGGTGGTGATCAATGGTCGAGCCGAAAAGTATTACCGGTGATTCGACGGCTCCAATCAAGTCAGCGAATTTGTCTTTACCGGCGATTTGTTTCGATTTGTTAAGATTTTTTAATATTTTCTCCAGTTCTCTGGGCAGGTCGGAGGGAGGTACAATCTTTTTGTCTTCAACTTTGTGATTGAATTCTCGGTCATACGAGTCTATCACGAGTACCTTCGCACCCTTCATGACTGAATTACGTATTGATATATTTAACGTGGGGAGATCTGTCCTAGGAAACGCGCCTATCAAAACAATCAAATCACTTTCTTCCAACTGTTTTTTATTAGAAATTTTGGGGAAAAGCGGTTCAAATTGATCATTAGAGAAATCAGTCTGTCTAAGCCTATGGTCGATATAATTACTTCCAATGGCTCTCACTAAAGCCTGCAATAGAAATAATTCTTCATTGGTTGAGCTTGGAGATGCAAAAGCTCTTAGTTTACGTTTAATTTGGGGTTGTTTAAGTTTTTCTTTTACTATGTCGAACGCACTGTCCCAATCCAAGCTTATCCATCTTCCGTCAATTTTTTGTTTGGGGACTATTAACCTATTAGGACTGGTCAGGCCTTCATAACTAAAACGGTCACGATCCGAAATCCAGATATCGTTGATGTTTTCATTTTCCCGCGGCACAACCCGCTTAACATTTTGGCCCTTGATATGAAAGTTAATGTTAGAGCCTAGGCCATCATGAGGAGCAACGCCTTCTGACTGTCGCATCTCCCATGAGCGAGCCGAATATCGATATGGCTTACTTGTCAAAGCACCAACCGGACAAACATCAATCATGTTACCTGAAAGCTCTGATTTTACACCGGATTCGATATAAGTACCGATTTCAACGTGCTCCCCACGTCCTATGGCACCCATTTCTTTAATTCCAGCTATCTCCTCACCGAAGCGAACACATCTTGTACAGTGAATGCAACGAGTCATTTCCGTTTTTATTAAAGGCCCAATGTTCTTATCCTCTACAACTCTCTTGGCTTCTGAATATTGAGAAACTCCGCTTCCATAACCCACAGCCAAGTCTTGTAATTCGCATTCTCCACCTTGATCACATATAGGGCAATCCAAAGGATGATTTATCAGTAAGAACTCCATTGTGCCATGTTGCGCTTTTTTTGCTTTCTCCGACTTCGTCCAAACCTTCATACCTTCAGACACTGGAGTCGCACAGGCTGGAAGAGGTTTAGGTGCGCCCTCTACCTCAACTAAACACATTCGACAGTTCGCCGCAATGCTTAAACTTTTATGATAGCAAAATCTCGGCACGTACTCTCCAACAGCATCTGTGGCTTCTATGATCATGGTGCCTGGCTTTGCAAACCTAATGTTGCCATTAATTTCTATGGACACTTCGTTTTTTTTATTCATCTAATTGACTCTTAAATTTAATTGGCAACAACTTTTTTTTCATCTTCAGTTTTTACATAGAATTCAAAGTCATCTCTAAAATGTTTTATGAAGCTAAGCACTGGCATAGCCGCAGCATCCCCTAGAGCGCAAATCGTGGTGCCACCAATCTTGGAAGCAACGTCATGCAACCGATCAAGATCGGAACTACTTCCTTCTCCTGAAAGAATCCTGTCTAGCATTCGATACAACCACCCAGTCCCCTCTCTGCATGGTGTGCATTGGCCGCAAGATTCTGCATAATAAAATCTTGAAATTCTATTAAGCACTTTTACCATATCAGTGGTCTCATCCATTACAACGACGGCTCCTGATCCAAGCATGGAGCCAACTTTTGCTATTGAGTCATAGTCCATGTCGGTTTTGAGCATCTGCTCTCCTGGAACTACCGGTACAGACGAGCCTCCTGGAATCACAGCCTTCAGCTTTCTACCGCCCAAGACACCACCTGCGAGTTCTAACAACTCCGCAAAGGGGGTCCCCAAAGGTATCTCATAATTTCCGGGCTTCTCGACATGTCCACTTACAGAGAAAATTTTAGTTCCGTAGTTATTTGGCTTGCCGATTGACTGAAACCAATCGACACCGTTTCGAATAATTTTAGGAACAGAGGCCAGAGACTCAGTGTTGTTAATAGTAGTCGGTTTTCCATAGAGCCCGTAACTAGCAGGGAAAGGCGGCTTAAACCGAGGAAGACCTTTTTTACCCTCCAAGGATTCTAACAAAGCAGTTTCCTCCCCACAAATATAAGCACCAGCTCCCACATGATCGTACAGCTCGAAGTCAACCCCTGAGTCTTTTAGATTTAAGCCGATCAGACCAGCCTGACGAGCCTCTTTGAGAGCATTCTTAAATCGAATAGCTGGTTCATCCATAAATTCTCCTCGCATATAGTTATAGGCAACCGTAACCCCCATCGCATAAGCGGCTATTGCCATCCCCTCTATTAAAGAATGAGGATTGAATCTTAGGATGTCCCGATCTTTGCAGGTACCAGGTTCCGATTCATCAGAGTTGCATACTAAATACTTGACCTCAGAATCTTTAGGCATGAAGCTCCATTTCACACCAGATGGGAACCCAGCTCCTCCTCTTCCTCTCAATCCTGATTCCTTAACCAAATTAATGATCGATTCAGGAGAGGGTTTATTTTTGAGAATCGATTCCCAAGCATCATAACCTCCGACAGACCTGTATGTTGCTAGCAGCCAAGGTTGATTTAGCTCGATAGTAGAATAACAATTTAGGTTTAAATCTTTTTTTTTCACTTTAATTCATCCAAAATTTCGTCGACTTTTTTTATTGTTAGATTTTCATGGTAGACATGATTCACTTGCATCATGGGAGCACCGCAACACGCCGCCAAGCACTCCTCTTCTTTCTTTAGATATATTTTACCATCATTCGTAGATTGGCCCAGCTTAATTCCAAGCTTCTTCTCAACATGCTCAACTATTTCATCACTACCCCTCAACATACATGAGATATTAGTGCAAATTGCAACATTGTTCCTGCCACAAGGAACAGTTTCAAGCATAGAATAGAAAGAAGCAACTTCGTACACTGAAACTTTCGGCATTTCGAGCAGGTCGGCCACCTGATTCATCAGTTCAGTAGTGAGATATCCTTCGTTATCATGCTGCACTGAATTAAGAGCGAATACAATTGCCGACTGTTGTTTGCCCTCCGGATACTTCTTGAGTTCTTCTTCAATCTTTTTAATCGTGGCTTTCTTTAACATTTTTTAAACCTACAAAGAATTTACCTATCAATCTCACCGAAAACAACATCCATTGTTCCAATTACGGCGACAACATCAGCAAGCAGATGTCCTTTAACCATTTCATTCATTGAACTAAGATGCGGAAATCCGGCAGCGCGTATTTTTAGCCTATAAGGCTTATTGGCACCATCCGACACAAGATAGATGCCGAATTCGCCCTTAGGATGTTCAATTGCGCTGTAAACTTCACCAGGAGGAACGCAATAACCCTCCGTGAAAAGCTTAAAATGATGTATAAGAGATTCCATGTCATTCTTCATATCCACCCTCTTGGGAGGAACTAATTTCGGATCTTCTATATGTACGGATCCTGGATTTTTCTCTAGCCAATCGATACATTGGTCTATAATTTTAGTCGACTGTCTCATCTCTTCGACTCTTACCAAATAGCGATCATAACAGTCACCATTCGCTCCCACAGGTATCTCAAATTCCAAGTCTTGGTAAACTTCGTAAGGTTGCTTTCTTCGTAGATCCCATGGGATCCCGGAACCTCTAAGCATGGGACCGGTAAATCCCAACGCCTCTGCTCGTTCTGGTGTCACTATTCCAATTCCCACTGTTCTTTGTTTCCAAATACGATTATCGGTAAGTAATGTCTCGTATTCGTCAATACATTTTGGAAATCTTGATACAAAGTCTTTTAAGAATTCTAACAGAGAACCCTGCCTATTCGAGTTTAACTTGTCGACTTCTTTCTGACTCCGCCAATGAGTTTTCTGGTATTGAGGCATTATATTAGGTAAATCTCTGTAAACGCCGCCTGGCCGATAATAAGTCGCGTGCATTCGTGTCCCGGAGACCGCTTCATAACAATCCATCAAATCTTCTCTTTCTCTAAAGCAATAGAGAAACATCGACATGGCGCCAATGTCTAATCCGTGGGCGCCTAACCACATAAGATGATTTAATATTCTGGTAATCTCATCAAACATCACCCGAATATATTTCGCCCTGACCGGAGCTTCCACGCCAAGCAACTTTTCTATGGCGAGTACATAAGCATGCTCATTGCACATCATAGATACATAATCTAACCGATCCATATATCCAATGCTTTGATTGAAGGGTTTATTTTCCGCAAGCTTCTCAGTCGCTCGATGCAGTAACCCAATATGTGGATCTGCCCTTTCTATTACTTCACCATCCATTTCAAGTATTAATCTCAGGACCCCATGTGCGGCTGGGTGCTGGGGACCAAAATTCATGGTTATATTTTTAATTTCTGGCATTATTCTTCTACTAAGTTGGCTAACTCTCGGTGTTTTCCGAATCTCTTATTACCTTTGGGACTAGTGTTCGTGGCTCTATGGATACGGGTTCGTTTACGACTCTTTTTTCATCAGGATCGTACCTAACTTCTGTATAACCCTCCAACGGGAAATCTTTTCTGAAAGGATGGCCACTAAATCCGTAGTCGGTTAGCAGACGTCTAAGATCTGGGTGACCGACAAACAGCACCCCGAATAAATCGAAAGACTCTCTCTCAAACCAATCAGCTGAAGGCCATATTTCGATTACGCTATCTAATTTCATATTAGCCGGAACAAAAGTTTTGATTCGTATTCGCCAATTATTTTTCAAAGACAAAAGATGATAAGACACAGCAAACCTGTGAACTTGTTCAGTCGGTAAACTCTTGTTAATTTTTGCCCGACTAAACCCTTTTCCCGAAGCATCATTGGTCTTCCAATCAGACACACCGTATTGCAAATAATCAATCGTAGCAATGTCAATCAACTGCTTAAAAGAAAGTTCTTCGGTCTCTTTCAAAATAGTCATCGTTTGAATTATATTACGGGGCTCAATCACAATCGTTAATTCCCCCCTATCCTTTTTAAGATCCACTATCGAATCAGGAAGGAATTTTTTAACTTCAGCCTCTAAACTGTTAATTTTATTTTGTAACAATTCCGTTACCTCATACTCTATTGAAGGTCGTGGAATTCTTTATCTTTTTCTGAAGCTGTAAAATTCCGAATAGTAATGCTTCAGCAGTGGGTGGGCACCCCGGAACGTAGATATCGACTGGTACAACACGGTCACAACCCCGGGTAACCGAGTAAGAGTAATGGTAATAACCGCCCCCATTTGCGCACGAGCCCATTGAAATAACCCATTTAGGTTCCGACATCTGGTCGTAGACTTTTCTCAAAGCCGGAGCCATTTTATTCACCAACGTTCCAGCTACAATCATCACATCAGACTGCCGAGGGCTAGGTCTAAAAACTACCCCGAAGCGGTCGAGATCATAACGTGATGCTCCCGCATGCATCATTTCAACCGCGCAGCAAGCTAGCCCAAAAGTCATCGGCCACATCGAGCCTGTTCTAGCCCAATTTAACAAAGAATCGACTGTTGTAGTAATAAACCCTTGGTTTTCTATTTCACTCATTCCCATTCAAGCGCTCCTTTCTTCCATTCATATATAAAACCAACAACTAGAATCCCGAGAAAAATCATCATAGCCCAGAAGCCGACAGAACCGAGCTCATCTAGAACCACTGCCCATGGAAAAAAAAATGCTATTTCCAAGTCAAATATGATAAAAAGAATGGCAACTAAATAGTACCTAACGTCAAACTTCATTCTAGCGTCCTCAAAAGCTTCGAAACCACACTCATATGGCGAATTTTTTTCCGAGTCCGGGGAATTTGTCTTTAATATCTGCCCAATTCCAAAGCTAGCCCCCAGGGCCGCTGCTCCTATAAAAATACCGACGGCGATAAATAAAATGACGGGGAAATATAATTCCAGCATTTAAATCCTCATGTTATTTTGACCAAATAATCGTGTCCCTGCAGATTTAAATTATATATTAAGGCGGTTACCTCCTGCTACTAAATTTCAAAAAAGACAAAAAATTTGTGCCGATGGCCGGAGTCGAACCGGCACGCTGTTAAGCACTGCCCCCTCAAGACAGCGTGTCTACCAATTCCACCACATCGGCAATACGATCTTCTGGCGTTTCCGGTTTAATTTAATTGGGTAATACCGGAATGTCGCTATTATCCCCCTCCGAAGACTCAGCTTTTTCTACCTCGTCCACGATAAGAGCCTTATCTAATACACTTGAATCCTGGTTTTGACTACTAAACAAAAAGCCCAAAAATAAGCTATTGAAAAGAAAAATAGTCGCAAACACCGCAGTTGTTCTGGATAAAAAATTAGCCGAGCCCCTCGCCCCGAAAACAGTTTCTGAAGCTCCACCACCAAAAGATGCGCCTGCTGTTGCTCCTTTCCCTTGTTGAAGTAAAATCAGACCTACTAACAGTACCGCTACCACTATTTGTAGCCCTAACATTATAATAAAGATTACCGACATTTTTTATTTCCTTAAATTTACATTAACTAAGAACTAGCAATGGCGCAAAGCTCTTTGAACGAACTTACTTCTAGTGATGCACCACCTATTAATCCTCCATCAACATTTTCTAACGCAAATAGTCCCAAGGCATTAAAGGTGTTGACACTCCCACCGTAAAGGACTTTTATTTGAGAACTCTTTCCGGTAAAGACCCGCTCTAAGGTTTGTTTTATAAAGATATGTGCTTCATCAATTTCCTGAAGCGAAGGAGTCAGCCCCGTTCCAATCGCCCAAACTGGCTCATAGGCAATTATCAGCTGTTCAGAGTCTTCAGAAAGGATGTTAGGGACAGCCTCTAACACTTCTAATTGCGATTCTAATACAGCTTCGACCTCCCCTGTATCTCTTTGCTGAGCACTTTCTCCAACACATAAAATCGAGGTCATATTAACACCTCTAGCCATCTTTATCTTTCCTGCGATCTCATCATTTTTCTCATTAAAAAATTTTCTTCGTTCGGAATGGCCAATTATAACAAACTGGCAATTTAGATCTGCTAAAATCTCACATGAAATTTCGCCAGTAAGGGCACATTTTTTTTGTTTACTACAATTTTGTGCGCCAAATTTTACTCCTGAGTTCGCAAAACAATCTATAAACTTCTCTAAATAAATAAATGGCGGACACAAAACAACTTCGCAGTCAAAGTTTTCAAAATTTTCTGATTCAGCCTTAAAGCTGTCAACTAATTTTTTTGAACCATTCATTTTCCAGTTAGCAACAACTGTTTTCATAGGATTACCCTTTTCAATTGTTATATTTATGTCCAGGATGGCCTACTAGATCAAATAAATCGAGTAAAAGTCTTCCCCCAATTTCAACGGTTTTTCCAGCTGGCAAATCCGTCGGTAACAGAATATTTCCGTATCTAACTCGCTTAAGCCTATTAACGCTTAAACCTTGGCTTTCAAATGCTCGCCTTATCTCTCGGTATCTTCCAGATTGCAACACACATGTGTACCATCGATTTTGCCCTATAGCTCTCCCTTTACGAATATCTAAAAATCTGTACTTTGTATCTTGATGAATCACCCCGTTTTTTAAACGAAATATCGCTTCATCTTGATTACGCCCAAAAACCCTTACCACATACTCCCTATCTATATTGCTGGATGGATGTGTCAAACGACTTGCGAAATCCCCATCGTTTGTTAGCAACAGTAATCCGCTTGTATTTACATCCAATCGACCAATACTTATCCAACTTGCCCCTTTTAAACTTGGAAGGTCATTATAGATTGATTCAAATTTCTCATCACTCGTTTTTGAACAAATTTTTCCGATGGGCTTGTTAAATATTAATACTCGAGTTTTCTTCCTTTTCATTTCAACTTTACATTTAAATTCATTTGAGACGGAGATGACGTCCCCTTCTTTTACCCGGAGGCCCAAATAAGCTTTTCGTCCGTTTACATTAACTTTTTCTTTCGTAATTAAATTTTCAACTGCTCGACGGGAACTAAACCCAATGGATGAAAGGTATTTTTGCAATCTTATACCATTATTACCCTCTAATTTAGGCATCTTAATTTCTTTGATTAAACCTTTCATGATTGTCCACTTGATTTTATCGTCGGGGACTCATTGCTTGTCGTTTCCTGAAACTCAGACACGGCAGGCAACTCAGCAATACTTTTTAGGCTGAAATAATCTAAAAATTGATTAGTAGTTTTATATAAAGACGGGCGGCCAGGCACCTCTCTTCTACCATCTTTTTTGATCCAACCTCGATCAAGCAATTGACGCATAATATTTGTACTGACTACCACGCCCCTGATGTCCTCTATGTCTCCTCTCGTCACTGGCTGTTTGTAAGCTATAATTGCTATTGTCTCCAAAAAGGCTTTTGAAAATTTAGGGCTCCTCTCTGGCCAGAGGCAAGCGATAAAATCACTGTACTCGGGATTCGTATTAAATTTCCATCCGCTGGCCGCTTCCACAAGCTTTATCCCCCTTTCTGAATAATCCTTTTCAAGCTCGGTAAGTACAGCGAGGATTTCTTGCTTATTGATATCTTTATTATTACCACTTGCATGACTCACAATTTTATTTGTTGTTAATGGCTCAGGGGAAGCAAGAATTAACGCTTCGATTGCTGATTTCAATGAAAACTTTATACTCATGATAAATTCTTAAATTTTGATATATAGAGTTCGTCTCCCGGTTTTGTTTGCATCAATTTTATAACCCGAGCTTTTGCTAACTCTAGCACCGAAACAAAAGCGACGACTACGCCCTGCTCTGCTTCTTCTTTTACAAATAGATTTTTGAAAGGGACTAAGTCACGAGACTTTATTAACTCTATTATTTTTTCCATTCGATCTTTCACCGAAAGACGCTCTCCTACTATTTTATAAGTGTCACGCAATGAGAAGTTTTTTAAGACACCGGCGTAAATATTTCGGATTTCACTAATATCTGTTTTCGCTTCCTTCATTTTGGACGATCGATTTACTGATACAACAACCTCGTGCCATTCTCGGTGAAGTCTTGGTATTTCATCTAAATCGTTTGCCGCATTTTTTATTTTTTGATAAAGCTTCAATTTTTCAAGTAACTCAGCTCTAGGATCGTCATCGTCTTCATCTTCATTTTGATTAGGAATTAAGACAAATGATTTTATCTCTGCTAGGGTAGCGGCCATTAACAAATAGTCACTAGCTAAACCAATATTCAGTTGTTTCATTTTTGTTACATATGCCAAATATTGCTCAGCAATTGGCAAAATGGCTAATTCAGATATATCTAAATTCTGTTTTCTGATCAAAAAAAGAAGCAGGTCTAAAGGGCCTTCAAAATCGGATATTTCTACCTCAAGTGCTTGTTCAGGTATAAATAAGCCTTTCGGCAATACGCTTATGAGCTTGCCTTGAACACGACCTATAGAAACAATTCTGTCTTCACTATTATGATTCAAGTTAATAAAACCTTTCTAACTTAGGTTTGCGATGATATCCAATTTTTTGCTTTCATGAGTTAATCAGGCGCTTTGACTGACCGTTCTTAAAAACAAAGAATCTTTAAAAAAATAGCAAACCTCACAAATTTTATACAATTCTATTCAACTTTTTAGGTTATTATAACAGCATGGAAAGAGTAGAAAAAATAAAAAATATCCTAGTTCAGGATTTCGAGCCAACCAAGCTCGAAATCTTTGACGAGAGCCATCTCCATGCCGGCCATGAGGGAGCAAAGTCAGGAAAAGGCCATTTCAGAGTAGCAATACAGTCAATGAAGTTTGTTGGTCAGTCTGAAATAAAAAGGCACAAAATGGTATACAGAGCCCTTGAAAATTTGTTCAAAACCGACATTCATGCACTTAGCCTTGAAACTAAAACTCCAGAGTAAAAAAACAACTTTTACTTAAATTGTTTTTCTTCTGTAGAACCTTTAAGCGCTGTTATTGAAGACGAGCCACCCTGAATAACAGTAGTAACTTCATCAAAATATCCTGCTCCAACCTCTTGTTGATGACTTGAAAAAGTGTAGCCCCTAGACAACGCTTGAAACTCTTTTTCCTGCACCAAATTCACGTAAGCACTCATTCCGTCTTTCAAATAGTTTTGAGTCAAATCGAACATGTTGTACCACATGTTATGAATTCCGGCCAACGTGATAAATTGATATTTATAGCCCATAGCCGCTAATTCTTTTTGAAATTTTCCAATTGTTTTATCGTCTAAATTCTTTTTCCAATTGAAAGAAGGAGAGCAATTATACGCGAGCAATTGATTTGGGTACTTGCTTTTCAGAGCTTCTGAGAATTGTTTTGCCTCGTTTAAGTCCGGAACAGCAGTCTCACACCAAACCAAATCAGCATAAGGCGCATAAGCTATGCCTCTGGAAATTGCCTGTTCAATTCCTGGCCTGGTCACAAAAAACCCTTCAGGCGTCCTTTCTCCAGTTACAAATGGGGCGTCTCTTTCATCAAAATCATTTGTTAGCAGAGCTGCCGCATTCGCATCCGTACGGGCCATCAGCACAGTGGGGGTGTTCATGGTATCTGAAGCCAGACGAGCGGCGACCAACTTTTGAATAGCTTCTTCGGTCGGCACTAGCACTTTTCCACCCATATGTCCGCATTTTTTAACTGAGGCAAGCTGATCTTCGAAGTGCACACCAGAGGCCCCCGCTTTAATCATTCCTTTCATCAATTCAAAGGCGTTCAAAACCCCACCGAATCCAGCCTCAGCGTCCGCAACGATTGGGGCAAAAAAATCTGTAGTCGTTTCACCTTTTTGCCATTGAATTTGATCAGCTCTTTGAAATGCGTTATTTATCCTAGCAACCATTGTGGGCACAGAATTAACCGCGTAGAGTGACTGGTCAGGGTACATGGTTTCAGACGTGTTACCATCCGCTGCTACTTGCCAACCAGATAAATATATCGCTTTGATGCCAGCCTTTACTTGTTGCACGGCTTGTCCACCAGTTAATGCACCAAGGCAAGGCACATAGTCCTCGCTATTTAACAAATGCCAAAGTTTCTCAGAACCTAGCTTTGCTAAAGTATGCTCAATTTGGACACTACCTCTTAATTTTACAACTTCTTCAGCTTTATAAGGACGCAGAACATCCTTCCACCTTGGATCAGACTCCCATATCTGTTTAAGTTTTTTAGCTTGGCTTTTAGCATCTAACATTTTGTATGTTCCCCTTGTTTTAAATTAGTTCATAAGCTTTAGTAGTCAGAAAAGAGGGCATGATATCCTCTTTCGTTAAATTTCTTAGCAACCGTATTGCTTCATCGTACTTCTGAGCTGAAAATCGCTTCTCTCCGATTTGTCTTAATAGCGATTTCTTGAACGAAGTAACTTCAGTTTCAAAAAATTCAAGATTGATTTCTTTCCTTGTATCGTCTGTTTTTACTCTGTGTTTAATCCACTGCCAAATTTGGGCTCTGGATATTTCTGCTGTCGCTGCATCTTCCATCAAATTGTTTAGAGGGACGCATCCGCTTTCACAGAGCCACTGTTGAGTGTAGTGGATCGCTGTTTCAATATTCAGTCTAAATCCGGATTCAGTAATTTGTCCCGGGGGTACGGTAAGCAAATCCTTTTGGGTGATCTTTTCGCCCTCGAAAGTTTTTTCAAGCTGATTCACGCCATTCATTTGTTCCGTGAATGTTGTCATAGCAACAGATATTAGACCTGGATGTGCGACCCAAGTTCCGTCGTGCCCATTTTGAGCCTCTCTTAATTTATCATTTTTTACTTTCTCGAATGCTTTCTCATTCGCCTGTTCATCATTTTTGATTGGAATTTGAGCGGCCATTCCTCCCATGGCATATGCTCCTCGTTTATGACAAGTCTGTACTAACAATTTGGAGTAACTAGAGAGAAAGTGCGTTTCCATCCCAACCTGTAATTTATCTGGCAAGACAAAGCTTTTATGTTTTTGCAAACACTTGATAAAACTGAATATATAATCCCAACGCCCGCAATTTAAGCCAACAATATGCTCCTTAAGCTCCCACAAAATTTCATCCATTTGAAAAACAGCCGGGAGTGTTTCAATTAAAACCGTTACTTTCAGGGTGCCAGTTTTCAAATTAAATTCATTTTCCGCAAATTTTAAGACTTTACTCCAAAAAGCCGCCTCAAAGTAATGTTCCAACTTGGGAAGATAGAAAAAGGGTCCTAATCCTTGTTCTACCAAAGTTCGGTAATTGTGGAAAAAAAATAAGCCAAAGTCCACTAAGCAGGCTGGCGCTGATTTATTTAAAAACTCGATATTTTTTTCCTTCAGATGCAGCCCCCTCGGTCTTACAATTAATGTTGCGGGATTTTCATGAAGCCTATACTCCTTTCCATTATCATTTTTAAAAGAAATTGAACGGTCGACCGCATCCTTCAAATTTTTTTGACCTTCCATCATCACTCTCCAAGCTGGGCTAGATGAATCCTCGAAATCAGCCATAAATATTTTTGCATCGGAATTCAAGGCATTTATAATCATCTTTCTGTCCACTGGACCTGTTAACTCAACTCGTCTGTCACGCAAGGCTGCAGGTACTCCAGCGATCTTCCAATCTTGTTCTCGGATTTTTTTGGTCTCGCTTAAGAAATCAGGAAACATTCCACCATCGAATTCCTTTTGTCGACTTTTCCTATTTTGAAGCAATTCATCTATTTCGTCATGGAACTGACCAAAAAGGCGGGCAAGAAAATCCACTGCCTCTGCAGTCAATATCTCACTGTAACCCCCTGTATTTCCTTTTATTTTTAGCATTCCCCAATAATTCCTTGTTAGTCTTTAGGTTAAATAACAAACTATTTAAACCACGCGAACGTACTTCATTGTAGTGTTTCTAGATAATTTGGGCAATTTACGTTGCACCGCAAGATTTGTCAATCGCAAGGATAGAATAATAAATGTTAGCTAAAACGTGGGCTAAAGATGAGTTATTTTTTATCGGAGTTGTCTAGACATAATTAAAAAAATTTTCTAGTCTTTGAAATATTGTTTTCTAATAGGTTGACTCAACTAATGGGTGAAAAAATAAATGAAATAGATGGCGACAGCGACGTTGTAGTTAAAGAAAAGCCGCCTAATACCAAACGACCGAGACAGTATAAAGTTATAATGCTGAATGATGACTACACCCCTATGGAATTCGTGGTCCACGTGCTCGAATATTTTTTTAAGATGGGTAGAGCTCAAGCGACCAAAGTTATGTTGGAAGTCCATACCTCAGGCAAAGGAACTTGTGGTATATTCTCTTATGAAGTGGCAGAAACAAAAAGCGCTCAAGTGGTTAGCTACGCGAGAGAGAACGGCCACCCTTTAATTTGCAGCGTTGAAGCAGATTAAAATTATACAAAGAAGGAACGAATAAGTGCTTAGTAAAGAACTTGAGGAAACATTAAACCAAGCGTTTGAAAACGCACGCGAAAAAAAGCATGAATTTATGACCGTCGAGCATCTTTTGCTAGCCCTGTTAGACAATTCAAGTGCTGCGAGGGTATTGATAGCTTGTGGTGGAGAAATAAGAGCACTCAAACGCCAATTGGCAAACTTTATAACAGACAGTGCTCCCATAATTGAATCTGGTGATACAAAAGACACTCAACCGACCATTGGGTTTCAAAGAGTCCTACAAAGAGCGGTTTTCCACGTCCAATCGTCAGGCAAAAAGGAAGTCTCCGGAGCTAACGTTTTAGTAGCAATATTTAGTGAAAGAGAGTCTCACGCAGTTTTCCTTCTCAATCAACAAAATATTGCGAGACTAGACGTTGTAAACTGCATATCGCACGGGCCGCCTAAAGAAAACAGCGAGGAAACCACCGGTCAAAACAATCCAGCAAGCGAAGAGGAATCGGGAGCAGCAAACAAAGAATCGGCCCTCAGCCTTTACGCTTCCAACCTAAATGAATTAGCCGCAGCGGGGAAAATCGACCCTCTTATCGGTCGAAAGGTAGAACTTGAAAGAACCACACAAATACTGTGCCGCCGTCGAAAGAATAATCCATTGTTTGTAGGAGAAGCTGGAGTCGGGAAGACTGCGATAGCGGAGGGGCTCGCCAAACAAATTTTCGATGGTAATATTCCGGATATCTTGTCAACATCAACAGTCTACTCGCTTGATTTGGGTGCTCTTGTAGCAGGGACCAAATACAGGGGGGACTTCGAAGCAAGGCTCAAAAATGTTATCTCAGAGTTAGAGTCGGAAGAAAATAGCATACTGTTTATAGATGAAATACACACGGTGATTGGTGCTGGATCAGCCTCAGGTGGTGTTATGGATGCTTCAAATCTTATTAAGCCTGCTTTAACTAATGGCACTATCAGATGCATTGGAAGCACTACGTATCAAGAATATAGAAGCATCTTTGAAAAAGATAGGGCTCTAGCTCGTCGCTTTCAAAAGATTGACATACCTGAACCTAGTACAGATGAAGCTGTAAAAATACTTCAGGGCATCAAAGAAAAATTTGAGTCTCATCATGGGATAAAGTTCTCCAACCAAGCTATAAAGTCAGCAGTCGAGCTAACCGATCGTCATATAAATGATAGATGTCTTCCAGATAAAGCAATCGACGTGATAGATGAGGCAGGCGCTAAACAGAGACTTCAACCTGCTTCAAAGAAAAGAAAAATTATTGGGGTCCATGAAATCGAAGAAATTGTTGCTAAGGCTGCTAGAATACCTCCCAAAACAGTTTCCTCATCTGATAAAACAGTGTTAAAAACATTAGAAAGAGATCTTAGGATGGTAGTATTCGGGCAAGACAAAGCGATCCAAACGCTTTCTGATTGCATAAAAATGTCTCGATCTGGGCTTGGTAATAATGAAAGACCAATAGGTTCTTTTCTTTTCGCAGGCCCGACTGGTGTTGGAAAAACCGAAGTTACGATACAAGTCGCAAAAATGCTCAATCTTGAATTGACAAGGTTTGATATGTCCGAATACATGGAGCGACATACCGTATCTAGACTAATCGGAGCTCCGCCCGGTTATGTGGGTTTCGAGAGTGGTGGTCTGTTAACTGAAGCAATCAACAAAAACCCACACTCTGTTTTACTTCTGGATGAAATTGAAAAAGCCCATCCGGAAGTCATCAATATTTTACTTCAATTGATGGACCATGGAACTTTAACAGATGCGAACGGCCGAAAGACAGACTTTAAAAATGTAATATTAGTCATGACAACAAACGCAGGCGCATACCAACTCAGTCGAAGCTCAGTCGGTTTTGTCGAACAAGACAACTCCACAGACTCTAACCAAGAAATAATGAAAATGTTCACTCCCGAATTCCGGAACAGATTAGATGCTATCATTCATTTTTCATCGCTTTCACCTGAAAATATCCAGAGTGTAGTGGACAAATTTATCTTTGAGCTTGAGACACAACTAGAGGCTAAAAAAGTAACCTTAATTGTAGATAAAAAAGCCAGGCAGTGGCTCGCAAGAAAAGGTTATGATCCAAAAATGGGTGCAAGACCAATGAGACGCCTGATTCAAGACAATATAAAAAAATTAATTGCTGATGAGCTTTTGTTCGGTTCCCTTCAGAATGGTGGTCATATCTTAGTCTCAAGCTCTAGAAGCGAACTCACAGTTAAAATTACTGAAGAGCTAACTAATGGATAATGGTTCCCAAAGAGTAAGAGAAAATTTTGGAAGATACTTCGAAGACTTCGATGTGGGGCACATATATGAACACAGACCTGGACGAACAATTAATGAAACAGATAACACATGGTTCACACTTTTAACAATGAATACTCATCCACTGCATTTCGATAAAGAATACGCTCGAAAATCAGAATTCAAAAGAATTCTAGTTAATAGCACACTTACTTTATCCATCGTAGTTGGAATGAGCGTTAGTGATGTAAGTCAAAAAGCAATAGCAAATCTCGGATGGAAAGAAATTATACTCCCTAACCCCGTTTTTGTAGGGGATACTCTCTATTCTGAGTCTCTGGTTATCTCAAAACGAAAATCAAAATCTCGTCAGAATCAAGGAATTGTTTCAATTGCAACTTCCGGCACAAATCAGGATAATAAAACAGTCTGTACGTTTGAAAGGACCATGTTGATACCCTGTAGGGGGTTTGGCGTTGACGACATTTAAAAATTATAATGCCTACAAAAAAGCATAACCACTTTTCCTCAAAAATTACGCAGCCGAAGTCTCAGGGTGCGTCACAAGCAATGCTCTTCGCAACAGGTTTGTCAAAAGGAGACATGAATAAGCCGCAAGTTGGCATTTCAAGTATGTGGTATGAAGGTAACCCGTGTAATATGCATCTCCTCGAATTAGCAAACGAGATTAAACAATCTGTAACTAAAGCTGGGCTTGTAGGATTTCGGTTCAATACTATCGGCGTGAGCGACGGCATATCAATGGGTACCAAAGGAATGAGTTATTCCTTGCAATCTAGAGATCTAATAGCGGATTCGATCGAAACAGTAATGGGAGGTCAGTGGTACGACGCAAATATTTCCATCCCTGGATGCGATAAAAACATGCCTGGCTGCCTTATGGCTATGGGTAGAGTTAACCGACCGTCCATAATGATATATGGCGGAACCATAAGGTCAGGTAAAAATAAAAAAGGCGATTCGTTAGATATTGTGTCTGCATTTCAAAGTTATGGAGCCTATTTGGCAGGCGATATAAGTGAAAATGAAAGAGCGGAAATAGTAAGAAAAGCCTGCCCCGGGGCAGGCGCCTGCGGAGGTATGTACACAGCAAATACGATGGCGGCGGCCGCTGAGGCAATGGGTATGAGTATGCCTTACAGCTCTTCTTCCCCTGCAACGTCGGAAGAAAAAAAGAATGAGTGCAAAGCGGTGGGTGTCGCTATAGCGAGATTAATTAAAGACGACATAAAGCCTGCAGATATAATGACCGAAGAGGCGTTTTTAAATGCAATGACGATAGTCTCAGCGTTAGGAGGTTCTACAAACGCAGTACTACATTTAATAGCAATTGCTAAGTCTGTCAACATTACAATCAGTCTGGATGACTTTCAAGATGTAAGCAATCGAATCCCATTTCTAGCGGATTTAAAGCCCAGCGGAACATTTCTCATGGAAGATATCCATGCGATAGGAGGAACACCCGCCGTATTAAAATATTTGCTGGAGAATAAATTAATTAACGGGGACACAATAACCGTAACTGGGCAGTCTCTGGGGGATAATCTGGAAACAACGCCAAGGCTACAAGAAAATCAAAAAGTTATATTCCCTATAAACGAACCCATTAAGAAAACCGGCCATATACAAATTCTTTACGGCAACCTCGCACCTGGAGGCTCTGTAGCAAAAATCACAGGAAAAGAAGGTCTAAAATTTGTCGGAAACGCCAAAGTTTTTGATTCTGAAGAGGAAATGCTTAATGGTCTAGAAAAAGGGGCTATAAAAGCAAAAGATGTGGTAGTTATTAGATACGAGGGACCAAAAGGTGGCCCCGGCATGCCTGAAATGCTCACACCAACATCGGCGATTATGGGTGCAGGCTTGGGTTCAGATGTTGCTTTGATAACCGATGGACGTTTCTCGGGAGGGTCTCACGGATTTATTGTAGGTCACATCGTTCCAGAGGCTCAAGAAGGAGGAGTAATTGCCCTACTTAAAGATGGTGATATCATTACAATTGACGCAGAAAATAACAAACTAACAGTGGACATTAGCGAAGAAGTGCTAAAAAGTAGAAAACAAGAATGGAAAGCCCCACCACTAGCAGCAACACAAGGAACTCTATTAAAATATATAAAAAACGTCAGTAGTGCATCCCTAGGGTGCGTAACAGATTCAGAGTAAACCTATTTGCTTTCAATCTCATCGTAAAACTTAAGTACTTTAACCACATAGTTCTGCGTCTCCTTGTAAGGAGGTACGTTTCTGTTATATTTAAGAACAGCATTTTCTCCGGCATTATATGCCGCTGCTGTTAGCTTTAAATTACCGTTAAAAAGTTTCAAAAGATCCCTCAGATATTTTGTCCCACCTTTTATATTCTGAATCGGATCTCTCCGATTGGATACCCCGTAACGATTTGCAGTAGCCGGCATCAGTTGCATTAAACCAACTGCGCCAGCAGTAGAAACAGCTTGTGAATCATAGGCTGATTCTGCTGATATGACTGCGTGCACAAAATTTGAGGGCACCCCAAATTGTTTAGAAATATTATTAATTATTGGCCCATAAACACGTCTACCTTTTTCATAGCCTAGCCTAGAACTTTTTGCAACACGGTGAGGTCTCTTTCGAGCGCGATATTTGTGCAGACTGAGCGCTTTAAACCCAGAATGTTTTTTCCGATCCTCAAATCTGACTCTACCTTTATCATCAATATATTTATAAATCTTAAATTTCTTCTTGCGCAATGACTTTTCTTTTTTTGTTTCGAGGTTTTTCACCACCTTATTAAAAAACAACTGCTCTTTATTTCTATAGAGTAAATTTTTTTTCTTTTGCGCCTCCCCAATTGTTTTATCGATTTGACGCCACTTCGATAAATCAGACGCCACAACTTCTACCCCGGCTAATATGAACAAAACAATAAACATCGATAATTTATATAAATTCACCCAGATACCTCAAAACAAAATCAATACCAAGCAAAACAAACAAGCCAGCAACTAAATCATCCGCCATTATACCAAGGCCACCCTTTAAAGATTTATCAAAAAAACTTATAGGCCAAGGTTTCACAATATCGAGAATTCGAAATAAACAAAAACATATTAAAACATTAACAATCGTAAATGGTAAAAAAGTCAACGGTATCAAAATTCCTGCAATTTCATCAAAAACAATTGCAGGATGATCTTGGTTTTTAAATAATTTTCCACATCTTCCGCATAAGTAAATTCCCAACATAATCATAATTAACAATATAATTATACGATAACTAATTTCAAATCTTTGTATATAAAATGCTAATGGAATTCCAAGCAGGGTGCCGACAGTTCCAGGAGCTACCGGACTAAAACCGCTCCCTAGACCTAACGCAATAAGGTGACCAGGGTCTAATAATAGGCGCCAATGAGGCTGTTCTAAATTATTCATTTATATTTTTCTGTTGATAAGAACATTTACCATATTGTAAGCTGTTAAACGAGTATAGCATGCTTATTTACTCTAATTATGGAATTAAACTGATGTATACGACCGGATATCTAGCTGATAAATTTAATATCACTCTTAATGGTAAATCGTCTATAAAAATAGAAGGGGTTTGCGGGATCTCAGACAATCTTCCAAACCACCTATCTTTTATAACAAATGAATCAATGCTGTCAGAGGCGAAAAAATCAAATATTCCAGTATTTGTCTGCAGTACAAAAATGAAACTAAAAGAAAAAACTACTCTTGTGCATGAAGAACCAAATTTTATTTTTATAAAAATCGCAAATCTATTTCAAAAAAGTATTCTGACTTTAGGGGAACAAAAACAAACCACCTTGAGCAACAACATCGCAAGTGATGCTAAAATTATGCAAAACGTAATCTTAGGAGAAAACGTAACAATCGGTTCTCAAACTATAATATATCCAAATACCGTAATCGGTGACAGGTGTAAAATTGGAAATAATTGCATTATTTATCCAAACTGCACTATTAGAGAAGATACTCACATAAAAAATAACGTAATTATCCAAGCAGGGGCATGTATAGGATCTGACGGATTTGGTTTTATCGAACACAAAGGAAAACATAAAAAAATACCTCAACTTGGAAACGTAGTAATTGAAGATGACGTGGAAATAGGTAGTAATACTACTATTGACCGAGGGAGATTTACCTCGACCGTTATAGGTAGCGGTTCCAAAATAGATAATCTAGTAATGATTGGTCATAATGTAAAAATCGGGAAAGATTGTTTGGTTGTATCTCAGGTAGGTATATCTGGTAGTACTGTTGTAGGAGATAGAGTAACCTTAGCTGGACAGGTAGGAACCGTCGGACATATCTCAATTTGCGACGATGTGATAGTTCTTGGTAAAAGCGGGATAACAAAAAGTATCACGCAACCAGGAATATATGCGGGAATGCCAATAAAACCTGCAAAAATATGGCGCAAAGCCGTAGCAAAATTGTACAAATCGATATCGAGACATAATGAAAAATGATAACTATGACATGATCGTTATTGGAGGAGGCTCAGGAGGCGTAAGAGCCGCTAGGATGGCCTCAATGCATAACAAAAAAGTAGCATTGTTAGAGGATAAAGACTTAGGAGGCACGTGTGTTAACTTGGGTTGTATTCCAAAAAAATTATTCTCTTACGCGGCTCACTTTAGCGAGAGTTTTGAAGAGTCATTTGGTTTTGGATGGTCCCATAAAGGTTCAAATTTCGAATGGCAAAATCTGATAAAAAACAAAAATCATGAAATTAATCGGCTGAACCAAATTTACCAAAAGTTACTCGAAGACAACGGTGTAAAAATTATTAAAGAAAGAGCCTCATTTATCGATTCAAACACGATAAAGGCGGGAGCCAACAAACTTACAGGAAAAAAAATAATCATAGCAACCGGAGGATCCCCAAATCGACCAAATTTTTCGCACGATGATAGAATTATTACTTCTGACGAAGCGTTCCACCTGAAAACTTTACCAAAAACCATTACTCTAGTTGGGGGAGGTTATATCGCACTTGAATTTGCGTCAATCTTCAACGGACTCGGATGTGATACTAACCTTATTTACAGAGGGCCCTTATTTCTAAAAGGTTTCGATACCGAGTGCAGAAATTTTCTTTTGGATCAGATGATCAAAAAGGGAATCAATATATTATTTAATTGCGAGGTTTCAAAGATCGATAATAGGCCTGAAAGGTTAGTATTAACTACAACTAAGTCCCACAAAATAAACAGCGACTTGGTAATGTTTGCAACTGGCAGAACCCCAAAAACGGAAGGATTAGAATTAGAAAAACTAGGTATAGAATTAGATTCTGACAACGCAATAATCATAGATGAAAATTATAGAACGAACATTAATAATATTTTTGCAATAGGCGATGTAACAAATCGTATGAATCTAACTCCTGTCGCAATTAATGAAGCAATGGTGTTAATCGATTATTTATATGGTAAAAAAGATAAAAAGGTAAATTATAATAATGTTCCAAGTGCTATTTTTACGCTCCCAAACTTCGCTACTGTTGGGCTATCAGAAGATGTAGCAATCGAAATGGGACTCCAAATTAAGATTTTTATAGCAAATTTTAAACAACTCAAACACACACTAACAAAATCCGAGGAAAGGTGTTTTATGAAGCTTGTGGTTAACAGCGAAAATGATAAAATTATTGGGGCACATATGGTTGGTACTGATGCAGGAGAACAGATACAGGGAATTGCGGTCGCAATAAAATCAGGCGCAACAAAAAGTGATTTTGATCAGACTATCGGAATTCATCCAACAAGTGCAGAGGAATGGGTGACAATGAGGGAAGAAAGGCCATGTTAGAAAAAATTTCGATTATAATTCTTTCCTTCTTTATCATTGCCATCGCTTCTTTTCTATTTATTAGGTCAGTAAGCGCATTAGAAATTGGTGATTCAGCGCCAGAATTTGAATTACAAGGTTCAGACGGCAGTACCTATTCTCTTTCTGATATGAGAGGAGAATGGGTGGTAATTGCTTGGTTTCCCAAAGCATTTACAGGAGGCTGAACTGCCGAATGCAGGTCGCTTCGTGAAAGCGAACAAATTTTGGCAAAAAGAGACGTAAATTTATTTATGGCCAGCACAGACGATGTTCAGACATTAGCAGAATTCACAAAAAAGAATGATGCATCCTTTCCCATTCTTAGTGACAAAAGCAAAGAAGTGGCACGGTCGTATGGAGTATTAGTGGCTGGTCTATTTGCTTCAAGAACCACTTTTGTTATAAGCCCTGATGGCTCAATCGCTCATATTGAAACTAAAGTTAAAACCTTTAATGCCGGGAAACAGTTATTAGAAATACTAGACAAAGTAATGTGAATTAGGCAAATTTTTTAGTAAGACAAAACAACCTTGCTATCAAACACGCACTTGCAAAGAAAAGAGCGATTATCAGGCCAATCCATATCCCCACCGTTCCGTGGCCTAGCTGCATTCCTAACACGTAGGAAATAGTAAAACCTACTATCCAATAGTTGAAAAAATTTAATAACATCGGGATTTTTGTGTCCTTCAATCCACGTAATGCGAAAGCTGCGCTAGTTTGCATAGCATCTCCCACCTGGACCATAGCTGAGAGCTTCAATAAAGGAATAGCTAATTTTTGTATCTCTGGGTCACTTGTATAAATAGAGGATATCCAAACGGGACAAAGATAAGTAACGGATGCCGTCATCATTGACAAACTAAAGCAAAGCAGAATGCCATGAAAAGCAAAGCGCCTAGCAATAGAAAAATCGCCTCTTCCGGCAAACTGTCCAACACTAACAGTTATTGCCATACTCAAACCGAGAGGTAACATAAAAACTAACCCAGAATAATTGAGCACGATTTGATGTGCTGCCGCTTGGACAGTACCTAACTTACCAACCATTAACGTCAAAATTGAAAAAAGACCTGTTTGAAGGCAAAGAGAGACCCCTATTGGATATCCAAGCTTTGCGGTTTTTTTTAATCGAGATAGATCAAAATAACGAGGGAAAAAATTTCCATAAATATTGCGATTCGTCGAAAGAAATTTACTATATATAAACAAAAGAAAAAACATGATCCAGAATACAATCCCACTCCCTATTCCGCACCCCATCGCTCCGAAAGCCGGAATACCTAAACCACCAAAAATTAATAGATAATTCAAAGTAAGATTTATAGGCAAACAACACAGCATTACAATAAGAATAGGAACAGTTCGACCAAGCCCTTCACTAACCTGCTTTAACACGTGATAATAGAATGCAGGAAACACTCCAAAGCTCAAGCCAAGCAAATAAGATTGAGCCAGTTCGGCAGTATTAGGCTCAATCCCAAACCATAAATAAGCAGGCAAAACATTTCTCATGATTATAAAAACTATAAGAGCTATGAGAGACGCTAATATAAAACCTTGTGATGTTACTGATTTAAGCTCTTTAAAATTTTTAGCACCAAAATATTGTGCAACCAAAGGGCTAATAGCCATGATTAGACCTAATCCAAATAAAAAAAGAGTTATCCAAACACCGGTTCCTATTGCAATGGCAGCGAGGTGGGTCTCTGAGAATCTTGCGACCATCAAGGTATCACCAACATTAACAGCAATGCTTGAAATATTATTAAAGACTAGAGGCAGACCGACAGCAAAAATATTTTTGAAGTCACTAATCATTAGTTTTGAAGACTGAAAAATTTTTGTTGGCTCAATCACGAATTTACAATAAATTTTTTATTACATCTTCTGGTACTTTTGGAGCTGCAGCTAAAAGGGACTGAGTATATGGATTATTAGCTTTCATGACAACTTCATGAACTTCACCATATTCAATTAACTTCCCTTTTCTGAGAACCAATACTTCATCGGCAAAATAGGATACCAAATTAATATCATGAGTAATAAATAAATAACTAATTCCTTTATTTTTTTGAAGCTGCTTCAATAAATCTATTATCTGAGACTGGATTAAAACGTCTAAAGAGCTAGTCGGCTCATCACAAATGATCACTTCTGGCTCTAATGCAAGCGCCCTAGCAATACAAATTCTTTGACGCTGCCCTCCCGAAAACTCATGGGGAAATCTATACATACTATCTGAAGGGAGGCCTACATCATTAAGAAGGGCATTTACTTTTTTTAAGACCAACTTATCATTTTGTTTTGGCTCGTGTATATCTATACCCTCTCTTATAATTTCTCCTATTCTTAGCCTGGGATTCAAAGACGAGATTGGATCTTGAAATACAATTTGCAAGCTACCTCTAATTTTTTTTAGGTCTCGTGAACTACAATTGAGAATATTAGTATCCTGATAAGTAATATTTCCGGACAATTCTGCCGAACAGAGGCCTAAAATAGTTTTTGCCAAGGTGGTTTTACCTGAGCCCGACTCTCCAACCACAGCTAGAGTTCTGCCTTTTTGTAAAGTAAAGGTTACATTTTCAATTGCTTTAAAGAAATTACGTCGACTAAAAATATGATTTTTTTTTAATTGAAAAGAAACACTCAAATTATTAACCCGAAGTATAGATTCTTCTGAATCTTGGAAATTTGTACGACCCTCAGACACTCTTTTCGACCAAGATGGTAGAGAGCTAATAAGTTTTTTTGCGTATTCGCTTGGTTTCGTTGAAGAAAATGACTTTGAGGAAGTGCAATCAATAATCTGACCTTCTTTCATTACCATAATTCGATCAGCTATCTCAAATGCGACAGCGAGATCGTGAGTGATGAAAAGTACACCCATACCGCTTTTTACCTGTATTTGTCGGATTAATTTTAATATTTTTGCCTGCACACTTACATCAAGGGCCGTTGTAGGCTCATCAGCAATTAGCAAACGTGGATTTTTTGCCAATGCGATAGCAATCATCACACGTTGCTTCATGCCGCCAGACAATTGATGCGGAAATAAATTATAAACACGTTCAGGATCATCTATCTCTACCTCATCTAACAAATTGATTGCTTTTTGTTTTTGTTGAGAGATATTTGTATTTTCGGTCCCGGAATTTTTTACAACTTCAACTATCTGTTTCCCGATTGAAACTACCGGATTTAATGACGACTGAGCTTCTTGAAAAACAAAGCCAACGGAAAATTGACATAAAGCCCTAATAGTAGCCTTTGTACTCGGATAAACGATCTCTCCCTCAAAAGTTACACTACCGTTAGAAATTTTTATGTCATTTGGCTGCAAACCGAATAGGGAAAAGGCAGTAAGCGATTTGCCACTTCCGGATTCTCCGACTAGAGCTACTGTTTCAGATGCTTCAATATCAAAACTTATATTGTGAACCAAATTTTTGCGAACCGGGTGAAGGGCCTGAATAGATAATCCATTTACCTCAAGAAGCTTATCAATTGGTTTATTTTCTGAAGTTAATTTCATTTTTTTAATCATTGGTTTTTGGATCAAAAGCATCCCTTACCGAGTCAGCAAAAATGTTAGCTGCTAAAACAAGGAACAACATAAAGAAAAAAGCAGAACTTAGAGACCACCAAACCACGGGTTCTCTCGCTAGCTCTAATCTTGCACTATTTATCATATTACCCCATGATTCCATGCTGGGGTCAACACCAATGTCAATATAAGTTAGTGCAGCTTCTGCGAGAACAAGACCACTAAAATCAAGAACAATAGTGATCATAACTAAATGCATAAGGTTCGGCATAATGTGCTTTACTAACACTCTAGTCTTAGAACCTCCTAAAGCAACAGCCGCTGCTACAAACTCCATTTCTCTTAATTTCAACGTCTCAGCTCTAACATATCGGCATAATGTAGTCCATGAAGTAATGCCTATAATCATACAAAGAGCTAATAGTCTTAGATCTGCCCTAGCCACAACGCTCATATAAATATCAGAATGTTTAGCCATATATATTTCAAGCATTAGCGCGGCTGCAGCGATCAGTAGAACACCTGGGATAGAAGACAAACTGGTATAAATAAATTGAATTAAGTCGTCTATCCAACCACCGAAATAACCGGAAATTATTCCAAAAATCAAAGCAAAAGGGAGCGCTAGTAATGTGGTTAATGTTCCTATCAAAACTCCCGTCCTTACGCTTTTGAAACTTTGATAGAATACATCGTTACCAACTTTGTCTGTACCAAGAATGTGGTATTGGCCCGCGAAGATAATAACAAAAGAAAGAAATAAACAAAATAACAATAGCATAATCCAAAAAACTTTTGTTGAACTCGATAAATCCAAAAAAAATTTTTTCGGGCCAGAAAACCATACTTCTTTGAAAACAAAAAAATAATAAATTATTAAAAAGAATAGCCAAAAAACTAGCCCTAGTACTATACTCTTAAAAAAAAGAGTCAAGATGTCATTCCTATACTCGATTTCTGGCTCTTTTAAATGAGAACCTCCATATTTCAATCTAACGAAGTCTCTCTTAACTACTCCGTCTTCATCAATTATTGTTTCTTTTACAAATGACGAATGAGCGAAGGGTGCAGAATAAGTAGTTTCCTCTTGAATTGAAATAGGCTTAAATATAAGGTCAAGCATACTAACTATCTGCTTAGATGATTTGGCAGAGCTTGCTGGCCTAAAGTGCACACTGTCCAGAAGACAAACAATCAAATAAAAACACAAAATCATACCCGCCGCAGTTGCAAGCGGTTTTCTAAAAACCTGCCTCCATATATCAAACAATTGCTTGTCTCTGTAAACGAAAAATATATAGAAAACCATGCTTACTATCAAAAGAAAAAATAATAAGTCAGTTTTCAATAAAACAATCTGCATTTTTCTTACTACGAATTAGTTCAATCTGACCCTTGGGTCAACCAAGGTATATGAGATATCTGTTAAAATTAGGCCCAATATATAAAGAAGAGAGCCAAGAAAAACCATCGATCTAACTATTGCGAAATCTTGGGCTCGAATAGCTTCAATCGTATAACTTCCCAAGCCGGGAATACCAAAAAAAGATTCCGTAATCAAGCTGCCAAGAAAAAGTGATGGTAAAACTACGACCACTCCGGTCATTATCGGAATGAGTGCATTCCGCAAAACATGTGAAAACATAATATAGCTTTCTTTAAAACCTTTTGAGCGCGCCGTGCGGACGTAATCTTTATTGACTTCTTCTAGAAATATTGTTCTATACCATCGCGTCCCGTTCCCTAAACCGGAAATTACGCCCACGGCAACTGGCAAAAGTAAAAATTTTACCGACGAAATTCCCCCAGAATAACCGGATATAGGCACTAATTTAAGCATCTTACCGATCAAATATTGTCCTCCTATAATATAAAACAATCCAGATATTGACATCATAATCACACAAATTAGGACGCCCGTTGAGTCGATATAGGTAGCCCTGAAAAAAGCCACAAAAAGCGCAATGGTTAAAGTTATGCAAACACCAATAATTAAAATTGGAACCGCTATTGCTAAGCTTGGCCACATCCGTTGTGAAATATCATAAGAAATATCTCTTCCACTATCAGACTGACCAAATTGAAACAGAAACAACTTCAAACTATTTTCAAAAAATATTGTCCCAGTTATTTTCTTCATTCCTGTCGCATTAGATGCCCAAAAAAGAGGTTTGTTGTATCCTCTATCAGCTTTCCAGCTGTCAATGGCTTCTTGGGTTACATGTTTATTTCCTAAATGCAACCTGGCCATGTCATCGGGTGTATTCACCACAAAAAATAAAAAGAATGTAAGAACATTCACTGATACCAAAATTGGGAATGCATAAAAAATTCTCTTAAATAGATAATTCAACATGATTAATTTCTTTTCATTCTAAATCGTATTAAATAAATAAACACGGGAGATAGCGTGAAAATAAAAAATAAAATAATTGGCCAAAAAACAGGTTGATTCATTTCTCTTCGATAATCTTTTCTCTCTTGCGAATTAATAGTTCTGTATTTTAAAGTATTTCTCGCCATTAGATTTGGAACTACCCCCCTCATCCATTTATGATACAGGGTATAAGTGGTTGGATGATAACCCCATATCCATGGGGCATCTTTCCTCAGAAGCTCTACCATGCGATTTATAATTATCTGTCGTTTTTCCCCGTTTTTAGCTTCCATCATCCGGGGAAATAGAGCGTCAAATTCCGGATTACTATAGTTAGTTGCATTCTCTCCTTGTGTTTCAATTTTAGCATTGGGACCGTAAAGCAAAAAGAGAAAGTTTTCCGGATCTGGGTAATCTGCATTCCATCCCCAGCTAAATATTTGAGCTGTACCTTTACGAATCTTTTCTTGAAAACGATTGTAATCTGTCGCCCGAACGATTAACTCTATTCCTAATTTTTTAAATTGCTTTCTGTACCAGTTGAGAATTGCTTTGCCAGAAGCCCCTCCCGAAACGGTATCATAAAATAAAGTTAGGGGCTTCCCTGTTTCTTTATCCACTCCTTCAGGGTAGCCCGCTTTTTCCATTAAACTTCGGGCGTTTTCGATAGATTTCCGACGAGGTCCTTTATTAGTCCAATCATAAACATACGGATTTACTCCTTTTGCGCCTTCTAAATAACCAAAGATGCCAGGAGGTATAGGCCCTTGCGCAGCTAATCCGCGGCCATTTGCAAAGATTGACAAAAGTTCTTCGTAATTAATTGCTATTGAAACAGCACGCCTAAGAAGCCTAGAACGTTGAGAATACCCTCCAATAGTTGAGTCCGCCATATTGAAGCCCATATAAGCGATGGATGGTTTTATTGCTTTCACCAGTCTAATTCCCTTTGCTTCGATGTCTTTTGATAAATCTGCATCCCCTCGTGAACTAATGCTTATTACCTGATCGAAACTATCAGACAAAATACCCGAGGCATCATAATATCCTTGGAGAAATTTTGTCCATTCAGGAATCGCTTCTTTTTCAAGAATAAAATGAGCCTCGTCAACTGGCTGACTGATACCTGCATCTATATTTTTATTTATATTCAGCATCGGTGGTCTCAGACCTGGTTCATAGTTTGGATTTTTTTTTAAAACTATTCTTCGATTAGGGTTATTTTCGCTCAACATATACGGGCCCGTGCCAACCGGGTACCAATCAAGGGTTATATTTTTTTCTTTAAAACCGTCTTGCGAATAAAACAACTCGGCTTCCCACGGAACGGGGGCAAAAAAGTTCATTGCCAACCAATATTTAAACTGAGGATATTTTCCATATATTTTTATCTCAAACTCGTAATCATTAATAATGGTAACGCCTTTGATGGAAAATTTTTTTAAATCAATAAGGCGCTCCTGCTGACTTAAGGTTTTCAATTCCTCCTTTAATTCGCTTAAACCAACAATGTGCTTTGACATTAAACCGGCTATAGGAGAGTGTTTTTTTGGGTGAACTAGTCTCTTTATTTGATAGACATAATCGCTAGCTTTTAGCTCTCTCGTATCTGCCTCTTTAAAAAAAGAAAAATTCTTTATTCGACTTAGGGCTTCTTTACTTAGCTTGTGGTAAACAAAGTTTCCCTCATTATCTTTCACAAAGCATGGGTGTGGTTGAAACCGAATGCCAGGTTTCAACCTCAGCCTATAAACAGAATAGTGAACCCGATCATCAGGATTAGACATTAAATTTTCATTTTCATCCAGTAAAATTGGCGTTGGCAATTCCGTAGCAGTTAGGGCCTCTAATCGATAAGGACGATCCAGATAGTGATATTGAACCAACGGCTCATAGATTTGAGAAATAAACCTTGCCTCATTTTCACTATAGGAAGAAACAGGGTCTAAATGTTTTGGCCGTTCTGCAAAGGAAGTATAGTGAATAAAATAATTATCGTTTTGTTTATGATAAGGGTTATTCCAGGGCATAGAACAACCGGCAACTACAAAAATAATTATTATAAATAACCTACTTAGACGCATCTGGTAGCCCTAAAAAAAACAGATTCCTTTTATAGTTAAATTGTCTAATATATAATATGAGGCGTCTATTCAAAAATAAACATATATTTGATTTAAATAGCTTAGGGGAAATAGATGGGATTTTTAGCCAACAAAAAGGCCCTTGTCTTAGGAATAGCAAGCAAAAAATCAATTGCCTATGGAATTGCAAAAGCTCTGAAAGAACAGGGGGCTAGCGTTGCAATAACTTTTCAAAACGAAAGACTCAAGGAAAGAGCTGAAAATTTTGGTGCCGAACTGTCCTCTCCGTTTATTGTAAAGTGCGACGTCGACGATGACATCGATATTAAATACCTATTCGAAAAGGTAGACCAAAATTGGGGGGAAGTTGATATCATTGTTCATTCTATCGCATTTGCGCCAAGAGAAATGTTACAAGGTAACTATCTAGACAATCTGACAAGGGAGGGCTTCCGAATTGCTCACGAGACTAGCTCATATAGTTTTGCTGCTATAGGAAAAGCAGCGATTCCCTACCTTTCCAAAAATTCCGCTTTACTTACGCTATCCTACATAGGAGCAATTAGGGCAATGCCAAGTTATAATATAATGGGAGTGGCAAAAGCCAGCCTAGAAAGCAATCTAAAATATATGGCGGCTAATTTGGGGCCGTATGGCACCAGAGTAAATGGTATATCTGCGGGGCCCATCAAAACTCTTGCAGCCTCGGGTGTAAAAGATTTAAAGAAATTTCTCACTTTTGTGGAAGAAACCGCACCTTTACGACGAAACGTATCGATTGAAGAAGTCGGCAATACAGCAGCCTTTCTATGCTCAGACCTTGCATCAGCGATTACTGGCGAAATAACCTATGTTGATTGTGGTTATAACATAATTGGAGCGACATCCTAAAAAATGAAAATCACACAGCCCACATTTATTATGTGGGGCACATTTTCAGGGGTTCTGATCGGACTCTTAATTGGGGGTTTCTTCGTTGAAATAGCACTAAATATCAAATGGATTGGTCAATTATTTTTGAATGCGTTAAAAATGACCATTATACCTCTAATTTTTTCTGCGATTATAAGCGGAGTGTGCAATCTTAATAGAACTTCAAATTTCGGCAGGACAGGTTTAATCACCGTGGTCTATTACACATTTACAACATCATTCGCAGTACTAATAGGTTTATTATGCGTAAATTTTCTTAGACCAGGCCAGAGTTTGAATTTAAGTGATAAAGACTTAGGAAAATTGTCTAATTCTACGGGAAGCATATCGTTATCCGATATACCACTA
>JAYYOR010000021.1:0-68466 GCA_036130055.1 Pseudomonadota bacterium | reverse complement strand
TTTGTAAAGTTTATAAATACTTTAATAATGATTTTGAAATAATTACATCCGATATAACTATTAAACCGGATTAAAATTTTGCAAAAACAAAAAAAGCGGCTCGGATAACTAACCAAGGAACAGTAACGAATACAATTGGTTTAAAAGTCGTGTTTAAGGAAGGAAGGGTGCAATTATCTGATAGAGTCCGAACAATATATGAGCCTAAATAAATTAAATTTTTTATTTCTTTTTTCACTCTCGATAGTTATTAACTTTTCAGTGGTAGCTTTGCCAGGTGATACCAAACAGCCAATTGAAATCGAAGCAGATTTTGCAGAATTAGATGATGAAAAAGGAGAGACTATATACGTGGGTAACGTTATCGTTACACAAGGGTCGTTGAAAATGACGGGGGACAAATTGAGAATCTTGTTAGATAAGGATAGGGAAATTGAAGAAGCAATAATGACTGGGAAGCCAGCAACTTTTATTCAGAAACCTCAAATTGATCAAAAAGAGGTTGAGGGTGAATCAAAAATAATCGAATATAAAGCTCGTGAAGGCTTTCTTTATCTTATCGATAAAGCAAAAGTCACTCAAGGAGAGAGATTAGCTCAAGGGTTTAGAATTAATTATGACATAAATAAAAAAACAATAACCATTCGGTCCTTAAGAGCAGATATCTTTGAGAAAGATTTAGTTGAGAAAGAGCAATCCCAGCGTGTTAAGATAATAATCCCAGCTGAGGAAGAATAGTTTGTTTGCGAAATAATAATGTATAAGTAAATATTGGTAAATAAAGTGAATCACGAAATCCTAGCGATAAAAAATCTTTCAAAAATATATGGCGCAAAGCAAGTTGTAAAAGATGTTAGTCTAAAAGTTTCAGCAGGTGAAATAGTTGGACTGCTAGGTCCAAACGGCGCTGGGAAAACGACTAGTTTTTATATGATTGTAGGATTAGTCAAAGGTGAAGGGGGAAGTATTTATTTAGGAAATAATGATATTACTGAGCTATCCATCGACGAAAGGGCTAGGGCTGGTTTGGGTTATCTTCCCCAAGAGTCATCTATTTTCAGGAAGTTGAATGTTGAAGATAATATTTTAGCTATTTTAGAGCTTCAGGGCAATAAAACTGAAGAAGAGCGACATATAAAGTTAAATCAACTGATAGATACTTTCAGCCTAAATAGCATCAGAAAAACGAAAGGTTTATCTTTAAGCGGAGGCGAGCGACGAAGGGTTGAAATAGCCAGAACTTTGGCATGTAGTCCGTCTTTTATATTATTAGATGAACCTTTTGCAGGCGTCGATCCAGTATCTGTTAGCGAGATACAAGAAATAGTCGAAAAGCTTAGAATGGCAAAGATAGGAGTATTAATAACAGACCATAATGTACAAGAAACATTGCGAATTTGCGATAGGGCTTATGTGGTCAGCAGCGGTGAGATAATTGCTTCTGGTACCGCCGAACAGATTTTAGAAAACGAAAAAGTCCGTAAGGTGTATCTCGGCGAGTCATTCAAACTTTAGAAATCCTAATGAATATATCTATGATGTTAAAATGAAGCAGTCCCTAGCCCAAAAACAATCTCAAAGCTTAACAATGACTCCAAACATGCAGCAGGCAATAAAGTTGTTGCAACTGCCTTCTCAAGACTTGGTTGTCGAAATACAAAATCAATTAGATTCTAATATTATGCTTGAGATAGATGATGACAATTCGAATGAAGAAAATACAACCAATCTGGATATTTCGGATTTTCCTGGGGAAGATCACTCTCAGGAAGAGCGCAAATCTAAAGACGATACAGAGTCCAATGAGCTTGAGTCAAATATTACCGAGGAGCAAGTTAGTTTGACATCTTCTGAAGAATACTCATTGGAAGAACCTGAATCATTCGAGCAAAGTGTTCCAAGCGAATGGGATAAGGTTGATGTTTCTTCAAAAGTTAGCAGGCTAAATGGTGATAATTTATTTGATGTGAACGAGCACGAACATCTGGCACAAAACCTTTCTTTGCATGATTCTTTGATAGAGCAGTTGGAGTTGTCTGGCTTATCTGACGAAGAGAAGCCACTGGGTTTGGCCTTAATAGATTATGTAAATGGAGACGGATACCTGACTTGTACTTTAGAAGATATTAAGCTGGCTATTAAGGATGGATTAAATAGAGATGTGAATATTGAGTCACTTGAAAGCGTTTTGTTGGTCTTGCAAGATTTTGAGCCGACCGGAGTATTTGCCCGGGATATCGGAGAGTGTTTGTATCGACAATTGCAAAGTTTTGACGAAAATTTTCCAGGGAAAAAAGCAGCGGAAAAATGTTGTACAGATTATTTAGAAGAAATGGGTAGAGGTGAATTTGGCATAATATCCCAACGGTTGAGTGAGGAAAACCTCTCCCTTGAGGAGGGGTTAAGGTTACTGAAGTCTCTCAACCCACGTCCAGGAGCACAATTTTTTGATCATGCTAAAACGTTTATTAAACCGGACATTTTCGTAAAAAAAATTAATGGTTTATGGGTGGTAGAGCCTAATTATGAACTGATACCCAAATTAAAAATAAATGATGAGTATAGAAAATTAGTTGCAGAGACGTCAAAAGACCCTCAAAAAGAAATACTAAGAGATCATCTACGAGAGGCAAACTGGTTCATGAAGAGCCTAAAAGAAAGAAGTGATACTGTTTTAGATGTCGCTAAAGCAATAGTAGACATGCAGAGTGAATTTTTAGAAGAAGGTGAAGAAAAAATGAAGCCAATGATTCTTCATGATGTAGCGCAAATGGTTGGCCGACACGAGTCGACGATTTCACGAGCTACCCATGGAAAGTTCATGGAAACCCCTAGGGGAATATTCGAGTTAAAGTTTTTCTTCGATAGTCATGTTCAAACTCAAGATGGTGGAGAGGCATCCTCGGTAGTTATAAGGGCACACATTAGAAAATTAATTGCTGCAGAAAATGTCCAAAATCCATTAAGCGATAAGAAGCTAGCAGAAATGCTTTATGATAAAGGTTATAAGGTTGCAAGGAGGACTGTAGCGAAGTACAGAATCTCTCTTGCTATCCCTTCGTCGAATGAGAGAAAACAGAAGACCTTTTCTACACACTGGTAGACTAATGGTGCGGCTATAATTTATGCATTGCATGTCAAGGAATAGCGCTATCTTCGAGCAGGTAAGTATATGCAAAGGAAATACGTAAAAAGATTAGTTATAATTTCTGGGCTCTCCGGAGGTGGAAAATCAGTTGCGCTTGGAGCACTAGAAGATTTTGGTTTCCATTGCATTGATAACTTGCCCCTAGGCCTACTTGAAAACTTTATTTCCCTTATATTGTCAAAAGAATTCACGCCTGCGAATATAGCTATAGGTATTGATGTGAGAGCAGTAGATAAGTCAATTTTTCAGCTTCATAGTCTGATAGAAAACATAGATGAGACAAAGATAAAGGTTGAACTGATATTTTTAATAGCTAATCAGGATTGTCTTTTAAAACGTTTCAGTGAAACCAGAAGAAAACATCCTCTGTCCAATGAGCAGGTCACTTTAAAAAATGCAATAGCAAAAGAGATCGAAATGTTAAATGAAGTAAATTTAGAAGCTGATATCGTTATTGATACAAGCGTCTATAACTTACATGACTTAAGAAGGGTTATAAAGGATACAATAGCTAAGAATCCTAGCTCAACGTTGGCATTACAGCTTTTATCTTTTGGTTTCAAGCGAGGTATACCGATGGATGCTGATTTTGTCTTTGATGTCAGATGTTTGCCTAATCCTTATTGGGAGCTTAATCTTCGGGATAAGACAGGTATTCATCAAGACGTAATCGAATATCTTGGCAAAAATAAACAAGTAATAAAAATGAAAACTGATATTCAGGAATTTTTGGCCTGTTGGATTGCTGAATTTGAGGCTATGAATAAAATGTATCTCACTATAGCTTTTGGTTGTACTGGTGGTAGACATCGGTCTGTCTATTTTGCCGAATCTATAGCGAATTTTTTTAAAGCTATTGAAATAAGAGCTTCAGTGAATCATAGAGATATATAGGTTAATTTATGTTAATCCGCTCAAATCTTTTTTTTTAGGATTAAAAATTTGAGTGCTTTATTCTACGGATCTATTGCTTCTTATGGAAAGATTGAAGGTCCAATTTTGCCCTTGTGCGATGATCGCCAAATTAGAGATAAAAAGATAAAAGATTCAATTGTACTGATTAACGAGATATCGTTTAATTTAATAATGTATCTTGTATCGTATCCGCCAAAAGGTTTAATTGTAGAAAAAACGCTCGGAAATACCCATTTGCAGAAATGTTTTAAGGAAGCTCCGATGCCCTCTATAGGTGGGATTAGAAACATTACCGGCTATTTTAAAAGCGGTGATATAGTAATAATCGATTGTAAGAACATAGTGGTGATTGGCAAAATGACCAAACCCAAATTTTTTTGGTAGTTCAAAGTAAATTGTGTAAATGAAAAGTAATCAAAATGCTTTAATTAAATCTAACCAAGAGCTTTTGCTTGAGGTTCAAGAAATTCTGAAGAATTACTCTATACAGAACATCGACTCCTTTTTGTCGAATTTGCATCCCTCCGAAATCTCAGACCTTCTAGAATCCATGGAATCTAGCAATAGAAATGAACTTTTTGAGCGTCTTGATGCAAAGAAAAAGGGTGATGTTCTGTCAGAATTGAGCGTAAGTATTCGTGCTGACCTTCTTGATTCTGTAGATCCTGAAGGTTTTGTTAACGACACGAGCGGATTAGAGCCTGATGACTTAGCTGATATCATTCAGGATTTGCCAGAACCAATGGCCGATCAAGTTTTGCTATCAATGGACGCTCAAAATCGAGAAAGAGTAGCGGAATCACTGAATTATCCTCCAGACACAGCTGGTGGTCTCATGAATGTTGATGTCCTGACAGTTAGGGCTGATGTAGAAGTAGACGTTGTATTGTGTTTCTTAAGGCGTTTTGGTCCAATTCCAGAAAATCAAAACCAATTATTTGTTGTTGATAGAAGTGATAAATTACTAGGTTCTGTGCTCTTGCTGGATCTTCTTATGGCAGAGCCTGAAGTCTTTATTAGTGAAATCATGCAAAAAGTTAATACCCCTATAAACGCTTTGACTAACGATCGTGAAGTCACCTTGATTTTTGAGCGTTATGATTTAATCGAAGCACCTGTTGTTACTGAGGAACATAAATTTCTAGGATTTATTTCGGTAGATGATGTGGTCGATGTATTAAGAGAAGAAACGGATCGCTCGCTTCTTTCGTCTGCCGGCCTTGCTACTGATTATGATATGTTTGCACCCATACTAAAGACTTCAGGAATGAGATCAGTTTGGCTAGCCGCTAATTTAGCGACTGCATTTTTAGCAGCCGGGGTAATAGGATTATTTGAGACAACAATTGAGGCAATGGTAGCTTTAGCGGTGTTGATGCCAGTTGTTGCAAGTATGGGCGGGATAGCTGGAACACAAACCTTAACAATCGTTGTTCGTGGTCTAAGTATCGGCCAAGTTGGTGCAGCAAATTCAAAATCTGTTCTTTTTAGGGAGATCGTTATTGGTTTCTTCAACGGATGCTTATGGGCTATGGTAGTCGCGTTCATATCATCTTTATGGTTCGAGAACATTGGGCTTGGAGTGATAATCGCTATTGCCATGATCGTTAATTTAGTTACGGCGGGATTTTTTGGTGCTATGATTCCTCTTACTTTAGATAAATTTGATATTGACCCAGCGTTGGCTGGAGGAGTCATAGTGACTACAATTACCGATGTCGTTGGATTTTTCGCTTTCCTGGGTTTAGCTAACTACTATCTAGTTTAATTTTACCATTGCAAAAGGCGCCAATTGGATAGAACTGGTTTCTGCTCCCTGGATTGCTTAATCCCTTGTCTAAGAGCATCGTCATTGTCAATGAGGTAATAAGGTCGCCCGACTGCGGGTCTAATTTCAATTGAATCTATTCTGCCATTGGTTTTATGTTCCGTGATATTAAGAGCATTTCTAGTGTCCGAAAAGACTTTTCGTTTCTTCCCATGCTCTCTAGCTGGAACTTCGATCGTATCAGAAAAGCAGTCTAAACAATTAGCGATTATTATAATTAAAACCAATACATGAACTTTCTTATTTACTTTCATTTTCTTCTTTTTAATAATTGTCGATATACCAATACAATAATGGTGCCAATAATCTAAAGCTTATGTCAAGAAAAAAACTTTTAATAATCGATGGTTCAAGTTATTTGTATAGAGCATTTTATGCTTCCGGTGGATTGGCTACCTCAAAAGGTTTCCCAACTGGTGCGATTTTCGGTGTAACATCGATGTTAAAATCGCTTTGGACGAGAAATAAAGCCGATTTTGTTGCGGTTGTTTTTGACCCTCGAGGAAAAACAATTCGTAAGGAATGGTATCAAGACTACAAAGCAAATAGAAGTGAAATGCCTGACGATCTGGTAAAACAATTACAAGGCGTAAAGAAGATTATAACTGCTTTAGGTTTTGAAATCATAGAGGTACCGTACTATGAAGCAGATGACGTCATTGGTACTCTTGCCAAATATGGCGATAGAAATAATCTTAAGGTAAGAATAGCATCACCTGATAAAGACATGGCGCAATTAGTAAATTCAAATATCGTCGTTTTTGATGATCAGAAGAAAAGTGAATGGGATGAAGAGGGAGTAAAAGCAAAATTCGGAATTCCAGCAGAATTGATAGTTGACTATTTAGCGTTGATTGGTGATGCGTCAGATAATGTGCCAGGAGTTCGAAAGGTCGGCCCAAAAACTGCAGTAAACTTGCTTAACAAATACGGTAGTTTGGATAATATTTTATCTGATTCTAGCAATATAAAAGGAAAGTTAGGGAATAATATTGAGGACTCAAAGTCTTATATAGGCTTATCTAAAAAATTAGTGACAATTATTGATAATGTACCTTTTAAAATTGATTTGAATACTCTTATCCCCAAAAAACAGGACATCGTTTCTTTAACGAAATTTTACAACGAGTATGAATTTAAAATGTTTTTAAAAGAAATTAGTAATTCAGATGACCCGCCGTCTGATTACTCGACGATACTTAGTTTAAAAGATCTGAACGAATGTTTGGAGCAAATAAAAAAAAAGAAAATCTTTGCAATTGATCTAGAGACGACTAGTTTAGATCCAAACCTTGCAAAAATTGTTGGAATTTCTTTGGCTTGGGAAGAAGGAAAGGCAGTTTATATTCCAGTTGGTCACGACTATGAAGGCGCTCCTGAGCAGCTCCAGGAGTCCATCGTGATGAAGTTGATGACTCCTATTCTAGAAGGTCATTCAACGAAAAAAATTGGGCACAACTTGAAGTATGATTATGCTGTTTTTAGGAATAATAAAATTAGGCTAAACGGGATAGCCCATGACACGATGTTGGAGTCATATATTAATAATAGCACCCATACCAGGCATGACTTGAATTCAGTGTCTGAGCGGGTGCTGAATAAAATTCCGATCAGCTATGAAAAAGTAACCGAAGATTTGACTGAGGGAGAGGGTTTTGAAAAGGTTAATCTCGACTCTGCTACTCATTATGCAGCTGAGGATGCAGATTTAGCCTTTAGGATACATAATCGGCTATTTCCAGATTTGGATAAGATTGATGGTTTAAAGAATATTTACACTAATATAGAAATTCCTCTAATAACAGTTTTGTCGAAGATGGAAATGAAGGGGGTATCGATTGATAGTGAAATGTTAAGTCATCAAAGTAAAGAATTAAAAAACTCCATGAATGAATTAGAACGCAAAGCGTTTGAGATAGCTGGCGAGTCTTTTAATATTAGCTCCCCCAAACAGATACAGGAGATTTTATTTGAGAAAATGAAAATTCCTGTTATCGCTAAGACCCCTAAAGGTCAGCCTTCTACCTCCGAATCTGTTCTTAGCGATTTGTCTAAAGAATACGAGTTACCAAAAATCATTTTAAACTATCGGTCGCTTTCAAAGCTAGTTTCTACCTATACCGAGAAATTGCCGAAGCAAGTCAGCGAAAAAACTGGGAGAATCCACGCTAGTTTTCATCAAGCAGTAACCTCAACAGGGAGACTTTCCTCGTCAAGTCCAAATTTACAAAATATTCCTATTCGAACCTTGGAGGGAAAGAAGGTACGTGAAGCTTTTCGAGCACCCATCGGAAAATTTTTAGTGGCGGCTGATTATTCGCAAATTGAATTGAGAATAATGGCTCATATAAGTCAAGATCAGACGTTAATTAAAGCGTTTCAGGAAGGACAAGATGTTCATAGCACCACTGCCTCGGAGGTATTTGATATAGATCTATCGAATGTTAACGATCAGCACAGGCGAGCAGCAAAAGCTATCAACTTTGGGTTAATTTATGGGATGTCATCATTTGGACTAGCAAAACAGTTAGATATTCCTCGAGTTGAGGCTCAAAATTATATCGACAAATACTTCTCTAAATATCCGAAAATCAAGCTTTACATGGAAAATATTCGAAAGAAAGCTTCAGAGAAAGGTTATGTAGAGACGATTTTTGGTCGACGTCTTTATATAAATAATATAAATTCGAGTCAAGCTAGATTAAGACAATATGCAGAACGGACGGCTATTAATGCTCCAATGCAAGGATCAGCGGCAGATCTAATAAAAATGGCCATGATTTCTTCTGATCACTTGATATCTGAATCTAAATTTGACGCTGATTTGATTCTTCAAGTTCATGATGAGCTAGTCTTTGAAGTAGATAAATCGTGCCTAAAAAAATTCAAAATTGAACTAGAAAGATGTATGGAAGAGGTTGTCTCTTTATCTGTCCCACTCAAAGTTTCTGTCGGTTATGGAACAACTTGGGGTGACGCTCACTAAATATTTATTACTTTATATAGCGAAGTTAATAAAAACTATAGTAGACTGAAAAGATAGGGGTCAAATAATGCAAATAATACCCGCGATTGATATCAAAGAAGGCCGGTGTGTTCGGCTAAGGCAAGGGGACTTTAACTTTGAAACGGTGTTCTCTGATGATCCACTATTTGTTGCTGAGCAATGGATTGCGCAAGGAGCCAAAAGACTACATTTGGTTGACTTGGATGGCGCTTTACATGGAGAACCAGTAAATAAAAAGACTGTCAAAGATATTGTAAAATTTTGCGATAAAATCCCGGTCCAAGTTGGTGGTGGCATAAGGAGTTTGGATACCCTAAATTGTTACTTGGACGATGGGGTCTCTTATATCATTCTTGGTACGGCAGCTATCAAGTCGTCCACTTTTGTTGAGGAGGCATGTAAGAGGCACCAAAAACAAATAATAGTCGGTCTAGATTCCAGAAATAGAAAGGTCGCGATTGATGGATGGTCGAGCACTTCAAGTCTCGAATTACACGAAGTGGCAAGAAATTTGGAGAAACTCGGGATAAATTCAATAATTTTTACAGATATTGATAAAGATGGAATGCTTGAGGGACCTAATATTGAAGAGATTTCTAAATTGGCAGAATTGTTAAAAATTCCAATTATTGCTTCCGGAGGTGTTAAGGATTTAGGGGACATAAAGGCCTTGGCCAACATTGCCCATTTAGGAGTATCAGCTGTTATAGTTGGACGAGCAATTTACGAAGGGACTCTGAATCTAAAGGTCGCTAATGAATTTATAGAAAAACAAAAAATTTAAAATGAGTTTAACTAAAAGAATAATCCCTTGTTTAGATGTTGACAAGGGTAGAGTGGTAAAGGGCACTAAGTTTGTTGATATTAAGGACGCTGGAGATCCGGTAGAAATAGCGAAGCGATATAATCAGGACGGTGCGGACGAGATAACTTTCCTTGATATAACTGCAAGTAGTGATAATCGAAAGACAATTCTCAGTACTATCACTGACGTCGCCTCAGAGGTTTTTATACCTCTAACTGTCGGAGGTGGAGTTCGCAATGTTGATGATGTGCGGACACTATTGAAAGCTGGTGCAGATAAAGTTGGAATCAATACTGCGGCGGTTGAGAATCCGGACTTTGTTAAGGAAGCCGCTGATCTTTTTGGATCCCAATGTTTAGTAGTAGCCATTGATGTCAAGCGCAATGATTCAAGTCAGATTGAAAAATGGTCAGTCTACACTCATGGTGGTAGAAATAAGACTCAAATAGATGCCTTAGAGTGGGTAGAACTTATGGCAAATAATGGGGCCGGGGAATTATTATTAACGAGCATGGACCGGGATGGAACTAAAGAAGGTTACGATGTAGAATTTACAAAGGCAGTTTCTGAAAAAGTTGATGTACCAATAATTGCTTCTGGTGGTGTTGGTGAGATCAGACATTTAATCGAGGGGATAACAATAGGACGAGCAGATGCTGTGTTAGCGGCAAGTATTTTCCATTTTGATATCATGTCAATTCAACAAGTTAAAAGCGCTTTGCTTGAGTTTGGAATCAACGTTCGTAACCTTCCTAAACAGTAAGTGGCCGGTAAAGGAAAAAATGTGGAAGGTATACTTAAAAAACTAGAAAAAGTAATCGAAGCTAGACAGTACGAAGATCCAACAAAATCCTATGTTGCCACCCTTTGGGAAAAAGGAGATGACTACATTTTAAAAAAGATTGGCGAGGAAGCAGCAGAATTCATAATCGCAGGCAAAAACAAAAGCAAAAATGAAATTTCAAATGAACTAGCTGACTTCCTCTTTCATGCTATAGTGCTTCTGAAGTATAATAAAATGTCTGTTTCTGATGTTATAAATGTACTTGAGGCTCGACTTGGCCGGTCTGGATTAGAAGAAAAAAAAAGTAGATCAGAGTAAAAACGGATAATAATATGCCTGGAATATATGAATTAATTTTGATATTTGGAATTGTCGCTCTTCTTTTTGGAACTAAAAAAATAAAGAGTGTTGGAGGTGATATAGGTAGTTGGATCAAAGATTTTCGAAAGGCATTAAAAGAGGACTCAGAAGAGAGTTCTGTTGTAAATAAAAACGAACGAATAATCGACATTGAGAGTGAGCATGAAAAAGATAAAAAATAAATTAAATGGTTGACATCGGTTTTTGGGAATTAGCGATCTCCGGATTGGTTGCGCTAATTATCTTAGGTCCTAAACGATTACCGGAGTTAGCCCGTAATCTTGGTGCGTTATTCCGCCATGCGCAAGCTATCACAGCAAAATTAAGGCAAGAAATAAAAGAAGAAATCGATTTTGATTCAAATAAATTTGAAGAGGGTCAAGTTAAGACGTCAGAAAAAAAGCAGAATAGAGTTAATTAATTTTGGAACGTGACGTTAGGCAATCGACAGAAAATACTCTTATGTATCATCTGGTTGAGCTTCGTTCGCGACTGATAAGGTGTATAGTAGCTACCGTAATTGTTGTTTTAGTACTCTCTCCTTTTTCTGATACGATTTATCTATTTTTAGCTGAGCCAATGTTGGAGCAACTTCCGGCTCAAGGATCCTTGGTTGCTACTAAAGTTGCCTCTCCTTTCTTGACTCCCTTTAAGTTGCTTCTTTTTCTGTCTTTTTTAGTAGCTCTTCCTTTTATTCTTTTCCAAATATGGGCATTCATTGCCCCCGGCCTTTATGATTCTGAGCGTCGCCTAATATTCCCATTAGTGTTCTCCACAACTGTCTTATTTTATCTAGGCATTTTATTTGCATATTATGTAATCTTTCCGATTATTTTTGCATTTTTCGCTTCGACGACGCCTGAAGGAGTTAACTTGATGACGGACATATCAGAATATTTAAGTTTTTGTATAAAATTATTTTTAGCTTTTGGTTTAGCTTTCGAAGTGCCTCTAGTAACTTTTGTCTTGATAAGAAGCGGCTTAACAACAATAGAGGCTATGAGAAAAAAAAGACCTTATATAATTTTGGTTGCTTTCATATTAGGGATGTTGTTGACACCCCCAGATTTTGTCTCTCAGATTCTTTTGGCACTTCCCATATGGATGTTATTTGAAATTGCCTTAATTTTAACTTCAATTTTAGGTGGTGGGGTTACTAACAATCAATAATTTTTACCCCATGGCTGTCGCCAACGTATAAGAGATCTGCCTTGTTTGCTGCAAATATACCATTAGTAACAATACCGGGGATATTATTTAACATAACTTCTAATTCGGCACAATTTGTTATTTTAAGCCCCTGAATATCAAGAATCCAGTTATTGTTATCTGTAACGAAACCGATGCGCCATTTTGGTATCCCACCTAATTCAACAATTTTTCTGGCCACGGCGCTTCTGCTGACTGGAATGACTTCAACCGGGAGAGGAAACTGTCCTAGTGAGCCTACCAACTTGCTATCATCAATAATACAAATGAATTTTTTACAAACCGACGCAAGAATTTTTTCTTGAGTCAAGGCACCACCACCTCCCTTTATAAGATAACCAAATTTTGTTGCTTCATCGGCTCCGTCCACATAAATATCAAAATTACCTACCGTATTAAGTTCTTCAGTAGGAAAGCCGTTTTCCTCAAGTTTTAACTTAGTTGCTTCTGAGCTTGCAACTGTACACTCGATTTGATGGGGTAACTTAGAAAGTGCCTCAATAAAATAGTTTACCGTTGTTCCGGTTCCTACACCAATCACTCTCTCGTTCATAATTGCCTTTGCTGCACTTAAGGCGACATTTTTTTTGATTTCGTTTTGATTAGTCATTTATTAATCCTATTTCTTTAGTTTTTATTTTAATTTTATTGTATCTTATTGCAATGCTTGATCATTATCTTAAATTAATACTGAAAGCCCCAGTCTATGAAGTCGCCACTGAAACAAATCTAGAATTTGCTGAAGCTCTTACAAAAAAATTCTCCAACAATATTTGGCTGAAAAGAGAGGATACCCAGCCTTCTTTTTCTTACAAGATTCGAGGGGCTTATTCCTTGATCACAAGCCTAATGGCTGAAAAAAAAGTAAATGGACTTGTGGCTGCTTCTGCAGGAAATCATGCTCAAGGGGTAGGTTTGGCCGCAAAAAAATTAGGCTTAGCCGCAATAATAATAATGCCAAAAACAACTCCAGAAATCAAAATAAAAGCGGTAAAGGCTTTTGGGGCTCATGTCCAACTACATGGTAATACCTACGATGAAGCCAGTTCGCTTGCTAAAATTATTGCGAAGGAAAAAAGTTTTGAGCTGATACCTCCATATGATAATCAATATATAATTGCTGGACAGGGTACCGTTGGTATGGAGATATTGCGACAGCATAAGGGGGATATTGATTTTATTTTTCTGCCCGTGGGCGGTGGTGGACTAATAGCAGGTGTCGCTGCATACATTAAACAAATTAACCCTCATATTAAAATAATCGGTGTAGAGCCTGAAGAAGCTCCTAGTATGACCGCAGCTTTAGCGGCAAAAAAACCTGTCGCGTTGGAACATGTTGGAATTTTTGCTGATGGCGCAGCTGTAAAAAAAGTTGGTCAAAAAAATTATGATATCGTTGAAAAATACGTCGATGAAATTTTGTTAGTTTCTGTAGACGAAATATGTGCGGGCATTAAAGATATTTTTGAAGAAAAAAGAGTAGTGCTTGAGCCCGCAGGCGCACTAAGTATAGCTGGTGCTAAACAGTTTTTGTTGGAACGAAAATTACACAGTAAAAATATAGTATGTGTCTGTAGTGGTGCTAATATCAACTTTGACAGATTGAGACATGTGGCTGAATTAGCAGATCTTGGGGAAAAGCGAGAGGTCCTACTTGGTGTTACAATCCCCGAGAGACCTGGAAGTTTTAAAGAATTTTGTACAGCAATAGGCCCACGTTCTATAACAGAATTTAACTATCGAGTTTCTTCCCAAATATCGGCCGAAGTCTTTGTGGGTATAAGAGTACAAGAGGCTGAAAAAGAAAAAAAATTACTTTTCAAAAGATTGGTGTCAAAGGGTTATAAAGCTATCGATCTAAGCGAAAACGAACTTGCAAAGACCCATATTAGATTCATGGTAGGAGGAAGATATACCAAGGAGAATGAACGCCTTTATAGATTCGAATTCCCTGAGAGACCCGGGGCATTATTAAAATTTTTGACTCGTCTCGGTGATGATTGGAATATTTCGTTATTTCACTATCGAAATCATGGTGCTCCTTATGGGAGAGTTTTAGCAGGAATCGAAATAAGGCCTGATCAAATTGAAGAGTTTACCAGTGCCTTGAGAGAGTTAAAAATAACGTATTTTGACGAAACAGAGAATGATGCTTATAACTTATTTCTTAAATAGTTTCTGATAAAGGATAGATGCCGTGGAAAAAGACGCCTTGAGAAATAGCTTGTGTAAAAGTTTTACCGATCTTTATGATCTGGGCTTGAATACTCAAAAAGCCGGTAATATTAGTGCAAAAACTGGCGACACGATGTTAATTTCACCGTCCGGTATTTCTGTTCTAGATATTACCCCAGATAAGTTTGTTGAAGTAGAAATAGGAAGCGGAGAATTAACACAGGGAGAGTTTGCCCCTTCCTCTGAGTGGCGATTTCATAATGATATTTATCGTAATTTTCCCGAAAATAGAGCGATTATCCACACTCATTCACCTTACGCTACTGCATTATCCTGTTTAGGCTATGAGCTTCCACCATTTCATTATATGGTTGCGAACTTTGGGGTCGGCTCGATTGAGTGTGCAAGATATGAAACTTTTGGAACTACCGAATTGTCGTTGTCAGTAATAGATGCTATAAAAGATAGCAAGGCATGCTTTCTAGCTAATCATGGAGTTATTATTGTTGGTGCAACGCTTAAGGATGCTTTTGATAATACCTTATTGCTAGAAGAGCTCGCAAGGATGTATACGATTACTCTTTCGGTTGGAAAACCTAAAATTCTTTCTAAAACAGAAATGACAAAGTTAAAGAAAAAGTTTAAAACTTATGGGAAAGCAAGTGATATTGAAAAGCGGTAATTTGTTCAAGGATCGCCAAGACACAGAGTTTAGGCAAAAACCTATTGTGCAATTTGGAATTGTGGTGCGAGATGTAAAACATTCACTTGATTTCTATGTTAATAATCTTGGATGCCGATTAAAAACCAGATCAACTGATCACATAATACTAGATTTCTTTGATACAGAGTTAAGTCTGATTAAAAATGAGGCAGGTGAAAATCTTAATTATGCTAAGGACCCAAATTTTTTCTTTGGCCTAAGGGTACATTGGGATGATTGGCATAGACTAATTGATCATCTAAATTATATTGGTATTAAATACAATGAAACGCCATTGATTAAAAATAGGAAGGGTGGGAAGACTGATGCCTCATTCAGCGTTAAGGATCCATCGGGAAATATATTGAAAATTTCTAGTCGTCAAGATGAGCAATTTTAGCTCACTTCAATTGGGGAAATAACTCTTCAATTTTAGTTCCGATATCTTGTGCTTCTAAGAATGTCTCGCCAATCAAATACGCTTTAATTCCACTTTTCTCGAGTTTCTCTATGTCTTGCCGGGTTTTCAATCCTGATTCTGAAACTACTAGCGCAGTTTCCGGAATAAGTTTTTCGAGATCAATTGAATTTTGTATATCGGTTGTAAACTCTTTTAAGTTACGATTATTTATTCCGATTAAGTTATGGTCGAGAGAAAGTATTTCCTCGAGTTCATTTTCAGTGTGAACTTCAATAAGAGCGTCTAATCCGTAATCTTTTGATTCATTAAGAAAGTCTTTTATCTTTTTGGTAGTAAGACAGGCAGCAATCAACAGTATACAGTCAGCACCTAATAATTTAGTTTCAGAAATTTGATAGCTGTCAATGATAAAATCTTTTCTAAGAATTGGAAGTGAAACAGTTTGTTTAATTTGGCTGATATGATTTTTTTTTCCATAAAAAAATTTTTCATCAGTTAACACTGATACCGCTGAGGCACCGTGTTTTTGATAGGCTTCAGCAATTTTTATTGGGTCATAATGTTTAACTATTATGTCTCTGCTTGGCGATCCTTTTTTACATTCGGCTATTAAAGCGGGCAGGCCTTTTTTATTGGTGTTCTTAAACTCTTCAAGGAAGCGACTTTGTTTGGTCTGTTTTTTGGCTGCAGCTTTAATTTCTTTGCTTGATGTAATTCTTTTATTTTCTTCTACCTCAGCTAATTTATGCTCTATAATTATGTCTAAAATATTTTTCATTTTTACGTTAAATCTTTGGTTAACTCAATGTATTTTTGGAAGGTTTTTAGCACTTTGCCCTGATTGATTACATCTCTCGCCACATCAACTCCTTGACGAATACTCTCGCTCTTGTTCCCAATATATATAACTGCACCAGCATTGAGAATGAGCATGTCAAGAGCGGCCGAGTCTTCACCTGAAAAAGCTGATTCAATCATTTTAAGACTCTCCATGGGATTTTTCACTGAAATTTCTGGGTTTTCTCTTAGTTCAATACCAAAGTCCTCTGGTCTTTTTTCGAAAATTTTATATTCTTCCCCATTGAGTTCCCCGATAAAGGTGTTGCTGCCTACGGAGATTTCATCAAGTCCATCTGCGGAAGCAACAACTAATGCCTTTTCACATTTTAGTCTTATTAGAACCTCTAAATATGTTTCTATCAGATTGTGATCAAATATGCCGATCACTTGGGCCGTGATATTTGAGGGATTTGTTAGTGGTCCGATTAAATTAAATAAAGTTCTTATTCCAAGTTCTTTTCTTATAGCGACCACTTTTTTTGTTGCTTTATGATGGGCAGGTGCGAACATAAAACCAATTCCAACTTCCTCGATGCATTTTGCGACATTTTCTGGAGTAAGGTTTATATTTGCCCCTGCTTCTTCTAGCAAATCGGCACTGCCACTATTGCTACTCGCTGAGCGATTACCATGTTTCCCAATTTTTACTCCGGCCGCTGCAGCTATGAATGCAGCTCCTGTAGAAACGTTGAACGAATTAGAATTATCGCCTCCTGTTCCGCATGTATCCACCAATATTGTTTGATTTGTATTAACTTTTAAACTATTTTTTCTAAGAATTTTTGCTGCAGCAGCGATCTCAGTTGATGATTCCCCCTTAAAAGATAAAGAGGTAAGAAAACAACTTACTTGTGCATCCGTTAATTCTCCTGCAAGCATTGCCTCAAAAACTTGAATTGCTTCCTCTTCGAGAAGCGATTCTTTTTCAAAAACCTTTTTTAGTATAGTTTTGATCACTTTACTATTTCCTAATGGTTAAAAAGTTTCCAATTAACTCGTGTCCGAATTCTGATTCTATTGATTCTGGGTGAAATTGAACCCCATGTAAATCGCATTTTAGATGCTGAACTCCCATGATCTCTATTAAATTGCCGCTCTTGTCTTCAGTCCACGCATTAACCTCTAGTCCATCAGGAAGTGTTTCAGCTTCAATTGCAAGTGAATGGTACCGAGTGGCTAAAAAAGGCGAGTTAATATTTTTAAAAACTCCGGTCCCATTATGAAATATTTTCGAGGTCTTACCGTGCATAACCGCTTTAGCTTTTTTAACTACGCCCCCTAAAGCTTGTGCTATGCTTTGATGTCCTAAACAGACACCTAAAATTGGATACTTTTCATGAAGGCTTTGAATGGTCTCAACAGAGATGCCCGCTTCACTTGGAGTACAGGGGCCTGGGGAAATAATAATATGAGATGGAGTAATATTTTGGATTTCTTCAATAGTAATTTCATCATTCCTAAATACTTTTGTTTTATAACCTAGTTCACCCACATATTGAACCAAGTTATAAGTAAAAGAATCATAATTATCAATTACAACTACCATAAATTGTCCATTTCTTTTAATAGGTGTTTCTAATTAAATCTTTCATTTTATTAATAGTCTCTTTCATATTCTCGCTTTTGAAGATCGTACTACCCGACACAAAAGTATCAGCTCCAGCTTTTGCGACGTCTTCTATATTGTCGAGAGTAATGCCTCCGTCGACCTGTAGTCTTATGTTTAATTGGCTCTTATCTATAATGTTTCGTACTTTTTTTATTTTATTCAAAGAATTTCCAATAAACTTTTGCCCACCAAAACCAGGGTTTACGGACATTATTAATATAAGGTCTATTTTATTCAAAATAAAATCTAACGAATTTGTCGGGGTCGCTGGATTAAGAACAATACCTGCATTGCACCCAAATTCCTTAATAAGATTTATACACGAATCTAGATGAGCAGTTGATTCGGGATGAATACTTATTGTATTAGCTCCGGCTTTTGCGAATTCTTTGATGAGACTCTCAATATTATAGGTCATTAGGTGTACATCAATCGGTGCAGTGATTCCATAATCTCTCAAGGATTTACAGACCATTGGGCCGAATGTTAGGTTCGGGACAAAACTGTTATCCATCACGTCAAAATGAACCCAATCACCACCGTTTGCTATACAAAGCTCGGCTTGGGCGCCAAGATTAGCAAAGTCAGCTGATAGTAGTGATGGCGCTATAATAGGTTCGTTGCTCATTTTAATTTTTATTATTGATATTTTTGTCCTTAATTTCTATTTTACCACATTGTTTTTTAATCGCCCATTCGATGTGTTCTCGAACTAAATCACTGACATCATATAAACGTTTTTTTAAAACGTTAAGTAATTCATCGTCCGGTTTACTATTACCTATTGCAATCGCTAAATTTCTAAGCCATTGTTCATAGTTTATTCTTCTAATGGGACTTCCCTCCGTTAAACGCTTGAACTCAATTTCGCTGAATAAAAACATTTCCTTCAGGTTTTTGCTATCTAGCTCTATAGGGGAAGAAAAAATATTGATATCCTCAACCTTAGCATATTTATTCCACGGGCAATATATCTGACAATCATCACATCCAAATATTCGATTCCCAATTTTATCGCGTAGTTCGATAGGGATTTTCTCTTTTGATTCAATCGTTAGATAGGAAATACATTTTCTTGAGTCTAGTTTATATGGTTCAACGATTGCATTAGTTGGACATATGTTCAAACAATTTGTACAAGTTCCGCATAGATTTTCTGTTTCAGAAGGAGTCACAGGTAGTTTAAGGTCGGTGAATATTTCTCCTAGAAAAAAGAAAGAACCAACTTCTTTGTTTATTAATAAGGTATTTTTTCCAATCCATCCTAAACCGGATTTTTGCGCTAATGGCTTTTCATAGATCGGAGCGCTGTCCGAAAAGACTCTATAACCGGATGGCTTGATTTCTTTTTCTAATATTTTACTTAATTTGACAAGCCTTTTCCGTATTATCTTATGATAGTCTTTTCCCAGTGCATAAACTGAAATATAACCTTTTTTCTTATCTTTAAGTTTGGCATCCATCTTTGAAATTGAATTAGTCAGATAGTTTGCGGTTACACATATAATAGAGTTCGTAGATGGTCTGATCTGACGGGGTTCTAACCGCATTCCTATATTTCTCTCCAGATACTTCATACTTCCATTGAAATTTTTTCCAATCCAGTGTAAATAATCTTTTTCGTCGAATCTCACTGAAGCCTCGCAGATAGCAAGTCGGTCAAAACCTAGTTCCTTGGATGAATTTTTGAGTTTTTCAGTCAATAAATCTAAATCAATTGGTTGTTTCACTTAAATCTTACTTTTTATGGTTTCAAATGATGGCTATTTAATATTATCATTTAACGGTATTGATGTTGTTGATGAGGGAGTTTTTTTTGATATACATAGTTTCAGTTAAAAGAGGTTCAGATAATCAAAATGTTTAGTTCATTTAGAAAGTGGTTTGACAACCACTTTTCTCATCCGGATGCGGTAGTTATGGTAGCACTTATACTTGTGCTGAGTGTGATTATCGGCTTTTTCGGTGAAATGTTGGCTCCAGTTATTGCTGCTAGCATCATAGCTTACATGCTTGAAGGATTTGCGCAGTTTCTTACAAAAAAAAATATGCCAAGAATCCTCGCTGTATATGTCTCTTTTTTTATTTTGATTGGTTTGATGATGTTTTTCTTTTTGGGCTTGGTCCCCGTTGTATCTGATCAAATCGGAAAATTTTTGCAGGACTTACCAAAATTAGTTGTCCAAGCTAGGCAATTGCTTGAAAATTTACCGGATATGCTTTCTCTTGGAGAGTTGTATCAGACTGATGAAATTATATCCAGTTTGGTTGGAGAACTGACAACTTTGGGTCAAACGTTGCTATCTTTTTCGATATCTTCTATTCCGACTATGATTTTAACTATAATTTATTTATTTCTTGTTCCTTTGCTTGTTTTCTTCTTTTTGAAGGATAAAGAAGTGCTCATTGGGTTTATCAATACATTTATGCCAAAAGATCAAGTTCTTCTCGGGCAGGTGTGGAAGGATGTTGACAGACAGATTGGAAATTATATGAGAGGAAAATTTTACGAAATAGTAATTGTAGGGACAGTTTCTTATTTCTCATTTTGGTTGTTGAATTTAAATTATTCTGCTCTATTAGGAGTTGTGGTCGGTCTTTCCGTAATCATCCCTTTCGTTGGTGCTGCTGTAGTTAGTGTTCCAGTAATTATCGCCGGTTTTTTACAGTTTGGATTTGGAACCGAATTTGCCTGGGTGGTTGGGGTATATTTTGTTATCCAGATATTAGATGGGAACGTATTGGTGCCTATTCTTTTTTCTGAAGCGGTTAATCTTCATCCTGTTGCAATCGTGATTGCTGTATTGATTTTCGGGGGAATTTGGGGATTCTGGGGCGTTTTTTTCGCAATTCCTCTCGCTACTGTTATAAAATCAGTCTTGGTTGCTTGGCCGACTTATCTTAAAAATGAAGTGGCCTAAAATATTTATGATTAAAAGATGTTTTATACGATTTGAATAACTTAGATTGATCTGTTGAAATTTATGTTCCTACAGTATAATTAAATTTTAAGAAAGTAAAATGAGTTTATCGCATGAGTTTGGATATTAACCGTATTAAGGGAAGTATAGTGGCATTGGTAACTCCCATGGATGGTTATATTACACCTTATACTGCAATTGACGAGGATTCTATTAAACCACTGGTTGAGTTTCATATTGAGAATGAAACAAACGCTATAGTTGTAGTTGGAACAACGGGCGAATCTGCTACACTTACATCAGAAGAACACTGTAATATGATAACAAATGTAGTTGATGCTGTGGATGGAAGGATCCCAGTAATCGCGGGTACCGGTTCGAACTCTACTCACGAAGCGATTTTTTTGACCAAAGAGGCAAAAATTAGGGGTGCTGATGCGGCTCTAATAGTAACTCCTTACTACAATAAACCAACTCAAGAGGGTTTGGTGCTACATCATACAACAATCGCGGAAGAAGTTAATTTACCCCAAATACTTTACAATGTTCCTTCAAGGACAGCTTGCGATATGAGTGTAGAGACTGTTATTAAATTGTCAAAAATAAAAAATATCGTTGGCATTAAAGAAGCATCTGGAGAATTAAATAGGGTAAAGTCTATCAGAGATGGTTGTGGAAAAAACTTTCTGATATTCAGTGGGGAAGATTCAAACGCCATGGATTTTATTCTGGCGGGGGGAGATGGAGTTATTTCAGTTACCGCAAATGTTGCGCCTTTTAAAATGAGTAAAATGTGTGAAGCTGCTAGTAGAAATAAGGCAGAGCTTGCGTCACATTTAAATGATGAGTTAAAACCTTTGCATAAGGATTTATTTGTTGAAGCCAATCCGATCCCGGTTAAGTGGGCGGTGCAACAGATAGGGCTAATTAAAAAAGGAATAAGATTACCTTTGACAGAGCTATCTTCTGTCAATCAGGAGTGTGTAAAAATTGCGATGAATAAGGCTAACCTATCGAAACAATAAGGCTCGCCAAGAGGGAGATCAAATGAATTTGCATCGTTTTTTAATTTTATTTATTTCTATAACGCAGATTATAGGGTGTGGAAGGTTTACAGAATTTCTTGATGATGTGGCCCCTGATACAAAGAAGGATTATCTAAAAGCGAGAACTCTACCTGATTTATCAATCCCGCCGGAGTTAAGCAGTGCAACTATTAAGGACAAAATGTTTATTCCTGACTCCTCTGGAAATGTAGCCTTCGAAAATTTCAATGAAAGACGAATAGCCGGGGAACAGCCTGTTAGAGCCCGTGAAAATGATAGCAAAATATTTGAACTAGGAAAGATAGAAGATCGCCCTGTTCTATTGGCAAAAGTTGACCGAGATACCCTTTGGAATTCGTTACGCCGTTTTTGGCAATCCCAAAACGAGCTGTTAGTACTAGATGACTTGCAATTGGGAATAATGGAAACATCTTGGGTAGAATCAAAAGACAAGTTGACCCGTCAAAGATTTAAAATCTACACTGAGCAAGGAAAGGGTGATTATCTAAATATAGTATTTGCTGTTTGTGAAAGGCAGGAATTGGAAACCGTTAATGAAGCCTATGGTGAAGATTATGTTTGGGGTCCCACCAAAAGAATCGTTCAGGAAGAATTAAATTTAATGAGTAGGTTGAGGGATAACTTATTAGGCGGTAGGAATTTAATAGTAGATAATCAGAGGAATGATTATCAAAAAGATATTATCGTTGCGCCTAAACAAGTGAATCAGAGAACATATACCAGTGGTGGCGCAAAATTTTTCAAGAACAAGCCTTACAGGCAAACTGACTCCAACGAGAACGAGCAAAAATTAGCAGATAATGTTCTAGTCGATCCTTATGAAGAACAGATGCCAGTGGTTAAGCAAGAGACTGATATTTCTTTAAGGGAATTTAAAACCGAAACTAGAGATTTTAAAGAAACAAAAGATTTTGAGAATGACAGAAATAATGTAGTGATGAATATGAATTCCGAACGAGTAGCACTTCAATCTATTAAAGAAGATAATGCATCAAATTTTAAAGTACAAAATCCTCAAGTTGTTTCGGTTGGAAGAGGTAATTACTATTTAACAGTTGAAAATAATTACTCCTACTCATGGAAATTAGTTGAGCGAGCAATAAGACGATCTGGAATGGGAATAAGACAAGCTGATAAGTCTAGGGGCGTATTTGTTGTGAATATGAGTGAAAACAACCTAGACAAAGAATCAATATTCAGTAGAGCAAAATTTTGGGGTGGGGAAAGATCATCACAGTTTCAAGTGAGCTTAACTGGAATAGGGGATAAAACCGAGATCGTGATTCTAGACAAAGAAGGTAAATGGCTTACAAATCAGAGGTCTGAAAGATTATTGGATAGACTATACAATACACTCGCTATGGAATAGTCTAATTCTTTTTTTTATTTTTGAATTTAATCAAACGTTGTCTTTTTTTGGTTTGTCGTGCACTTAACTTGTTTTTTCTGCCGGCAAACGGGTTTTTCGTTGATCTAAAAACAAGTTTTAGGGGGTGATTTGGCAGCTCTAAATTCTCTCGAAAGAAATTCGATAAATATCTACGATAGTTTTCTGGCAAATTTTCAACCTGATTACCATGGATCAATATTGTTATATTAGGATTTTTTATAATATGAACATAGCGGAGCTTTGCTCTTTTACCTCTAATCATTGGTGGCGGATTTTTTTTAATTGCGTTATTTAGTATTTCATTCATATCGCTAGTTTTAATTTTTTTCTCTAGAGAATAGGTCAACTTTCTTAGTGTTTTTTTTAGCTTTGCAATTCCCTCGCCATTTTTTCCTGATACAAAGATGACCGGCAATAAATTCTGAAAACTTATTTTTCTTTCAAACTCTTGAGTAAATTTCAACTTTAACTCTTCATCTATCTTATCTATTTTATTTGCGATTATTAAAAAGGGTACGTTACTCTTCGATATATCTGAAAAAAGGCGTAGATCTTGAAAGCTAAGTTTTTCTGAAACATCAAGTATTAACAAAATAATATCTGAATCATACATTGTGTGAAGGGTACGAAGCGCAGAAATTTTTTCTATTCCGTCGTTGACTTTGCTTTTTCTTCGCAATCCTGCAGTATCTATTAGTTGATAACTAATAGCACTGCTGGTCATTTCAACTGAAAGGTCCTCTCTGGTAGTACCCGGTAAGTCACTTTCAATTACTCGTTTATATCCAAGTAGTTTATTAAGAAGAGTGGATTTACCCACATTCGGCTTTCCATAAAACGTAATCTTATATTTTTTCCTGTATTCAAATTTCTCTGTTGTGGATTTAAGGTTATTTTTTTTAACCAAGTCAGAAATTGCATTTTTTAAACCAATATTTTGAAGGGCCGAAACAATGTAGATTGATTTTCTAGTCAATTCTGAAAACTCAAAAATTAGCTCAGTTTCGACCTTGCCTTCTGCTTTATTAATAAAAACAGAGAAAGGTTTGTTTAGGCCCTGAATTTTATCGAAAATTGCTTCATCCAGGTGTGTGTAACCATCTACTGCGTCGACAACCAATATTAAGTGATCGGCTAATTTTGCAATCTCAATAGTGCTTTCATTCACTTTGCTATTAAGAGTATTGAGTTCTGTATATGCAAAGCCACCGGTATCTACAATGGATAAAATATAATTATTAGCTGTGAATGTTCCCAGGCGGTAATCTCTAGTCAGACCTGGAAAATCTGCTACTAACGCCGATTTTGTACGAGTTAGTCGATTGAATATCGAAGATTTACCAACGTTTTGTCGTCCTAATATGGCGATTGAGGGAGATGATATGTGGAATGTCATTTAACTTATTTCTAATTTTCATTAAATTCTAAGGCTACCGTCTTCCCATCTTGCGCTGTCAATACTACTATCGCATTGTCGGTTGCCCCACTAACACGAATTGCTTCATTTGCAATTTTTTTTCTATAAACTTGTTCGCCAGTCTTAGAGTCTAACCAGTGCGTATATCCATCAAAATCACCAACAATCAGAAAATCTTTATACACTAATGGTGGGGATAGAGCGCGTCTCTCAAAATTGCTTTTTTTCCAGACTGAGTTTCCGGTGACTTTATCGAATGCCCAAATTATGCTCTTTTCATCAACAACATAAACATAGTCGGCTCCTACCGCAGGACTAAAAGGACTGGATATTTCTCTATTCCAGTTTATTTTGCCATCTAGAGATGATACAGATGTGACCCCTGTTCCATAACTGCAAATATATATGTCTGCTCCATCTAATATTAAGTTTCCATCTATATCCACCATCCTTTCTAGATCAGTTTGTCCAGTAGGTACTGCCACCGTTGCATTCCAAATAATTTTGCCAGTTTCCAAATCAAGAGCAGTCATTCTGCCATCATCCCAGCCAATTACAACACTATCATCAACCCGCAAAGGGTTGCTGTTACCTCTTACGGATAATTTCGGGGCTGTTTTTTGGAAATTCCAAACTTCTTGGCCATTTTTTTTATCTAATGCGTGGACGGAACCATCATTGCTTCTAGCAATTACAAAGCTTTCTGTTTCTAAAGGTTTTGAAAGCACTTCACTTGGCAGTTTTGAAACCCACTTTAAAGTGCCAGACTCCTTTTCTCTAGCAATGAGTTTCCCCTCCCCCGTGCCTACTATAACTAGGTTTTCACCTAAACCTGGGGTACTTGTGTATTCAACGTTTTTATCTTTTAGCGACCAAATCTTTTTGCCACTCAATAAATCGATTACGTAAAGAGCTCCTGTATAGTCAGTTATATAAACCCTTTCATTGTTAATGTTTGGTTCCATTTCTATCTTGCCATTACCCATGCCCTCCCCTATTTTTTTCTTCCATAAAACAAAAACATCTACCGTCGATTTAAACTTTCTTTCTAATTTTGACGGTTTAAGCTTAATTTTTTTTTTCTTTTTTATTCTTGTATTATCCCGAGGGTCGATAGAGGTTCCGTCTTTTGATAACTTTTGAGGCTCGGAAACTCCCTCTTTTAACTTTTTATCACCGTTGCCAAAAGAAGAACATCCTGTGAGTAATGCTAGCCCTATAAAATATAGTGCGATCTTTGATTTACGAAAATTCATTTTATTCTGCTGGTTTTTTTAAGTTATTTTTTTTTAAAATAAATAGCTCTGGAGATTGACCTGAAACACGAGCTTGCATAATGAGTTCCTCATATAGCCGATAAGCTATCTCATGGTTGCCCTTATTCGCTTCAAGGTCTGCAAGTATTTCTTTAAAAGAATCAGTCGGTAGTGTTATCTTATTTTTTTTTGCCATTTCATGCGCTTTGGCATATTCATTTTGCGAAATGTATAATCTTATTAACCTGACAACGGCGACTTGATTTAGTTTTAAATGGCCTTTCGTTTTTATTATGCTGAGCAAGACATCCTCAGCTTCAACTTCTTGGTTGTTAAAAATTAATAACTGCGCAAGCAAAAGGCCTGATAAGTTTTTGTATTCAGAGTTTGACTTTGTTTTTTGTAGCGTTTCTGCTATTTCAATTGCCTCAAAATATTTTCCTGTTTGCAGAAATTCAACCATTTTTTCAAAGCTGACAGCCATGTCTTTTTCTGCATCTATCCTCTGCATGTTATTGAATACGACTATAATGAGCGAGAAAATTACCAGGATAGAACCTATGCTAATAAAAATTTTATTCTTTACTATCCATCTCAATAAATTTGTATATCTATTTGGTCCATCTTCCATTTTCGTATTTTACCCTATAAAAATCTTTTAAGTGTTTCTCCAAGTTCATTTTTATTACAAAGAACTTGTTTCTCATTAAGTCGCAATGGCTTTATTAAAAACTTTTCTTTTCTTAATTCATCTTCCCCTATTATTATTGCAGCGAAAGCGTCACTTTTATCGGCTCTTTTTAGTCTTGATTTTAAAGTGCCTTTACTTAAATGTAGAGTCAGCACGCTATCAGAAATCTCTGCTTTTATCGTTTTCCATATCTTAAATACTTCGCTATCCAATTCGTCGTTTGTAGCGGTAAGGTAGACTTTTGGTTTTTTTTTATATTTCAACTGACTATCTGACAGTATTGAAAGTATTCTTTCAAACCCAATCGCGCAACCAATTGCGGCGCCCTCGTTTCCTCCCATTTTGCTTATAAGTGTATCATATCTTCCTCCTGCGCAAACCGCATCTTGCGCTCCCAGTCTAGTGGTTTTCCATTCGAACACTATATCAGAATAATAGTCTAGTCCTCTTACCAGGTAGGGATTAATGTTAGTTAAAATTCCATTAGATGAAAGTAAATCCTGTAGGTCATCAATTCTTGCAATAGATTTTATTGATAAAAATTGTCGGATTTTTGGTGCGTTTTCTTTTAGTTCGGATAAAATTGGATTTTTACTGTCAAGCAATCTGATTGGATTTCTTTGTAAAGTCTCGATTGTTGATTGGTCGAAATCTTTTTTATATTGTGCGAAATATTCAGCTAATGCGTTGGTGTATTTCAGTCTTTCATCATTTGTGCCTAAAGAGTTTATTTCCAAACTTAGATCATTTAATTGAAGCTCTGCCCAGATATCCTCTATCAAACAAATGAGCTCAAATTCCGCGAATATGTCTTTAATTCCAAATAATTCGAATCCAAATTGCGAAAATTGCCTTTGTCTACCTTTCTGAGGTCTCTCGTATCTGAACATTTTACCAAAATACCAGAGTCTGAGTGGTGGACTGATTAGTAAATTATTTTCTAGGACAGCTCTTACACAACCGGCTGTTCCTTCAGGTCGGAGGGATAAGTATTCACCATTCCGATCTTGAAAAGAATACATCTCCTTATTTACTACATCTGTATCTAAACCAATACCTCTTTTAAAAACTTCTGAATATTCGACAATCGGAAGATTTATTTCGTTATAACCAAATAGTTCGGCTCTATTAATAATTTTTGAAAAAATTTTTCTCCGTACAAGATTATTTTCGGGAAGTCCGTCTTTCATCCCTCTGACGGATTTAAATATTTGGTTTTTCATTCTAAGCGGTGTAAGTTAAATAAAGGTTAATAGTACACTATTAGCTGTTTATTTTAAAAAAACTTAATAAATTACATTAGGGATTTATACTTGAGAAACGCAAAGATTGCATTAGAAAGTTGGGTCTGCTTCTGCTAAAAGGCTATATAGTCATAGGAATTAATCTCATTCTGAATACATATTTAAATAATCTTGTGGGTTTTTACTTTTATCGATATCAACGGGTTCAAAATTGGTTGAATTAACTTTGAAATCTGATTGTATGATGTAACTTAAGTAATAAATAGATAACGCAAATATAATAACTAGAATTACAAAACCAATTTTTTTTTGGCTTGACGTTGTAGGATTTAGGTCAATTTCCTTCTCATCATTTTCTTTGGGACCTCTTTGTAATTCGTAGACTTGCATCAAAGGTTCAAGATCAGCATTTAGTTCACGTGCTAATAATCCTATATAGCCTCTGACAAAGATTTCTCCCGAGAGAGCTGCGAACCTATTGCCTTCAATCTTTCTAATTATTTTTGGTTCTAAATTTAGCTTTGCTGCTAAAAGCTCGACACTGACATTTCTATATTCACGGGCATGCTTAAGCATATCTCCAACATTTGCTACGTTACCATCTATTTCAAATGATTTTTTTGATTCAATTCCATAAAATAGAAGGGCCTGCTTACTCGATAAAATTATTTTACTACCCTTGTTTAACATTATTGGCTCTTTTCATTAATTTTTTTAAATTCTTCGGATAAGGGAAAAAGATTTTTTAAAAGGATCTTAAGCTTTTTACTCTCATTAATATATCCTTTTTTTTCAGATATTAAGTAGGCGTTATATAGAGATGAGGCTGTAGCCTTCGATAACTTGTTAAAACGCCCGAGAAGAAGCTCTGCTTCATTGTAATTACCTAACTTTATCATTAAAGATGATAACTCCAATAAGGCCGGACCGTAGTTTTCGTCTATATTGAGTGCATTAGTCATATTAGAAGCTGCATAATCGAGATCGCCAGAGGCTGCAGCACATATTCCAGCGTTAAAATATGCTATTGTCTTGTTACGAATCTCATAATTTTTAATTGCAATTTTGAGATAATAAATACCTTCTTTGTGTGAACCTATTGCGCAAAGATATTGCCCATAATTATTATTAATTGCCGGATCTGACCTATCTAGTTTTATGGCTTTGCGGAAATAATAAATCGCTTTTTCTTGCTGATTGGTCTTTGACTTTAAGAGTGCCATTGCATTTAACGTATCTGCGTTTCTTGGGTTAATTCTCAAGGCTTTGTTTAATTTTTCCTCAGCATCGCTGAATTGATTATTTTGCATATATGAAAGGCCGAGTTCAGTATTTATTTTTACAATTTCGTTTCGGTCTATCTTAGGTCTAGAATTTTTTTGCAAACTATTGTTACATCCTGCCAAAAACACTATTGAGCTAAAAATGCAAGTACCTATTGCCACTATTTCTATTCTAGACATTTGGAGAAAAAGTCGGGTTTCGTTTTTTAATGACTCCAGAAAGCTGTCCACACGCTGCCAAAATATCTTCTCCTCGGTTTTTTCGAATGGTTGTTAACACTCCTCCATCATTTAATGTTTTCCAAAATTTTAGAATTTTATCATCGGATGATGTTTTGTAGGATAGCCCAAACACAGTATTATATGGAATTAGGTTGATTTTGGCTTTAATGGGTTTTACAAGTCCTAAAAGTGTTTTAGCTAATTTTTCTGAATCGTTTATATCTTGCATTAAAGTATATTCAAATGTGATACTTCTATTATTATCGTCTTTCAAATATTGCCGGCAGGCTTCAAACAGTAAATTTAGAGGATATTTTTTATTCAAAGGTACTAATTGATTTCTAAGCTCGTCTTCTGGAGCGTGTAAAGATATTGCCAAAGATACATTCGTTTCTTTGCTTAACTTTTCGATTCCCGGCACGATACCAGCTGTACTTACTGTGATTTTGTTTTTAGATATATTGTACGCATTATTGTCGAGAAGAATCTGAATCGCTGGTAAAACGTTGGTAAGATTAAGAAGAGGTTCACCCATTCCCATGAAAACAATATTAGTGATAGATCTTTTTCCAGTTTCAAATTGCTTCAAAAACTTAGCTGCAAGCCAGACCTGGCCGATTATTTCACCGATAGTAAGATTCCGGTTAAAACCGGCTTGTGCCGTTGCGCAAAATGAACAATTTAACTGGCATCCTGCTTGGGATGATATGCATAAAGTACCTCGATTATTATCCGGTATGAAAATCGTTTCTATTATATTTTTATCAACCAGCTCTATTATTAGCTTAGTTGTTCCATCAGCTGAGGTAAGTAGATTTTTTACTCTTGGCATGTCAATTACGTAATGACTATTCAAAGATTCCCTAAGGCGAGTGCTGAAAGATGTCATCTTTGTAATATCGATAACACCGTGTTTGTGAATCCACTGAATTAATTGTCGAGCGCGAAAGGGCTTTTCCCCCATCTTGTCGAAGAGGGTTTCTAGACGTTCATTATCATAGTCGGCAAGATTTAATTCTGTGTGCTTCTCAATTCTCATCATGAAAAAAGAACGCAATTTCGGATTCTGCACTGTCTTGACTGTCAGAACCATGGACGGCATTTTCAGTCATCGAGTTTGCATATAGCGATCTAATAGTTCCGCTTTTTGCTTCCGCTGGATTTGTCGCTCCCATTAATCGTCTGTTTTCTTCGATAGCATTTGGACCCTCTAAAACCAGCGCTAATATCGGGCCTGAAGTCATAAACTTCACTAATTCATCAAAAAATGGTTTTTTTATATGTTCCTTATAGAAGCCTTCAGCATCTTTTTTATCTAATCTTAGCAGTTTTGCATTTTTTATGGTCAGACTACTTTTTTCAAAGATAGAAATTATATCCCCTATGTTCTTATTCTTGACGGCATTTGGCTTGATTATAGAAAGTGTTTGCTGTTTACTCATTTCTGGCACCCTAAAATTACAGGCTTTCAATTATAGTGGTTTAATTTAAAAAATGCATTTTTTACAATTGTAAATTTAGTATAGGCCAACTTGTAGCCTTGCCTCATCAGACATCATTTCTTGACTCCATGGAGGGTCAAATACAAGTTCAACGGATACTTCCTCAACATCGGGCAGCGCCGAAATTTTTGTTTGCACCTCGTCTACAATGAATGGACCCATACCGCACCCTGGCGCAGTCAGTGTCATGTCTATCTCGACATTGATGTTGTTGTCTTTTTTATGAATCTCACATCTATAGACCAGACCTAATTCTACGATGTTTATAGGAATCTCTGGGTCATAGCATGTTCTTAATATTTCCCAAATATCCTCTATCACTATTTCTTTGGTTGGGTGTTTTTTGAGGGATTGGCTAATGTCCGATTCTTCTGAGTCTATTACAGCGTCGCGATCCTCTACTTTGATTTTGTAAAGGTTTCCATTAAATTCGACGGTTAGGGAGCCTCCTAGTGCTTGGGTTATACTTACATTTAGTCCTTTTTTTAAAATTCCCGTTATCCCGTCTGGGATTTTTATCGCTTCGCAATCTCTCAGGAGAACCCTGGTCGAATTTATAATATCCATAATATTAACTCAGTAACTTTGCTGCGGTTTCAACGGCGTCAAACACCGCATTTACATCTTCTTCGTTATTATATAAACAAAAGGATGCCCTCGCTGTTCCCTCTAATCCGAATCTTTCCATAAGAGGCATGACACAGTGATGCCCTGAGCGTATTGCCACTCCTTGTTGGTCTAAAAGGGTGCCGATGTCTTGAGGATGTGCATCATCTATTATAAATGATATTATGGCTGCCTTATTTTCGGCTTGACCAATAATTTTTAAATTAGGGATCTCTAACGCTCGTTTGGTTGCCATTTCTAATAGTTCCTTCTCGTGTGTTATTATTTCGGTTAACCCAATTTTTGAAAGATATTTTAACGCTTCGGCAAGTCCGATGGCTCCGGAGATATTTGGGGTCCCCGCTTCAAATTTGTAGGGTAAATCATTAAAAGTCGTTTGCTCGAAAGTGACTTTTTTGATCATATCTCCACCTCCTTGCCAAGGAGGCATATCCTCAAGTAGATCCTGCCGACCATATAGCACACCTATCCCCGTTGGTCCAAGGGCTTTGTGCCCAGAAAACACATAAAAATCACATCCAATTCGTTGGACATCGACTAAGTCATTTACGCAGCCTTGTGCTCCATCGATCAAGACCTTAGCCCCAAACTTCTTTGCTATTTTCGTAAGTTTAGTAACTGGATTTATGGTACCAAGAGCATTTGACACGTGGTTTAGAGCTACTATTTTCGTTCTCGTAGTAACAAGCTTTTCTAATTCATCAATGATTATTTCACCATTGTCTGATACGGGTATAATTTTTAATTTAGCATCCTTTCTTTGGCTGAGGATTTGCCATGGCACGATGTTTGAATGATGTTCCATTGTCGATATAAGTATTTCATCATTTTTTTCTATGAATTTTTCTCCGAAACTTTGAGCTACAAGATTGATCGATTCGGTTGCTCCCTTTGTAAAAATTATTTCGGTTGACGAATTAGCGTTTATGAAATTGGCTATTATTTCTCTAGATTTTTCGAACTCCCTTGTTGCTTCTTCGCTTAGCGCATGAATCCCTCTATGAACATTAGCATTTTGACTAGAATAATAATTATTTATTTTGTCAATAACTTGGGTAGGTTTTTGCGTTGTTGCTGCGCTGTCTGCGTAGACTAGTTTTTTTCCGTTGACCTTTTTATTTAAAATAGGAAAATCTTTTCGGACTAATGACTCATTAAATTTACTTTTGCTATCGGATTTTTTCTGGTTCATGTTATATTCTTTTCTATGCCTAAAGAGTTAGATATAAATTTTTCACTGTAAAATTGATAATTTTCTGATAGTACTTCTTGTATAAAACCTTTTATCATAAGAAGTTGTGCCTGTTCTAGTTTTATCCCTCTAGACCTCAGGTAAAATAGCGATTCTGTGTCAAGCTGACCAATTGTTGCGCCATGCGAGCAACTCACATCGTCCGAATGAATTTGAAGTTCAGGTTTCGTATTTGCGCTTGCCCTGTCTGATAGGAGGAGGTTGTTGTTGTATTGTTTTGCTGCAATTCTTGATATATCTTTTTTGACGACAACTTTGCCATTGAAAATTCCAAGTCCGTTACCATTAATTATTCCTCTGTACAATTCCGAACTTTTTGTTAGCTCTGAGTTATGAAATATAGCGGTATGATGGTCTACAATGCACTTTTTTTTAATTAGATATAACCCTTTTAGGTCACAATCACTTCCTTTTTCGTTCAGGTTAACGTTCAAGTCTACTCTTGTAATTTTTCCATCAACTGCCAAAGAGTTGGAACGTAATTTTGCATTTCTTCCTAGTTCAAAATTCAACTGTCCAAAATGAAAATTTTCTGCTCCTGCCTTGACTATCCGATCATGTGTCACATTTGAATCGCTTCCTATCTCTATGTGAGTGACCGTATTTGTTAATGTGTTGGTGGTTTCCGTATCATGAAACTCTTCTATCAGTTTGACTGAAGAGTTTGGCGATATCTGAATAATCAGGTTTGGTGAACTCACCGTAAGTGATTTAGTGGGTCCCAAATAAATAATGTGTATTGGCAAATCAAGCACAAGGTTTTCTGGAATTTCGATTAGCAGGCCATCTTTTTGCATTACTGTGTTCAGAAAGTAAAAATAAGGATCGGATGTTTCCGGTTTTGAAAGGGCTTTATAAAAATTTTTCTCTAATTTTAAACAATCTAGAAATCGGCTTACTTTGAGAAACGAATTTAATCGGGGATCGATTTTGATTACTTCGCCATTTATCAGAAATATTTTATATGATTCGTCTTTCAGAATGGATTGAAATAAATTTTCTGGATCATCTGGAATGTTTTCATTGCCTATGGTCTCAAAATTTGAATTTTTTAGGTTATCCATTGGAAGATACTTCCAATGTTCTTGTCTGTTACTTGGAAATGGTATCTTTTGGATTTGCTCGGATGCTAGGTTTCGTCTAGAACGTAACCAGGCTGGAACAGTCGGATCAATCCCGCTAACTTGTTTGATTAACGATAACATTTAACTTGCGCTCTTATTTTTTAGCCAATCATAACCTCTCACTTCGAGTTCTTTAGCAAGATTTTTATCGCCTGATTTGATAATTCTTCCATCGTATAAGACATGAACAAAGTCAGGTACTATGTAATCAAGCAGTCTTTGATAGTGAGTTATAATTACGAAAGCTCGGTTATCTTGTCGAAGAGAATTTACTCCATCGGAAACAACTTTTAGTGCGTCAATGTCCAGTCCGGAATCGGTTTCGTCGAGTACTGCTAACGATGGTTCTAAGACGCTCATCTGAAATATTTCGTTTCTTTTTTTCTCTCCCCCGGAGAAGCCATCGTTGACAGGTCTGTTGAGCAAACTGTCGTTTAGACCCAAAGCTTCAACCTTTGTTCTAACAAATTTAAGAAATTCTGCGGCTGACAATTCATCCCGTCCTGCGTGTCTAAGTTTACTGTTAAGCGCTTCTCTTAGCATATAGATATTATTAACTCCGGGTATCTCTACGGGGTATTGAAAAGCCAAAAATATGCCTATATTTGCCCTATCTTCGGGAGACATGTCGAGGATGGATTCCCCATTGAATTTAGCTGTACCCTTTGTTATCGAATAACCATCTTTTCCGGCTATCACGTGTGAAAGCGTGCTCTTGCCCGAGCCATTAGGTCCCATTATGGCATGCACCTCTCCAGCTCTGATCTCTAAATCAAGGCCTTTTAAGATAGAATTGTTCGCGACAGAGGCGTGTAGATTGTTTATAGAAAGCATTATTTTTTAGTATCCATCGCATTTATCCTATGGCGCCTTCAAGGCTTATTCCAAGGAGTTTTTGTGCCTCAACTGCAAATTCCATTGGTAGTTCTTGAAAAACTTTTTTGCAAAAACCGTTCACTATTAGATTTATTGCATCTTCTTCAGATATACCTCTGCTTCTGAGATAAAAAAGTTGATCATCACTAATTTTTGATGTTGATGCTTCATGTTCTATTTTTGATGAGTTGTTTTTGTTTTCTATATATGGATAGGTTTGTGCGCTACATTTACTACCTAACAACAAGGAATCGCACTGTGTAAAGTTTCTTGCGTTCTTTGCCGTTCTAGCCATTCTGACTAAGCCACGGTACGCGTTTTTACTGTTACCTGCAGATATACCTTTCGAAATTATAGTGGAACTTGATCCTTCGCCGATATGGACCATTTTTGTTCCAGTGTCAGCCTGCTGTTTGTTGTTGGTTAAGGCTACGGAGTAAAATTCGCCTATTGAGTTTTTTCCTTTCAAGACACAACTAGGATATTTCCAAGTTATAGCTGAACCTGTTTCAACTTGGGTCCAAGAAATTTTCGAGTTATCGCCACTACAGTCTCCACGCTTGGTGACAAAATTAAATATACCTCCGACTCCGTTTTCATCGCCAGGATACCAGTTTTGAACAGTCGAATATTTTATTTCAGAATCTTGAAGTGCAACTAGCTCAACAACTGCGGCATGAAGCTGATTTTCATCTCTCATTGGCGCAGTACACCCCTCTAAATAGCTGACGTAGCTACCTTCGTCAGCGATTACCAAAGTTCTCTCGAACTGACCAGTATTCATAGCGTTTATTCGAAAATAAGTAGAAAGTTCCATCGGGCAACGTGTGTTTTTCGGTATATAAACAAAAGAACCGTCCGAGAAGACAGCTGAATTTAGTGCTGCAAAATAGTTATCCCTGGTTGGTATGACTGTTCCTAGATACTTTTTAACTAACTCAGGGTGATTCTCCACTGCTTCCGAGAATGAACAAAATATTACTCCAGCTTCTGCAAGTTTTTTCTTGAAGGTGGTATGAATTGAGACGCTGTCAAAGACCATATCTACCGCAACTCCTGCTAGCATTTTTTGCTCTTCTACAGGGATTCCAAGTTTCTCGTATGTTTCTATGATTTTAGGGTCGATTTCATCGAGACTTTTAGGCCTATCGTCATCTGATTTTGGCGCCGAATAGTAAGAAATTTCCTGTAAATTTATCGGTGAATAACTCACATCTGCCCATTCAGGCTCTTTCATTCGCAAAAAGTTTTCGTACGCTTTTAGCCGCCATTCGAGCAACCAGTCGGGTTCATTTTTCTTTGCTGAAATTGCTCTGATGGTATCCTCGTCTAGGCCCGGAGGTAAGCTTTCGCTCTCCACTTTGGTATAAAATCCTGCACTGTAGGTACTAGAGGTTATTTTGTCTAATTCATTTGTATCAACACTCATCGTTGTTTACACCTTATTATTATCATCGGAATTAAGTGAGAAACTTTCTCCACATCCGCATGTTGCATCAGCGTTTGGATTTCTAAAAGAAAATCCTTCGTTAATTCCTTCTTTTTTAAAATCTATAAGTAGACCGGTTAAAAGTTTATAATTTAATTTAGTAGTCAAAATTTTTACTCCATTCGAGAAAAATTCAACGTCGTTGGTTTCTTTTTTGTCAGAAGTCGTTACTTGATACATATATCCAGAACACCCCGTTGTAGTGATTCCTATTCTAAGGAAATTGTTTTTACCGTTATTTTCTAAATATTTTTTTGCGTGCGCGGCGGCTTTGCTTGTAATTTGAATTGTCATGATATCTTTCTATATAAAGCTTTTTACGTTTCTTTCGTGTATTATGTCTGATTTATTTTTTTGTTCTGAAGCTAATTGGAAAATAGATATCCCTTCCAAAAATCCTCTTATCTCGTTGCTTAGATTAGCCCAAAGATCGTGAGTTATGCACCTTCCTTGACCCGTACAATTCTTGCTCCCTCCGCATTTGGTCGCATCAACAGTCTCGTCAACCGCGTCTATGATGTCTGCAATAGTAATCAGATGACTACTTTCCGATAACATATAGCCACCTCCCGGACCTTTTCTTCCACATACTAACCCCTTTTTCTTTAAGTGAGAAAAAAGCTTTTCAAGATAAGAAAGAGATAGGCCTCTTCTTTTTGCGATATCCGCAACAGACACGGGTCCGTCACTTTCGTATAAAGCAACATCTAAGACTGCGGTAACAGCATATCTGCCTTTGGTGGTAAGACGCATAATTGCTCCAAATGACTGAATAATAACAGACTAAATTGGTCAGGCATAGGTTATGCGAAAATTTCTACTGATTGGATCACTTTTCATGCATCGATTTAATATCTAAAAGTTCTTTTTCAAGCAATTCTATTTTAGTGAGTAGTGAGCTTATGGTTTCATCAATTGGGTCTGAAAGACCTGGAATCTGACCATAAGGTCTAAAATCGCTGTTCTCGTTATTATTTTCAATGATTTGGCCACTATATTTGTTTGCGGTTCTTGCTGGAATACCAACAACAGTCGTATTTTTTGGTATATCTTGCAGAACTACCGCATTAGAGCCAATTTTAGAACCATCACCCAATGTAATTGGTCCAAGGACTTTCGCACCAGCACCGATTATTACGTCGTCACCCAAAGTAGGATGGCGCTTGCCTTTCTCCCAGCTTACTCCACCAAGTGTGACCCCATGATATAGGGTACAATTATCTCCAATCACCGCGGTTTCACCAATAACAACACCGATCCCATGGTCTATGAAAAGGTTTTTCCCTATTTTTGCGGCCGGATGTATCTCAATTCCAGTAATTATTCTACCGAAATTAGCGATGATTCGTGCGACAAGTTTGAGTTTTGCTTTCCATATTATGTTACTAAATCTATAAATTAAAACGGCTTGAAATCCTGGATAACAAAGAATAACTTCGAGTGTGTTTCTAGCCGCCGGATCTCGTTTAAAAATACTTTTTATTTCTTCTGTTATTTTTCTTAACATACCAGTGTTCTCTAATTTCGATTAAGGATTTTTTCTAGTTGTCCCTGTGTCTTCTTTAAGGCTTCATTTAATTCTTTTAGTTTGTTTTTCTCTTTTTTAACAACCGAAGGTGGAGCTTTTTTTAAAAATTCTTCATTTCTTGTTTTTTTTAGTGATTGCGCTAATTGGTTTTCTAACTCAATTTTGGTTTTATTTAGTCTTGAAAGTGCCTCTTTTTCGCTTATAGTGCTATCTAATTCTACGAAAAATAATTCTTCATTAAAAAGGCCAGAAATTATCGTATTTTTCTGTTGATTTGGTTTAGTAAATATTATCTTGTCTGCATTGACCAATTTTTTTATGGTTTTAATATTGTCAAGCTCACCTAAGTACTTGATTTTTTCATTATTATCAATGTAAATGTTAATTTTTTGGTTTGGTTTGGCCCTTAGGCTTGTTCTTAATTTTCTGACTTCTGATATGAAAGCCATTAGCATTTTGATATTAGCAACTTCGAGACTAATTTTTTTTGGTTTGCTTGGTGGTTTTACTATTATTTCGCTAAATTTTTGTTGTGATCCTCTTTCTTTTTCAAGGATAGTCCATAGCTCTTCTGTAATGAAAGGCATTATTGGATGTAAGGTTACTAGTGCTCTTTGTAAGTTGCTCACAAGATTAATAGCAATTGATTCTTTTCTGCTTGTAGGAATCTCCTCTTCGTAAAGAAATATTTTGACCATTTCGATGTACCAGTCACAATATTTGTCCCAAATAAATTCATATATCACATTTGCTGCTAAATCAAACCTATATTTATCTAAATGTTGGCTATAATCGTATTCGACAGAGGATAACTCGAGCTCTATCCATTTTTCCACTGGAAGGAGGTCGCAGCTATGCTGCTGACTGATACTGTGCTTATTCGTAATGCTACAAACAAATCTTGTTGCGTTCCAAATTTTATTGCAAAAATTTTTATAGCCGCCAATCCGACCTAAATCGAAACGGATATCTCGGCCTTGGGTAGCCATTGCCGCAAAAGTCATTCGGAGAGCATCCGTTCCGTAAGGAGGAATCCCGTTAGGAAACTCCTTTCTTGTATCACCTGCTATTTTACTACTCGCTTCTGGTTTCATTAGTGAAGAGGTTCGTTTTTCAATTAAATTTTGCAGATCAATCCCATCTATGAGGTCAAGTGGGTCAAGAATATTGCCTTTGCTTTTTGACATCTTACTTCCCTCTGAGTCTCTGACTAAACCATGTATATATACCTCTTTAAAGGGCACTTTTTTAGTGAATTTTAGTCCCATCATGATCATTCTGGCTACCCAGAAAAAAATAATATCAAATCCCGTTACGAGAACGTCGGTCGGATACATTTCTTCCAGCTCTTTAGATTTCTTTGGCCACCCTAAAGTTGTAAATGGCCATAATGCAGAAGAAAACCATGTATCCAAAACGTCTGTATCTTGGGTCAACTGAATCGAATTGTTTTTTTTAACGCCAGATCGTTTTCTAGCATCTTCCTCATCCATCCCCACATAGATGTTACCTTCCTTATCGTACCAGGCGGGTATTTGATGACCCCACCAAAGTTGTCTAGAAATACACCAATCCTCTATTTCTTCCATCCATCGGAAATATGTGCGTTCCCAGCTCTTTGGTATAAATTTTATTTGACCTTTTTTAACGCATTCTATTGCAGGTTTAGCTAGAGATTCTACGCAGACAAACCATTGATCAGTTAGAAACGGCTCGATTACAGTTCCCGTTCGGTCACCCCTTGGAACCTTTAATTGATGGTCTTGTCTCTTTATTAAACGATTTTCTTTTTCGAGTTCATCAAGAATTTTTTTTCTAGCGATAAATCGATCTAGCCCTTTGAATCTCTCCGGATTGTTCTCATTCAGGCGTCCGGATTTATCAAAAATATTTACACAATCGAGAGAATGTTTTTTCCCTAACTCGAAATCATTAAAATCGTGCGCTGGCGTTATCTTGAGGCACCCAGTACCAAATTCAATATCAACATAATCATCGCCTATAATAGGTATTGGTTTAGAAATTAAAGGCACAAGGGCTATCTTCCCTATTAGATGAGCAAATCGCGGATCATTTGGATTTACCGCGACGGCTGTATCCCCAAGCATTGTTTCCGGTCTGGTAGTTGCAATTACTAAAGATTCTGAACTATTTTGAATATCGTACTTAATGAACCATAAACTGCCATTTTCCTCGTGAGAGTTGACCTCAAGGTCGGAGACTGCTGTTTGAATCACCGGGTCCCAATTAACCAAACGTTGGCCTCTATATATTATACCTTCATCAAATAATTCAATAAAAACCTTCTTTACTGCCTCGGAAAGGTCTGGGTCTAAAGTGAATCTTTCTCTTGACCAATCAATTGATGCGCCCATCCTTCTAAGTTGTTTTGATATGGTGCCCCCCGATTGTTTCTTCCACTCCCATGTTTTTTCTAAAAAGGCTTCTCTACCTATCTTGTTTTTATTCGTTCCTTCTGACTCTAGCTTCCTTTCAATGACCATTTGTGTTGCAATTCCTGCATGGTCGGTTCCTCCTTGCCAAAGTGTTCTGAACCCTTGAAGCCTTTTGTATCTTATTAACATGTCCATCAGGGTGTCCTGAAACGCGTGACCCATATGTAAACTTCCCGTGATATTCGGGGGAGGCAGCACTATGCAGTAACTCTTTCCGTTCCCCTTTGGTTGGAATAGCCCAAGAGATTCCCATGCTTGATAAATTTTTTTTTCTATAGATTGAGGGTCAAAATGCGATTTCATGTCTTTATTCACGTTTTTATATGAACCGAAGATATATTAAATTTCATATTTTTATATTTTTTAAAGTTTTCTCTTGCTTTTTGACGACTCGCATTATCGTAACCACTCATTTCAATTATATAATTGAACTCGCTTAGAGATCTCGGAAAAGTGTAAGAAATATTGATAAGTGTTTTTGAATGATTCGCCATTAATTTTTGGTCGTTTAATGTAACAATTTCCTTTTTATTAACTATAGTATGTGGAATGAAACACGTATCTTTGAAGGTCCACATTGCAGAATCAAACTCTTTGCAACGCTCTTCATTTTCGCAAAGCAAAAGTATTTGCTCTTTTTTTTCGTACGCAGCTTCCACTATTTGGCAAACCTGGGTTTGGTAGCTCTGATAGTCTCCCAATTCGTATATATAAAAATCAATTTTTTTTGAGAACATCAACCCTGAGAATTAACTATAAAATCTATAAGCAATGAAACAGGCCGGCCTGTTGCTAATTTTTTTGTGCCTGAATTCCAAGCTGTGCCAGCAATATCTAAATGCGCCCATTTTAGCCCGTGAGCAAATTCTGATAAAAAGTAACCTGCTGTAATTGCTCCTGCGGCCCTACCTCCTACGTTGGCTAAATCTGCAAAATTTGTTTTTAATTGGGTGCCATATTCATCCCACAATGGTAGTTGCCATGCTTTATCGTCGCTTGTGACTCCACTTGTCAATAATTTATCTGCGAGTTCATCACTGTTGCTCATTAAACCTGTTGCATGATTGCCTAACGCAATAACGCATGCGCCGGTTAGGGTCGCAATGTCTATGACAGCCTCTGGTTTAAACCTCCGTGCATACGTAATTGAATCACAGAGTATAAGGCGGCCTTCTGCGTCTGTATTGAGTATTTCTACGGTTTTCCCAGACATGCTAGTTATTACATCTCCTGGTTTAGTAGCATTTCCGGCTGGCATATTTTCTGTCGCTGGAATGATACCCACCACATTTGCTTTTAGTTCCATTGAGGCCAAGGCTGAAAAAACGCCTAAAACTGCGGCTGCTCCTGCCATGTCATATTTCATTTCATCCATAGCACCGCTCGGTTTTAAAGAAATTCCGCCTGAATCGAAGGTAACTCCTTTTCCTATGAGAACTATAGGTTTTTTATTTTGTTTGCCTTTGTGATATTGGAGTGTTATAAGTTTGGCGGGTTGAGTAGTACCTTCAGCAACAGATAATAAAGTATTCATCTTATGTTTTCTCATTTGAGCTTCATTCATTATCGATACTTTTACGGCTTTATGCTCGACACTAATTTTTTTTGCTGCCTTCGATAAATCGGTTGGTGTGCACAAGTTGGCAGGCTTGTTAGCTAAATTTTTTGTAAGTCTTATTCCTGCCGCTAGGGCAAGCCCTCTTTTTGCTAGCATATTCTTAAGATTACTACTTATGGTTTCGCTCAATAAAATCGTAAGCTCTCCGGATAACTGATTAGTGTATGAGTATGTTGCCCTCTCGAATTCTCTAAAAATCAAATTACACTTTTGTTCTAGCTCCTCTTGCGAATCTGATTCATCACTGTGTAGTCTAATGGCCACAGATTTTTTTTGGATTTTATTAATCTGTTCAATCCCTGGTTTTAAGGTTTTTTTAAAATCAGAAAAATTACTTTTCCCGGTCTTAGTCGTCCCTAGTAGTAGAATTGAGCGAGCTTGTATATTTTGGACAGCGTGCAGAAGAATACTTTTTCCCAATCTTCCATCTATCTTGTTTTGTTTAGCGATTTTACTTAGAAACTGTCCTGAAACTTTATCAACCTCCAGAAACTCAGCAGTCGCATCTTTCAGTTGTGGAAGAATTAAAATTAATAGGTCAGTCTTAATTTTATGTAGGTCGTAACTTTTTACATGAAATTTCATATTTTTCTCATTTTTTTCGAAACTTTAATTTTTTTGTATAAATATAAATTTTTAGTGTTACCGCTTGCTCCTAAGCGTGTTATCCTTGGATTTTTTTATTTATTATTTTTGACTATATTAACAGAATGTCAATTTTAACGCGCTATCTTTCCTGGCATTTATTAAAAAATATTTTATCAGTGTTGCTGATCTTAATAATTTTATTTTCAATTTTTTCTGTTTTGGCTCAGCTCGAAATCGTACAAGGTTCGGATGGCTTTAAACTTATTCCCTTATTTTGGCTTTTTGAAGTTATCTTGCTTTGTTATGACCTTATTCCGTTTGCCGTTTTAATCGGTTCAGTTCTGGGGCTATCGTACTTCGTGAATACTAATCAAATGATAATAATGCAAGTTTCAGGCTTTTCAGTAAAATATCAAAGTATATCAATTATCTTTGTCGGTGTTGTCATTCTCGTTTTTGCATTTATAATCGGAGAGCTTTTCGTTCCGATTGCTAAAAAACTAAAAGCTGAAATTCAGCTTTCTTTAGGAGAACAAAAGGATTTTACATTAATTGAAAAGGGTTTTTGGGCTAGAAATCAAAACGTATTTTTCAAGGTTGATACATTGTTGGGAGATCATATTGTAGAGGGTGTTGAGTTATACGAATTTGACGATAATATGGAACTGTTGTCAATTTTAACTGCCAAGTCTGGGTTTCATAATGGAACGGCTTGGGTCTTTGAAGAATCTAGCTTTTGGACATTCCAACCAAAATATTCTTTCAGACAATATGACTCATTTTTGGAAAGGCAATTACCTATTGGGCCAGAGATAATAGAAATGGTTGTCTATGAACAAGAGGATGATAGTATTTTTTCTTTATTTAAGTATCTAAAAGTAGCAGAAAAAACAAGTCAGAATACGAAAGACTTGTATTTGAATATTTTTGAAAAATTTGGCTACTGGTTTAATATATTTGGCTTTTTGGTTTTATCACATCTGATTGTAAAATCCAGTTTGAGCCGTTTTTCAGGAAGCAAAAACGTTTTCATTGCGATTTGTGTGGGGTTTGGCTATTTTATGTTGGGCAAGATTCTGAATCAGGCCGGTCTTGTTTTCTCATATCCGCCTTTTTTTATCGCTGTGATGCCTTCCATATTGCTTTTGATGTTTATTTATTTGTTTACTTTTTTGAGGTCTTGACTGGCTTTTCTTTGAGTCGGGTTCTTGAGGTTATATCATGAAAAGATTGAGCTTCTTTATTAAAAAGGATATAAATATAACCTATCCCAAATAAAATGAAAGAAAATATAGCGGTCAAGATTCGAATAAAAATCTGCGCATTTGAAATATTTCTTCCATCTTCTGACTCAAGCCTTAATCGCCAAACACTCATGCCAAATGTTTGGCCTTTTTTAAAGCAGTAAAAGAAATATGACAAAGCTATGATAATGACAAATAGTTGCATCAGGATATTCCCAGCTTCGATCGATCTATCCAATAATACGACTGGTAAAAAAGAGGCAAAGTAAACGAGCACTAGAACTGACAAGAAATCGTAAAATAAAGAGCCACAAATTTTCAAAAAATATCTCATAAATTGACCCTAAGCCGACAATTAAAGAAAATCAAAAAAATAACCTTATTACGTATTAAAATATTATAATAGTCAAATTAGCTAAAATAAATAGAATCAAAAATCAAATCTTAGGTATGGAAATTAGAAAGAAAAACATTCCCGAATACTTCGGGAGTTCTCGTCACGAAATCGACATTAGCAAAATATCCAACTGCGCGAATTTTGTAGTAAAACAACTCCAATCGTCGGGGTATGAAGCTTTTTTGGTTGGAGGATGTGTAAGAGATCTGATTTTAAAGAACGAACCACATGACTTTGATGTCGTCACAGATGCCAAACCAAGAGATATTCTTAAAATATTTGGGAGGAAAAGTAGGCCAATTGGCAAACGATTTAAAATAGTACATGTAAAAATTAATAATGAAGTGATTGAGGTATCCACTTTCAGGAAAGCCCCCAAGAAAGTTCGTGTATCTCGGGTTAAAAAGAATTTTGTTAATGGCGATAATGAATTCGGGAGCATTTCGGACGACGTGCTTAGACGTGATTTTACAGTAAACGCTTTGTATTTTGATATAAAAAAGAATCTAGTCATCGATTATCTGGGTGGGTTCCAAGATATCAAAAGAAAAAAACTTTCTTGTATTGGTCCTGCATCAGATAGATTCCAAGAGGATCCAATGCGAATATTAAGAGCGATTAGATTTAGTGCAACATTAAAATTCGAATTAAAAAATTTGACTTTTGATGAGCTTAGTCAGCACGGTTATTTATTAGACAATTTATCATCTGCGCGATTATTTTATGAATTAGAAAAATTATTTTTAAGAGGCTCGGCTTCCGATATATTTAATGAATTGGTGGATTTGAATTTGGTTCATTATTTATTTCCTGTACTTAATAAGCATAGAACTAAGCTTTCTAACTATCAATCGTCTTTAAAAATAATAAAAGTTGCTTTGCAAACTACAGACAAAAGGGTAACAATGGGGTATTCAGTAACTTTAGCTTTCTTATGTGCGGTGTTTCTCTGGAATGGTTTAAAGATGGAAATTGGCCAATTAAGGTGCGAAATAGTAAATGAATCAAAAATTTTTGAAATTGCCACTGAGAGAATCATTTCCAGACAGATAAGAACAACAGCCATTCCGCGGCGAATCTCAAACATAATTAGAGAAATATGGAGACTTCAATTTTTTTTCGAGAATCCCACAAGCAAAAGTGCTTATAGATTGTTGCAGAATAATCGCCTAAGAGCTGGCTATAATTTTTTCGTTTTAAGAAGCAAAACGGAGCTGTCACTATTTCAGGCTGTAGAATGGTGGCGTAAGTTTTTTTCAAATGCGTTAAAAAATAATGAATTGCCATTTCCAGAGAGCGATACTTATAGACTGTGAAAAAAATGAGAGAAATTTTGGTTTATTTAGGTTTTGGTAGTAATCAAGGAAACTCTGTAGTAAATATAAAACGAGCGATCGATCTGTTAATTGCAACAAAAAAAATCAAGCTAGAAAGCTTCTCAAACTTTTACCTAAGTCCACCCCTTGGAAATTTGCCCCAACCTAATTACATCAATGCCGCTGGTTCTTTTGTTACAAATTCATCTCCAGATGAATTACTAAAACAAACTCAATCTGTTGAGCTTCAATTAGGACGCAACAAAGCTAGAAAGCAATGGGATTCTCGACCCATTGACATTGACATATTGATTTACGATAGGATTACAATTAATTACGAATATCTGACCATTCCTCATCCTGAGATAAAAAATAGGTCATTTGTTTTGCTTCCATTATCGGAATTAAAAAGTGACATTGTAATACCTGGCCAAGGGAAAGTATCCGAACTCATGGATAAAATAGCCTTAAACAATTGTAAAAGAATAAATGATGCTCAAAGGTGACTCTTATGAATTCAATATATGAAGTAAATAAGTTAATTTATGCCACCGAGGATTGGAAAAAAAATAACGAAACGATTGCCCTAGTCCCGACAATGGGAAGCTTACATGCAGGTCATATTTATTTAATTAAAGAAGCAAAAAAGCTAGCCTCCAAGACTGTTGTTTCAATATTTGTAAACCCAATTCAGTTTGGACGTGGTGAGGATTACGAATCTTATCCAAGTAGCATCGATGCAGATAAAAAAATGTTGGAAACAGAAGGGGTAGACTTAATTTTTATACCTAATTTGAGTGAACTTTATCCCTTAGGAACGGATGTTGACACCAGGGTTACTGTACCCCAGATTTCAGAAATTCTATGTGGTAAGCACAGGCCAGGCCATTTTTCGGGCGTTGCGACTGTAGTTACAAAACTATTAGTATCTTGCGGCCCCAATTTTGCATTATTTGGTAAAAAAGATTACCAGCAACTACTTGTCATAAAGAGGATGGTTTCAGATTTATTAATCCCGACGACGATATTGGGGATGCCAACTCAAAGGGATACCGACGGATTAGCGCTTAGTTCTCGTAACAGATACCTTTCCGAAAGAGAAAGAACATTTGCTCCCAAAATCTATTCTTCTCTTTTGAGGGCGTCAGATGTTTTAAAAAAAAAAGGACCTCAATATTTTTACAAAGTAAAAAAAGAAATAATTGCCGAATTAGAATCTAAAGAAATGAAAGTAGAATATTTTGAAATGCGCAAAGCCCAAGATTTATCCGTGCCCGAAAAAAATGACAAAGGTCTCGTCATTCTAATAGCTGTGTGGTTGGGAAAAGCGCGTTTAATTGATAACATAGGCGTTGAACTGTAGTTTAGAATAAAATTTACTATAAAGAATGAGTATGAAAAAGCGTTTTTACATAAAGACTTTTGGTTGTCAGATGAATGACTATGATTCAGGGAAGATGCATGACCTACTAGAGGCTAAAATGAAATTTAAAAGTGTTGAGGATCCAAAAGAAGCTGACTTAATACTCGTGAATACTTGCTCTGTTAGAGATAAAGCGCAACATAAGCTTTTTTCAGAATTAGGTCGTTGGAAAACTCTAAAGGAAAAAAATTTAAATTTATTAATTGGAGTCGGAGGGTGTGTAGCGACTCAAGAAGGCGAGGACATACTAAAAAGAGCTCCGTTTGTCGATCTAGTATTTGGTCCTCAGACAATTCATAAGCTTCCGGAGCTTGTAGAAAAGGCGAGGGTCAAAAAAGCGCCGGCGATTGATATTAATTTTCCTGAGCTCGAGAAATTCGACAATCTGCCTGTGAGTAGAAATGTCGCAGCTTCCTCTTATGTGTCAATTATGGAGGGTTGTAGTAAATATTGTTCCTTTTGTGTAGTTCCTTACACACGGGGAGAAGAGTTCAGTAGACCACTGAAAGATGTGGTGAGAGAGATTTATAATTTGGCCTCAAGAGGCTCAAAGGAGATTATCTTATTAGGTCAAAATGTTAATGCTTATAAATCAGAGGACGATAAAGGAAGAATAATAGACCTAGCAGCTTTACTCTTTTTAATATCTCGTTTAGAGGGAATTCAACGAATCCGCTATACAACATCCCACCCCTTAGAATTTTCTGACAGATTAATTAATGTATATGGGGAGATTCCATCTTTGGTTAATCAGGTTCACTTGCCAGTTCAAAGTGGATCAGATAGGATTTTAAGTAAGATGAAACGTGGCTATACGTCAATTGAGTACAAAGCAATAATTGCCAAGTTAAAAAAAAGATGCCCCTCTATTAGCGTAACTAGTGATTTTATTGTTGGTTTTCCAGGGGAAACTGAAGAAGATTTTCAGAGAACACTAGATCTTGTAGAACAAGTAGAATTCGATCAATCCTATAGTTTTATTTATAGTAATCGTCCAGGGACGCCGGCCTCTTATCTTAAAGATGATATCAGTATAGGGGAAAAGAAAAACAGATTATCTAGGCTTCAGAATATGCTTAGCAGTTACTCAAATATTTTTTCAGAGCAAATGTTAGGTACAGAGCAAGAGATCTTAGTGAGTGGTCTCTCAAAAAAAGCCGATGGTCTTCTTGCTGGTAGAACATCTAATAATCGGGTTGTTAATTTTTCGGGCAAAAAGGCAATGATAGGAAATATGGTAAGCGTCAAAATTACAGAAGTACTCCCCAATTCACTAAGAGGCGAGTTAATTTAAATTTGGGTTAAACTTTTGAAAGAGATAGAATCATTAATCGCTTTAGAACCGGATGATAATCGACGTTTGGCTAATTTATGTGGTCAATTCGACGAAAATCTACGATTCATCGAAACAAATATAAGTGTAAATATTTCCAATCGAGGAAATAATTTTCATTTGTCTGGTTCACCGGAGAATGTCGAGGCGACTTGCACAATTTTAAAACAACTTTACGAAATCACCCAATCTAATAACATTACAAAAAGAGAAATACATTTGCAAATTCAACAAAGTAAATCTAATAATTTAAAATGCCGAAATGAGATTTTAGGAACAATTTCAACTAGAAAAAAAAATATTTCCGCGAGAAGTTTAGTGCAAGCAGAATATATTGATGCTATGGCTAATCGGGAAATATGTTTTGGGATCGGACCTGCAGGCACAGGCAAAACTTATTTAGCAGTAGCGAGTGCAGTAAATGCTTTGGAATATAATAGTGTTCGTCGGGTTTGTCTTGTCCGCCCTGCAGTAGAGGCTGGAGAAAGACTTGGTTTCTTACCGGGAGATATGTCTCAAAAAATAGACCCCTATTTGCGACCACTTTATGATGCATTGCATGAGATCATGGGCTTTGAAAAAGTGTCTAAGCTGATAGAAAGAAATATTATCGAGGTTGCGCCGTTAGCCTTTATGAGAGGTCGTTCCTTGAATGAGTCTTTTATTATTCTAGATGAGGCTCAGAACACTACGCCAGAGCAAATGAAAATGTTTCTAACCAGAATTGGTTTTGGTTCAAGAGCCGTGATTACGGGAGACATAACTCAGATTGATTTACCAAGAGGAACCGAGTCCGGGTTAAAACATGTCTCGAGGATCCTAGATGATTTACCGGAGGTAAGTTTTAACTTTTTTTCAACAAAAGATGTTGTGCGACATAGATTAGTAGCAGAAATTCTTAAGGCCTACGGCAGACATGAAAAGAAATCAAGTGGAACCAGTTCAAAAAACACTATTGGTTGATTCACCAGATATTCTATCAACTTTTACTCTTGATGTTGAAGACTCTTTGCAATTGTGGGATTACACTGATTTAGTGGTAAAAGTACTTGCCTCCATTAGATTAGAGATTCCTATAGAGAATCAGAAAATTTCTATCAAAATATGTAACTCTGCGGAGTCAAAAAAGACAAACAAAAAATTTCGGTCGAAAAATAAATCAACTAATGTTTTAGCTTTTCCATGTGGGAATGATATATTTTCTTTACCGAATCATTTAGGCGATATTCTTATATGTGATGAGGTGGTACTTTCTGAGGCAAAATTTCTGGGTATCGATTTTGAAGAGCGATTTAGTCATATGTTGATCCATGGCATATTACATCTTAAGGGTTACTTGCATGATAACAAAAGTTCAGCAGATATAATGGAAAAACTTGAATCTAAAATAATGGTCAAATTAGGTTATTCTAATCCCTATGTTTAACTTGTTTAAAAAGAGCCGAGAAAAATTTTAAGGTAATAATTTCAAATGTTTAATTTTTTTCAAATAAAAATTGCGCCAAGTATTAGGAAAGTGATATTGAGAATGATTCTAAGTGCGCCCAAAGAAAATAGTATTTTAATTGAAATATTACAGTTAGCCGAAAGCAATAATATGGTTGATATAGATACTCAGGCAATGATGGAAGGGGCTCTGATGGTTTCCGAGATGCAAGTGCGAGACATAATGTTACCGTCTTCGGAAATTACATCTATAACAATAACTGATGAGATAAAAGATATTCAGAAAAAAATGGCAAGTTCTGGTCATTCTCGATTTCCAGTTTTTGATGAGACAGGTGAAAATGTTTTAGGTATATTGTTAGCAAAAGATCTCTTGGCAAGCGAACTTACTGAGAGTGAAAATAAAATAAAAAGCATGCTTCGTTCACCAGTTTTTGTGCCAGAAAGCAAAAAACTCAATATCCTGTTAAGAGAATTCAAGGCGAATCGAAATCATTTAGCTGTAGTGGTCGATGAGTATGGGAAAGTTTCCGGTCTCGTCTCGATAGAAGATGTGCTTGAACAAATCGTTGGAAACATAGATGATGAGCACGATTATGAGGATGAAGAAAATATTAGGCAACACGGAAAAGAGAGGTTTACAGTTAAATCTCGCACTTCAATAGATGAGTTTGCAGATTACTTTAATATGGAGATTTTACAGGATGATTATGAGACAGTGGGTGGGCTCGTCACTAAGTTACTTGGCCACGTTCCAGCAAAGGGTGAAGAGGTAAAATATGAAGGTTTAACTTTTAAGGTTTTGAGGGCAGACCAGCGTAGATCTCATTTGTTAAGAATAATAAGAGAACAAAATCAACAGAAAACAAATGGCAAAGAGGACAGTTAAGTCTCAAATAACAACGCCGAATTTGGTTCAAGCGACATTGTCTGGTTCTATTTCATTTTTTTCTTTTTCAGAAATAGCATTATGGCCAATTGTTTTTTTTTCAATAATTTGGTTTCTCTTCCTTTTGAAAAATATTGGAAAAATTGAATCCTTTTGGGTTGGTTGGTTCTTTGGTATCGGGTATTTTGGTTCAAATATATGGTGGATTCATATAAGCATTGAAAATTTTGGTTTCCCCAATAGTTTTTTAGCAGTCACATTGAATGCCCTTTTTATATCTTTACTTTCATTATATTTTTCTATATTTGGTTTACTTACAAATCTGGTTTTTAAATTGTCTATCATTGGTGCACTTATGATTTCTTTTTTTTGGTTGCTCATGGAGATAGCACGAAGTTATTTTTTTACCGGATTCCCTTGGTTAATTTTGGGTTATAGTCAGATTGATAGCCCTTTTTCAAACCTCTTTCCCTTGATTGGGGCTTATGGAATTTCATTTGTTGTTGTAGCTATTTCTTTTTGTGCCTTTTCGATTTTATCTTCTTCTTGTTGGCTTAAAAAAATAAAATTTCTCTGTTTGTTTGGTCTTTTTTCGCTAATGATTTATGCGTTAAATGATGTCCAATATACTTCCGATACAAGTGCACCCTTAAAAATATCAATTATTCAAGGTTCAGTAACCCAAGACAAAAGATGGTCAGACCAATCAACTGAGTTGATTTTAGAACGTTATATGGAATTATCGCAAGATGAATGGAAGGCCGACGTAGTAGTCTGGCCTGAGACAGTCTTCACCGAATTGATTAATTTAGAAGAGACCTTTATTCAGATGCTTTTAAACAAAAGCAACAAGACGGAGACAGCTCTAATTATTGGTATCCCGTTTCACCAAAAAATAGATAATAAAATATTTAATAGTATTTTGGTGTTAGGAAGTTCGAACGATTTGTATAAAAAAAGAAAGCTTGTGCCCTTTGGAGAGTATTTTCCCTTTAGACGGGTTTTAGCTGACTTATATTCTAAAATTGATATACCCCTTTCTGATTTTGACCCGGGTCCAACTGAAAAGAATAGTGTTTTTGTAAAGGGAAGGTCAGTTGGTCTTTTGATTTGCTACGAGATTGCTTTTGCTTCCATAGCTCGTTCATCACTTCCAAAAGCTGAGTTAATAATCAATGTAAGTAACGACTCTTGGTTTGGCAATACAGTGGCTGCATTCCAACATTTACAAATTGTTCGGGTAAGAGCCGCAGAGTTAGGAAGGCCAATTATAAGAGCAACTAATACCGGAATCAGTGCCTTTATTGACCATCGAGGAAAACTTTTAAAAGTAACCGATAAATTCACTTCCCAAATAATCACAAATCAAATTGTGGGGCAAGAAGGTGAGACCTTTTACGGTAAGATCGGCGAAAAAGGAATTGTTTCTGGCCTATTGATCCTAATAATTTTGGTTTCCGTTTTGCAGTTTCTCGGACGCCAATCTTTTAAGACAGGAAATCAATAGAAATCCAGTTGTCACTAGGCTTACTGCTATCAACGTATCAATACTATCAGGAGGCGTATGAAAGGATTCAAGGTTAATCTGTGAATCTTTATCTGTCTGACGGTTTTGGAACGGCCAAAGAACAATTAAAGAAGAAATCAAAATACCATTGATGAAGTTAAAACAATGTATGCTATAGTCTTTTAATATTACCGCAATTATCTTGGTGGTAACTAGTACCGCGGTGATCAAGCCACATATAAATGGTAATAAAATAGTAAAATCTAGATTTCCAATTGCTGTAAAGATAGTCGAATATTTCCCTAGCAAAATAAGAATTAAAGCTCCGGATATACCTGGGAGGATCATTGCGGTTGCAGATAGAACTCCGGTCACAAAAATGATTATAAAACTGTCAGGCAACGTTACTTGGCCAAAAAGAAGAAGACTAAACCCAAGACTGAAACCGCCAGCGATAAAAATAAAGCTTATTATTGAGCAACGGAAATTATCTTTTGAAATTGAATAAATTGTATGTAATATCAGTCCGAAGAAAAAACTAAATACTTCCAGAGTGAATTCTTTAATAAACAGTGGTAGTGGCACGACATTTGTGAAGAATAGGACCCCGGAAAGAATTCCAGCAACCAACGGTATCAGTAGGCTGTAATCTAGGACTTCGGCAGATTTTTTTAATCTCAGTGTAAGTACATAAATCAGCCATTTGGTATTTAAGGAGGCGATAGTTTTGATTATTCTATCATAAATCCCAAGTATAAGGGCCATTGTACCTCCCGAGATTCCAGGGATGATATCAGTGAATCCGATTAAAAAACCCTTGATGAAAATTTCAGAATATTTTTTTGCGGGAGACATCGTTCTTATTTGTATTTGCGAACTGTATCAATAAGAATTTCAATATTATTAGGATTTGCACCGGGCGTTATCCCGTGCCCTAAATTGACAATGTGTCTGGTTTGGCTGTCAATCTCATTCAGCATTTTATTGGTTTCCTGTTGTACGACTTTTTCACTAGAAAGTAGAATCGAAGGATCCAGATTACCTTGAATAGCGACTCTTCCTTTGATTGTTTTTTGCGCTTCTTTCAGACTGGTCGTCCAATCTAGCCCCACACAAGATGGCTCAATATTTAGGATTTTTTCTATATGGTTAAAAGCTCCTTTTGAAAAAAATATATTCGGGATTTTTGCATTATTTAAAGATGCTATTATGTTCTTATTAAAATTGAGAGAAAATTCTTCATACTTTGAATATGGAAGAATTCCGCCCCACGTATCGAAAATCATTAAAGCATCAGCACCGTATTTTACCTGCAATTTTAAATATTCTGTAAGTATGATTGATAACTTCTCTAGTAGTTCTAATAACAGGACTGGGCGATCGTACATCATTTTAAAAGTGTTCTCGAATGTTTTAGAGGCACCACCGTCAATCATATAACAGGCTAAAGTCCAGGGAGAACCTACGAATCCGATTAAAGGAATCCTATTATTTAATTCTTTTTTTGTAATTTCTATGGCTTTTAGGGTGAATTGCAAGTCGGTCTCAATTGACGGTATCTTTAAACCTGCCAGATCAGTTTCGTTTTTGATTTGATTTTGAAAAACAGGACCTTTTTTTTCTTCGAATTTTAGGGGCATACCCATGGCTTCTGGCACAATAAGGATATCAGAAAAAATAATAGCAGCATCTAAATCATACCTTGTGACTGGCATTAGTGTTGTTTGACAAGCTAGCTCTGGTGTTTTACACAGGTTAAGAAAGTCACCCGCCTTCTTTCTCAGTTTTCTGTATTCAGGAAGATATCTACCAGCTTGACGCATAATCCAAATAGGTTTTCTTGCGGTAGATTTTCCTTGCAAAACTCTGATTAAGCAATCATTTTTAATTCCCATACCACTAAACGGGAGCGGCTAAATTACTTGTACCCATAAGATATTCATCGATTGCCTTAGCTGCGGAACGACCCTCAGCTATTGCCCAGACAATCAAGGATTGTCCACGCTTTGCGTCACCTGCAGAAAACACCCCTTCTAGCGATGTCATCCAATTCGAATTAACCTGAATATTTTGCCGGTTGTCAAATTTAATACCACTCTCTTTAATGTTGTCCCACAAATACGGCCCTGTGAATCCCATTGCTAGTAAAACCAATTCACATGGAATTTCACGCTTTGTTCCTTTTACTTCAATGAATTCAGAGGACCCGTTTGCCCTCTCATTTTGATCAACTGTAACTACTTCAATTGCTTTGAGCCGACGATTATCATCGCCAATGAATTTAGTCGTTGAAATTGCATATTTTCTCTCTCCACCTTCCTCATGAGCTGATGCTACTCTGTAAACGCGAGGCCATTCAGGCCAAGGGTTTTTACTTCCCCTGATTGATGGTGGTTTGGGCATGATCTCAAGACTTACCACAGACTTTGCTCCTTGCCTATGAGAAGTACCTAGGCAGTCTGCGCCAGTGTCTCCTCCACCTATTATTACTACATTTTTACCCTTAGCGGTAATATGATTTTCAGTTACGCCATCTCCTTCACAAATTCGATTTTGTTGACTCAGGAAATCCATTGCAAAGTGTATTCCTTGTAAATCCCTTCCAGGTAAGTTTATATCTCTTGATATGCTGGCGCCGCCAGCAATTAATACCGCATCATAATCTTTTTTTAAATCATTTATTAGTAGATCTTTGCCTATATACATATTAGTTGAGAATTTTACTCCTTCCGCTTTCATTTGGTCTAACCGACGATCTAGCACATTTTTTTCCATCTTAAATTCCGGTATGCCATATCTAAGAAGGCCTCCAGCTCGGTCATCTTTTTCAAAAACGATTACTTCATGTCCTACTCTTCTCAACTGTTGGGCTGCGGCGAGTCCTGCTGGTCCTGAGCCTATAATTGCAACTGCTTTATTTGTTTCTTTCTTAGGGGGCAAAGGTTTTATGAGATTCATATCAAAGCCGCGATCAATTATTTCTAATTCAATAGATTTGATAGATACAGGCTGATCATTTATGCCAAGAACACAAGAACCTTCGCACGGTGCTGGGCAAAGTGTACCAGTAAACTCGGGGAAATTATTGGTGGCGTGCAGTTTTACGAGTGCTTCTTCCCATTGGTTTTTTCGGGCTAGATCGTTCCATTCAGGAATTAAGTTTCCTAGCGGACAGCTGTTATGGCAGAATGGAATCCCGCAATCCATACAACGAGAAGCTTGTTCTTTTATTGTGGTGGAATCAAATCTTGCCATTACCTGGTTCCAGTCTGCTTTTCTTTCGTGTACAGGTCTATAGGGATGTTTGACTCTTCTGTATTTCATGAATCCTGACGGATCAGCCATGTGCAGCCTCCATTATTGCTTCGTCTTTTGGCGTTCCTTCTAATTCTGCTTTTTCAATTGCTTGTAAAACCCGCTTATAATCTTTTGGAATAACGAGTTTGAAATAATTACGGCTTTCTTCCCAGTGGTCTAGAATTTTTTTTCCTATATGGCTGTTGGTATAGCGGACATGGGATTCGATTTTATTTTTCAAATTTTCTGTTTTTTCATCGGGAACAGCCTCAACATCAATCATTTGGTGATTACACAGATTTGATAACTGTTCTGCGGGATCGTAAACAAATGCTAAGCCTCCCGACATTCCTGCTGCAAAGTTTCTTCCTGTGGGTCCAAGAATTACTACTTCACCGCCGGTCATGTATTCGCAACCATGATCTCCGACACCTTCAACGACAGCACTTGCGCCACTATTCCTAACAGCAAATCTCTCGCCTGCGACCCCTCTGAAATAAGCTTCTCCTGAGGTTGCGCCATATAAAACGACATTTCCGATAAGTATATTGTGTTCAGCAACAAACGTTGAAGACTTCGGAGGATATATTACGATTTTACCTCCTGAAAGTCCTTTGCCGACGTAATCGTTTGCGTCGCCCTCAACATACATTGTTACACCATTTGGAACGAATGCGCCAAAACTTTGACCAGCGGAACCATGAAACTTTAACCTAATAGTATCTTGAGGGAGTCCTTCCCCGCCATATTTTTTGGTTATTTCGTATCCAAGTATTGTGCCAACAGTGCGATTAGTGCTTTTTATCTCTAATTCTGCCTGCACGGGTTTCTTCTTTTCGATTGCATCCTTACAAATATCAAGAATTTTGGTTGCATCCAGAGATTTTTCAAGTTTATGATTTTGATGTTTTGTTCTGTAACGCGCCCCTTTGTAATCTGAGGGCGGTGCCTTAAGAATGGAACTTAAATTCAGCCCTTTTGCTTTCCAGTGATCGAGTGCCGGTTCATAATCTAAATATTCTACTTGGCCTATGAGCTTATCTATACTTCTAACTCCTAATGATGCCATGATCTCTCTCATTTCTTCCGCGATGAATTGAAAAAAGTTTTCCACGAATTCAGGTTTCCCAGCGAATTTTTTTCTGAGTTCAGGATCTTGTGTTGCAACACCAACAGGACAAGTGTTGAGATGGCAGACTCTCATCATTATACAGCCCATTACAACCAATGGTGCTGTGGAAAAACCGAATTCCTCCGCGCCGAGCATTGCTCCTATGATGCAGTCCCTTGCAGTTTTCATTTGTCCATCGACTTGAACTGTTATTCGGTCTCTTAAATTATTTTCGATCAATACTTGTTGCGTTTCCGCTAACCCTAGCTCCCAAGGAACGCCCGCATGTTTCAAAGATGTAACGGGCGAAGCGCCAGTGCCTCCGTCGTAACCTGAAATTAGTACGACGTCAGAATGTGCTTTAGCGACACCTGCAGCGACTGTACCGACCCCTACTTCAGAAACTAGTTTAACATGGACTCTGGCTTCAGGATTTGAATTTTTTAAATCATGTATAAGTTGGGCTAAGTCCTCGATTGAATAAATATCATGGTGAGGTGGTGGAGAGATTAAGCCTACTCCTGGAGTAGAACCCCTTACTTTTGCTACCCAAGGATATACTTTATGTCCTGGAAGTTGCCCGCCTTCTCCAGGTTTAGCTCCTTGAGCCATTTTTATTTGGATGTCATCAGAATTTACTAAATATTCACTTGTTACCCCGAACCTTCCTGAAGCTACTTGTTTTATCGCGCTTCGTTTTAAATCTCCATTCTTGTCTGGTTTAAATCTCGCTGGGTCTTCTCCACCCTCTCCGGTGTTTGATTTACCGCCAACTCGATTAAGAGCTACAGCTAGAGTCTCATGGGCCTCCCCGCTGATGGAACCATATGACATTGCCCCAGTATGGAATCGCTTCATTATGTGGTGAGCGGATTCTACTTCCTCTATAGGTATTGGACTGGTTGGTTTAAATTTAAACAAGCCTCTTAAGGTTGAGCGATTTTTTGACTGCTCATCTACGAGTTCAGAATATTCTTTAAATATGTCATATCTTCCTTGCTGGGTGGCATGTTGTAATTTGAATACAGTTTCCGGATTAAACAGATGATATTCACCGTCTCGACGCCATTGGTATTCCCCACCGGAGTCAAGTCGGGGTTTGGTCGAACCCCTCTTAGGAAATGCTTTTAAATATTTCATACAAATTTCTTGATGTAGTGTCTCGAGATCTATCCCTTCTATTCGGCTTGGTGTGCCCTTGAAGTATTTGTTTACGAGCTCAGAGTTGAGTCCTATCGCTTCAAAAATTTGAGCTCCTCTGTATGATTGAACACTTGATATGCCCATTTTGGACATTACTTTGACCAGTCCTTTATTCACTGCTTTTACATAGTTATCTGGGGCAACTAACTTGAAGTTATTTTTTTGAGCGCGGATTTTTTTTGAAAATTCACTATCATTTATTAACATCGCCTCAAGCGAATCAAAGGCAAGATATGGGTTAACTGCGTCAGCCCCGTATCCTATCAACACCGCAAAATGATGAACTTCTCGTGGTTCACCTGATTGAATTAAAATGGCTGTTTTCATCCTATTGCCTTTTTCAATCAAGTGGTGATGTACAGCTGAAACCACAAGGGCGCTAGGAATAGGCGCTAAGTCTTGACTAGCATTTTTATCGGTTAAAATTATGAAAGAATTCTTTTTGTTCGCCTCTTCGTTAGCTTTTTGGCAAATCTTAGAGATGGCATCTTCAAGACCCTTCGTTCCTTTTTCGATTTCATAGGTAATCGGAATCTGTACGGAACTTAAGCCTCCGTTGTTGAGATTTTCTAATTTTGCAAATTCTTCATTCTTGATCACTAGAGAATCCAAGTAGATTTTTTTGCAGCTATTTTTATCGGGCTGCAATAGATTTTGACTGGGTCCTACCAGGTCGCAAGTTTGTGTAACAAGTTCTTCTCTGATTCCATCTATGGGTGGGTTGGTAACTTGAGCAAACAGTTGTTTAAAGTAATCAAATAGTGAACGGGAACGTTTTGAAAGAATTGCTAATGCACTGTCGGTTCCCATCGAACCGGTCGCCTCAACTCCGTTTTCGGCCATTGGCTGCATAAGGAGTTTTAGGTCCTCATCCGTGTATCCAAAAATCATTTGTTTTTCGATAAGCGTGGTTCGGTTTACCTCCGGGGTAGTAGGTTTGTTTAGCGGTAAATCATCTAATCTTATAATCCCCTGATTTAACCACTGTCTGTAAGGTTTTTGGCCGGCATATTTATTTTTAAGTTCAGTATCTTCGATTATCCTGCCTTCAACTGTATCAACGAGAAAAATTCTTCCAGGCCTGAGACGTTCCTTGTACTTTATGTTTTCAGGAGGGATATCGAGTACGCCAACCTCAGACGCCAAAACCACCATATTATCTTTGGTTACGTAATACCTTGACGGTCTGAGTCCGTTTCTATCAAGTACTGCGCCAACAACTTGTCCGTCAGTAAAGACTAGTGAAGCTGGTCCATCCCATGGCTCCATTAAACAGGAATGATATTCATAAAAAGCCTTCAGATCGTCGGGCATCGAGTCATGGCCACTCCACGCTTCCGGAATCATCATTAATACAGATAGTGGGAGGGGTCTTCCGGTTAAAAACAAAAATTCAAGTACCTCATCAAAAGATGCTGAGTCTGAGTTCCCTTGAGATATAACTGGAAATACCTTCTTTAAATCTTCCCCGAAGTCTTTGGAGTCGCAAAGACTTTCTCGAGCGGCCATCCAATTTCGATTTCCCCGAACGGTGTTTATTTCCCCGTTGTGAGCGACAAATCTAAAGGGTTGTGCCAAAGCCCAAGAAGGAAATGTATTTGTCGAAAATCTTTGGTGTACCAATGCTATTGCGCTTTTAAATTCGGGGGAATTGAGGTCTGGAAAGGTACCTCTGAGTTGTTTTCCAAGTAACATCCCTTTATAACAAAAGGTGCGACTGGATAAGCTAGAAAAATAACACTGACCAAGCGATGCATCCTTTGATACTCGCTGTTCTACTAATTTCCTGATTACGAACAACTTTCGTTCAAATGCAAGCTGGCTAGATACATCATAACAAGATTTTATAAAAATCTGTTCGACAAACGGCCTAGCGTTTTTTGCTGTAGGTCCGATTTCGTCGTCATTTATAGGTACGTTCCTCCAGAAGAAGACTTGTTGGTTTTCATCTTCGCAGATTGACTCAATAAGGCTTTTTTGTTTTTTTCTTTGGTCAGAATTTTGCGAAAGAAAAACCATACCAGATCCATATTGTCCCGCTTTCGGGAGTTGTATTTCTTGCTCATTAAGAATCGTACGGAAAAATTCATCAGGCATCTGGATAAGCAATCCGGCACCGTCTCCTGTGTTATCTTCACATCCACAGCCGCCCCTGTGTTCTAATCTTTCGGATATTGTTAAAGCGTGCTCAACGATTTTTCGTTCAGATTTGCCGTCTAAATTTGCGAGAAAACCGATGCCGCACGAATCGTGCTCAAAAGACGGATCGTAGAGTCCCTTCGAAGAATTTGAGCCTGTTTTGGCAGTTTTTGGCGCTAAGTAGTTGCTATCGTTATTCATCGATAGAGTGTTCTCCAGAGTAATTCAGACTTATTACGAAGAAAAACGTAATATAGAACACATTATACTAATTAAACGCAGGTGTCGCCATCTTTCATTGATGTTAACTTGCTAAAATCGAAACAATCTATCTAATAAAGTCATTAATTGCTATGAAATGAAGCTAAATAACATGATTTTCTATTTTTTGATTTCAGCCGTTAATTACCCCTACTATCATTTTAGTTGGTATATCCGACTTTTTTACCGCAAACCCTAGGTCGTTTAAAAGAATTAAGTTAATTTTACCGTCGTGATTTTTCTTATCAAGTGACATTACATCAAGAAATTTTTTTACATCGAACAATGAATCGCTTTTTACTGGGAGGCCGTATTTTTTTAATAAATTTATAACCCGCTCAGATGATTCTTGATCTATCAGTCCTAGGTCTTTTGATAATTTAGCGGCCATGCACATTCCTATGGAAACTGCCTCCCCATGTAGCCAGGTGTTATAGCCGGTAAGATTTTCCACCGCATGACCAAATGTATGTCCAAAATTAAGTAATGCCCGTTTCCCTTTTTCTTTTTCATCTTCATTGACTATATCTTTTTTGTTCTCGCATGAGCGTTTTACTGCGTATTTGAGAGTTTGGCTATCTCGTCTTAATAATTTGCTAGTATTCTGTTCTAACCAGTTAAAAAATTTTAAATCGCCTATTACGCCATATTTTATTATTTCGGCGATCCCAGATATGTATTCCCTCTGTGGAAGTGTTTCTAGAAAAGAAACGTCGCAAATTACTCTTAACGGCTGATGAAAGGTGCCAATCATGTTTTTTCCTAATACATGGTTAACAGCTGTTTTTCCTCCAACAGATGAATCAACTTGGGCTAATAATGTTGTTGGAATTTGTATAACATTAATTCCTCTTTGATAACAGGAAGCAACAAATCCCCCTAAGTCTCCTATAACCCCTCCACCAAAAGCGACAATTAACGAGTCTCTATCAAAATTTTTAGTTAACATAAATTCAAGAATGCGTTCAAAGTTATATAAATTTTTTTGTTCTTCACCAGGATCAAGAACGTATTTAAAGTGATTTCGTGGATTAATAAACTTCTGTATTTTGTCGTTGTATAGTGTTGCGATATTTTTGTCAGTAAGTACTAAAATTTTTTTTGACTTAAAAATTTCTTTCATTGACGATAAAGATTCTATAACTCCATCCCCAATTAGAATTTCATACTCATTGTTTGATAACGTGACTTTAACTATTTCCATTTTGTAACGTTTTTAAAATTTTTGTTAAAACGGCTTTTGAAGATAGATTATTAACATTGATAGTGTGGTGAGCTGTTTCAAAGTAAAAATTTTCTCTTACCTTAAAAAGTTCTTCTAGTTTACTCAAAGGATCCGAGTTTTGGAGTAATGGTCTCTTCCGATCATTTTTTGTTCTGCTTAAGCTGGTCATTGGATCGCATTGTAGGTAAATTACAGTAGTGGTTTTTTTTAAAGCTTCTCGATTTTGATGGTCCGTAATAATCCCACCTCCTGTAGAGATAACTATACACGTTTTGGTCAGAAGACTATCCAGTAGTCTTTTCTCTCTCTTTCTAAACCCTGCTTCGCCCTCTTTTTCAAAAATCAAAGAAATTTCGGCTCCAGTACTCCTTTCAATTTCTTTGTCCATGTCAATAAATTTATAGTTCAAAGCTGAGGATAAACTCATACCAACGGTTGTTTTGCCAGCGCCCATTGGGCCGATTAAAGAGTAACGTTGAGATATTGTTCTGCTCACGAGTTACTAATCTTTATCATTAATATGGTTACTATTTAGAAGTTTGATCTATTATTTGTGGTGTAATAAAAACGAGAAGTTCTTTTTTCTTTTGAGTTTTTGTTTTGTTTCTGAAAAGAACCCCTAACATCGGAATGTCGCCTAGCAGAGGTATTGAGCCTCTGTTATTTGTATCTGTGGTTTCATATACTCCGCCGAGAACCACGGTTTCTCCATCTTCTACAAGAACTTGAGTAATAAGATTGTTAGTATCTATACTTGGTATACCCGAAAAGATAGTCCCTACTGAATCCTTATTAACACGTAAATCCATAATTATTCTTTTGTCAGGTGTTATTTGAGGGGTTACTTTCAAACTCAAAACAGCCTTTTTAAAGGCTACGGATGTTGCTCCACTCGAAGAGGCTTCAAGGTAGGGAATTTCGGTTCCTGATTCGATAGTTGCTTCTCTTTGATTAGCTGTTATGACTGTGGGTGATGAGATAATTTCCCCTTTTCCTTCCGCCTGAGCTGCCTGTAATTCTAAATTAAGTAGATAGCTACCTTGTCTTCCGACAAACATTTTTAGAGCGCCGGTCGGCGAAGTTATTGGTAAAGATACCTGATAGTTTTCCTGAGGAGTTGACGAATTATCAGCATTGAGAAATCCAGTTCCTGTAGAAACCGCGGTGTCGCCGCCAATACCACCACCCACAATTACACTGTTATTTGTTTTGGCACCGTCTAAGACTAATGGAGACGTTCGTAAGCTATAGCCAAGTTTTACACCGAGTCCTCTAGAAAAGTCATCATTTGCGATCACAATTTTCGATTCGATTTGCACTTGTTTCACAGGGATATCTAATGCTTTTAGAATTGTTTTTATTTCTTTTAGATATTCACTGGTTTCTTGAACTAACAAGGTATTAGTCCTTTCGTCAACGCTCACATTGCCCCGCTCAGAAATAAGATTATTTGCTTCGTCTTTAATAATACTTGCCATATCAGAGGCTTTTGCATAATTGACTTGAATAAATTCAGTTTTTAAAGGACTAAGTTCTAAGTATTGTTGCTTACTCTCCATTTCTAGTCTTTCACGAGCGGTCAGCTCTTCTTGCGGGGCTACCATCATAACGTTGCCTACCTCGCGCTTACCAAGACCCCTCGCTTTCAAAATAATATCAAGGGCTTGGTCCCAGGGAACGTTTTTTAGACGAAGGGTCAGACTGCCACCTACTGAGTCACTGGCAACTAGATTTTTGTCGGTAAAATCAGCTAGGAGCTGAAGTATTGCCCTAACTTCAATATCTTGAAAGTTTAAAGATAATTTTTCGCCAGTAAATTCACTTTGAATGCTTTCCACCTCTAACTCATTTTTTAGTTTCGGCTCAACTTCAATCACTAGCTGTTTATCGGTCTGATAAGTCGAAAATTCTGATTTTGATTTGTTGTATATCTTCAATAATGGAGCATCTTCGTTAGCTTTTTGCAGGGCAATCAATATAACTTGACCATTTAAATCTGAAACGTCGATTTCGCGCGCTAAATTTTTAGACACTTTGAGCCCGGGTAATTTCACATTAATATTATTTCCTGCCTCAGCTATATCGATATCTACATCAGCTTGCGAAAGATCTATAATTACTCTGCTTTTCCCGTCTTTGGTTATTTCAAAATCAATTTTATCAATTGACGCAGCCCCCTGCATTGAGTTGTAGGTGTTGGGTTCTTCCAGTTCCGAATTTGAGACTAACAAATAAGTCTTATTATTCGTATTCTTAACTTCATAAGGAGCTAAGCTTTTTAAATCTACTATAACCCTTGATTTTTTTTGGGTTTCTACGGCGATTACATTTCGTATGTTTTTCTCACCTATTTCTATTCGGTTATTGTCAAGTGCGAGGCGCGTGTTGTGGAAATCAATTGCGATGGTTGCCGGTGTTTGAGTAGTAAAAATTTTAGGCTCCTCTTGGTTGGAACCGCTTTTTAAAATAATAATTTCCGAACCTAATTCAGTTTTATTGAATTCTATATCTTTTATTAAATTTTCTGCAAAGGTCTGGCTTGAAGACAGTAATACTGTTAAAGTTAATACAGTATATAAACGATTTTGCTCACTAATCATCCGAATTCTCTCCTATTATTCTTCCTCAAGTGATAATCTCGCAGTTCTTTCTGCCCATTTTCCGCCAGGGCTTTGTATGATTTCTCGTAAACTAATTTCCCCTTCGCTGATTCTCTCTATTTTACCGTAATTACGACCCATGTAATTCCCTCTTGATACTTTATAGACAAGGCCATCTTGGTCCCTAATTATACCCCATAATTTACCCGATTCCTCCAATGTCCCAACCATTCTCAGGCTATCTAATTCAAAATATTCCAACTCCTCTTTATTATGCGTAAGTATCTCTTGCGTATAGCGATCTTGTCCGTTGTCTTTAAGTGATTCGGGAGATTCTCCCCCGGAAATTCCGAAGAAAAATGGTTCAAAAGGGTCCCGTAGCCCTTCTTTTTCTGCTGTGTAGAGATGGCGAACATAGGGTTTAATCGGAGGCAGAGGTTCCACTGGACGTCCAGGTTTTGCAAGGGTATTTTCTGTGTATTTTTGTAGCTCGGCCATTTCTTTATCACCGCATCCAGACAAAAACAAAACTAAAGCAAAAAGAAAAAAATTAACGACTAAAGACAAATTGTATTTTGTTTTACTATAGAAAACGCTTTTATTTTGCTTCATCAGTCTCCCCTTCATCGAGATAACGATAGGTTTTAGCAACCGTTTCTAGAATCATCTCACCTTCTTTTTTGTCTCGATAAATAACTAGTTTGTTATTAGTAACAATCCTTGGTAGGTCAGAAACCCCACTTATAAAATTACCAAACTGGTGATAAGAACCAATTACTTTAATTTCAATTGGAACTTCGGCATAGAAGTCACGTGGTTGCTCGTCACCAGGTTTAAAGAGCTCGAATTCAAGTCCTGCTCCTAGGCCTTGTTGAGAGATGTCTACTAGCAATTCACCTATTTCAGATTTACTAGGCAGACGCTTTAACAAATCCCCGAAAGTTTCTTCAATATCTTTTAGTTGCTGTTTTAGTGCAGGTAAATTTGCTGCTTTTTGTTGTTTAAATTCAAAAGAATTTCTTAGCTCAATTTCTTTTCTTTTCGCCTGTTCGACCTTGCCCTCCATGTTTTTTAAGTCATATTGCCAACCTAAAAATCCAATTAATAGGAATATTATAATTATTCCACAAAGCTTTACCGTGGGAGGCCATTCGCCTATATTCTCGGTATCAAGATTTTTAAAATCATTTAAATTGAATTCCATCTACTTAGTCCCTTCCGGCGTTTTTACTTTGAACGTAAGAATAAATTCAGATTGCCTTTTTCCTTCTTTTGATTTGGTTTCAATTACTTTTAAAACGGGTTCGCTTAGCCAATCTGAACTTTTAATATTTCTCATAAGGTGTGAAACTCTTGCATTTGATTGAGCTATACCTGTAATGCTTGCGTCAACTTTAATATCTTCGATATCCTGACTAGATTTATCTAGTTTGTAATTCATGTCGGTTAAATAGACACCATCAGGAATTGTGCGGCTGATTTCATCAAACAATTTAACAGTCATATGCCGACTGGTTTGTAATTCTTCAACTGTTGTCATTCTTGCTATTAGATTTGCCCTTTTTTTTTCGAGTTCCTTTATCTCTACGATTTGCCTGTCGAGTATTTTTATTTGGTTATTTAAGAAATCGTTCCTTTCATTTTGATTTTGTAATTTTAGGAAATAAACCCAGTGTATTAGTGCAATGATAATGAGACTTGTTATTGCGCTTGTTCCGAGCAAGGTAAGATATTCACGTTTACGTTTTTCGCGTAATTCAGACCGCCAAGGTAGCAAGTTAAATTCTCTCATCACTCAAACCCTCTTATTGCTAAACCCATTGCTGTCAAGAGTGCTGGTTGGTCATTTTTTAGTCTAGATTTCTCTATTCTATTTCCTATTTCTATTCCTGAAAAAGGGCTAATCACAAAAGCTTGTGTTTCAGAGCCAGCTGTTATTTTTTGAACGATCCCTTCCATTGACGAGAATCCACCAGCCAAAACTATATTATCAATTCTGGTTGCATTCTCTGACGAGTAAAAGAGCTGAAGAGCTCTTTCGATTTCCTGCGCGGCTGAATTCATGAAGTTCTCTTTTATTGATTGCCGTCCTTCGTCCAGCGCCTCTCCATTCCTTAAAAATTCCCTTGAATCTTTTAAAGAAAGTCCAAGACTTCTTTGCAGTTCGTTTAGCAATTGTTTCCCGCCAAAGGTTTGTTCCCGGGTGTAGGTTAATTTGCCGTTTTCCAGAACTGAAAGTTTTGTTGCAGAAATTCCAATATCTATAACTCCTAGCACTCTATCAATCGAGAAGTTTTTGTCTATGCTGGAGATGAAATTAAGCGCATTCTCTATAGCATATATCTCAACATCAATTATCTTTGCTATCAATCCGGCAGACTCTAAAACCGCAATTAACGAGTCTATATTTTCACTTTTTGTAGCAATTACTGTAAATTCATTTGTGTCCTCGTTAATTTGCCTATTCAATTGAAAATCAAGATTTATTTCCTCTAAGGCATAAGGAATATGTTTCGTCATTTCGGTTTGAACTTGACCTTCGAGCTCGGTTTCTGGGATAGATGCCGGTAAATTGATGTTTTTAGTTATTATTTTAGAGTTAGTGATGCAACAGGCAGCCTGTTTTAAATCGGATTCGCACTCATTAAGCGCATCCGTTATTACCGCACCAAGTGATTCGATTTCAGCAATATTCCCGTCAACTATTGAACCTGTAGGGATTGGTTTTATTGAATACCCGTCAAGATTATATTCGTTTTCTTTCTTAGAAAGTGATACGATTTTAACCGAACTGGAGCTGATATCAATCCCTAAAATAGGCTGTTTCTTTCCTTCAAAGAAATTAAAACTTGAAAGATTTTCTAGTTTTTCTTTTAATGGATAATTTCTAAGAGAAGCTAGTTTTTTATTAATTTTTAACATCGATATTTTAAAATAAAATTAATTTAAAAATGGTATCACACTGGTTTAGACTATAATAGTAAATGTGAGGTAACTTCATCTCTTTTCAGAGAAACAGTGAAATATCTCTTTATAAGAGAAACAATGAAATTTAGATATTAAAAAAAATGGATTTTAATCGAAAAAACTCAAAAAGCTCTCTAATGGTTTTTGTTTTTTTCATTGGGGTGCTGATATTTTTTTCTTTCATATTCCTTAGAATTTTGATTGATGATCTTCCTTCTGTTGAAAAATTGACTGAAATAAAACTTTCAGTACCTTTGAAAATATATACATCTGATGAAAGATTAATAGCCGAATTTGGCAAGGAGCGGAGAAAATATTTACCACTTAGTGATGTACCGGATTTACTCGTGAAGGCTTTTATAGCAGCCGAAGATGCGAGTTTTTATCGACACTCTGGAATAGATTGGTTAGCAATAATTAGAGCTGGGTTGGAATATATAAAAACAGGTCAAAAGCGCAGAGGAGGTAGCACCATCACCATGCAGGTGGCGCGAAATTTTTATCTTACTAGAAAAAAAACATTTACAAGAAAGATAAAAGAATTGCTATTGGCTACCCAAATAGAACAAGAATTGTCCAAGCAAAAAATCCTTGAGCTCTATTTAAATAAAATTTTTCTCGGCCATAGGGCTTACGGGATAGGCGCTGCTGCTCAGGTTTATTATGGAAAGAAAGCAGAGGCTCTCACACTTGAGCAAATGGCGGTTATTGCAGGTTTGCCTAAAGCTCCCTCCAAAACCAATCCTATTACAAATCCAAAAGCAGCAAAAAATCGTCGTAACTATGTTTTAGAACGGATGTTAAAACTAAACATGATAAGTCGTGCGCAGTTTGACGAAGCATATCATTCTGATATAACTGCAAGATGGCATGGGCATTCTGTTGAGGTTTATGCCCCATACGTGGCAGAAATGGTGAGGGAAAAGATGTTAGAAAGATATGGGGAAAGTGCTTATGAGAATGGGTTTACTGTTTACACTACGATTAGTTCAAAATTACAAAAATCGGCGACTGCTGCTATTAAAGAGGGGTTGCTCGCCTATGATAAAAGGCACGGCTACAGAGGTGTAGAGGGCCGGATAGAAAAAGAGGAACTCCTGTCAAGTTCATCTATGATTAAATCGTTATCCGAGTTTCGGGATATAAAAGATATGGAGATTGCTGTAATAACAGATTTGGCGGATAACCAAATTTCGGTATGGAATCAAAAGTTCGGAGAACTCATTCTTTCGTATGACTCCATTAAATGGGCGCGACCCTTTATTGATAGAGATACACTAGGAGGAGTACCAACCTCTCCGGCCGAAGTATTCAAGATTGGTGATGTTATAAGGATAGAGCGCTTTTCGCCCGTGAATGCAAGCCTGGGTGATCAGCCACGCTGGCAGTTAGTTCAAGAGCCAGAAGTAGAGGGTGCTCTTATTTCCTTAAGCCCAAAAAATGGCGCAATTATGTCTTTAGTTGGTGGTTTCGATTATAGTTCGAGCAAATTCAACCGAGCGGTGCAGGCCAGGCGGCAGGTTGGCTCAAATTTTAAACCATTCTTGTATTCTGCTGCTTTAGCTAAAGGCTACAATGCCGCAACTATTATCAATGATGCACCAATTGTTTTCGATAACGGTGATCAAGAGGAGGTTTGGCGTCCTGAAAATTATAGCGGTCGTTTTTTTGGGCCAACGCGTTTACGACAGGCTTTAACTAGGTCACAAAACATGGTTTCAGTAAGAATTCTAGATACGATCGGAATTAATTA
>JAYYOR010000020.1:0-13916 GCA_036130055.1 Pseudomonadota bacterium | reverse complement strand
CTGTCGATTATTCAATCATTAGCGGGTGTAAACTATCTCAGGCATGTAGATAGTTTATTAATAAAAACAGTTACATAGAAGGGATAGCTAGAATGACTGTGATTAATACGAACGTGAATGCGTTGCTCACGCAGTCTGCGTTAAAGAAGAACGAGCAGGAGATGACGATTGCACTTGAGCGATTGTCATCAGGTAAAAGAATCAACTCTGCCAAAGACGATGCAGCTGGTATGGCGATAGCCCAGAGAATGACTTCTCAAATCAGAGGTCTGGATCAAGCGGTACGTAATGCGGGTGATGGCATCTCGATGGTGCAAACGGCCGATGGTGCAGTAGTTGAGATATCGAACATGTTACAACGTATGCGCGAGCTTGCCATACAGGCGTTAAATGGTTCGAATACTAATACAGATATAAGCTTTTTAAATAAAGAGTTTTCCCAGTTACAAGCTGAAATAGAGCGAGTGGCTGATAATACTGAATGGAACGGCATGAGTATCTTAAATGGCGATGCTGGAACGACTGCGGGGACAGGTGACACTGTTACTTTCCACGCCGGAGCGAACGCTGGCCAGACTGTCACAGCCTCTTTTGGTGATTTTGAGACGTTTTTTGATACAAATACTGTCGCTGCAGCAGATGTAGATGATAGTGCTGATACTTTTACCATTACTGGACACGGTTATCACACGAGTGATTCTGTAATTTATGCTAATGGTGGTGCTGCTGATGCAGGTGGGCTCACAGGTGGTACTACTTATTTTGTGATAAAAGTAGATGCTAATACCTTTAAGCTTGCAGCATCGGAAGATGATGCCAATGAGGGTACCGAGATTACGCTCACAGGCACGGGTAACGACGCCCAGACTATTACGAGAGTAGGTGTCTATGGTGGTAATATTGATTCGACTACTATCGCTATCGATAGTACTGCGAGTGCGGCAGAGGCTTTAGCAGCCTTAGATACGGCTGTCACTGGTATCGATGAGCAGCGAGCTGTTTATGGTGCCGTGATGAATCGATTGCAGTACACGATGGATAATCTACGTAATGTATCGATGAATCAGCAACATTCGCGTAGTAGGATACAAGACGCGGATTATGCTAAAGAGACTTCAGAGCTAGCCAGGACACAGATCATCCAACAAGCGGCTACAGCAATGTTGTCTCAGGCCAATACCTTGCAACAAACCGTATTACAGTTGTTGCAAAATTAATTAACTCGACTGATTTATTTGAGACATCAGAAATTATTAATTAATAAGAACTTAATTATGGAAATCGTCTGTAAAAAATATTATGTTCAGTTTAGGATTAACTAATCGTTAGATCGGAGTTTAGAAGATGGATATTGCTACTTTAGTTGGTTTAATAGGAGCGTTTGGCCTGATCGCAGCATCGATTTCCGAACCGGCTCTTTTTGTTAACGCACCCTCACTCATGATCGTAGTGGGAGGCTCGATAATGGTGGTTCTCTTTCGATCGTCGTTAGGCGAGTTTTTAGGTGCTATTAAGGTCGCAGGAAAAACCTTTAAAGGAGGACTCGACAAACCCGAGGATTTAGTTGTCCAAATAACAGAATTAGCAACTATTGCTAGAAAAGATGGGATGATAGCGTTAGAGGGCCAAGAAATAGCTAATCCATTTTTATCTAAAGCTGTCGGGATGCTAGTAGATGGAACAGATGTCGCGATTGTGAAGGCCTCTTTAGAGCGTGATAATGCATCAGCGAAGAAGAGACATGCGATGGGAGCTAAAATATTTAGTGCATGGGGTGAAATTGCCCCAGCAATGGGTATGATTGGGACTCTGATAGGGCTCGTGCAAATGCTTGCAAATATGTCTGATCCTAAAGCAATCGGTCCGGCGATGGCGGTAGCGCTTTTAACGACAATGTATGGAGCTATTCTTGCAAATGTTTTTTGTTTGCCTATTGCCCAAAAACTTGAAAACGCTGCGGAATTGGAAGCAGCAAACAATGAACTTATTATTGAAGGAGTTCTTTTCATTCAAGCTGGAGGCAACCCAAGAATTTTAACGGACTATTTAGCCTCGTTTTTATCTCCAAAAGTTAGAGAAAAGGTTGCCGAAGCTGCCGGTTAAGGAATAAGCATAAATGGCTGAAGAAACCCAGAATAATATCAACAATGAATCTGCCCCTTCTCCTGACGAGAGTGAGCTGGAAAACTCAACAGACGAAGAAAACCAAGATAAAGAGGCTGAATCGGGGGAAGAAGAAAATGCCGATGAGAGTTCATCGGATAGCGGTTCGCCAAAGGAAGATTGTCCGCCATGCAAAGGTGGAGCTCCTGCTTGGATGGCTACCTTCGCTGATATGGCGACCTTGCTAATGGCTTTTTTTGTTTTGCTATTATCATTCGCTGAAACAGAATTGCCAAAATTTAAAATGATATCCGGCGCTTTAAAAAATGCCTTTGGTGTTAAGGTGATAGTACCACTAATTACGATTCCAATGGCCAGGAGCATTGTTGCGCAAGAATTTACTCCTTCTGTAGCTGAACCAACAGTGATCCCCTCGAAAAAACAAAAATCTGAAGATACTTCGCGCAAAAATATTGTTAAAAAAACAGAAGAAAATGAAGGAGAGAGTTCAGTAGATAAAGATTTTAGAGAAGTACAAGAGGCACTCGCTGAAGAAATTAACTCCGGTCAAGCCAAAATAAGAATTAAAGATGAAAAAATTGTAGTGGACCTACAAAATAAAGAGACAAGTGGCGGTAAAAGTAGCAAAGATTTATCTAGAAAATCTGGTGGTAAAATTTCTCAAGAGACGTTAGATATTGCTTCAAAGATCACAGAAATTCAAACAAAAGTTCCATCAGAGATTTTGGTGAGAAAACAACCGAAAGCAATTGGTGAGGAACAAAAAGGACGATCTGAGGGAGAACTCGATGGGAAATCAGCAGCCGGATTATACGAACAAGACAGAATTGACCAAAAAAATAAATATAAACAGCTGAAAATGGATTTGTCCGAGCAGATAAGTAAAGGTTTGGCTGACGTCTTGCTCGACGGGGATAATATTATCGTGCGGCTCGCAAATCAGGGCTCGTTTGTTTCGGGTAGTGCTGATTTGAGAACGAGTTTTGGTGATACTTTGAACAAGGTAGGCAAAGCAATTACAAAATCTGGAGGGAAGATAAGAATTGAGGGCCATACAGATAATGTACCCGTCGCTTTTAGTGAGAGATTTCGCTCAAACTGGGATTTAGCTGCTGCTCGGTCCGCCTCAGTCGCTAGCTTTTTCGTTAACACTACCGGAATTAAACAAGAAAGATTAGTTGTTAACGGTTTCGCGGATACTAAACCAATTGATTCGAATGATACTCCAGCGGGAAGAGCAAAAAATCGCAGAATCGAAATTATTATTAATCAATAGATAAATTTATTATGGCCGAATCAGACGATAAACAAGTTGACAGCGATGTTGAACAAAATTCAAACAGTGAGAATGATCTTCCGAATGGACCGAATAATGATGCGGCTGGAGCCCCAGAGGAAGCGCCAAATGAAGAAGAGGCGATAGAGGAAGAAGAGGAAGAAGAGGAAGAAGAGGAGGGGCTTCAAGAGGAATGTCCGCCATGCAAGGGAGGTGCTCCTGCTTGGATGGCAACCTTTGCTGATATGGCAACTCTACTTATGGCTTTTTTCGTTTTGATTTTATCTTTTGCCCATATGAACGTTCCCAAATTTAAGGAAATTAGTGGTTCTTTAAAAAGTAGTTTTGGTGTTCAGAGAATTGTTCCGATCGTGGAACCCCCTAAAGCTGATAATATAATAGCCAAGCAATTTAAAAGTGCGAAGACAGATCCAACTTTGAGAGATGTTTCAGAAGAACAAAGCACAGACGATCCACAGCCAGAAGATCCTGTACTGAAAACCACGACAAAGAAAGAAAAATTCAAACTAAATTCAGACAAAGAAAAACTTTCTAAAGCTTTGGCGAAAGAGATTGCGGAGGGTAAACTAGACTTGCAGATTAGAGAAGACAAGTTAGTAGTAAAGATGAAAACTAATGCTATTTCAGGGGTTAATGGAGAGGGAACAAAGTTCGAAAAAGGAGCAACAATTTCCCAGGAAAACTTAGAAATCTTCTCAAAAATCGCGAATGCTCAAGCTCAGATTGAGTCAGCGATCGAGGTCGAGGAGGCTTCTCCTGGAAAAGAAGACCAAAAAAACTCTCAAAGCGACAAATTTAAAGGAACAGACTTCAATGCGGGTCAGTCTGACATTTTAGAAAAAATCAGGGCAAATCTTTCAGATGAGATTGTCAAAGGGAGAGCAGAAGTAGAGAAACAAGATGATAAAATAATTGTCAGATTGGCAGATCAAGGATCTTTCAGAAGTGGTTACGCAAGTCTTCAGTCAAGTTTTTTACCCACTTTAGATAAGGTTGCTACTTCAATTGAAGGAACCAAGGGCCAAATAATAGTTGAAGGTCATACTGATAATGTGCCTATCGCTTTTAGCGAAAGATTTAGAACTAACTGGGATCTGTCAGCTGCACGCTCGGCAGCCGTAGCAGATTACTTATTGAACAATTCACAACTATCGGCGGGAAGGGTTACTGTGACTGGTTTTGCGGATACAAAACCTATTGATACTAACGAAACGCCGTCAGGACGTTCTAAGAATCGCCGCATTGAAATAATTATCGACGAATAATCAGTTAGGTTTCTTTTTTATTGCGACTTTTGCTTAGTGTATTGATGATCGCTCTTGCCTGCTCGTCGCTGATGTGATGATTTTCTTTTAATGAATTGAGATAGTTTTCCTCGTCGCCAGTCAAAATTCCATCGTCAAGAGCGTTTGACACCTCTGCCTCAAACATCTGACGCTTTCTAGCTAACTGATTCGCAAAGGCAGAGGCGACGATTCCGGTAAGTAATGCAACAGTGCAAACACCCATCAAGGCTGTGAATGCTCCGACTATCTTCCCAACAGGTGTTATTGGGGAGACATCTCCGTATCCTACGGTTGTTAGGGTTATAAGCGACCACCACATAGCATGAGGGATTGATTTGAACTCTTCAGGTTGGACTTCATTCTCAGCTAGGTAAACTAAAGAGCTGCTAAGAAATAAAGCTACAGACAATAAATAAATAGTAGCAAAGAAAGATTTTCGTTCTTCGTAAAGCGCTGAAAAAAAATCCTCTAAGGCCGAAGAGTAGTGTGAAATTTTTAGTAATCTAACAAGTCTGAGAATTCTCAGCCAACGCAGGTCGATTCCACCAAAAATAAGAGGCAGTATGCTAGGAAGAATAGCCATAAGATCTATTAGCCCGGTAAAACTAAATATGTAATCACAGCGTTTCTTAAGGGCCGAATTTCCTCGCAGTTTTTTGTTATCCGCAGCAGACCAAATTCGTAAACTATATTCCAAAGCAAAAATAGAAACAGAAAATATTTCAAAGTAAAGTAGTGCTAACCTAAATTGCTGATTGATGGTTTCGACTGATTCAAGGCAAACGGCTACGAGATTGAGTATGATTAAAATGGATAACAAAACATCACACATTCTGCTAACTGGATCATCAGGTTTCGCTGCATTAACGACTTCCATTATTCTTTGTCTATTCATTCTAAACTCTTTTTTTATTTTGCTTTTGATTTGATTTTGAAGCTCAAACAATGTCTTTTATCGGATTTATAAACCTCTAATGAGGGCAAAACTTTTGACCTAAAACCCATTGATATGCACCCATACCTAAAATTTTTATCCCAGGTAATTCTGAAGAATTTACATTCCCAGCAATTAGGCATTTTTTCTTTTTCTTTTTTCACGATATGGTTTCCAAAATTCAATATAGGCTTTCCAACCGACTGTAACCACAAAAAGTATGGAGATAAATGTCGCAAAAAGATTTGTTAGAAGTATACCTTTAAAAAGGCTAAATTCAGGGCGAAGGTAAATTACAATTAGAAGTGGGATTGCACATAGAACATACATTCTAATTAGTCGACATACTTTACACTTTTCTTTAGTTTTCCGATTCACTTTTGATTCCTAAAATTTTAGTTTTTACCTGATTTAGTTGCAATCATCAACTATGTAGTGCAAATTACTATTTTACAAGAGTTTGTTTCTATGTCGAATGTAAAATTTAATGGCCTTAATATTTCCGTCTTATGCGTTTCGGACTCCAGAACTTTGGAAACTGATTTATCAGGGAAGCTACTCGCAGATAGGATTTCCAATTCGGGTCATACCTTATTCAAACGCAGCTTGTGTAGAGATGATATTTACTCCATTCGTGCCATAGTCTCTGATTGGATTTCCGATGCCAAATGTCAGGTGGTTTTGACTACTGGTGGCACTGGCGTAACTGGAAGAGACGGGACACCCGAAGCGCTCCTACCGCTATTTGACAAAACACTGGATGGCTTTGGAGAAATTTTTAGGTATCTGTCATTTCTAGATATAAATACCTCTTCACTTCAGTCAAGAGCATTGGCTGGGGTCGCTAATTCGACATATATTTTCGTATTGCCGGGCTCAAAAAATGCGTGTAGATTGGCGTGGGAGAAGTTAATTTCGCAACAACTAAACAATCAGACGAGGCCATGTAATCTTGCTGAATTATTTGACAGGCTAGACGAAAAATGAGCATTTTTGTTAGATCAATGAGAAAAATTGATTTGTTTATAATTTATATTTTTGGGCTCATAATCTATAGTAACTGCTTGGCTTTGAACAAGTATAATATCTCCTCTGAGGAAACTGATCTCATAGGTGAATTGGTACTTACTGAAACCGTATTTGAAGACACTTTGTCTGATTTGGCTAGAGCTTATGATCAAGGTTATAACGAAATAAAATTAGCCAATCCAACAATTGATCCTTGGTTACCCGGCGAGGGCTCTGAGATAATGATACCTAGTCATTTCATACTGCCGCATGCCAAGAGACAAGGAATAGTCATTAACGTAGCAGAAATGAGATTGTATTATTATAAAAACGTCGACTCTGATCGTTTGTCTGTTTCAACTTACCCCGTTAGCATTGGAAGGATTGACTGGAGAACTCCGCAAGGAAAAATGAAAATAACAGCTAAAGCCCTTGATCCTAACTGGTATCCTCCAGAATCAATACGAAAAGAACATGCAGAAGAGGGTGATGAATTACCGAGGATAGTATTACCTGGACCGGATAATCCGCTTGGAAGGCACGCTATTCAGCTTAGCGTGCCTGGCTATCTCATCCATGGAACAAATAGGCCGTACGGAATAGGTATGCGGGTAACTCACGGGTGTATTAGAATGTACCCAAAAGATGTTGAGCGATTATTCGAGGAAGTACCTTTAGGAACAGCTGTGGAGATCGTGAATCAAGCTTACAAAGTGGGTGTGAGCGGAACTAAAATTTTTCTAGAAGTGCATCCTGAATTAGAAGAACACAAAGAGCGTTATCCCGACATTTACGGCCACATTGTGTCCTTGGTTCAGGGTCGAGTTAAAGAAAATTGGACAGTTGAACTGGACTTAGAAGATGTGTGGGAAGCCGTAGAGAGGGCTAACGGGATTCCCACACAAGTCGGTAACCTAAAAAGCTCTGCACAAAGCTGAGCAGAATTTTTCTGCAAATTTGAAATAAACTATTTCTTCATTGTTTGCTCGAACATACGATCGACTCGCTCTTTCTCAGTTTGAGCGGCTTTCGCGGCTGCCTTAGCCTCATTCGCAGCTTTCAGTGCTTTCGCTGCGTCTTCTCGGGCTTGTCTAGCATCATCGTTTGAGTTATAAGACGCGCAGGCGGTAAAAAGAATAGCAAGAACAGTTATTGTTGCTGCTTTCACTATTTTTAAAAAACTCGTTCTCATTTTGGTTCTCCTTAGTGAGATATCGGTAAAAAAAGCTTTTTTGATTATGGTAAGTTTTAATAATTTCACTACCAAAGCCTTAAGTTTAATCTAAACTCGAATTAGTTTAAAGTTTGAGCGTTAGTTGTTTCGATTGATGATAAATTGTGCAAGTTTTTTTAGCATTTCGCCTCTACTTCCCAAGATCGCTATGGATTCAATTGATTCATCTATAAGGTCTGTCGCCTTTTTTCTTGCATTTTCTAACCCCATCAGTCTTGGATAAGTGGTTTTATCAGAATCAGCGTCCGAGCCTCTCGGTTTGCCTATTATCTCGGTTTCTCCCTCTACATCAAGGATATCGTCCTGTACTTGAAAGGCTAAGCCAATGCATTTCGCGTATTTTTTTAAAGCGTTAGATAACGCTGAGTCTTCGGTTCCCTTTATTATATACGGAAAGATAACGCTCGAGCCTATAAGAGCTCCGGTTTTTAAAAGATGCATATTTTCCAAAGTATTTTCATCAAAATTTTTTCCACATGCTGCTAAGTCTATTGCTTGTCCTCCCGCCATGCCTAAGGCCCCACTGGCTTTAGAGAGCTCCTGGATCAAAGAAATTGTGTAGCTTTTTTTTATTTTTGATAATGTTTCGAACGCTAAAGATTGAAGTGCGTCCCCGACAAGAATAGCGGTCGATTCAGAAAACTTTTTATGGCACGTTGGAAGTCCCCGTCGTAAGTCGTCGTCGTCCATCGCTGGGAGGTCATCATGCACGAGTGAATAGGCATGAATTAGTTCAATTGATGCAGCAGGTAAATCGATGTCTGCTAAATCAACGTTTAAGGCTTCAGCCGTAATATAAGCAATAACCGGCCTGATTCTTTTGCCAGGTGACATTAAGACATATCTCATTGCATCGATTAATTCAGTCTGACAAACGTGGTCTGAAGGAATTAGTAGCTCCAATACGGAATTTGTCCTTTTTTGAAATTTTTCGATTGTGCCTGTAATCATTCAGTATCGGATTGATCTTGTTCAAAAGGTGTTAGAGTTTTTCCGTCTTTCATAAGCTTCCTGACCTTTTGCTCTGCGTTTTTTAAAGATTCTTCGCATTTTTTTGATACTTTAATTCCTTCTTCAAACAACCTTAGAGATTCCTCTAACCCTAATTCTTCGCTTTCAAGTCGGTCAACTATCTTTTCTAATTTTACAAGTGACGTTTCAAAGTTTTGTTTTGATCCAGACATCTTTTATTCTCGATTACTTATGCAGAGTTGTATAACAAAAAATAAGCCTACATTAGATGCGAAAACTTTGCCAGTTTATTCAATATTATTATAATCGCGACAGTTCACTCCGCCTTGATTGCTAGCTATATTTACAAGTAGAATTATTTGTAATTAAATAAGGAAATTTAGCTTGGCAAATAATTACCTTGCTTCGGACATTGAGATATTATCGGGTTTAGATCCGGTCAAACGACGACCTGGAATGTATACAGACACTTCTAGGCCGAATCACTTAATTCAAGAATTGATCGACAACAGTGTTGATGAGGCCTTGTCAGGATTTTGTGATGCCATTCAAATCAAAATCCATGAAGATGATTCTTATTCCGTGATAGACAACGGACGCGGTATGCCTACGGACAATCACCCTACAGAAAATGTTTCTGGAGTTGAGGTGATTCTGACTAAACTACATTCAGGTGGTAAATTCAAAGATAAAGCCTATCATTTTGCTGGGGGTTTGCACGGAGTAGGAGTCTCGGTAGTCAATGCCCTTTCAGAGAGACTTTCGGCAAAAATTAAGCGTTCTGGTAAAACCTATGAGATTTATTTTAGAAATGGAAAGCCATTGAATCCACTTCAAGTGGTCGGCAAAATAAAAAAGAAAATAACGGGAACAGATATCCGCTTCTGGCCAGATTCTAAATATTTCGATAAGGCCAGCATCAATAAAAATAACCTCAAGAGTTTAATTAAAGCTAAGGCGGTTTTATGTCCAGGCCTGAAATTAACCCTAATAGACGAAAAAGAAAAAACAGTCGACGAGTGGTATTACCAGAGAGGGCTGGATTACTATTTAATTTCAGAGACAGACCAAGTTCATACGCCTGATACACCTGTTTGTGGTTCAGAAAAAAAAACAGACTTAGAATTGGAGTGGGCGATATTCTGGAATTTAAATCAAAAAGCTGTGTTACAAGAAAGTTATGTTAATTTAATTCCAACCATTCAAGGGGGCACTCATGTTAGCGGCCTAAAAACAGGAGTTTTAGAGGCTTTTAAAGAGTTTATGGACAGCAGGAACATGTTTCCCAAAAATTTAAAAGTAACGTCAGATGATGCAACAGACCATGCAACATTCGTATTATCATTAAAAATGATGAATGCGCAGTTCTCCGGACAAACCAAAGAAAGACTATCCTCTCGAAACGCTTCTCCTTTTATCATAAATTCGACAAAAGCGACCATCAGTAAATGGTTGCACCAGCACGTAGAAACTGGAGAAAAGCTTGCCGAATTTATAATCGAGAGAGCGCAAAGACGGGTCAAAAAGGAAAAGACGCCTCGAAAAAGAACCAGTGGGACAGGTCCGGCTTTGCCGGGCAAATTAGCTGATTGTTTGAGTCAAGAAATAGATAAAACTGAACTTTTTCTAGTAGAAGGTGATTCAGCGGGGGGCTCGGCAAAACAAGCGCGCGACAAAGATTTTCAAGCAATACTACCCTTAAGGGGCAAAATATTAAATACGTGGGAGGTTGACTCGACAAACCTGCAAACTTCAAATGAAGTTGCTGATATAGCAACGGCTCTGGGAGTAGAGCCTGGGGCTTGTGAAGTAGATGGACTTCGATATGGAAAAATTTGTATTCTGTCAGACGCAGACTCTGATGGAATGCATATATCTACACTTCTCTGTGCACTGTTCTTAAGACATTTTAGGCCGCTGGTTGATTTAGGTAAAATCTTTGTTGCTATGCCGCCTCTATTTAGAATTGACGTAGGAAAGAGCATTTTTTATGCAGGGGATGAAAATGAGAAAGAAAAAATTTTACAAAATCTTAAAAATTCAGAACGTGGAAGAGCTAACGTTCAACGATTTAAAGGTCTCGGGGAGATGAACCCCAGTCAGTTAAGAGATACCACATTGGCGCCTGGGAAAAGGCGTTTATTAAAATTGGAATCAATAGACCATAAGAAGACTGTTTCAACGCTTGATATGCTTCTGGCCAAGAAAAGAGCTGCTGACCGAAAAGTTTGGCTTGAAAAGAAAGGTTATTTAGTGGAGCTAAATAAATCGTGAGTAAAATACTTCCAGCAGCTACAGATTCTGTACAGTTAGCTGAATTCGCTGAAAAAGCCTATTTAGAGTACTCAATGTATGTGATATTGGATAGAGCATTACCGAATATTTGTGACGGGCTAAAACCAGTCCAGCGCAGAATTATCTTTGCAATGTCTGAACTAGGCCTGAGATCTTCGTCCAAATTCAAAAAATCGGCTCGTACTGTGGGCGATGTAATTGGGAAATATCATCCTCACGGCGATAGTGCCTGTTATGAGGCAATGGTTTTAATGGCTCAAGATTTTTCTTTTAATTATAAATTCATAGAGGGACAAGGCAACTGGGGATCGATAGATAATCCTAAATCATTTGCAGCGATGAGATATACAGAAGCTAAGCTTACTAAATACGCTGAGAGTCTTCTAGAAGAGTTAAAATATAAAACAGTCGATTGGCATCCAAATTTTGATGGAACACTACAAGAGCCTGCAATCTTACCGGCTAAAATTCCGAACATTTTAGTTAATGGTTCTTCCGGTATAGCTGTTGGTATGGCTACAGATATTCCCTCCCATAATCTAAATGAAATTATTTCAGCTACCGTAGCTCTTATCGAAAGACCGTCAATAACCATTGATGAGTTGCTGGAAATCGTAACTGCTCCGGATTTTCCGACAGGTGGCTATATCGTTAATTCAAGAGATGAACTGAATACGATGTATAAAACCGGATCTGGCTCTATCAGACTTAGAGCGAAGTTAATAGTTAAGAAAAAAGAAATTATAGTTAACGAGCTTCCCTATCAGGTATCAACTTCAAAAATTATGGAACAAATTGCGGCTCAGATTGAGCACAAGAAGATAAATTTTATCGAGGATGTTCGAGACGAATCGGATCATCAAAAGCCAGTCAGAATTGTGATTTCGTTAAAAAGAACCAAATTCGATCCAGAGCTGATTGCAGAACATTTTTGCGCCACCACCGACTTGGAAAAAATAATCAGGGTGAATTTTAATTTGATTGGAATTGACGGTAATCCTGGTAAAAAAAATATAAAACAAATAATCCAAGAGTGGGTGAAGTTTAGACTAGAAAAAATTGAGCAAAAATATAAATATCAAAAGTCTGAAATCGAGGAAAAACTGCATATTTTGGATGGTTATTTGATCGCAGTTTTAAACATCGAGGCGGTTATAACCATAGTTAGAAACAGCGAACATCCGGCAAAAGAAATTAAAAAAAAATTTTCCTTAACTGAAAATCAAGCAAACGCTATTCTAGAACTAAGACTTAAACAGATTGCAAAACTTGAAGAGAAGAGAGTTAAAGAAGAATGGAATGAGCTTCAAGAAAGATTAAATTTGGTAAATAAAATATTAAGAAGTAGGCGTGCGTTAAAAAATCAATTAAAAAAGGAATTGGAAGAGGAAAAGGCCTTATTTGAAAAAGCAAGAGCAAGCAAGCTAAAAGAGTTACCCCCCTCCAAAGAGATAGATTTTAATGAATTTGGTGAGCCAGAGCCTATCACTGTGGTTTTATCAAATGACGCTTGGGTCAAGGTTCAGAAAGGCCATGAACTTAATTTAGAAAAAATGTCATTTAGACCAGGTGACTCTTTGCTAGACAAGGTCGAGGTAACGACTCGAGATGAAATTATGTTTTTCGATGAGGGAGGAAGATCTTATTGCATCGAGTCAAATAAATTATCTTTAAAAAGAGGTCAAGGTGAGCCTTTGGCTAGCAAATTTAATCCTCCAGACGGCACTAAATTTGTGGGCATCGCTTCTCAAAAGCTTAAAGATTACATATTATTTTGTTCATCCGCTGGAAAAGGTTTTTTTAGTAGCACTGGTGCTATTTCTTCCAAAACAAAAGGCGGAAAAAACACATTGATTATTGCTCCCCATGAGCGACTTTTGACACCAGTGCTTTGCGATGAGCCTGATAATGAGTGGGTAGCGATAGTATCTAATATTGGTAAATTACTTATATTTTCTGCAAATGAATTACCCTTGCTAACGAAAGGAAAAGGCGTAAAGTTAATGCAACTAAATAGCAATCCAGAATTAAAAGAAGAGGCCGCTTTTATTGCTGTTTTAAAAAATGAACAGACACTTCGTGTTTATTCGGGTAGTAAGCGGCCGCTGATCTTAAGAGAAAATGATCAAGTCAATTTTTGTGGGAGCAGAGCCAGGAGAGGACAATTCCTGCCTAAAGGTTTTAGAAAAGTTACGAAATTAGAGTCTGGTTAAAAAAAATCCGTCGATTTATCAAATTTGAACTTTTGCTTTTTCACCAGGAATTTCTCGAACAAATTTTGGCACTAAATAATTTGGTAATCTATTGACTAATTGAATTCGTAATTTTTTGGCTCTCTGTAGAGAAACCTCAAACCTTTCTGCTCCTGTAATTTTATCTAAAAAGTGCATGTAATAAGGTATTACTCCGTAAGTGAATAATTTTTCCGACAAAGCTTCAAGACTTCTAAGATTATCATTTACATTCCTTAATAGTACCGATTGGTTTAACAAGACGAAGTCGTGTTGTTTCAATTTCTTTAAACTGGTTGCTACTTCTGAGTCTAATTCGTTAGCATGGTTTGAATGAATAACCATAACAATATTTTTTTTACTTTGGGATAAAATTAAACAGAGTTCATCAGTAATACGGGAAGGATAAACAATCGGCATTCTTGTATGGAAGCGTATCGTTTTTATATGATCAATAGAACTGATCTTTTTAACTATATCTTTTAATTTTTGATCGGTTAGTGTTAAAGGTTCACCTCCACTTAGAATTACTTCT
>JAYYOR010000019.1:0-12924 GCA_036130055.1 Pseudomonadota bacterium | reverse complement strand
ATATCGCATTACTAACCCTAATGTGCGCCGTCCTTTTCAAATTCGGTTTTGGAAATTATGGGGATTATTTGCACTTTCCCTTTCTCTAGGATTGCTATCATTATATTTGCCTTTTAGCCCAAGTGGTCTTAAATGGCCGGAGGAATGGGGGATTGTGTTAATCTGGTGTTTTATTGGTTTGTGTTTGTTTTTTATGAAGGGAAGAAATGCGGCGCAAAGACAATTCTAATTTGACTAGGAAACTAAAAGCTCTAGTTTTGTTTTCCGGCGGGCAAGACTCCGCCGTTTGTTTGGCCTGGGCTCTTGAAAATTATAATAGTGTTTACACAATTGGTTTTGACTATACGCAGAGGCACAAGGTTGAGCTTACTTGTAGAGAAAATTTTCTAGCTAAAATTCGGACGGATTACTTAAAATGGTCAGAAAAGTTAAAACAAGATTTAGTAATTGATTTAAGCTTTTTGAGTAATATTTCTAGCAGTGCCCTAACTAGAGATTTAAAGATATCCAATAAAGGTAGTTTGCCAAATACCTTTTTGCCGGGACGAAATATCTTATTCCTCTCCGTCGCGGCCACCCTTGCCTCTAAAATGGCAATTACACAATTAATTGGAGGCATGTGTCAAACCGATTTTTCGGGTTATCCGGATTGCAGAAATGACACGCTGTTATCAATGGAAAGGACTCTCCAATTGGCTTTTGAAGAACCAATCAAAATTGATTTACCTTTAATGTTTCTAAACAAATGTGAAACTTGGAGATTAGCTTATAAGCTAGGCGGTGCACCTTTCGTTGATTTGATTCGTGAGGAAACTCATACCTGTTACGAAGGAAATCGTGAAAAAAAAAATTTGTGGGGTTACGGATGTGGGGAATGTCCAGCATGTCAACTTAGAAAAGAGGGTTACGAATCTTTCAGATCTTCGAGGTAACGATGCGGTTTAAAGTAAAAGAAATTTTTTATTCCATACAGGGTGAGGGAGCTCGGAGTGGTAGGCCAGCAATTTTTTGTAGATTTTCAGGGTGTAATCTTTGGTCCGGACAAGAATCCAGTCGAAAAACGGCTGTCTGTAACTTCTGCGATACGGATTTCAATGGAGTTGATGGCGATAATGGTGGGAGATTCCGCTCCGAAGAGCATTTATCTTCCGCTATAGAATCGATTTGGAAAAATACAACCGGGGATAATAAGCATCGATATGTAATTTTTACCGGCGGGGAGCCGGCTCTGCAAATTAATGAAGTTTTAGTTCGCCTCGTTAAGGCGAAAGGTTTTGAGTGCGCTATAGAAACCAATGGAACTTTGTCACTACCAAAAAATTTGGATTGGATAACTGTTTCACCAAAAACCTGTGATTCTTTGGTGGTTAGATGCGGTAATGAGCTTAAGTTGATATTTCCTCAAGAGAAAATTGCACCAGAAAAGTTTCAGGCTTTAAATTTCAAGCATTTCTTCATTCAGCCAAAATATGATAAAGACTATAATAAAAATCTTAGTAAGTGTCTTGAGTTTTGCTTAAAGCATCCAAAATGGAAGCTATCACTTCAAACCCAAAAATACATAGGCATCTCATAATCTAAGAGAAAATTATTATCGTTTCCGTCTAATCGCTTCAAGATAGGGTATCGATTTCTTATACTTTTCATTGTATATTTAAATAAGAAAAAAATTTTTTTAACATGCTGGGAGAAAAAAACGTGGAAAACAGCCTTAAATTTTATATTAATGGGGAATGGGTTGAGCCCAATAGTCAAAAAACGTTGGAAGTCATCAATCCAGCAGATGAATCGGTCGCCGGTACGATAGCACTCGGGGATGCGACGGATGTTGACAAAGCAGTAAAAGCAGCCCGCAAGGCGTTTCCAACGTTTTCTGAAACATCTGTTGATGACAGAATCGCAATGCTAGAAAAAATAAATGAAGTTTATAAGGGAAGGTATGGTGAAATGGTTGAAACCATATCCAGAGAGATGGGTGCTCCAACTTGGTTGTGTAAAGCAGCCCAAGCCGCGATGTTAACGGCTCATTTGAAGACTACAATAGCTGTACTTAAAAATTTTAGTTTTAGTGAAACGAAAGGTAAAATCTTTATGAAGAAAGAACCGATCGGTGTTTGTGGTTTTATCACGCCATGGAATTGGCCGATTAATCAAATATCAACTAAAGTATTCCCCGCTTTAGCTACCGGATGTACTATGGTTCTAAAGCCAACAGAAGTGGCTCCGCTTAACGCTATACTGTTCGCAGAAATATTACACGAAGCGGGTATACCTAAGGGTGTTTTCAATCTAGTGAATGGTGATGGACCGACTGTGGGTGAAGCAATGTCTAGCCACCCTGAAATTGACATGATGTCGTTCACGGGCTCTACCCGAGCAGGCATAAGAGTTGCGAAGGCTGCAGCTGATACTGTTAAACGCGTCACTCAAGAGCTAGGTGGTAAGTCACCGAACATAATTTTGGAAGATGCCGACTTTGAAAAAGCTGTAAAACAGGGTGTTGAGGCGATGATGTTGAATTCGGGACAGTCCTGTAATGCTCCTAGTAGGATGTTAGTTCCCGCTTCGATGCAAGCAAAAGCTGTCGAAATAGCAAAAGAGGCTGCTGCTGGCACAACAGTTGGGGATCCAAAACTAAAAGAATCAAATATGGGCCCTGTCGTCAGCGGGACGCAATATGACAAAATTCAGGGCTTAATATCGTCGGGAATAGAAGAGGGAGCTACTCTTGTATGTGGGGGACTCGGCAGACCAGATGGTCTTGATAAAGGATTTTATGTGAGACCAACGATTTTTTCTGACGTGAATAATCAGATGACTATAGCAAGAGAAGAGATCTTTGGACCCGTGCTTTGCATTCTACCTTATAAAAATGAAGATGAGGCGGTTGAAATTGCAAATGACACACCTTATGGCCTATCAGGTTATGTCTCAGGTTCCGATCCTGAGAAAATAACGAAAATTGCTGGCAAGATTCGAGCTGGTAATGTTCACTTGAATGGGGCTGGACTAGATTTTACCGCGCCATTTGGCGGGTATAAGCAATCAGGTAATGGACGGGAATGGGGTGAAATAGGTTTTGAAGAATTCTTGGAGATGAAAGCGGTAATGGACATAGATGCGGCGTAAGTGCGATTAACGGATTTACAAATAGGAATCACTGATTGACAACAAATTTATGCCCAAAACACGAAACGCCAAATTCTCGATAGGACAGCGTATTTATCATAAGCTTTTCTTTTATAGAGGAGTGATATTTAATGTAGATGCTGAATTTAGTGGAGATGAACAATGGTATGACGACGTTGCGACATCCCGGCCATCTAAAACCGCCCCTTGGTACCACATATTACCTGATGGAAAGCAGCACACGACCTATGTAGCGGAATGTAACCTTAAAGCAGATAGGAGCGTTGAAGAAATCGACCATCCAATTTTGAAAAAATTTTTTGATGACGTGAATGAAATCGGGTATGTTTCATCAGAAAAATTTAACTGATTTTCGAAGGGAAAAAGGATAAATGGATCCTATAACCCAAGGAGTGGTCGGCTCTTTGGCTGCTAGAGCCGTTGTAACTAAGAACAAAAAAGCCACTGTATTTGCCGTTCTAGGGGGGCTTTCTGCTTTGGCTCCCGATTTAGACGTATTTATTCGTTCATCGACTGATCATTTATTATTTTTAGAGTATCATAGGCAATTTACCCATTCACTTTTTTTCATTCCGATAGGAAGCTTAATTTGCGCACTATTCTTTTGGTTCTTTATTAGGTCTCGAAAAATTTGTAATTTCAAGATGTGTTTTTTTGCATGTTTGGTGGGATATGGTAGCCACGGTCTTATCGATTCCTGCACTACATACGGCACGGTTTTATGGTGGCCATTTGCAGATACGAGAATAGCGTGGTCAATCATTTCGATAATTGATCCTATCTTTACAGGGGTGATTATAATTGGCTTGTTCGTGTCGATCTATCTTCCTTCGACATTGATAGCACGCATTACCTTTGTGTTTGGTTGTATGTATCTATTGCTGGGTGCCTATCAAAATCATAGAGTAACGGAAGAAGTATATAATGTTGCCAAAAGTCGTGGGCATGATGCAGAAAAAGTTTTTGTCAAACCTAGTTTTGGAAATCTAGTTGTATGGAGAACAGTTTATTTGTTTCAAGGTCATTTTTACGTTGACGCGATACGAGCTTCTAGAGGGTTTGAACATTTTGTTGGGGGGACGATCAAACAGTTTGACAACGAAAAATTGGACGATAAGTTGCAACTATCAGATACTCATAAATACGATCTACTAAGGTTTGCATGGTTTACTAGCGATATGTTAGGTGAGAGCACTACCCATCCATTGAAATTTATTGACGTGCGATATGCGCTTTTGCCGAATGAGTTAGATTCAATTTGGTTTATAGAAATCAACGAAGAAACCGATCCTAACGAACACCTCAAATTTCAAGCGGTTAGGGAAGATTCTTGGGATAAGTTTTTTACTTTAATCTCGATGATATTTAATTTTGATCGCCACTAATCTCCATTTAAGTCTAAGGCATATTTTTCTAAAACTTCGATTTGAACCATTGATAGCATTTTTTGATGAGTTGCTTTCAGGTATATGTTTGGTGCCTTACCTGCCTCAAGTGCTTCAGTCCAGCGGCCCGCGCAAATACACCACTTGTCACCATCTTTTAGGCCTTGAAATCCAAATTCTGGTCTTGGAGTAGACAAATCGTTACCTTGCAGTTTTGAAAACTCGAGAAACTCATCAGTTAGAAGTGCGCAAGTCAAATGCAACCCGTAATCTGAGGGATCAGTTCTGCATAGACCGTCTCTGAAATAGCCGGTGATTGGGGATTTGCAGCAAATTTCGAGGGGTTCGCCAAATATATTTAAAGCCACCATATCGTCATCTTTCATATTTTACAGCTCGTTTTAGTTAAAGTGATTATAAAAATTAAATATACAAATAACAATTTTTGTTTCAATTTTCGGTAAATTGATCTAGCCTACTAGAAGTGGCGTAGCTTTATACATGTTATCAAAAAATACCATGAATTATTCTGTTTTATCAAAAATTGCGCTCATTATATTAATTTGTCTTTGGCTAAATGGGTGCGTCAACGGAATCAAGGGAGGGGACTACTTGAATCGCGAGCCATCATTCATAATTGAGCAATTTTTTCAAGGGAAGGTGAAGGCCTGGGGAATCATTCAGGATCGTAGCGGGAAAGTCATAACTCGATTCGAAGCGAATATATTGGGTACCTGGGAAGGCGATAACGGTACCTTAGACGAGACTTTCTTATATTTAGAAAGCGGAGAGAAACAAGAGCGCATCTGGAAAATTACAAAAATCGACGATCTCAATTATACCGGGACCGCCGGAGACATTATTGGTGTGGCAACGGGCAAGCAATATGGAAACGCAGTCAATTGGGTTTATTCGATGGATGTTCCGGTTGGCGAAAAGACCGTAAGACTTAAATTTGATGATTGGTTATGGTCGATGGACCGCAATGTAGCGTTCAATCGATCATATCTCAAAAAATTTGGGATTACTGTAGCGGAGATCACCTTATTTCTTCAAAAACAATGAAAGCTTTCCCTTCCAACAATATTCTGCTAGGGTCACTATAAACATTTCAAAGGTTAAGTTTATGGCCACTAAAGAATCAGATCTTTTTCAAAAAGACATCGACAACATTCTTCATCCATGGACTCACCAGGGAAGCCATCTCAAGCAAGGCCCCATTGTTTTGGAGCGAGCCAAAGGTGTTTACATTTATGATAATGACGGTAATAAATATCTAGAAGGTATGGCGGGCTTATGGTGTACCTCTTTGGGTTATGGAAACGAGGAGCTGGCGCAAGCGGCATATGAGCAAATAAAAAAACTCTCTTATGCTCAGTTGTTCGCAAGCAAAAGTTACGACGTAGGCATAGAACTAGCCGAGGCTTTAAACCAAATGGTGCCCCTTGGTAACTCCAAGGTTTTTTTCGGAAATTCAGGCTCGGACGCAAACGATACTCAAATAAAGATGGCTTGGTATTACAATAACGTGCTTGGCCGGCCAAAGAAAAAGAAAATAATTAGCCGACTTAAGGCTTATCACGGGATTACCCTAGGAACAGCCAGTTTAACAGGGCTTCCGCCATCTCACGCGGGATTTGACTTGCCTCTTGAGGGCGGTAGGTTTATTCATGCTGAGACTCCTCATTTCTGGCGAAACGGTTTAGATGGTGAATCAGAGGAAGAGTTCTCGACAAGGATGGCTGAAAATCTCGAAGAGCTGATTTTGAGGGAGGACCCAGACACAATAGCGGCATTCATTGCCGAGCCATTGATGGGAGCTGGAGGGGTTATTTTGCCATCTGACGGTTACTTTGAGAAAATCCAACCAATCCTCAAAAAATACGACATATTGTTCATAGATGACGAAGTAGTTTGCGGATTCGGTAGAACCGGCCGACCATTCGGCATGCAAACCTTCGGCTTAGAGCCGGATTCCATTTCTTTGGCAAAAGCAATCACCTCCGCGTACTTGCCCTTGAGTGCAGTTGTCCTGAAGAGCAATATGTATGAAGTTATCCAGAGTGCCTCAAGCGGAATGGGAATTTTTGGTCATGGTTATACGTGGGGCGGCCATCCTGTGGCCTGCGCTGTTGCTTTAAAGACACTTGAAATTTATGAAAGGGAACATATATTTGAGCATGCGGCTAAGCTTGCACCGAAGTTCCAGAGCCGCTTTAGTGAATTCTCTGAACATCCCCTAGTTGGTGAGGTTCGTGGCATAGGATTGATAGGAGCTGCCGAACTTGTAGCCGATAAAACGAAAAAAAGTGGTTTTAAATCGCCGGGTTTAGTCGGTAATAAAATCCTTTCCATCTGCCAAAAAAACGGGCTGATATGCAGGGCTATTGGTGATGTGATCGCATTTTGTCCCCCTTTAATAATCACTGAATCTCAAATAGATGAGTTATTTGACAAATTCAAGCGGTCTATGAATGAGGCTTTAGACTGGGTAACAAAAGAAGACGTTCAATAATAAATTGTATCGTTAATTTGGGAATGGCCTTATCTTCAGGAGAAGTAGCGGCATTATTGTCAAAGCCCCAAGCAAGGCTAATATCATTGCTAAAGCAGTAAGCAAGCCGAACAATATCGTTGGGATAAAGTTTGACAATGTTAAGATTGAAAACCCGAACACGATTGTTATTGTTGTATAAAAAAGAGCGTGGGCTATATTATTGTGACAGAAATGCATGTTTACTACTGGATCGCTATTTTTGCTAAGTTCCGCCTTAAATCGATATAAATAGTGTATGCAGTTATCTACCGCGATCCCCACAGTTATAGCCGCAATTGTGATTGTCATAATATCTAATGGTATGTCCATCCAGCCCATAAAGCCCAAAATTACAATAGCTGCTAAAAGATTGGGGATGAGACCAATGATAGCCACGGTTACTGATCGGAACAGTAGCATCATGGTAAATAAAATCCCAGCCATTACAAACCCAAGAGTAAGGATCTGCGACGTAAAAAGGCTTTGAAGCACATTGTTATATAAAACCAAAAGCCCAGAAACTTTATATTCCTCGGCTGTTAACCCAAGGTTAGCCTCGAGCTCGTTACTTATTCTTTCTAACAGTTCGCGCCTTTCCAAACCATCATAAGTATCAATAATCCTAGTCGTGATTCGAGCCTGGTTCGCTGAGAACGATACATATGGATTGATTATTTGTGATTTCACTAATTCTGGAAGCCTTTGGTTTGCAATGTTCATTTCGAACGGTTCAAGCGGCTCTCCTTTTACCGTTTCAGCAACTTTAATGGTTGAATATAGCGACATTACCTTTCCGATTTCCTCTTGTTTTTCCAGGTATTTATGAACTTCCGAAATCTTTTCTATTTTATACTGCGTAAACCAAGTTTCCTCGTTGGAGCAAGAATCAAGGCAATCTTCATCTAAATCGTTAAACAATTCGGCAAGTCCATCTTCCATAAAATCGTCATCTAGAGAGTCGCTATCTTCTTTAAACGTTAATATTATTTCCAAAGGAGTGGTTCCACCTAATTCACGATCGATGAGCGAGAGTCCTTTATAAATATCGGTATCTTTGTCAAAATACGAAACGAAACTATTTTCAACCTGTAGACGATTAATTCCTAAAATACCGAATATAAGTAGAAGCAAACAAACAGTTGTTATAGCTTTCTGGTTATTTTCAGTTAACTTACCTAATAAGGTAGTAAGCTGTAAAAAGGAACTAAGGCCACTTGAGGATTTCGATGGAGCTTTATTTGTTAGCATCAATAAAGATGGAAACAATAGGAAGGTTGTTAAATAAACCACGATCAGACCAAAAGTCATCATTAATCCAAAATCTATCACTGGTTTTATATCTGCCATAAGAAGTGATAGAAAAGCAATTATGGTTGTAATTGCGGTGTAAGCGCACGGTCGCGCCATTTTTTCGATTGTTAGTTTTACAAGTTCAAGTTGGTTTGAGTTAGGTAGTTTTTTAAATAACTCCCTGTACCTCACAATCAAGTGGACATTCATAGACATCGTTATTATTAACATTAAAGCAATGAAATTAGATGAGATAACTGTCACCTTCCATCCAATAAGACCTAGAAAACCAAGCATTGTCACTCCGGCATAGATACAACTCGTTAGCGGTAAGATTACCCATTTGGGTTCTCGGAAAATTAGGGAAAGCATAAAAATGAGGAAAAAAAATACGCCTCCACCGAAATTAATGAGATCACCTTTTATATAAGTCGTTACATCTTCAACAATTAGAGGTAGTCCTCCGATATATAGTTTGGAGGATGTTTTGCTTTGATGTTTATCTAATACATCTCTAATGCCAGCCAGGGTTCCTCGTGTTTTTTTTATAGCTTCATTTTTTGCTTTTTCGTACGTTGCATTTACCTCTTCGAATCGATTTTTTTGCTCCGAAGTAAGTTTGTTGTTTTGTTTTAAATTTAAAAAATTATTTCTTTCATTCCGGCTAATAAAAAATTTTTCATGAGGAGTTAAATAAACTGCAACTGATGACACTGTTCCTTCAGAATTTACCACTAAATCTTTATAAAAAGGACTGCTGGTTAATTCGGCTCGAGCCCTTTCAAGGTCAACATTGCTCATTCTCAGGGTTTTAAAATTAGCGGCTAGCCCTGCCAACGTGGTTTCAGGATTATTTGTAACTAATGGGACATCCATTATTGAAACTACGTCAGAAACACCATCAATAGTCCTGATATCATCCACCATAGCTGCCGTAAGGTTACGGCTATTCAATGATAAAAAATCTTCATCATGCTTAATTGCAATAAAAACAAACTCTTTGGTTTCGTATTCTGATATTAAGTCTCTGAAGAGGCTTAAATCAGGATCACTTTCTAATATTAAAGCGTCAATTGATGCGTCAAGCTTAAAATGTTTCAGTCCCGACTGGGTAAAAGTTCCGATAATAAGGAGAAATAATAGACAAATATATGGCCGTTCAAGCACAAACTTTTGGTATATATTGTAAAAAAAATTCTTCATAAATCTTGTTTAATTCAGAGCGGTTTGTTGATTAACCTTGTCTATTAAAGTTGTTATGTCTTAGACTTGTGATTTTAACTCAGCTATCCTTATGCATCAAACTTGTAGGAAAGGTTAAGATGGAATCAAATGAAATAAAAGAATTTTTGTTACATCTTGAAGAATGCGCGTCGAAAATATCGTTGGGTGGTTTTCGAAACTATAATGAGGTAACCGACAAAACAGAGAGTTCTGACTTTGATCCAGTGACTATCATTGATCTGAAAACAGAAGAAGTAATTTCCGAGCAAATAAGAATTAGGTTTCCAAATCACGGGATCATAGGTGAGGAGCATGGAGTAGTAGCCGGCGAGAGCCAGTGGTCGTGGATCATAGATCCGATTGACGGAACACGCTCATATATTACTGGGATGCCTACATGGGGCACACTTATTGGACTAACCTTCGAGGGTAAGCCGCTTTATGGCATGATGAGCCAGCCTTACGTAGGAGATTGTTTTATTGGTGGGGGCGGAGTGTCAGAGTTGCATAGTCGGTTCGGTACTAAAGTCTTGCAGGCTGGTTCAACAACCGAACTGAGTCGTTCGATTTTATTCTCAACAACACCGGATATGTTTCAGCCGGGAATCGAGTTGGAATGTTTCGTAAAACTCTCAGAACAATCAAGAATGACTAGATTTGGAGCTGATTGTTACGGATATTGCCTACTTGCATTAGGACTTGTTGACTTGGTTGTTGAGGCAAATTTAAAATTCTGTGATATAGCCGCTCTGGTCCCTATAATAGAATCGTCGGGGGCCTTTGTTGCCCATTGGAATGGTGACCCAGTGAGGGCAGGTGGCCAAATTGTAGCGGCTTCCTCGCAAGAATTATTGGATCAAGCTCTTGAATTTTTGGCTCCCGCTACGTAACCTGTAAAATAAAAAAGAGATTGAAGAAAATGCCAAAGTTAAACGAAGAGGAAACTCATGAGTTCCTAAACGAAAAGAACATGATTTGCCGAATAGGTACAGTCGATGAAAATGGAGCGCCACTTGTTACTCCTATCTGGTTTGTATTCGAGCGCGAAAAGTTATGGTTCACGCCTCGTCAACATTCAGAATGGTTAAAACACATTCGCGAAAATGGCAAAGTTGGACTCAGTATCGATGAAACTGCTCTCCCTTGCCGCAAAATAGTTATAAGGGGTAAGGCTAATATTGAATACGAAGTTGGTCTCGATGACAAATGGCGAGATTTATATAGAAGAATTTGCTCCAGATACGTGGATAATTCAGACGAATATGTTGACGGCACAATTGATCAACCAAGAGCTTTATGTTCCGTCTCAATTATAGATTCAGAAGTCCGAACCTGGCGGTTTCCTGTTGGAAAGGAGCATTACAGTGGAATATGGGCGAAGAAATATTGGACAAAAGATGCGAAAGTTAATAACAGCAGACAGGATCTTTTTGAAGAGCTAGATTGAATTAATTATATGTCGTGAGCAAGCCTGATTCCGGTGAATGGCCATCTTTGGTGCGGATAAAAAAAGTTTCGATATGAAGGACGAGAATGATGGGGAGGAGTTATACACGAGCTTCCTTTCAAAACCATCTGATTGCTCATAAACTTACCATTATATTCACCGATCGCACCAATCTCGGGCTTAAAGCCTGGAAAAGGAAGATAAGCGGAGTTAGTCCATTGCCATACGTTTGAATAGAAATCATCGAAAAATCGGGAATTGCCTCCTTCTGGATGCATCTGCACTTCATGCTGCAAAGGCTCAGCGCTTTTAGCGGCAATTTCAATTTCGAACTCTGTTGGTAATCTGCAGTTCTTCCAAGTAGCATAAGCGTCAGCCTCAAAAAAACTAATGTGACAAACCGGCAAATGGAGTAGTAGCTCTATATCTCCAAACAGCGTAAATTCATACCAAGAACTTTGTTTCCGCTTCCAATAAAGTGGGCTATTAATTTTATTTTTTTTAATAAAATCCCAACCATCAGCTAACCAGAATTCGGGATTTTTATATCCGCCTGCCTCAATAAATTTTAAGTAGTCTCCGTTTTTTACTAGTTGGGAGGCCACCTTAAAAGGAGAAACGATCTGTTTGAATAAAGGTGTTTCATTGTCAAAACAAAACTGTTTATTGCTACAACCAAATTCGTGTTCTCCACCTGGAAATTCATTCCACTCGCAATGCACTTTTTTGTTTTTGATAGGTCTACTGGTTCGATATGCCGGTTGACAAGGGTTGAGCGAAAATAGATTTTTTATGTCCATTAATAAAAGTTCTTGATGTTGTTGCTCGTGATTTAATCCAAGTACAACTATATTAAGAAAAGAGTTATCGGCATTCTCTATTAAATCGCAAATTTTGCGATCGACGAAGTCTCTGTATTCTAAGATTTCGTGTAATGAGGGACGAGTAATTAGCCCCCTTTCGGCTCTAGGATATTGTTTACCAATAGAATTATAATATGAATTAAACATGTACTCATATTTTTCATCAAAAGGTTTATAGTTTTTTAACAAACTTTTAAGTATAAAGGTTTCGAAAAACCATGTTGTATGAGCTGCGTGCCATTTTGCGGGACTACAATCAGGCATCGATTGCCCACATGCGTCTTCTGGCGATAATGGTTTGAGAAGCTTCTCGGTAAAAGCGCGAACTTTTGAATATTCACGGGTTATTTCTTCCGAACTTAAGGAGTTGAGGAATTGGTAATCTGAAAGTTCCGTGATTTTATGTGACCTTTCCATTTTTTAAGATAAACTTTTTTTTACCTGTGACTCTCTGGTATTTATTAAAAGATTTCTCGTGAAACTCGATATTACCATTCGAATGAAACAATATCACACTGGATGATCTAGTGCCATAGGAGTCGCCAGTTATGAAAATCGAGTTTCTATAAGAATACTGTAATGAAAGATTACCATTGTTCGGTCCAAGAATATTAAAACATTTTGTTATAAGTTCAGATGAGTCGTCACTTGATATTGCCTTGAACTTGTCGATTAATCTACTTCCCTTTGGCCAAGTTTCGTCGAAAAAAGTGTTTGTCATTACGTGAATTCCATCATCTAAGACCTGGTTTTTCGATATTACGTTGGAATAGATATTTAGATTGTCGATTCGTCCTAAAAGCAGATTGTAACCTGAAAATTCATCATTTCGATTTGCTAATGAACCAATATATTCTTCAGCTTCTACATTTTGTATCAGAAAATCTCTGACTATTAGTCCTCTTGACATGGGCTTTTGCGGCGATGTTTTTGTTGACGGAAAATTAGTAAGTGCTGCTATTTTTCCCGAATTGGAGATTCCTAGCCAGGTACCTCCTCCTTCTAAATCCCGTCCTGCTAATATTTCAC
>JAYYOR010000018.1:0-26367 GCA_036130055.1 Pseudomonadota bacterium | reverse complement strand
ATATTCAGCGGGAAGGTCCATCACAGCAAGATACTCATCATAGAAATCTCTGTGGGCGTGAACGGAATCACCATCACCTTTTACCAAATTTGTAAAAAGTTGCTTGTGAGCCAACATATGTCGGCTTAAATTCATAGTCATAAACCCGCTCAATTGTAAAAAGCCGGGGTAAACTCTCCTTAGATAGCCAAGTCTAGGATAAGGAACGTTTACGATCACATTCGACTCGAACCACTCCAGAGGTTTTGATTCAGCTAATCTATTGGGTTCAGTTGGGCTTAAACGAGTGTCAATTGGACAACCCATTAAAATCAACGAACTTGGGCTAAAAGGCATTTTCTTCTGTGCGACATAAGAAGTCGCTACCAGAGCCGCAGGACCGGGTTGACATACGGCGATAAGGTGGTGCTTAGGACCAAGTTTGGCCATAAACTGGACCAAATAATCTATGTAGGTAGAAAAATTGAACTTCCCTTTATAAAGTGGAATGTCCCTACTATCTTTCCAATCTGTGAGATAGATATCAAAATCTTCAACTAAAGCCTTGACTGTTCCAGTTAATAAAGTCGCAAAGTGACCAGATAAAGGAGCTATTAAGAGTATTTTTGGTCGAACTGCATTAGAATTTATTGAGAATTTCAACAGATCACAAAAATCTAGTTTCATCACGGTTTGCATAGATACTTTATTATTAGCCGATGATACTTTTGATAAAGTCCACTTCGGCTTCGCGTATTGTCGGGTAGTTCGTTCAAAAACTTGTAGAGATGCTGAGTAAGCTTTCACAAAGGATAGGTCACTCAAGGGATTTAGAGGATTATCTATCACAGATCTTTGGATGGATGAGAGAATTCTTAGAGGTTTTACAGCAGCATGAGCAGATTCATAAAACTGGTAAAGCACGCTTTTCTCCAAATGGAATTTGTATTAAGTATATTGGTTTATACTTTGGTATTCAACAACTTCTCGAATTCAAACAATCTTTACATTTTAATGATTATTCCTTAAAGTTTTGTTTAATACATTTAAAAAGCGGAGTTCACGGCATGCACGTAGGGATGTGTTCAATCTTTCAGAACCCTGGTGACAAATTTGACGACCAGAGGGTCTACTCAAACGAAGTTGCATTGGCAGAATCCGCAGAGCCATTAGGTTTTGAATCAATTTGGACTGTTGAGCACCACTTCACAAACTACACCATGTGCCCAGATCCAATGCAATTCCTTACCTATATGGCCGCAAAAACCGAGAAGATTAAGCTGGGTTCAATGGTTGTTGTTCTACCATGGCATGACCCCATTAGAGTAGCCGAGCAAATTTCTATGTTAGACACTTTATCAAGCGGCCGGCTTATTTTGGGTTTAGGTAGAGGCGCAGGTAGAGTTGAATTCGATGCGTTTAGGCAAGATATGGCTGATTCCAGGAACAGATTTATTGAAAGTGCAGAATGCGTCTTAAATGGATTAGAAAATGGAATTTGCGAATATCAAGGCAAGTTCGTTAACCAACCAAAAGCTGCAATTCGACCACAGCCTTCGGCTACCTTTAAAGGTAGAACCTACGCTGCGGCGGTTTCACCAGAGTCGATTGAAATAATGGCAAAGCTTGGAATCGGTTTATTAGTTATCCCTCAAAAACCATGGAATCAAGTTGAACAAGAAATAGCAAGTTATAACAAAGTTTACAAAGAACTAAATAATGAAGAACCCCCCTCCCCTTTGCTAGCGGGATGGACAATCTGCCACGAAGATGCAGATACAGCCAAAAATTTAGCAAAAAAATATATAGGTGGTTATTGGCAAACAGTACTCGATCATTACAATTTTGATACTACTCATCTGAAAAACCAAAAAGGATACGAATATTATGGAAAATTTGCTGAGAACATGAAAAAAACGGGGGTTGATGGAGCTGTAGAATTTTTTATGAGTCTTCAAACCTGGGGAACTCCAGATGATTGCCTTCGTCAGATCGAAAGTAATTGTAGCCGTATTGGGGCTGAGGCCTACATTGGTGTATTCAGTTTTGCCGGTATGCCCATTGAAATCGCAAGAGCGAACATAGGACTTTTTTCAAAAAAAGTTTTGCCCAAACTTAAAGCTAAAAGCATCACTGGTAATATTGATTGGGCCGCTTAAATTCAAAGTACTTAAGCTACCTTTTCGGGATTAATATTGCAATTTATCTATCCATCAATATTGCATATTCATCTCCCTTCAAGATCGATTTAATGCAGCTGAACGAGCTGAGTCCATATCCAGGCACAGAGATTAATTCAAAAAATCTCGAAAACTTTAAAAATTTAATTGATCCAGACATCAGTCGATTCATAAAAAAAGATTATCTTTCTTTGAAGATAGGATCACCTGTCTCAGTGAAACCACATCCAGCATTTATATTTGCAAGCCAACGGGGGAAATTTAAAACCTCCCTCTCAGCCAATCAGTCGGCTTTGGAAAACTTCATTTCGGGGCTTCCTTTTTACGAATCTCCGAACCTGTCAGATAAAGACGCCGGGATAAAACTTGCTTTTAATATGCGATATGCTTATCTCGGAGATAGTGGCTACGTTACAGATATGAAATGGAACCTAATGGATTGGACCAACGAAACCAAAGATTTCAGCATGGATTTTTCAATGAAACTGATGAGGTTTCTATTTCGAACCGTCCAGCAGCCAGTACCCGAAGTTAAACAAAATCGCGCTGACGCTTATGGGGCTGCATTCTTATCAGCTCTTGATGCTGGCAGCTATTCCGGTTTACGAGCTTTAATTTACGCAAATAGGGACGAAGCGAAACCACTTAATGGTTGGGTTTATGTTCCGCAGCTAGAAAGAACTCAATCACTAGCTTCCTTTCGAGATGAAGATTCTTTGTTTGGTAGCGACATACTACCAACCGATTTTTTATCATTCTCTGGCTCCCTAGTAGAATCGACATGGAGGTTTATTGGAACAACCTATCTGTTACTGCCATTGTACGAACATAATAAGTTAAAGATATTTGGTCGCAAGTCAAGAAGCAATGAGTATCGACACGTCAAATTCGGCGGCAAAGCATCATGTTTCCCCTCGGTAGATTGGCAAATCAGAAAAGTCTACATACTAGAAGGTGCTATGATTGACAAAGAAAGAAAAGTGCAAAAAAGATTATTTTATTTAGATGCTCAAACTCATGTACCTATGATTTGGAAAATTTTCGGTCAGAACAATAAGCTTTGGAAAATTGTAATAAGTGCCTATACAAGTTCGGACTCTCACGTTCCAGAAAATGCGGAAACCTTTGCGCCAATAGCAACGGCGTTCTCAACAATAGATATTCAAACTAATAGATGCACCACTGTAAATATGCTAACTTTTGTAAATTCGGATGAAGTTAAAGTTAGAGATTTTGAAATGACGAGACTATCTACAGGGAGGAGGTCAAGATAAGTTGTCCATCGAACCAATTTACAATACAGATAATAAGTTCTTTGAGGAGGTAGAGAGACATGGAGTTTAGTTTACATATTCAGACAAGAATTAAAGACTGGGAAATAATAAAAGATCTAGAAACAATGGGTTACGACTCTGTCTGGGTACCTGATACGCAAATGATGTGGAGTGATTGCTACTCCACCATGGCATTGGCGGCGATTAACACCGACAAAATCAAGATAGGCACGGGAGTTGCAATTGCTGGCACTCGGATTGCCCCTACTACGGCGGCCGCAATTTCCTCGATCAACGCTTTAGCCCCAGGAAGAATTTTTTTAGGTATAGGCACCGGACATACGGCAATGAGAGTGATGGGACAAGACCCTCTGCCAGTTGCCGAATTCCGGGAATATCTAAGAGTGGTCCGCTCAATGCTTGCTAACGAAGAAACTGAATACACCTATCGTGATAAAACTACTTCGATTGTTTGGCAAAATCATGGCGAAGGATTTCGTGATACCCAAACTAAAGTCCCAATATATGTAGCTGCAAATGGACCTCGTGCTCTTAGAACAGCTGGAATGTATGGAGACGGCCTTGTCTCTATATTTAATGAACAGAAAGATGTTTTAGAATTCAATTTAGGGAAAGTTGATGAAGGTGCAAAGATTGCAAATCGAAAACTAAATAACTATCACACAGTTTCATTGACAAATGCTGTCATTTTAAAAGGTGGAGAAAAACTAACCGACGAATCTGTAAAAGAAAGGGCCGGTTCCTGGGTGGTAACAGCTTTACATTTCGTGTATGAAGTTTGGAGATATACAAAGGATGACGCAGTTGTTCCTGATTACATGAAAGACATATGGGAAGAATACAATGATCATGTAAAACAATTTGATCTGCCAGAGGATAAATGGCATCAAAGGATACATGATGGTCATTGTAGCTACGTTCCTAAGGGAGAACACAAATTTGTTACGCCCAAAATGATTGAAGGTACTTCTATTGTTGGAAGCCCAACTGAGATTGCTGAGAAATTAAGTATTGCTGAAAAAAATGGTCTGAAAGAAGTGAGCTTGCTACCCCCTCTCAAACATATAAGGGAAATAGCAGAAGACTTCGCTAAAGAGGTTATCCCACTGTGCTAATTAAAAACTTTACCTTGCTGATATTAAAGTTTAAAGAGAAATTTTTAATTGCGATAATTTTTTTTTGTTTCTATTCAAATTGCACGGCATTATCTCCAAATGACCTACATGGCTTGTGGGCTCTGGATGAAAAAAAAAGCAGTAGTCCAGAAGAGCAATTCAAGGGAAAGCTACGGGTATTGCCCTTAAAATTGAAAAATCATAAAACCGATGGTTTACCTAACGGGCCTTATAGAGAACGCCTTGCCGACTACGAAAAACAACACCTCGAAAGCCAAAAAAGAAAAAGTGCAAAAAATCTCAAAAGGCTAGGTCTGTTACTCCCCCTAATAAACGTTCAATCATTACAGATAAAGAAAACAGGGGATAAAAGCCTAGAGTTTTCTTTTATTTACGACAATGTACTTGAAAGAAATTTCAAAATTAGTGCCACTGGAAGAGTGTATTCTGCAAAGGGAAATGAACTTTCGGAAAATATTTTTGGATATACACTGGCTTACCTAGAGAAACAAAATTTGATCTTAGAGACCGACACTTATGATGGACATCGTGTAAGAGAACAGATTAACCTCTACGCAAAAAAATTAAATTACAAATTGTCCTTTCAATCTTTTTTACTAACTGAAGAAGTAATTTTAACGAAACTATTTTCTAAAAAAACTACTTTCTAATTCTTTTTTAAAATCAGGATGAGCTATATTTACAAGTAATTCGGCTCGTTTTTCCAAGGAGGCTCCACGCAGCCTAGCAACTCCGAACTCTGTAACAACATAGTCAACACTAAATCTCGGTGATGTAACTACCCCATCAACCAAATTTGGTACTATCTTTGAACGCTTATTATCTTTTGTGGTTGAAGGCAATGCCATTATAGATAGCCCCCCTTTTGACCACGATGCCGCTTCAATATAATCTAGACTACCACCAACTCCGCTCACCTGTAACCCATTAATGACCTCACCATTTGCTTGGCCTGATAGGTCAATTTCTATCGTTGAATTAATTGAAACAAACTTATCTATTTTTGATAAGGCCACAACATTATGGGTCTTCTCAATTCGGGCAAGCTCGATCGCTGTATTCTTGTTGATTGCATTATAAAGCTCATAACTCCCAGCTATTTCACCAGTAAGAACTCTGCTTTTACCATCGGTATTTTCAATAAAATCGAGGAGACCATCAGAAATTATACCAGTAAATATCCGTGCATTTTTTATTAAACTAAGGCCCTTTGTAATCCTATCTGGTATCCCTCCGATTCCGACTTGAATCGTGGCGCCCTCGGGAATTAGATTAAGAACATTTTCTACGATTTTCGTATCTCTTTCTTCGCCAGTTCCCGTATCGTAAGTCAATAACTCTTGGTCCGACTCATACGCGAAATCGATCATATTTGCATCAATTACACTATCACCAAAAGTTACTGGCATATTATGGTTCAGTTCGGCTATGACAGTATTTGCATGTTCGATCAAATGAGGACCAGGACCTACTGACAAACCCAAATTTACAGTACCATCTGCCTGGGGTAAGGATGCTTGCACTACTACGACATCGGGCTGAATAATGCAGTTCTTTCCAACGACCTGAGTCAAATCTCCAAGTCTTAAAGGTATTAAATTTACCCTGCCACCATTTTTTGAATAATGACTTCTAAGCCCCATCCCTGCCTGCCAAGTTGAATAATTAAAATTTTTATTCAACCCTTTTTTTAAATAAGGATAACTTCCAAGAGATAATCCAGATATCAATTCCAAATTTGAAAACATATCAACACAATTTGAGAATTCTTCGTAAAACTCCGAAGCGTTCGCGCAACCGCCAGGCATAACAATATTTGTTGATCCACTTATTTCTCTTAAAATTTTACTGGGTTTTATTATCTTCAAATTGTAACCTTCAGATTCTGCTTCATTATCAAAAAATCCGGCAAATTGGGAATTATTTTATAACATAAAAGCTTTTGCCAATTTAAATATCAATGTTGGTAAGTTTATATTAAAATATTAGGCACTACTAGAAAGGTTTAGCACGGAGGAGAGGAATAAAGTGTTTGGTCTTGAGCCTTTGCAATTTTGGGGGTGGATTTTTTTAGGCTTTTATTTAGGCTTAATGATTGTTTTTGGCTTTGTTGGGATGCATCGCATAAAAAATAGCGACGATTTCGCAACGGCAAGGTCAAGTTATGGGCCTATTTTTTTGGCTTTCGCATTAACAGCGACAACAGCGAGTGGAGCAACATTTTTAGGCTTACCTGGACTAGCCTACTCCAGTGGCCTTTCCTGCCTTATATATGCTTTTGTTTACCCGATGGGTGTTTATATTGGCGTCATTGTGTGCTTGCATGGTGTGAGACGTGCCGGTGATGCTTTTGGAAGCAGGTCTATACCAGAATACCTAGGAGACCGATTCGATTCTGACATAGTAAGGTTATTAGCTGCATTATTTTCGATACTCTTATTGTTTTATCTTGCCGGACAACTGCTTGCAGGAGCTGTCATGTTTACAGAAATGCTAGGACTTCAAGTCCTGCCTGCACTTGGTGTTACGGCACTAATCGTTATGTTCTATATTGTTCTAGGCGGGGCTCATGCAGATATCCTTACAGACGGCGTCCAAGGAGCATTAATGCTTATTCTTGCTTGCGTCGTGCTAGTAATGTTTTTTTCTGGATTTGGCGTCGAGGGTGGATTCAAAGGTATGCTCAGTACCCTTGAAAAAAATGATCCTGATTTAGTAACCGTATTACATCCGTCGTTTCCCTTGTATAACTCAAAGTGGGACATTTTTGCTATTTTCGTTGCACATCTACCTCTTGGTTTACTCCCGCACATAGGAAACAAACTTTGGGCTTTAAAAAGTGACAGGGATCAAATTAAATTTATTAGCATAGCCTTTGCTTTTGGTATGCTTTTACCCGCCATGACTTTTGGTGGAATCCTCGCCAGAGCGCTACTTGGCGACTCTTTATTTGCCGACGGCGCTAATCCCAATCAAGCAATACCCCAATTATTCATTGCAACACTACCTGCGTGGGCTGCCGCCTTTATTTGCGCTGGTGTTCTTGCGGCGGTAATGTCGACAGCGGATGGTTTAGTTGTCAGTACCGCACAAATTTTCGCCAATGACATTTATAGACGAACGATTGCCCCAAGAGTATCTTCAAATTTGAGTGCAAACCGAATCGATTCTATAAGTCTACTTATTAGCAGAGTAGCCACCGTGTTAATTTTGATAATAGCAATATTAATTGCGTCTTATGCGAGAAATACAAATATAGCTTTGTTGGTATGGATTGGCGTGGGCGGTATGATGGCTGCAACAGCCGCCCCAATGTTTTTAGGTGTTCTTTGGAGAAGAGCCACAAAGGCAGGGGCTCTAGTAGGTTTTATAGTTGGTGGAAGCGTTTTTCCGATTATTTACGCAAAATTAATCAAGCCTGAATGGTTCAGTGGTTCTGAAATTATGTTTCAATATGTTAATTGGCTCTCTAATCAGGCAAGCAATCCATTCGCCTGTGCAACCATAGCATCGTTGATCTCGCTTTTTTCAATGGTAGTGGTATCGTTCATGACCAAGCCCCCCAGCAAGGAACATTTACAAAGAGTTTTTGGAGCGAGCCTTTAAAAATTTATTGAAATCAGCGATTTACCTCTCGCTGCCGCAATTCTTTTCTCATTATTTTCCCGGTAGTAGTCATTGGAAGCGACGTCACAAACTCGATTTCTCTTGGAACCTCGTGTTTCGCAAGTTTTTGTCTAACAAACATTTGTAATTCTTCCTTTAATTGCTCTGTTCCATTGTGACCATCAAGCAGGATAATAAACGCCTTGATAATTTCGGTGCGCACTGGATCAGGAACCCCAATTGCCGCTGCCATTTGAACCGCCTCATGCTTTATTAATGCATCCTCAATCTCACTTGGCCCTATCCTGTAACCCGAACTCGTGATGACATCGTCCGCTCGACCATGAAACCAAAAATAACCTTCCTCATCCATATGACCCAAATCACCAGTAATCAACCAATCTCCGATGAATTTTTCTTTTGTAGCCTCTGGCTTATTTAGATATTCCAGAAGCATAACTGGGTCTGGCCTCAAACATGCGATATGTCCTTCACTCCCAGGTTTCAACTCGACCCCTTCATCGTCAATAATCTTAACTATCGACCCGGGAGTTGGTTTGCCCAATGAACCGGGCTTTACAGGAAACAATTTGCCATTGTTTCCCAATATTACATTGCATTCTGTTTGCCCAAACCCCTCGTGCAACATCAGTCTTAATTCCTCCTCAGCCCACTCTAACAGAGAAGCTCCGACCGCCTCTCCTCCAGATAATACAGCCCTTAATTTCAAAGAATATCTTGATAATGGATCATCTACCTGCCTCATTAACTTAAGCATTGTCGGCGTAAGGAGTGCAAGAGTAACTTCATGTTCCGCTAAAATTCTATAAGCATCCTCAGCATCAAAACCTTTCATTGCTGTAGCGACCACCTTGCACCCATGAAACCATCCAGGCATTAAAATATCCATTAATCCTGCCATCCAAGCCCAGTCAGCTGGCGACCATAAGGCATCATTTTCTTTAGGAAAAAAATCATAAATGAACTCTAGACTCGGCATATGACCCAACATCATACGATGAGGTTGGACCGAGCCTTTAGGCATTCCAGTAGTGCCAGAAGTATAGGAAATCCATGCGACGTCCTCTGCTTTGGTATTTACATTTACGAAAGTGGTTTTTTCATTCTTGATCAACTTCCAAAAATTATCTGTATCGTTGGCTTTACTATTGGTAAGAATAACTTTTTTAAGACTCGGACAATCGTCTGCAATATCCGAAATTTTTTCGTAATTGGCTTCGTCCGTAATAACAATTTTAGTTTTACAATCATTTAAGCGATATTTAATCGCCTCAGACGCAAAGAGAACCGAACACGGACTTGATATTATCCCAGCCTTCCAGCAAGCGACATGGGCTATGGCGCACTCAGGGTCCTGCGCAAGGAGTAACGTAACAACATCTCCTTTTTTTAACCCCAAACCAGTGAAAAGGTTAGCCAATTGATTGGCATATTTTTTAACTTCATGAAAAAAGAAAACCTTTTGATTTTTTAGCTCATCTTCATAAACCAGTGCAATTCTATCCTGATCTTCAGCCCATCTATCGCAAACGTCGTAAGCAATATTATAATTTTCAGGTATATTCCATTTGAAGTTACTATATACCGCTTCGTAAGAATTGCCGTACCTTAAGAGGCTGGTTGACATTTTGACTCCTCCTTCAAAATTCATATAAATTTTATCGCTAAGCGAGTTTTATTTAATCATATATAATATTATAAACTATTGAGTGCTAACTAAAAATGCAAATCAATATAAATCTATAAATTGACCGCGACTTATGGAGCAAAATGAAAGCTTCGCTTGAGAAAAGAACTGCTAAGTTTCTGATTAAAAACAAAAACAGACTGGCCTTAATATCGACTTTATTATTCATTGTCTTTAGCTTAGGTCTGCCTGAACTATATTTTGATTCCAGCTATCGGGCTTATTTCAGCGAAAAGAACCCCGAACTAATTTCTTTTGAGTCTATGGAAAAGATCTACACCAAAGAAGACAACATAGTAATTGTCTTGAAGTCACGAGGAAAAAACTTGTTTGAAAGCGACAGTTTAAAAGTAATCGAAAAGCTAACCCAAAAAGCATGGCAAATGCCATATTCAATAAGAGTTGATTCAATTGCGAATTTTCAGCTTATTTCTAACGATGAGGAAACAATCGCAATAGCTGATGCAATTGAAGATGCCGGGAATATGACCTCAAGCGATTTAGAAAACCTTAAAAACAGACTATTAGAGCAGCCGGAATTAAAAAACAAAATAATTTCCCCAGATGCAACTACAACAGGGATAATAGTCACATTCCAGATCCCATTGGCTAGACGAACAGAGGCCACGACAGAAATAGCACTATGGGCGAGGTCATTAATCACTGAATTCAAAGAAGCCCATGGATCTTCATTTTTTGCTGCCCTAAGCGGCACCGTGATGATGGACCACACTTTTACCGAAATAGGCACTCGGGACTCTACGTTTTTAGTTCCTTTCAGTGTTGGTTTGATGTTCCTCATCCTGGGTATTTTAATTGGAACATTTGTTGGCGCAATTCCGATATTAGCAATAACATTAATGTCAATTATTTCAGCAATGGGGGCTGGAGGCTTTCTGAATTATCCACTAACTTCCGTAACTGTTACGGCACCCGTTATTATTCTCACAGTTGCCATAGCGAATTCTGTTCATATTTTGTCTACGTTTCTTGATAACTACTCATTAGGCTCTGAACAAGCGTTACTCGTGAGCGTTGAGCAAAATCTACAACCAGTCTTCCTAGCAAGTATAACCACAGCCATCGGTTTTTTAACGATGAATTTTTCAGAGGTACCACCTTTTAATCATTTAGGTAACATAGTTTCAATAGGGGTGATATTTTCATTAATTTTCACATTGGCCGTTTTGCCGTCTTTGTTAATAAAACTACCTTTAAATTTCAACCAAAAAAATAATCCACTTGACAAAATCCTGAGAACAATCATAAATTTTTCCAAAAAAAGTGTTTTAAATCACAAACAAACCATTCTCTGGTCATCTCTAATTATTATTGTTATCAGCTCTATAAACATACCAAAAAATGAATTAAATGATATTTTCGTGCATTGGTTTGATGAGCGAGTTGAATTTAGGAGAGCCACAGATTTTATGGAGGAAAATCTGACTGGAATTTACTCAATTAATTATTCGCTCGACTCTGGAATAGCTGAAGGAGTAAATGATATAAGCTATCAGCGTGATATCGAACGACTATACCATTGGCTTCATACATTACCGGAGACAGTCCACGTTCTTTCTTTTATTACAGCAATAAAATCATTAAATAAATATATTAATTCTGGCCAAGAAAAATATTATAGTCTGCCAGACTCTAAAGAGGCTGCTGCACAATACCTGCTTTTATATGAAATGTCCTTACCTTACGGCCTTGATTTAAATAATCAAATAAATGTAGAAAAATCATCTTCAAAGCTCACTGTAACAACAAAAAATTTGTCAACGAGGGAGACGATAGAATTAAACAAAAAAATACTTGAGTGGGTTAAAAAAAATTGTCCCTCTATAAAAGTTATTGAGGGGGCTGGTACCGTCTTAATGTTTTCAAATATAGGCGAAAGAAATATAAAAGCAATGCTTATTGGAACAACCTCCGCCATATTTTTAATTTCATTAATTCTTGCGCTTTCGTTAAAATCGATTTCAATCGGATTAATAAGTCTCTTCGCAAATTTAGTACCAGCGATTGTTGGTTTCGGAATATGGGGTATTTTCGTAGGACAGGTTGGTTTATCTTTATCTGTTGTTACGGGAATGACATTTGGTATAGTCATTGATGATACTGTTCACTTTTTAACAAAATATTTGAGGGCTCGAAGGCTGCAAGGAACAAGCAAAAATGAGGCGATAAACTTCGCATTTGATTCCGTTGGTAAAGCCCTTTTGATTACAAGCATCGTGCTTATTGCGGGATTTGGGTTATTAACAACATCTCCTTTTTATATGAATTCTGGAATGGGGTTAATGACTGCGATTATTATAATGATTGCGCTTTTATCAACCTTCATCTTTTTACCAACCATGCTACAAAAAGGCGGGAACTCTATTGAATAAATTAATAATCACTCTGATTTTTTTTATAATTCAACCACAATGTGACGAACTAAAACCTGATGGTCAATCAATTATGGAAGAAGTTGATAAGAGGGATTCGGGATGGAAAGATTCTCAAGCCACACTCCGTATGCTATTAAGAAACAAACATAAGGAAATTAGTAAACGATCACTTCGAATTAAATCTTTGGAAGTTGTAGGTGATGGGGATAAGAGTTTAACGATTTTTGATGAACCAAAGGATGTAAAAGGTACTGCTTTTTTGAGTCACACGCATAGTCTAAAACCAGATGATCAATGGCTTTATCTTCCTTCAATTAAACGGGTAAAAAGAATCGCATCAGCAAACAAATCTGGCCCTTTTGTGGGTAGTGAATTCGCTTATGAGGATCTAACGTCTTTTGAATTAGAAAAATATATGTTTAAGTGGATCAAAGATGAAATAATCGACAACACGAAATATTATATTATAGAAGCGATACCCCAATATAAATATTCAGGATATACCTCGTTGCTACTCAGTATAGATCGTAATATCATGAGACCAGTTAAAATTATATATTTCGATAGAAAAGGATCTCGGCTTAAGACGCTAACACAACATGGCTTCCAAAAGTATCTCGGTACTTACTGGCGTCCTGATAGGATGGAAATGGTTAATCACCAAACCGGAAAATCCACAACTCTTTTATGGGATAATTGGCAGTTTGATAAAGGGCTTTCAGAAACTAACTTCAATAAGGCAAGTTTAAAACGGTCCAGATAAAATAAAAATAAATGATTAATTTACTATGTCCAAAATTAAAATACTAGAAATAAAAGAAACTAATCCAATCCTTTTGCCTAAAAAACTTGGATTCGGCAAAATCTTTACTGACAGAATGTTCACTCAAAAATTTGACAAAGAATCAGGATGGCATACCCAAGTAATTAGTCAGCAACAAAATTTCCAACTTCCGCCATCCTGCACCGTTTTTCATAATGGTCAAATGGTCTTTGATGGAACAAAAGCTTATAGAGGAGAGAACGGAAAGATAAATCTATTTCGGACTAAGGAAAATATTCGAAGATTTAATTTATCCGCTAAAAGAATGGGAATGCCTGAAGTTGATCCGACTCTACACCTAGATGCAATTAAAACTCTTGTAAGTCTAGAAAAAAAATGGGTGCCCGATATTGAAGGCTCGGCTCTGTACATCAGACCTGTGATGATTGCAACAGAGCCTACTTTAGAAGTTCGTTCAAGTAATCAGTATCTTCATTACATTATACTTTCCCCAGTTGCACCTTACTTTGACGGAGGTTTCAAACCAATATCTGTACTGGTAGCTGATAAATATGTTCGTTCAACTCCCGGTGGAACAGGAGAGGCAAAAACACCTGGAAATTATGCGGGCTCAATAGCCGCCACTGAAACCGCTTTAAAAAAAGGATATCAGCAGGTGCTTTGGCTCGATGCCATTCACCGAAAGTACATAGATGAGGTTGGAGCCATGAATATCGCCTTTGTTGAAAACGAAGAACATATTTACACACCCGAATTAAACGGAGCGATATTACATGGAATAACCAGAGACTCAATAAAGACATTAGCTCCAAGATTAGGCTTTCGGTTTTCTGAGAAAAAGTTGAATATACAGGAGGTTATCGAGAAAATTAAGTCCAAAGAGATAACTGAAGTTTTTGGTATGGGAACTGGGGCAGTTGTAGCTCCAATCGGGACATTATTATACAAAGAACAAGAAATAGTAGTAAACAACTGTAGAGCAGGAAAAGTCGCAAAATCAATCTATACCAGCCTTACTAATATTCAGTACGGTAAGGATCGCGACCCTTTTGGTTGGATTGATACAATATAAGCAAAATATTAAATGGAGGTTGGATCATGGCAACTGTAAAATTAATCAGCTATGAAGAAAGTTCAGGAAAAGTTAGAGAAATTTACAATGATATAAAAAAGCATAGGGGCACTGACTTTATTAATAACTTTTGGCTTGCTTTAGCTAATAACCCTGACCAACTCGAGCGAACTTGGAATCAGGTTAAACAGGTTATGCGCGGTGGAACGCTAGATCCGCTGACCAAAGAACTTATCTATATCGCCGTGTCGGTAGCCAACTCTTGCGAATATTGTATACATTCGCATACTGCGTCCGCGCGAAAAAAAGGACTAACCGATGAGCAACACGCAGAGTTACTTGAAGTAATTGGTTTAGCTCACCACACCAATGGTTTAGTGTCAACCATGCAAGTTGATATAGATGAATCGTTTAAAATAATTTAAACATAAGGATTAAATTATTTTTTTTCATGTAGACTTTTTGGCAAAGATTAAAATTTTTTGAACTAGCAACGTCCTGAACAATGGCTAGATCTTTGATGCCGACCTCGGGGTTATACATTTTTAGATGTTTATCCAGCAAAGCATCTCCGGCGCTGACATAATTATTATTTCTTAAAAACGGCCCATAGATTACCAAACCACCATCAGATTTAAGAAAATTTCGAGCGGTTGACATGAAGTGATGAAGATCAGCCAAAGATATGCATTGAAGCACGTTTGAGGCGTACACAAAATCATACAAATCCTTAGAGACCGGTGGGCTTCTAATATCTAATAAGCAAGGTGCTCGCAGATTGTCCAAATTAGCGTCATCGATACGCTCATTTAAGGCTAAGGTGTTGCCTTCTATCTCACTGGGTTGCCAAACCACTTCCTTTAAATTGCTGGCAAAATAAACGATATGTTGGCCTGTTCCTGAACCAATCTCGAAGATTTCATCTCCCAACTTTACCGTTTTCGTAAAAAATTCTAAAATTTCAGTTTTATTATTTTCCGCGGCTTGGATAAATTTCATATTACAATTAGAATAACATCAAAGCATTGTAAAATTAAAATAAGCTAGAAACATAAAGTTCATGATAGATTATAAAAGTTTACCTTCCACATTAGCCTCAATGCATTATGTTGATAAGTCTGAAACTTTTCCCCAAATTTATATGCATGAGGAAATAGGCGAATACAAAAGAGAACCGGCTAAAATGAAAAAAAGTGAAATAATAATTCATGATGCTCGAGGAGTAAGCGAGAATTTAGACTTAGATGTACATGGTTTCAAGCTCCTGAAAAACCAAAACAAACCAGTTTTCGATCATTTAAATAGCGATCAAATTAGAGGAAACTTTTATCCTAAGTGTGCCGAGATTGTCAAAAAGTTTAGTGGCTGCCAACATGCATTCGCGTTTGACCACAACGTAAGGGATTACAACCTTGCTAAAAATCATTCTAACGCATACAAACCCGTAAAATTTGCGCACAGCGATTACACAGAAAAATCTGCTGCACTAAGACTTTCTCAATTAGATCCTGAAGGCCTATATCAAAAATTTTCGAATTTTGCTTTCTTTAATATCTGGCAACCTCTACTTGAACCAGTGGTTGATACACCACTGGCCTTGATCAGCCATGAATCTGTGGATGAACGAGACCTAATCGACATATCTCTTCTGTATAAAAATCGGACCGGTAAGATTTTGGGCATAAAGCATAATCCCAATCACAAATGGACTTACTTTAGCCGAATGACGTGTGATGAAATTATTATGATAAAGTGCTTTGACTCAAGGCCACAGATAACAGCCAAATTTTCTGTACACGCGGCGTTTCAAAATCGGACTGACACAGCCAAAGGACCACCACGCCGAAGCATCGAGGTACGCACAATAGCTTTTTTTAATTAAGGAGGAATTATCAATGAGGTTTATTTTAATCTGCGCATTAACTTTTGGGTTTTCCCAGCAAACATTATCTGAAGACTCTTTAACCGATGAAACCGAGCAAATTAGAGAAACTATATCCAATTATTTCAACGGAGTAAGACTGTCTGATGAAAGACTTTTGGAAACCGCTTTTGACGTTAATTCAGGCCACATGAAGGGATTTTTGATAGAGGAAAATAAAGAAGCCATAGTTACAAGCAAACCTATAAAAGAAGTAATTCAAACCTGGATAGCAAAAGAAAAAAGGCCCGAAATGAATGGAAGGATCTTATCAATAGAAATATTTGGTTCGGCTGCGACGGTCACCTTTGATTTTGATAATAAATATTTAGATTTTTTTCACCTAGTCAGAACAAAAAATGGCTGGAAAATTATAAATAAATTTTATATTTATAAATAAAGTGATAGTTGAAGATCGTCAAATTTCACTGTCTAATAGCAGTTCAAATGTTGTTCTCAATTATTTAAGGTCTGGTACCGGCAAACCACTTTTGTTTTTACATGGCATAAGTGGTAATAAGGAAATTTGGCTCCCTCAAATGGATTTTTTTGCAAACCAATTTGAAACCATCAGTTGGAATGCACGTGGCTATGGAGGAACGCAAAATGTTCCGAAAAGATTTGATTTTTTCAACTTTTCGAGCGATTTGCATGAGCTTGTGGAACAGTTAAAAATAAATAAAGTCAATTTGTGCGGTCACTCGATGGGCGGAAGGATCGCATTGGACTTCGCCGAAAGATTTCCTGAACTAGTTAATTCATTAATTCTAGTCAATACTTTTTTTGGATATGATAAACAATTTACAACTGAGCAACGATTGGGATTCCTTAGAAAAAGAAAAAAGCTGCTCGAAGAAGATGGATTGACCTTAAAACAATTTGGCAAAAAAATAATACCTCAAATGCTAGGGGTAAATGCGCCTTACGGCGTAGAACAAAAAATACTTCAAACCATAACAACACTAGATATTAAAAATTATTTAAACACGGTAGAAAGTATGGTGATGTATCAAAGAGTTTGTGAATTAGAATCGATAGAAGTTCCCACATTAATTTTTACCGGAGAAAAAGATACGATAACACCAAAAAATATTGCTATCGAGATGCATAGTAGAATCAATAATTCAAAGCTTGTGTTAATTGAAGAAGCAGGCCACTTTGTAAATCTAGAGGCACCTGAACTATTTAACCAGACTGTATTGGATTTTTTAAATAAGTTAAAATAAGTTTTTTTAATTCAGGAGGCGCTCAAGTTGACAAATCGCTTTATCGGCAAACCTTTTAAAGGTCTTCGGCCAACTAAAAATTACGCTGATAAAATCGTTGCACCACCCTACGACGTTGTCTCAAAAGAACAAGTATACAATATAGTGAAATCTAATCCTGATTCATTCTTGCGGGTATCAAGAGCAGAAGTTGACTTTAACGAAGCGGTCGATCCCTATAGTAATAAAGTTTATAACCAAGCCGCTAATAACTTTAACAAATTATTGGAATTAGATATTATTCGCGCCGATGAGAATGAGTTTTATTATATATACAGAATTCGGTCTGAAAACCACACTCAAACTGGAATTGCTTTTGCCGCTTCGATCGAAGCCTATCGTGAAGGCAAAATCAAACGTCATGAACTTACGAGAGAAAAAAAAGAATTAGATCGGATTATGCAAATAAGAGCGGTACGAGCGCAGACCGGTCCAGTAATGCTGATTAATCGGAAAAACCACAACCTAAAAAGTACCCTTGATAAAATAACACAAAAGAAATTACCTGAAATAAGTACAATGCTTGAAGACTGGAAACATGAAATCTGGGTCGTCAATAAACCAGAAGAGATATTAGAAATCGACCGTCACTTAAATTCTATTCAAGATTTTTATATAGCAGATGGGCATCATCGGAGTGCTGCGGCCTCAAAAATATCTGAAAAACCGTTCGATCTTTTGTCTTGCGATAGTTTTCTCGCTGTGTCTTTTGATGAGACTGAGTTGAAAATTCTGCCTTACAATAGGGTAATCCGCGATCTAAACCAATTTACCTCAGATGAGTTTTTAGCCAAACTTTCGAACAATTTTACGGTGAAAAAAACCAAATTAAGTGAACTAATTCATAAAAAATATATTTACTATATTTACCTCGAGCATTGTTGGCATCAACTCAGACTAAAAGAGTTCCCTACAGATACAAAAAACATTCTCAATTGTTTAGATACCCAAATTGTAGAGAATCTAATCTTACGCCCTATCTTGAATATAACAAAAATTAGAACCGACAACCGTATTGAGTTTGTGGGTGGCCCAAAAAGTGCAGAAAAGATTATGGATTTAGTAGATTCTGGCGTCATGAAACTAGGGATCGCCCTTCCCCCAACTGGAATCGAAGAACTTATTAAAATTTCAGACGAGGGGGGTCTAATGCCTCCAAAATCAACCTGGTTTGAGCCAAAATTAGCGGATGGATTGATTTCTCTAAAGATTTAACGGGTTAATGGTTTGAATCTCTTTGTTTCCTGAGAGCTACCCGCTCTTTTTTTGAAATTTTCATGATATTCAGAGTAATTGCCGAAAAACCACTTAACAATTCCATTTCCTTCAAAAGCCAAGATATGAGTGGCAACTCTATCTAGGAACCATCTGTCATGTGAAACAATAAACATGCATCCAGGAAAGTTTAAGATCGCTTCTTCTAAGGCTCTGAGGGTTTCAACGTCTAAATCATTCGTAGGTTCGTCAAGAAGCATAAAGTTAGAACCTTCAAGTAGGGTTTTTGCTAAATGCAATCTGTTTCGTTCTCCTCCAGAAAGCTGCTTTACGAATTTTTGTTGATCGTTCCCTTTAAAGTTAAATCTTCCGCAATAAGCTCTTGAATTTATTTCAAAATCCTCAATTTTTAAGATATCTTGACCTCCAGACAGTTCCTCCCAAACCGTTTTGCTATCATCTAAACCTTCTCTGCCCTGACTTACAAAACCGAATTTTACGGTGTCACCTTTTTCCACTTTTCCATTATCCGGTTCAACCAAGCCAGTTAACATCTCGCATAGGGTGGTTTTTCCAGCGCCATTGGGACCGATTACTCCAACTATAGCTCCTGGTGGGACCTCAAAACATAAACTATCAAACAGTTTTTTCCCTTCTATCGATTTTTCAAGATTATCTACAGACAAAACTTGCTTTCCCAAGCGTGGTCCAGGCGGTATGAAAATTTCATTAGTTTCATTTCTCTTTTGAAATTCCTTAGTCTGCATTTCCTCTATCTTTTGTATCCTTGCCTTGTTTTTTGACCGTCTTCCTTTAGGGTTTTGCTTTACCCATTCAAGCTCTGCCGAAAGGTTTTTTTTATAAGCAGCTTCGGTTTTTTGTTCATGGGCTAACCTCTTCTCTTTCTGTTCAAGCCATGATGAGTAATTACCTTCCCAAGGAAATCCAGAGCCTCTATCAAGCTCCAATATCCAACCAGCTATATTATCAAGAAAATAACGATCATGAGTTATTGCAACAACTGTCCCTTTATAATCATCTAAATATCTTTCTAACCAGTAGACTGATTCAGTATCTAAATGATTTGTTGGTTCATCAAGTAAAAGCATATCTGGTTCAGAAATAAGTAATTGACACAAAGCAACCCTGCGCTTTTCACCCCCAGATAAATTAGTTACTGGGCTATCCATTTTAGGCAAGTTTAATGCTTCAGAAGCTATTTCCATCTTTCTATCTAAATCCCATACATTTTGCGCATCAAGTTCGTTTTGCAACTTACCCTGCTCTTCTAGTAACGACTCCATTTCATCATCTGTCATTGGATCTCCAAATCTGGCACTAATCTTGTTAAACTTTTCAAGAAGTTCAAACGCTTCATCGAGACCTTTTTTTAAATTACCTTTAACATTTAAAGATTCGTCAAGCTGTGGCTCCTGAGGAAGATATCCAATTTTCAAATCTTTTAGTGGAATCGCATTACCCTCAATTTCTTTATCTATTCCTGCCATAATTTTTAATAATGTTGATTTTCCTGCGCCATTTAGCCCTAAAACACCAATTTTTGCGCCAGGAAAAAAGCTCAACGAGATATCATCCAATATCCTTTTTTTGGGTGGGACAATCTTGCCAACTTTCTGCAATTGGAAAACGTATTGAGCCATAGCTTATTCCGTATTAAACAAATTAGCTTCATATGATACGATGGAAATAATTTTATTGAAACATCTTAGATATCGATAAGTACTTATTAAGAGTCTAAACCAATAATTAAAAAATTTTATTTACTAACATGATAAATTTTGAGAATAATTTTGTAGAAACCCTTCCAGGAGATCCAGATTTTGATAACCATCCCCGGCAAGTCGCTAATTCGTGTTATTCTTACACCCTTCCAAAACCTGCATCAAGCCCAAAGTTAATAGCCTTTTCAGAGAGCTGCGCTAAATTAATCGATATCGAACCAGATTCATGTAAAAGTTCAGCGTTCATTCAAATAATGTGTGGTAATTATATCCCGACCGGCACCAAACCTTATGCTATGTGCTACGGAGGACACCAATTCGGAAACTGGGCCGGCCAACTAGGAGACGGGAGGGCTATCAATCTTGGAGAAATAACCAACAAAAAGGGAGAAAAATGGTCACTTCAGTTAAAGGGAGCTGGACCCACCCCTTACTCAAGAACGGCTGATGGCCTCGCTGTTTTACGTTCTTCAATAAGAGAATTTATCTGTAGTGAATGGATGCACTACCTAGGTGTTCCTACAACAAGAGCTTTATCTCTTTTAAGTACTGGCGATGAAGTTCTAAGAGATATGTTTTACGACGGCAACCCACAGTTAGAGAAGGGTGCGATTGTTGCACGCCTTTCGAGATCTTTTGTACGTTTTGGTAATTTCGAACTATTAGCGGCTAGAGGAGAATTGGAAACACTAAAGAAATTGTTAATATATTGTATTAATGAAAATCCAGAAATGGAAAACATCAGTACAAACTTATCAAACTCAGAATTTAAAAAACAAACCGTCTCGTTTTTTAACTGGGTTTGCAAAAAAACAGCTGATTTAATTGTGCAATGGATGCAGCTCGGGTTTGTTCATGGAGTAATGAATACCGATAACATGTCAATTATGGGATTGACAATTGACTACGGACCTTTCGGCTGGCTTGAAAGCTATGATGAGAACTGGACTCCAAATACAACTGATCTCCCTGGGAGAAGATATTGCTACGGAAAACAGCCAGAAATTGCGTTTTGGAATTTGTATCAATTAGCCAATGCCCTCCACCAATTAGACATTGAAGAGGGTTTTTTGGTTAAATGTCTCGATGATTACAAAGACCGGTACATAGAGACTTGGCGAAAAACCTTCGTCAGGAAATTAGGCTTCAATCATTATCTAGGCAAAAAACATGATGTGTTGATAAACAGCCTAATCCAAATATTTAAACAATACCAAGTTGATTGGACAATTTTTTTTCGAAAATTATCCTCTATTGGATTAGAAATTAATGAAGAAACTAAAGAAAAGAATTTTGAAATAATCAAAGAATCTTGCTATGAAAATACTTCTCCAGATTTTGAACGTGAAATATCCGGGTGGATAAATAACTATATTTATCAGATAAAGACCGAACAGATTAGTTTAATAGACAGAACAACAATTATGGACACTACAAATCCACTGTATGTCCCGAGAAACTATATCTTGCAACTTGCAATTGAGAAAGCACAAGGAGAAGACTTTTCTGTTATTAGCGAGATTATGCAGATCATGAAAGATCCTTATCGGGATCAGGGACCCAGCTTTGCGAAATTCCATGAGAGACGACCAGCTTGGGCAAAGAATAAACCGGGATGCTCCAGTCTTTCATGTAGCTCCTAAAAAAAATGGCAATCGTGAAACCAAATTATAGAGGTAGCACTGTTGTAAACTTAGTGCACTCAATCTATAAAAGCCTCGAAATTGATTGTGGAACGCGCAACAAGTATGAGTTGGAAATTTTAAAAACAAAAAAGCGAGAATTTAAAGATAAGATAATTTTGATAATTATTGATGGGGCTGGTGAATCCTTTTATCGAACCTATCAGGAGGAACTCGGTCTTGATGATTGGTATCTTGGTACTATACAGTCAGTTTATCCGTCTACAACTGCATCTTCTATTACGTCGCTACTTACAGGATTAACTCCAGCAGGACATGGCATACCCGGATGGCATACATTCTTCAATGATATTTCAAGCATAGTTAATATCCTACCTTTCAAACAACGTTATAGTCTTAAAAAAAAAAGACTAAGTAAAGATATCCCAAATAACTACATTCTTTTTTCAAAAGAAGCAAAAGAATTAACAAAAAGAATGCTATTCTTACAGCCAAACTTTTTAAGCGAAACGACCTATTCAAAACATTTAGCCGGTTTCGCAGCAAGGCGTGGTTATAATAGTTACCAGGAATTTTTTCAAATCATTGAGTCATTCATCACTGAGAACCTGTCTAGGAAATTTGCGTACGCTTATTTGCCTGCAATTGATTCCCTTTCACACAAATATGGCCAAAATAGTATTCCAGTACTATCCGAGGCTAGGATTATTGGCTCCATCTTAAGGAAAATCTATTTACTTGCTGAGAAAAACGAGACTAGTGTTATTGTCACAGCCGATCACGGATTTGTACCGAATTCAGTAAATACAACAATCACGACAAAGCAACACCCCCAATTAAAGAAAATGCTAAAACTTCCTCTATGTGGTGAGCCGAGAACCGCTTTTGCATACGTGCATCCAAAGGAGAAAAAAAATTTTATGGATTATATGCAAACCTATCTAAAAAGTGAAATTACAGTTAAAAGCTCCAAAGAAATGTTGAAAGAAAATTGGTTCGGTATAGGAAGGGCAAATCCGGAATTTGAGGGCAGGTTAGGAGATTTTGTTCTGTGTATGAATGATAATTACTCTATTTTTGATAGCCTTATTAACGAAACAATGCCAAATTTAAAAGGTGTACACGGGGGATGGCTTACGGAAGAAGTGAACGTACCCTTATTTTTAAATTAGCTAAGTATATTTCTAATCTGTTCCAATCTCTTGTTTTTTTCTTTACGCGCACTTAGCGCCTCTTCCATTGAGACTTTAATGAAATTAACTTTTTTATTTGGCTGGAGTTGCCCAATCAGATCCATATCAGCAGAGACCACTGCACCAACTTGAAAGTATCCTCCACCTGAGACCGCATCTCGGTGAAGAACAATTGGCTCTGTTCCTCCTGGAATTTGGATTGAACCGTAAGGGTATGGACTGTCTACAATATTCCACGGATCCGAACCAGCCCCGAAAGGTTGTTCCCTTTCTACGAATTTAATTTCTTTTCCCCCTCCGAATCTGTATCCCATGCGATCAGCTTCGGTTGCCACCGTCCACGTGTCTTGAAAAAAAGATTCGCCTGAAGCCTTGGTCAGCCTATGCCAATAAAGTCCAGGTAGAACTCTTATGTTTGTATGATCGGATATATTTCTTATCAGTTCACTAGGAAGCTGCCGATTTTTATCTTTTGGCAAAACAGAAGTATTCGCCAAAGGAATTAAATCTCCTTGCTTGATCATTCTCCCATGATAACCACCAAGAGCACCAATTATATATGTAGACCTACTATTAAGAACAAGGGGAACGTTTAAGCCTCCAGAAATGCTTATATACAAGCGAGCACCACTTTTAATAAAGCCAAATTCGACGACGCTACCATTTTCAACCGCTATCGACTCCCATGATTTAAATTCCTGACCATCAACAAAAACAGAAACATCCCCACCGGTTACCGCGATTTGCCTGCGGTCTTTAAAACACAATTTGGGTCCAAGAAATGGGGCTTCAAAACATGCGGCAGTCTCATCGTTTCCCACTAATAGATTTGCTATCCTCAACGACTCTCTATCCATAGCGCCTCCCATCGGGATGCCGTATCTGTAAAATCCTATTCTGCCTAGGTCTTGAATAGAAACTGCGAGACCGCCATCTAAAACTTCAACTTGCATATAATTCCCTTATTAAGTTACTGTTATAATTGTTGATATCCTTAAGGAAATGATCCAAATCAAATTCAACTGTTTTTATCTTAGGTACGAAAGTATCCTTCTTAACCGCAGCCTCGATTTCGTTAAATTCATCTTCATTAATTGGCTTAAACTTAAAAATATCTCCAGGCCTAGAGAAAACCATTTCTTCATTAAAATAACTATATTTATTTTCAGGCTCAAAAATCGGCATTGGTGTTATACCAAACATTTGGTAACCCCCAGCACCGCGTACAGCATAAATTGCAGCAAAGCATCCACCGTGCCCCACAGTGTGCCTTGGTGTATCAGTCCGTGGCCGCACATACTTAGGAACTTCGATCTGACTCTCCCTCGATACAAGTTGATACAACCAGGGCACTCCACAGACAAAACCAACTTGAGAAACAAACCAAGGCGAACTGTGATGCATGTTGATGAATTCTTCAACTGTCTCTAGTCCGTTTAGTTTTGCCGCATACTCTAAATCAGTCATAGAAGGCTCTTGGTGTCTATCTCGAAATACATGCATTGTTTTTTTCGTCCAAGGATCATCATAAAAGACTGGAACTTCTATAATCCGAGTCTTTATTGTTCGGTTACTATTAGACGCTTTCTTCTCTAAATCTTTCACTGTTTCTAACAAACTGTCTGGATGAATTAAATCAGGGTCGAATTTAACAAGGTAAGCTGCATTACCACCACACACTTCAAGGATCCCCTTTATATTGGCTTCCCTAATCATTCTGACTGAATTAATAGCTTTGAAAAACGCTTCAAAAGACATATTCTCAGAACATTCACATAATAAGTGCTCATCTCCACCGAAAGTAAATCGTGTCTCCATAACCGCTTCCTAAATAAATTATTTTAAAAATTTTTTTTCTAAAAAGTTGATATTAACATCATTATTAATAACATCAATGTTCTTTGCTAATTTCTGATGCAATGGCAGGGTGGTCGCTATGTTTGTAATATGCAGTTTGTCTAGTGCACCTACAAGTCTACTTAATGCTTCTTGCCTAGTCGCACCGAAGACTATTAACTTTCCTACCATCGAATCGTAAAATGGGGGAACTTCTGCTCCGTCTGTCAAGAATGTATCGAAACGAATTTCATTGGCAGAAGGTACAGTAATTTTTTTAACTACGCCCGGCGAGGGAAAGAAATTATTTTCAGGATCCTCAGCATTTATCCTGCATTCAATAGCATGTCCTCTGAATTTCACAGATTCTTGTTTAAAATCTAACTTTTTTCCGCCTGCAACCTTGATCATCAACTCCACAATGTCGAAACCCGTTATAAATTCTGTAGTAGGGTGTTCAACCTGAATTCGCGTATTTACCTCGATAAAATAAAACTCCCTTCGGTCAGTATCATATAGAAATTCAACGGTGCCGACTCCCTTATATTTGACGTGAGCCGCCAGCTTGATAGCCATATCACACACGTCTTGTCTTTCTTTTTTTGTCAGACAAGAAGCAGGGGCTTCTTCCCAAATTTTTTGTCTTCTTCGCTGAATTGAGCATTCTCGTTCAAAAAGGTGCAAAAAATTTTCTCCATCTCCAATAAATTGCACCTCAATATGCCTGGCATTTTCTATATACCTCTCAAGATAAATAGTACCGTCACCAAAGGACGCTTTTGCTTCTGCTGAGGCCGTCTCGAGTGATGACAATAAATCTGACTCTGAATGCACAATTCTGATGCCTCTGCCACCACCTCCGGCGGCTGCTTTAATCATCAATGGAAACCCAAGCCTTGAGCGAAGGTCATCTACTTTCAGGTCAGCTAGATCACCGATTTCATATCCTGGTACAGCCTCAATCCCTGAGGCTTTAGCTATGAGGCGAGCCTGAATCTTATCTCCTAAACTTGCTATTACATCAGAGGTTGGGCCAATAAAAATAAGTCCTTTTTTTGATACACTTTCAGAAAAGGTGGCATTTTCGGATAGAAAGCCATATCCAGGATGAATCGCATCTACTTTTGCCTCTAGAGCCTTTTCGATAATCAACTCCTTTTTAAGGTAGGATTGAGCGGCAGGCGCAGGTCCGATGTTGACACTCTCGTCAGCAAGCGCGACGGCTAAAGAATTTTTATCAGCATCACTAAACACCTGCACTGTCTTAATGCCCATATTCCTACAAGTTTTGATAATTCTCACAGCAATTTCGCCTCGATTAGCTATTAACAAAGATTTAATCATCACCTTTCTCCTAAATTAATAAATTCATTTAACGAAAAAACATCCAGACTAT
>JAYYOR010000017.1:0-54679 GCA_036130055.1 Pseudomonadota bacterium | reverse complement strand
ATACATATTATAATATTATAGAAAATTTAATTGGGGGGAGCGTTGAATATGATTAAATTAGTGGGCACACCTTTAAGCAATTATGTGGCAACTGTGAGAGCAGCACTACTAGCGAAAGGCCTCGAATTCACAGAAATCGATCAGATGCCAGTACAAGAAGAGAGTCATCTGAAATCGAGCCCGATGGGGAAAGTTCCGTATATTGAAACTGAAAAAGGCGCACTCACTGAGGTTAATGTAATCTTCGACTATCTGGAAGAAATAGCTCCAAACCCAGCCTTGTATCCAAGAGACCCTTGGGAGAGAGCAAAAGCGAAAGAGATAGGAAGGATCTCAGAGTTGTACATTGATGGCGCATCTAGACCTCTTACTAGGGCAGCGTATTTTGGCGAAACCGTAAGTGACCAGATAAAGGAATTTTGTAAGCCGGAAATTAAAAAAGGGGTTAGTGCCCTACTTAGATTAGGCAATTTTGAAGAAGGGTTCATCGCGGGTAAAGAATTGAGTTTCAGTGATATTACAACCTATTTTCAAATCGGATTCGCTAGAGTTTGCACCACAAAAATTTATGATTGGGACATCGTGAAAGAGAACGAACCGATTCTAAATTACCTTGACCGCCTCGAAGAAACCCCTTCTATATCGCAAGCCGCGAAAATCATGAATGATTCATTAAAAAGTGTTGGAATTATTTAGTTAGAAATCTCGATCACGAAAACTTAAAGCCTTCGTAATTATTAGATGCCGCTTCTTTCACTTCTTCAAGATAGGAGGGTAATCCCGCGGGATACATGAGAATCTCGCGTGTTTTGCCGGGGATGTTAGCGCCCATATACCAAGAATTTGCTTTCGGAAATAACGTCTTGCTAGCAATGTCAATTATGTGGTTTCTCCACTTTTCTTCATATTCAGGCAAAACATCAAATTTTGAATAACCCGATGAGCGTGCATATTTTAACATATCCACAATGCATTCTCCTTGGTACTCGGCGCTTGACGGGCCGTTACAAAATCCTGTGGGGGCCTGTGGACCATAGCTCATAAGCATATTTGGAAAGTTTGCAGTGGCCAAACCAAGGTGAGTACGAACACCCCTTGCCCATTTATCTTTAAGCGCCACACCATTCGTGCCAATCAAATTAATAGATGTAAGACCCCCTGTGACTGCGTCAAAACCTGTCGCAAGCGCAATGATATCTAGGTTGAACTCACGTTTTATCGTTTTTATACCATGTGGCAGGACCTTGTCTATTCTTTCTTCTCTAAGATTTACAAGCTCAACATTATCTTGATTGAAAATCTCAAAAAACCATTGCTCTAGCGAAGGACGCTTGACGCCGTATGGATGAGGTGGTTCGCTAGGCGCCAGTATCTCCGCAAGCTTAGGATTATTAATTCTCTCTCTCGTCTTTTTTTTCCAAAATTCATATGCCGTTCTATTAGCTGTTTCGTCGGTATAAATATCTCCGTAAACCCCGAGCCAAAATTTGAAGCCACCAGCTTTCCAAAGTTTTTCATAGGTTTTTTCTCTCTCTGACTCAGAGACTTCTAAGGCCGATTTTGGATCAAACGTAAAATCGAATCCACCAAAGCTATCCTTCCTAGCGTCAAAGTGGCCCGGTAACTCTTTCTTCATCTTAATGTTGTCTTCTTTAGTGTAACGCTCCTGCCCCATAGGCAAAAACATGTTTGGTGTTCGTTGGAAAACCACCAATTCTGACGCAACTTTAGACGCCTCTTGAGCGACCTGAATACCGCTAGCGCCTGTACCCACCACCCCGACCTTCTTATCTGAAAAGTCAATTCCCTCCTGAGGCCAAAGGGCAGTATGATGAGCAGGACCCGAGAAATCTTTTAAACCCGGAAGTTCCGGAATGTATGGCTTAGATGCGAATCCTGCGCAGACAATTATATAGTTGGCCTCGAAATCAACTTCAGAATCGGTCTCAAGGATCCAACGGCTTGCAGCTTCGTCGAATCTGGCCGCTTCTACTCTTGTATTTAAAGATACGTCTTTGCTCAACTCGAGTTTTTCATCCACATAGTCGAAGTAGTCCCTCATTTCCGACCAGCCCGGAAATCGCTCAGACCAATTCCAGCCTTCCCACAAATCTTTTCGAGAAAACTGGTAAATCTGACAATGTGTGTCTACTCTGGCACCTGGGTAGCAGTTCCAGTGCCATATTCCACCCAACCCAGCTCCGGCTTCGACTAAATGAACATCGAAGCCCTCTTCTCTCAGTCGAAATAGCTGATAAACGCCGCTAAACCCAGCGCCGATTATCAAAATTTCACAATTCTTTGTGTTCTTTTTTTCTTGCAAATTAGCTGCCATAGTAATCTTCTCTCCTCGTTCTCGCAAATTGCCGAACTAGTCAGTTCGACTGGTAACTTCAAGCAAATGATATCCGAAATCAGTTTTTATCGGACCTTGCACAGTGCCTACTTCTGCGGAAAATACGACCTTATCGAATTCTGGGACCATAGTACCCGGCGCAAATGTACCTAAGTCACCGCCCTGTTGCCCCGAAGGACAATTGGAATGAGCTTTAGCAAGATCGCCAAAATCCGACCCATTAGTAATCTCCTCCATTAATTCAGTGCATTTTTCTTCCGTTTCAACAAGTATGTGTCGAGCTGAAGCTTCTTTCATTAGTTTTTCCTTTTTTTAGTTAATTGTACCATTAAACGATTAGGGTGCAGACTTTCGGCTGAATTCCTCAACTTCTTTAAAGATTCTGACGACGTTGCCCGACCATACGGACTGGATCTCGTTATCAGACAACCCCAATTTTACAAGCTCCGTTGTGATTTTTGGAATTGAAGCAACATCCTCCATACCTACTACTCCGCCTCCTCCATCCCAATCAGCTCCAATTCCAACATGCTGAGGACCTGCAACTTTAATGGCATGCTGAAGGTGTTTTAGAAAATCATTAAACGTCGACTCTTGTGCTGGATAGAGACTCTTAATTTTTTTGACGCCCTGACTAAATTCCTGAAATGGCATAGGCTGCTCATTATCTTCTTTTTTATATAGTTTTTTATAGAAAGCGGTTAATGCAGAAACTCGTTCAGCAGGATATTCAGTTTGACGCAGATAACTAGGATAGGCGTTCATTTGGATAGTGCCACCAGATTCTACCAGTTTTTTTAACAAATCATCGTCGATATTCCTTGGATGATCAAAAACAGCTTTTAGACCTGAATGAGATAAAATAATGGGGGTCTTGGACAATTCGATCATTTGCTCAGTTGCTTTATCACTAGCATGAGATGCATCTAAAATCATGCCTAAAGAATTAGCTTTCTTTATTAATGCGACTCCACGTGGAGAAAGACCACCCCATTTTTCACCCGATGGGTCAGTGGAACTATCAGCAAATTGATTATTTGAAAAATGAACTATCCCCAACATTCTCACTCCCGCATTATAAAAATAATCGAGATTATCGATGTCCTCTCCCAGAGGGTATGCATTCTCTATACTAATTAGTACCACATGTCTTTGATCATCTTTCATGGATTTCAATTGACCAGAGCTTTTCACCAAAACAAACTTTCTTGGATTTTCTGAGACCATTTGGCTAAGTTGGTCAAGCCGTCGCTTGGCATTTTTTAAAGAAGTTGCGTAAGCATTTCTCTCTAGCGGACCTTGCGGGCTATAAATAACCCAAAACGCCGAATCTAGTCCTCCGCTTTTTAACCTTGCATAATCAATTGAACTTTCAAACTTTTCCGAGTTATATCTCTTGTTTATGTCAAAGCCCGGGAGTGACAGCATGAGCGGGGTATCGACATGCGAGTCTAGGGTGAAAAATTCATAATGATTCTTCCTTTTTTCAGAGGATTCGACTAAGTTTGACTGCTGCCAGAAAACAAAAAAAATAAGTATTGATGCAAAAAAAGGTACCTTTTTCATATAAATGTAATTCTGAATTTAACGTTCCACGAATGCCCTTTCAATAACATAATCAGCTTGAAAACCCCTTTTCTCAGACTGTTCAAATCCCCAGCCGTCAAGTATTTCACAAGTTTGCTTCAACATATCGGGTCCACCGCAAATCATAAACCGATCATCAGTTTTGTTCGGCTCTGGCATATTTAAATCTTCGAAAAGTTTTTTGCTTATCATAGCGTCAGTCAAACGCCCAGTGATTTCAAATGCTTCTCTAGTAACGGTAGGATAATACAACAATTTTTGCTGAACCTCATCACCAAAAAACTCATTTTGTGGCAACTCTTTGGTAATAAAATCCCGATAAGCCAAATCCGATACAAGTCTAACACCATGAGTAATTATCACTTTATCAAAACGTTCATATGTTTCCGGATCCTGGATCAAGCAAATAAACGGTGCCAATCCCGTGCCAGTGCTCAAAAGATATAAGTTTTTACCAGGTAAAAGATGGTCCAGAAGTAATGTCCCCGTAGGTTTCGCGCTAACCAAAAGCTCGTCGCCTACCTTAATGTTTTTCAATCGAGACGTTAGAGGACCGTCGGGAACAATTATACTTAAAAACTCAAGCTCTTCGGCATAGTTTGGGCTGACTATACTATAAGCTCTGAGTAACGGCACTCCGTCGACCTCCAAACCGATCATCACAAACTCACCATTTTCGAATTTTAAAGCTTCGTTTCTAGTCGCTTTAAAACTGAAAAGCCCGTCATTGTAATGAGTAACATCCAAAATTTTTTCTTTATAAATAGAAGGCATTTACTTCTCCGAAACAATATTTATTATTTTAATTAATAACTTATCTAGTTAGATAAATCTAAGCTTGATAGAAAAATTTACTTAGTTGTTATTGAGCGCGCTCTTCGCAATCTGTCCTCCGGACTGACGTTGCTCGGAATATTCATACCGCGCACTACCGCTGGCCTATTCTTTATTCGTTCGACGTATTTATTTAAATTTTGATACCCATCATAAGGAACGCCGCACCATTCTGCAAAGAATAACCAAGGATAAGTCGCCATGTCTGCGATGGAATAGGCTCCTGCTAAATATTTATTTCTACTTAGATGCTCATCTAGCACACCAAATATTCGGTTTGATTCATTTTGATAACGATCTATAGCGGCCGTTACTTTTTCGTCAAAATAACGAATAAAAGTCGCTGCTTGGCCCATCATAGGGCCTAAATTTGCCATTTGAAACATTAACCACTGGAGCACTCTAGATCTCTCGGTGCTAGCATCAACAGTTGGTAAAAACTTACCCGATTTTTCGGCTAGATAAATTAAGATAGCTCCTGACTCAAATACCGCTAGATCATTATTGGTCCGATCGACAATCGCAGGGATCCGACCATTCGGATTAATAGCCAAAAAGGCAGGGGAACGATGATCGTCAGACTCAAAATCGACGGTGATTACTTTATAAGAAATCTCCATCTCTTCAAGTGCGATTGATATTTTAAATCCATTAGGAGTCGAGGCGCTGTAAAGTTCAATCATAAGATCTGATAATTCGGTTAATAACATTCACTTTAGTCTATCAACTTGAATGTTTCAAGAACCCTAAGACTAACTTTTCAAATCTTTGGCAATACACCGAAAAATGATTAGGTCGCCAATTCTCTGCAACTTTAAGCCAAAAAGTAGTTACCTTTGGTTCAAAAAATAAAATATACTTATTTTTTTTATTGGTTCAAATTAACTTGAAAAAAATTCATAGATACATAGAGAAACTTTACCCTTTGAGTAATTCACCAGAACTTGCTCAAGAGATTTCGTCGCATTTTATATTCAATGAAAAACGAAAACCATTGCCACAATCTTTTAATTATTGGACAGAAAAAGATTGTCTGCTGATTACCTATGCTGACACATTTTTGGATAGACAGAGCAAGCCACTAAAAAATCTAAATAGTTTTTTAACTGTCGATCTTGATAGAATATTCAGCCTGGTACACATTCTGCCTTTTTTTCCTTTTTCTTCTGACGATGGATTCGCAGTGATGGATTATGAAAAAGTAAGAAATGATCTCGGCGATTGGGAGGATATCCGCCAAATTAGCGATTCTTCTAAAATAGTCGGCGATGTGGTTATTAATCACATTTCTAGCCAGCATAACTGGTTTCAACAATTTAAAAAATCAAAGGAACCAGGGAAATACTTTATTAAAACCTGTCCCCCTGATATGGATATAACTAAAGTCATAAGACCCAGAAATTCAGATCTCTTGTCGGAGACCAAAACTGCAAATGGCAAACAATTAGTTTGGTGCACTTTCAGCCCCGATCAAATAGACTTAGATTTTAGTAAACCTGCAACGCTAATTGAATTTATAAAGCTTTTTAAATTTTATTACGATCAGGGAATAAGAGTATTCAGATTAGATGCAATCGGATTCATTTGGAAAAAATCAGGCACAAGCTGCTTGAATCTTCCAGAAGTCCATGATTTTGTAAAATTAATTAGGGCAATTACGGATACCGCTCCAGAACCGATCTTGCTTCTGACAGAGACCAATGTCCCGAATCATGAAAATTTACAATACTTCGGAAATGGTAATGAAGCCCACATAATTTATAACTTTAGCCTACCTCCGCTATTAGTGCATGCGCTTTTAACCGGTCAGTCAGAGTTTTTAAGACAATGGATGATGACACAACCACCAACCTTAGAAAATTGCACATCTCTGAATTTTACGGCTTCCCACGATGGGATCGGACTAAGGCCACTGGAGGGCTTACTACCAGAACAAGACATAAATAAAATAGTAGAGACTGCAAAAAAATTTGGCGGCAAAGTCACAAAAAGAAAACGTAACAACAAAGACGTTCCTTATGAATTAAATATTACATATTTCGACATTTTAAAAGGGACTTTCGATGGCGTAGATGATTATCAGATTGATAGATTTATCGCTTCGCAAACTATAATGATGTCAATAGAAGGGATTCCTGCGTTTTATGTTCAAAGTCTATTTGGTTCAAAAAATGACATCGAAAAGCTCAATCAAACCGGCCATAACCGTGCAATCAATCGTCACCAATGGAAGCTCGAGGAATTGAGACATGCTTTAAAAGACGTCGGCTCAAAAGAACATCATATTTTTAACGAGTTAAAACGAAGAATCACTATAAGAAAATTACAAAAGGCTTTTCATCCTGACGCAACCCAATTTACCCTACAACTTAATGACGAACTATTTGGCTTTTGGCGCCAAAGTTTGTGTCGCAAACAATCGCTTTTTGTAGTCACCAACCTAACGAGAAAAAGAAAAAAATTGGAACTTGTTGAGCTGAACCTTTTTCAAAATGCCAAATGGTACGAACTATTAAGCAATAAAAGAATCAATAATACGAGAAAACCAATTTATTTGAGTCCTTATCAGACCGTTTGGATCACAAATCTTAAAACTGATTAAGCATTATCCTCCCTTACCGCCTCAACATACTTTTCAATGAAACCAGGCAAGGCTGCGTGCACTCTGCTCCACGCTTTTAAAACCGGAGTTTCCATTGGATTATTCAAAAAAGTTTCTCCAGCCGTCATAATATTAGAAGCAAAAAGCTCGACCGCCTCCTCTTCACCATGACGATCAATTTTCAATCCATTCATGATGGCATCATTAGAGTAATTTTCAATTTTATCAAGGGCTTCTCGATAAAATGTCGCCTTGATGGTACGGAACTTTTCAAGACTAAAAACTTCACCCTCTGTGGCTAGTTTTCGAAAAATTGCTTTAGCTATATCCGTACTCATGCGATTTAAACCAGTGGAAGGGTCATCAAAAGATACTTTTTGATGTTTGTGGTCATAAATATCTGCAATCTCAACTTGCGTAATCGCTCTATAATTATAATGTCTCATCACTTCTGAGAGAACGCCTATTTCTAATCCCCAATCGGAAGGAATCCTTAAATCAGGCAATAAATGAACTCTCATCGCAAACTCACCGGCTAATGGGTACCTAAAACTTTCAATATAAGAAAGATATTCACTACGCCCACAAATTTTTTGTAAAGCATTAATCAAGGGGGATACAAACAATCGCGCCACCCTTCCTCCAAATTTATCGCCGTTCACTCTCGGATAAAACCCTTTTGAGAATACGTAGGGAAATAAAGGATTTGCGACAGGATATAGAAGTCGTGCCAGCATATCCCTACTATAGGTTATGATATCGCAATCATGTAGACCGACTGTGTCAATAGAGCGAGTCCCTAGTAAATATCCAAAACAATACCAAACGTTTCTCCCTTTGCCAGGCTCTGGAGGTGCCAAGCCACTGTCATCTAAAATTTGTGCTAATTCTTTCAGTCGTGGCCCATCATGCCAAAGAATTGCATGTTTTTGCGGGAGATTAGAGAAATATTTTTTTGCAAATTCAAAATCTGCCTTGTCGGCTTTATCTAAACCAATCACTATTCGGGATAGGTAAGGAACTTTTTTTAACTCAGATATAATTTTAGCCAAGGCCTCTCCCTCTAGCTCAGAAAATAAAGAGGGCAAAACCAAACCAATTGGCCTACGTTGTCCGAAATTAGCAAGCTCCCGCTCGAGTTCGTCTGTACTTTTAAGATTGAGGTTATGCATGGTCGCTATTGGACCACCTTGAAAAAAATCACTCATTTTTTAAGCCTGGTTATAGTTCTTTAAAATTTTTAATGATTCCTGCCAACCCTTTGGAGCACTGTCATTAGAGACATAAGCAGAAGGCACACGGGAAATTATGTTTTCTTGAGAAATCTTCTCATTTTTTATAATAGCAGATTTATCTGCCAGCTTCAGAAGGTCCGTGTCGTTAGGCGCGTCACCTAACGCCCAAACCTCGATGTTCGCAAATAGCTTGGTCTGCACAATCCACTGAATTAACTCTTGAGCGGCCTTCGCTTTATCTCTTTTTCCAATTATATGAAAAAAACGACCGCCCTCCTCAAGTTTATAATTGGTATTCTTCAACATATTTTTTATCTCAGTCAGAATACCATTACCTCCTTTCAATGCAAAAACTACACTGTGGTTGCGAATTTTAGCGTTATTCGCATCAACTTTATTAAGGCCAGTAAGAATGCCGATTTCTTCAGCTGACAGTTCATGAAAACATCTGATAGCTTCTCGCACATGTAAAGGAAAGCTATCCATCAAGTGCCGGATTTTCGAGCTAGAAACGGTAGTATGATCACGAAAGTTAGAAAATACCCCATCTTGAGCAGTAATAATTTTACCTCCATTTTCCACGATAAAAGGCCCGCTTAATCCAACATTCTTGCCAAACGAAAGCACTTCTATCTCAGTTTTGCTGGTGCATGGGATTATGACATAGTGATCTTTTTCTTTTCCTAATTCTTTTATTATAGTTTTTAACTCGCCATAGGAGTAATCCAGATGAGACAACATTGTTCCGTCAAGATCCGAAAAAATCAAAATCAGTTTTGACATATACCTATAACCCGTAGTCCATTGAGAGCAAAATCAGCTATCTGTAGGTTTTAAAAAACTAACTTTTTTTGAACAAAGTTGAGCTTCATAATCCTTTCCAAAAGCAACCAACCCAATCGACTTAAGCTCGTGTCCTCTCGGGAAATTCCGTCCTAGAAATCGTCCAGAGCGTTTAAATTGATCAAGCGGGAATACAAATTCACGAAATTCTGAAGTAGCAACAAAAGAAACATAATAATATGTCCATGGCATCAACATACCCTTGGTTCGAATATGAATAAAGTATTCTTCGTCATTACCTCTTGCCTCGATAACAACTGCTGAGACGTCTTTAAGTTCTTCCCTGTCTGATCTGTTTATTTCTTTTCTCATCTGAATAAAGCCCCCGTTATTAGCAGTGCTAACCGAGCCATTCAAACATGCCGTCCTCTCTCCCTGCTCATTTGTTTCAAAAAAAATGCTGCCAGTCGACACGCCCCCCATTACACTGTCACCTATAAAACGCCATGAAGAAGTCTCATTAAAAACATCAACAAAGGTTTCTTCAGATTGAGAAGCTAGAGACATAAAACTCATAATTAATGCTAAAACAAATAAATAACCGAGACAACTTTGCTTAAATTTTGGCACAATTAACTCTTCTGTTGCCTAACCGGTCCATTTTTTTCCTCCCGGCCATGTTTCCCATTTATCAATTCCATCATCAAAAATCGAGACCGGAAGAGTCGCCTGAGAGCACCAAATATGGAACTGTGGCTGCCAACTCTCGATGAAAGCACTCATCTCCTCAGTAAAGGTACCAGTAAAGAGACCATACATTTCAATAGCCGCAGAAGTAGGGTTAATCTCAGTATTAGGCCTCATAAAAAAAGCATTGAGCATCATGACTCCACAATCCTTACAAAATAATCTGCCTATTCCTCCCACGATTGGATTCTTCTTAAAACTAGAGAATTGTCCTTCATCTGGGTGTCGTTTGGCGTCTACCAAACGATTGACGCCTTTCTTTATCATCAATTCAAACGTACCTTCTTTTGAGCACCCTGTTTTTGCGCAGATATTGGCTGAGCCGCCATACACAAAATGATAAATTGGCGCCGCATGAGAACGCCTGCAATCTTTACAATGACAGAAACCCGCTAAAACTGGCGTTCGCGTCGATAAAGTAATCTCGACTTGCCCACATCTACAAACTGCTGTTGCTGTGCTTTTTGTTCCAAACGGATATCTTGAGCTCCCCATTTAACGAGCAGCCCCAGTGTGGAATTTTTGCAATAAATAACTAGTCAAAAACGTTAATCTCCTTCGCTAGCGGCTTCATTGGAAAGAAGCTTTTGCGAGCCATATCTAACAAAACGAACACAACTAGTAAGGGTTTCACTGGTCTCTGCAGAAAGCGGACTTCCCGAACTTGAATCAGCCGATTTTAGCAAGTTGAGATAATGATCACTAAAGAATTTTATCCTTTCAATATTTTTGTTTCTTAAATCTTCAACTTTTAGTGAAGACTCTTTTTCCAGCAAAAATTGAGCTAGTACTGCAGCCGTTTCACCAAGCTGAATAGATTGCTGTTTAACTTTTCCTAATTTAGGGTCGTCCTCTGGTAAAAATTTATAGGATGCTGCAAAGTAGCCCGAGCAACGTTGAAAAACTGACGCCATTTGCTTAGGTTGAGTTATGTCGTTTTGCTCGATATATTTCATAATCGATAATGGATCTGAAGCAGGTAAAGGTACCCAAATAGTCATAAAAAAAGCAGTCAAAATAAAATTCCGCATAACTTAATAATCGCAGATTTCTCTAACTTTGTCTTGACCTTTCGTATTTGCTTTTCATTTATTTAGAACACTGTTAACCTTTATTCTAGAGGAGCACTATGACCAATTGGAAACCAACTGCCTGCGTACTTTGTGAAAACAATTGCGGCATTGAAGTAAAAATCTCGCAAAACGGCCAAAAGATCGAAAAAGTTCGAGGTGATTCTAAGCATCCAGCGTCAAGGGGTTATTTGTGTCAAAAAGCAAGTCAAGTTGATCATTATCAAAATAGCAGTGACCGATTACTGCATCCGTTAAAAAAAATTGAAAGTGGGGAATTCATAAAAATTAGCTGGGAACAGGCTATTGCCGAGATTGCTCAAAAGTTATCGCAAATAAAACAAGATCATGGAGGAGATACAATTTTTTACTATGGTGGCGGCGGACAAGGCAATCATTTACCTGGTGATTACGCATCAGCTACCTTAGCAGCACTTGGAGCAAAGTTTAGGACAAATAGCCTAGCCCAAGAAAAGACTGGAGAAGGATGGGTATCAGCCAAAATGTTTGGAGCTTACGTGCAACGTGGCGATTTTGACAATTGTGAAGTGGGTGTATTTTTAGGGAAAAATCCTTGGCACTCTCATGGCCTACAACGAGCTCGACAAACTTTAAGAGAGATTTCAAAAGATCCGCGAAGGGCATTAGTTGTGTTCGATCCGAGAATAAGCGAAACCGCTGAACTTGCCGATTATCACATACAACTCAAACCTGGAACCGATTCTTGGGCACTTTCCGCACTTATCGCCATTTTTATTGAAGAGAACTTAATTAAATGGGATTGGATAAATAAATATACGATTAATGCCGAGGAAACATTGTGCCAATTCAAACAATTTTCGATTCCGGAGTTATGTAAAATTTGCGGGATCGAGCAAGAGACTATGACCGGATTAGCCAAACGATTAGCTAGCGCTGATTCCATTGCGTGGCATGAAGATTTGGGTGTGCAAATGAATAGACACTCCACAATCGTGAGTTATTTACATAGAATTTTATGGTTGATAACAGGTAGTTTTGGAAGACAGGGTACTCAGTACATTGCAAACTGTATCAAACCTATGCTGAGTGGAAATCCTACCATTGCCCAGCGCTCACCTGTGCTTAATGCACCAATTATTAGTGGTATGGTTCCCTGCAACATTGTTGCTGAAGAAATACTTGCCGATCACCCAGCACGATACCGCGCAATGATAGTTGAATCAGCTAATCCGGCACATTCGACTGCTGACACTAAAAAATTTTTAAAAGCGATGGGTCGGTTGGATTGCAGCATAGTAATTGATATCGCTATGACTGAAACTGCAAAACACGCCGACTATGTTTTACCAACAACTACCCAGTACGAGAAAGCGGAAGCAACATTTTTTAATTTTGAATTCCCTGATAATTATTTCCATTTAAGACATCCCGTAATTGAGCCGCCTAATAATTCAGAAGTATTGGATGAAGGAGAGATTCACGCCAGAATAGTTGAGCAACTCAATGAACTTCCAATTGAAGTAAGCCATATTAATGAACGCCTAAAAAAAATGGGAAAAGAACATTTCCCTCAAATTCTAGAAGAAGCGGCCCGCAAAAATCCAAAGATAAATTTATATGCGCCGGTCGTCCTTTATCGAACATTAGGCCAATTTTTACCAAAAGGACTAGCTAACAGTGCGTCACTGTGGAAAACGGCGCACAAAGTTGCAACTCGATCTTTCGATAGCATCGAAAAAGCGGGAATCCGTGGTGAACCAAAGGATCTTGGGGGAAATTTGTTCTATGAGTTTATTTCTAACCCGCATGGTCTTGTATTTTCTAAAGAGGAGCCAAGCTCCTCCTGGGCGAGGCTCGGTGTAGCTTCTAAGAAAATAAATTTCCTCATCCCGGAGCTTTTGGAATCATTATCAAAGCTTAAAATAGGACCTGACCAAAATTTTCCAGAGGGCTATAATTTTATTCTTTCAGCCGGGGAGCGAAGGGCCTACACCGCAAACTGTGTAATCAGAAACAAAAACTGGAGAAAAAAAGATAAATATGGTTTGCTAAAAATGAATGACGAAGATGCCAAAAAATTAGAATTGGAAAATGGCTCTAAAGTCATAATCAAAACCGAATCAGGAGAAGCGATAATTCCTATCGAAATTACCGATAAAATTCAATCTGGTCATGTATCTCTTCCCAACGGTTTGGGAATGGACAATAAGGATGAAAATGGTCTCACAAGCCGTCTGGGAATAGCCCTCAATGAACTTACAAATTCCAAGCATCGTGATTTTTTTGCTGGCACTCCTCAGCATAAATTTATTCCAACCAAAATTACTCCTATAAGATAGTAATCATAGTCATTAAGAACAACTAACAGTGGCACGCGTCAGGAATCTCCTCTGGGAATTAAAATTTTTAACTTATGATATGTTGTAACATATCATTTTTTATAATAAAATATCGCTCTTTATGAATTTATAAGGGGCTTAGACAATGCATAAATCATTCCGATTTATAACTTTAAATACATTAGCTGTCTTTTTTGCATTACAGACAACAGCATTCGCGGGAAATCACGCGTCGCTCGATGAAATCAAAAAAGAACTAGCTGCAATCCAAGAAAAATATGAGTCAAAAATAGCCGAACTAGAATCTAAGATAGAAGCACTCAGTTCAGCTAATTCAAGCGGCATGGGAAAGGCTTCCAGTCAAAACTTACCCAGAAAGGCTAAGAAAGTTTCTAACTTCAATCCAGCGGTAAGTATAGTTTTAAATGGTAAAGCGACAACCTTCTCAGAATCTAGTGGCGAAATGGAAGGCTTCGCAGTAGGTGAAGAAGGAGAAAGAGGCAGAGAAGGACTTGGAATCGATGAATCTGAGTTAACAATTGCCGCAAACGTTGATGACAAATTCTACGGTTCGTTTACAGCAGCTATCGTGCGTGAAGATGGTTCAGACATTGTTGAGCTGGAAGAAGCTTATCTTCAGACGCTGGCTGGTTTACAATTTATCGACGGACTAACTATTAAAGCAGGTCGAGCTTTTTGGACCATTGGTTATCTGAATGAGCATCATGCTCATACTGATGACTTTGCTGACAGGCCACTTCCCTATCGGGCTTTCTTTAATAAAGCCTATAATGATGACGGCGTAGAGGTTTCTTACCTTTTACCTACTGATTTTTATGCTGAAGTTGGAATGGGTGCCTTTAGAGGAGACGACTTTCCTTTCGGCGGAAGTGATGGTGAAGGAATCGGAGCATGGTCTGCTTTTGCCAGAGTTGGGTCAGACATTGGTGCTAATCAAAGCTGGAGGCTAGGTGGTTACGCTTTAATTGGTGAAGCTAAAGGTGGAAGGACGACCGAAGAAGGAGCGATTACCTTTGTTGGCGATACTGACCTTTATGGTATGGATTTTAGATACACATTCGCACCAACTGGTAACGCACGGGAGAGAGAGTTCATATTACAAGGTGAAGCATTTTGGAGAGACGAGGATGGAACCTATGACGTAGGCGGTGGAGCTGTGAATCATGATGACACTTCAGTAGGATGGTATGCCCAAGGTGTTTACAAATTTACTCAGAAATGGAGAGCTGGAGTTCGCTATAGTGAACTTGAATCTCCGGACATTCAAGCAGGACTCGTAGGAACAGGTCTTGACGGAACACGTCATGACCCAAGAAGTGCAAGCTTTATGCTCGACTATACAAATAGTGAATTCAGCAGATGGCGTTTCCAATACAATTATAATGAATTGAGCAGAACGAATAATGACAATCAATTCATGATTCAATACATAATGTCTATAAGAGCACATGGTGCACATAAATATTAATAGACTAAAAACCCACGCCTTAAAGATAGTAGCCCCTTCCTTAGCTATCTTTTTAGGACTATCGTCGGCAGCTATTCATGCTGCCGACACCATTCAAGTTTTTGCATGTGAGCCGGAGTGGGCCTCACTAGCGGAGGAGATAGGGGGTAACAGAGTCAAATCGTTTTCGGCGACGCACGCTCAGCAAAATCCCCATTTCATAAGAGCTCGGCCTAGTTTAATTGCTAAAGTGAGAAAAACTGACCTAATATTCTGCTCCGGCGCAGGATTAGAAGTTGGTTGGCTGCCTATATTAGTTCAAAAAGCAGGTGCAAAGTTACAACCCGGAACCGCTGGATATTTGATGGCAGGAGATCATGTCGAATTGATTGAACAACCCCACTCTCACGTGGATCGTTCAATGGGCGACATTCACCCGGAAGGGAACCCTCATGTGCACATGGACCCACGCAATATTTTAATTGTGGCCGAAGAGTTGACTAAGAGACTGTCAACAATCGACCCAGGGTCGTCTGATTTCTATGATGCGCAATTCAGTAGTTTCTCGAAAAGATGGTCTGAAGCATTATCTCGGTGGGGAACAGAGATAGATAAGCTGGCGGGGCACCCTATTGTCACCCATCATAAATCTTTCAGCTATTTTATTAAATGGGCGAAGCTCAAAGAAGTGGGTTCAATTGAGCCCAAACCAGGCCTACCACCGACTATACGAGACCTTAACGATCTTTACACATCCGTTAAGGATATTGATAATATTTTGATTATAAGAAGCCCGTATGATCCTGCAAAGGGAGCGACATGGTTAAGCGAAAAAACCTCGCGACCCGCTATTGTTATGCCATATACAATTGGCGGCAATGCCAAAGTTACTAATCTGTTCACTTTGTTCGATGAATCGATAAGGCTAATTAATTCTTCACTATAAATGATTGATGCCAGTCTCTTCAATCTATTTGCCCCAGCCCTGTTTGCCTGTTTACTAATTAGTTTAGTAAACGGACCGCTCGGGGCAGAGGTGGTGCGTCGAGGCATTATTTTCATTGATCTAGCGATAGCCCACATTGCCGGGCTCGGCTTTATTGCTGGAACGGTTCTTTTTCCTGACGCTCCGTTCTGGCTTCTACAATTCATTACTTATATATTTGTTTTAATTTTCGCCTCTATCTTTTGGATGCTTGAACGCAAATTACCCCAGAGAGTTGAAGCATGGATTGGAGTTAGCTTTATCCTTGCCGCTTCAATAACATTCTTATTAGTAGATGATCATCCTCACGCTGGAGGGCTAATTAAGAACCTTTTGTCTGGCCAAATTCTTTTTACAACTTGGAATGATGTTGCCAGACTTGCGCTAGTTTATGGAGTAGTACTAGCTGTGATGTGGTTGAGAAACCTACATAGACATCCATATGGTTTCTATGTTCTGTTCACCCTTGCAATCACCACTTGTATTCCTATCGCCGGCGTATATTTAATCTTCGCAAGTTTAATTTTACCTGGATTGGCAGCCGAAAGAATGTCCAACCCCAACCTAGCTGTCGTATTAATTGGAATAATATCTACAATATTAGGTATCGGGATGGGAATGCTATTAGATTTGCCAAATGGGCCATGCTTGGTTGTTGCATACCTAATCGTCACAACCGTTGTCATGTTGAAACAGTTACATTTCAAGACCAATTAAAGGATAAATCTAGACCAATGGTTTATTTGTGTTCAGAATCTAATGGAGACGACGTGTTTAAGGGCGTAAGTGGCCGGTATCTAAGTTTCACAGTGGGAACAACGCCGATCTCAACTTCTATATGGGAAAACTCCATATTTCGAACTCTCAGCTTCGATTCAAGCGACCTTGCAACATTCAAGCCTTTGAGGATATTTTTCCCCACTCTATTTGTTTTAAGCTCTTCAGCCGCCTCATCGCGTAATTCATCCTGAGACTTATATATACTGAATCTAGGGATTAGTTTAGGTGGAACCCCGATTTCAATTTCCATTTCCTCAAGTAAGTAACCTGCTTTTTTTAAAGAAGGTGTTGCACCATTAAAATCGTCAAGGACCTTGTTGACTGAATCTGCAACTTTGTCAGAAACACCCTCTGCTTTTTCTTTAAAATCTTCGGCAGTCTGTTTTGCTTTTCCTATAATTTTATCAAACACGATTTACTCTCAAGAATTTAAAAAGATGGTTATAACATTTTTACGTTTCAAACAGGAGCAGGATCAACATCACTAGCAATTTAAATTTTTTTTGTCAATGTTGTCAAATTTTGAGATCCAAAAAAAGTAAATGAGGCTGAGAGCGGAATCGAACCGCTGTACAAGGCTTTGCAGGCCTCTGCATAACCACTCTGCCACCCAGCCTAAATACTAAAAAGCCCAAAACAATTACTCTGAATGAGGTTTAGATTATACTTTGATTGTGAAGAAGAGCAATGTATGAATTACTGCTCTAGAAGCCTGCTCCGTATCAAGAATCTTATTCCCTCAGGAGCTTCTAGAGAAAAGCCAGAGCCTCGCCCCTCTACAACATCAACAGTCAAATGAGTATGCTTCCAGCGCTCATATTGTGACTCACTGATGTAAAAAGGACATCCCTCGATCTCGCCCAACAAATGGTCGCTGTTACCGACTCGGAATTCTCCAGCGGGATAGCACATTGGGGCACTGCCATCGCAACAACCGCCGGACTGATGGAACATGAGTTCGCCGTGGGTATCTTTAAGCTGCCGCACAATTTTTGCAGCAGCATCAGATATAGACACTTTCGATTCTTCTGCACCCATGTCGATTAAAAGAAACCAAGGGCTTGAGGACTGTAGCTCACCATCAGATTTTTTGTTTGCTGGTAGTGGTCTAACATCATCTTATGGGTTTCTCTCCCGATTCCCGATTGTTTATATCCTCCAAAAGCCGCATGAGCAGGATACAGATGATAGCAATTAGTCCAAACTCTGCCGGCTTTTATTTCTCTACCCATTCTGTAAGCTCTGCTGCCATCTCTCGACCAAACCCCTGCGCCTAAACCATATAATGTGTCATTAGCCTGCTTCAGTGCGTCATGCTCGTCTTTAAATGTCGTAACCGCCAAAACCGGACCAAATATTTCCTCTTGGAAACAACGCATCTTATTGTGTCCTTCTAAGACGGTCGGTTCAACATAGTACCCTTTTGATAATTCTCCGCCATGATCAATAGAGTTACCCCCAGCGAGCACCTTCGCTCCCTCCTCTTTTCCAATTTTGATATAACTTAGAATTTTCTCAAACTGATCATTAGACGCCTGGGCGCCAATCATAGTAGAAGGATCGAATGGATTACCTTTTGCGATTTTACTAACTCTCTGCATCGCCCTATCCATGAATTTTTCGTAAATCGATTCTTGAATAAGAGCTCTCGAAGGGCATGTACACACTTCACCGGAATTAAGAGCAAACATTGTGAATCCTTCCAAACATTTATCGAAGAACTCATCATCATAAGACATAACGTCTTCAAAAAAGATATTTGGTGATTTTCCTCCAAGTTCTAGTGTCACTGGGATTATATTTTCCGACGCGTACTGCATAATCAATCTGCCGGTGGTGGTCTCTCCAGTAAATGCAACTTTAGCTATTCTCGAACTTTGCGCAAGTGGCTTACCAGCCTCGACTCCAAACCCATTCACTACATTAAGTACACCCTCTGGAAGCAAATCAGCTATTAGTTCAACAACTGCCATTATACTCATTGGTGTTTGCTCAGCCGGTTTCAAGACGATGGAATTACCTGCAGCCAATGCTGGAGCGATTTTCCAAATCGCCATTAAAATTGGAAAGTTCCACGGTATAATCTGGCCTACGACTCCTAAAGGCTCGTGAAAATGGTAAGCAACTGTATTACTGTCTATCTCAGACAGGGAGCCTTCCTGAGTTCTTATACAAGCCGCAAAATATCTTAAATGGTCAACAGCAAGAGGAATGTCCGCTGCCATTGTTTCACGTATTGGTTTTCCATTATCTAAACTTTCGACAATAGCGATTTCATTCAAATTCTCTTCTAATCTGTCCGCAATCTTCAATAATAAAGTGGAACGTTCCACCGGTGAACTTTTTGACCATGATTCTTGAGATTTGTGAGCAGCATCGATAGCCAATTCGATGTCCGCCGCTTTAGACCTAGCGACCGAACCCAATTTTGCTCCCGATATCGGAGTGATATTATCGAAATAGGACCCATCCTGAGGCTTAACCCACTTTCCTCCGATAAAATTATCGTATTTGCTTTTAAATTTTAAGGTTTCTTTTATTCGCTCTATGGCTAGAGACGGCGTAAGTATTACTTCCTGATCCATGCTTTAATCCCTCCCCAGGGCTTAGTTAAATCGGTATTGTTATCTATATTTGAATCTATCATGAAAAATAACTGTGATCACTATAAATTTGTGCTAAATCTAGGTAAATTTATACAAAACAACTAAAATTCGACCCTTTATACCAAACAAATAACAACGAAAAGAGACGACTATGAAAAAAATTCTTTATCTTCTGTTTTTGATTACAACTACTACTAAAGTTGCCTTTTCTGACGACCTTAACATTGACGAATTAAAACCGGATTATTTTGTTAGACAGTACATCGCAGACTTTAACAACCAAAAAAATATTAATCGCTTTTTCCACTTCCCTGTCGTTTGGCTAGTAGATAACACCTCAACACCAAAAATTGAAAGTAATGCCAGTAAAGAACTTATTAATTATGAAAACCTTAAAAAAACCGGATGGGTAAAGTCTGTAATAAACGATTTGAAAGTCATCCATCAATCTGAAAACAGGGCATTCATTCTACTCGATTTTTCAAGGTTGGATAGTAACGACAATCAAATCTTGCGGTCTGAAGTAATGTATACTATGACTAAACAAGAGAACAATTGGGGAATAAAAATAGTGGCGAGTGCCTCACCTTTTATAAGATGAAGATAAAAGTGAATAAAAATTAGACCTTTTCCCTAAGACAATATCTTTATTTTTTAAAAGAATTAATGCTAAATATAATCCATCGCAGACCGAGGAAAAAATGAAAGACCGAGTATCAGAAACGCGTAAAGTGGCAGACAGCATGGGAGAACTTGAAGTTCCAAAAAATGTGCTTTACGGAGCACAGACCCAGCGAGCTATAAATAATTTTCCAGTGAGCGGGAGAAGAATGCCTCTTGAATTCATCAAAGCGTTAATTATAATTAAAAAAATAGCAGCTAGGACAAATGCAAAACTTAAGTGTATAGATCAAGAAATTGCCGATGGTATTGTCAAAGCATGCGATAAACTAATCGCAGACGCTAATATCCATAAAAATTTCCCTGTTGATGTTTTCCAGACCGGCTCAGGCACAAGTTCTAACATGAACGCCAATGAGGTTATTGCCATGCTAGCATCTGAATTTTCGAAGTTGATAGTAAATCCAAACGACCATGTAAATTTTGGGCAAAGCAGTAATGACGTTATTCCAACTGCTATACATGTAAGTGCTGCTATAGCCTTGAAGGATAATTTAATTCCAGCGATTGAACACCTTATTTCCACTATAGATAAAAAAGCATCTACTCTATCTACCATAACAAAGACCGGTAGAACACATTTAATGGATGCGATGCCTGTTACATTGGGGCAGACCACAGCAGCGTGGGGTCAACAAATTCAAGCATCGCTTAATCAAATAAAAGCTATTCAAAAAGATATTCAAACCTTAGCCCTGGGCGGGACAGCTGTAGGCACTGGCATAAATACTCACCCAAATTTCGCCGAAGAAGCAATCAAAGAACTTAACCAAATTACCACTGTGGAGTTCACTAACCCCAAAAGTTTCTTTCCACTCATGAGCAGTCAGGATATAGCGGTTTCATTATCTGGCGCTCTGAAGACTTTGTCTGTGAGTTTAATGAAGGTGTCAAACGATCTTAGATGGATGAATTCTGGACCATTAGCTGGTCTGGGAGAAATTACATTGGAGGCGCTTCAACCAGGCTCGTCAATTATGCCTGGCAAAGTTAATCCTGTGATTCCCGAATCTACCGCGATGGTTTGTGCTGAGGTAATTGGCAACGACATGACGATTACCGTCGCTGGCCAATCTGGTAATTTTGAATTAAATGTGATGTTGCCAATAATTGCAGAAAAATTACTTTGCAGTCTGAACATTTTAAGTACAAGTTCACGGCTTCTAGCGGACAAAGCTATTAAAACCTTCACAGTTAACAATAGCAATTTAGAAGTACCTCTTCATAGAAATCCCATATTAGTTACTGCGTTAAACCCAATCATTGGTTATGAGAAAGCTGCGCAAATTGCAAAAGAAGCTTACCGGGAAAATCAACCGATCTTAGACGTCGCTCAGAAGTATTGCGATTTATCGAGGGAGGAGTTAGTAAAATTACTTGATCCCCTTAAACTCACAAAAGGAGGACTTTAATGCAAAATGAAAACGACTTGTTTTTCGTAATGAAAAATATGAGGCCGATGCGCCGCCTGAAGTCCGACTCTGTCAAAAAGGAAGTCATTGAAGAAATTTTAGATGCTGCCATTTGCGCTCCGAACGCACTTAATACCCAACCGTATAAATTTATAGTTCTGGAAAACCCCGAAGAAAAAGCGTGGTTTGGAAAGGCTTACGATGATGCAATGAAACTGAGGTTCACGCCAATCCTTCCCGACGAATCGGACACCTCAAAAAATGCAAGAAACCTACGTACGGCAATGGAGTTTGGTAAAACAATGAAGGACGTACCTATCTTGTTAATTGTTTGCGGGAAGAGAGACTGGCCTTTTTCCGTGGATGCAAAAGACCGAATAGGGTTGGCTCCTCCTTCACCCGGTTCAGTTTACCCATGCGTACAGAATATACTGCTGGCTTGTCGAGCAAAAGGATTAGGGGCAAGTCTAACCACAATGCACCAAGTATTTGAAAGCGAACTTTGTCATAGATTAGATATTCCAGAAGAATATGGAATAGTTGCAGTAATTCCTATAGGCTATCCAAAAGGGAATTTTGGCCCAGTATCAAGATTACCCTCTTCGAAGCTAACCTTCTTTGACAAGTGGGGTCAGACAACACAACCTGATTAATTTAGATAAAAGATGAACAAAATACTAACTTTTGCTACCGTCGCTATAATTATACTTACAAGTGGCTGCAATCAAACTACCATTAATTATAACGGGCCAGGAACATTAGAATCGTTAAAAGCCGCAAGAAAAATTTGTTTGGACGAATCGAAAGTAATTATGAAAACACCCTACTCCGAGCGTGAAACCTGCTCCGCAGGCAAATTCAAAGCTTGTCTCGCCGAAAAAGGATACATTGAAGAAAAAAACGGGAGCCTCAAGATTCCCTTTTTATCTGATGAATTCTGCCAAGCACCATAAATCCTGAAGGACCATAATTATATATGCAATTTCTCAAATTCTTACACTCTTATCGGTTTGCACTCCATCTCTTTTTTGTGCCTTTACTAATTTTAGCGATTGAATTCGGCGGCTTATTTATGCTGGGCGTTCCCATATTTGGATATGTTTTAATTCCAATAACCGATTTTTTGCTGAAGCGTTATAAATACAGGAAGGAACCAATATGGAACCAAGAAAATAATTTTATACCGAACCTAATCCAACTGTGGCCTCTAATCCAATTTATTCTTTTGGTCTATTGTATTCATGCAATTTCAAATAATGGAACTATTCAAATAGCGGAGATAATTGGCGTCGCTTTCGTTACGGGTATTGTGTCTGGTTCAATTGGGATTACCTTTGCCCATGAACTAATGCATAAAAAGGCCAACAAAGAACGATGGCTCGCTGACATCCTCATGGCTCTCGTTTTATATGGTCACTTTAGAAGCGAGCACTTGCTTGTTCATCATCGATATGTAGGGACACCACGGGATGCAGCAACCGCCAAATTCAACGAAAATTTCTTTCAATTTTTATTACGGGTTATTCCTTCTTGTTTCATTTCTGCCTGGAATGAAGAAACAACTCGACTCCGAAAAAAAGGAATGAAGGGCTATTCACTGAAAAACCCATTTTGGCGTTACTCCGGCCTAGCCTTAGTCTTTACAAGTATCGCAGTAATACTAGGAGGAACTTCAGGATTATTATTTTTTATTGTCCAAGCCCTTGTAGCAATATTACACCTAGAACTGGCAAACTATATTGAACATTATGGTCTCCGACGGAAATCTTTAGGTTTAAATAAGTTTGAATCTACCAAACCTCATCATAGCTGGAACTCGAATGAGCAAGCGAGTAATTGGCTTCTAATTAATCTACAGCTACATTCAGACCACCATGCCAAAAGCAATAGAGATTTTTTAGATTTACAGGATCATCCCATATCACAGGCACCCCAGCTTCCGTTTGGATATCCTGTAATGATTATTCTAAGCCTTGTTCCCCCTATTTGGTTTAAGACAATGAATCCTAGAGTTTTAGCTTGGGAAAAACGGTTCAACAAAATTTAAAGCTATTTAAGCAATATTCAGTCCTCGGTAAATTCACACAATATGTTTTGCATATCCTTATAAGAAAAAAATTTAGAAAATTTGAGCTAACTCCATTATTGTTAAGATACCGGTCAAAAAGGGATTCAGATGAAATTATATCATCCAAAAAAGCATTTCGACGAATTGCTGACTAACTCAGGTAATGCCCGTAGAGCATCCCGTTTGATTGTGAAGTGGCTTAACCAAGCGACAAAAGAAGAAATCAAAGAACGTTCAGACGCAGCCGTCCTAACCGTAAAAGAAATGGGCATCAGCTATACTGTTTATTCAGAAGGAAGTAATTTAGACAGAGCATGGCCATTCGATATTGTTCCCCGAATAATTTCAGCAACAGAATGGACAAAAGTACAAGAGGGACTAATTCAGAGAACAAAAGCACTTAATCATTTTATACATGATGTCTATAACGAAAATAGAATCCTTCGTGAAAAAATAATTCCAGAAGAACTTATCTTGAACTCGCCAAACTACAGGAAAGAATGTATTGGAATTAAACCAAAACATAAAATTTGGGCTCACATCTGTGGTTCTGATCTGATTCGCAATCATCAAGGTGAATTTCAAGTATTAGAGGATAATCTGCGAGTACCATCAGGTGTGGTCTATATGATAGAAAACCGAGAAATTACTAAAAGGATACTACCCGATCTTTTTTCTGATCATAGCGTGTTGCCTGTTGACGACTATCCTGCCCAATTATACAAAACTCTTAGTTCCCTTTCGTTTTCCGCTGAAAGACGTCCCTGCATAGCGGTGCTAACACCTGGAATATACAATTCAGCCTATTTTGAGCATGCATTTCTGGCTCAGCAAATGGGAGTCGAGTTGGTCGAAGGAAGTGATTTGATCGTCGATAAAAAAAACATGGTATACATGAAAACAGTCTCCGGACTTGTGAAAGTTGACGTTATTTATCGAAGAATCAACGAAGAGTTTCTCGATCCCGAAATTTTTCGAAAAGACTCTTTACTAGGTTGCAAAGGAATAATACGAGCATGGAGAGAAGGCAATGTGTCGATCGTTAATGCGCCTGGTTCTGGTATTGCGGACGATAAAGCAATATACGCTTATGTTCCAAAAATGATTCGCTTTTACCTTAATGAAGAACCACTTATTAAAAATGTTGAAACGTTTCTTTGCCGTGAGCCCGATACTGCCGACTATGTTATAAAAAACATAGACAAACTAGTAGTTAAACCAGTGAACGAGTCTGGAGGGAAAGGAATACTTATTGGTCCTAACAGCACCTTAGCAGAGAAAAAGACATTCACAGAACTACTCAAAAAGACCCCGGATTTGTTCGTGGCTCAACCCACACTCTCACTTTCTACGGCGCCCACAATTATACAAGGCGATTCAGCGCCCAGACACCTTGACTTGAGACCGTTTATTCTAAGCGGCAAGAATTCTTGGGTTAGCACGGGAGGGTTAACCCGTGTTGCCTTGAAAGAAGGTTCATTAGTAGTGAATTCTTCTCAGGGCGGTGGAAGTAAAGATACCTGGATAATCGAGGAAAAAGGATAATGTTATCAAGTGTTGCGGAGAGACTGTATTGGATGTCACGGTATTTAGAGCGTTCTGAAAATATTGCCCGACTAATTCAAAGTTACAATCATCTGATTTTTGATATTCCGTTAGGTGCCGAACCAGACTGGTTCATACTTATTGAAATTCTAGATGCTGAAGAAACATTTGACCATATTTTTAGTTCAAGAAATGAAGCAAATGTCCACAGATTTCTTATTAGCAGACTTAATGTTTCTAATAGCATTACCTATTCAGTAAATAGTGCAAGAGAAAACGTACGAACAACACGTGATGTTCTTCCTGAGGATGTATGGGAGCAAGCCAATCAATTGTATCTTTACACGGACGAAAATGCGATGAAATCGATTGGGAGAAGAAATCGTTTAGTCTTCTTAGAAGAAATAATTAAAAGGTTTCAAGCTTTAAACGGTTTAATAGAAAGCTCATTACCTAGAGACGAAGCTTATCGATTTATTTCAATTGGCCGAAAAATCGAAAGAGCTGACATGACCGCAAGGATATTAAAGGTAGCAGGAGGCGATATCATATCTCGAGAAAAGCGATATATTGATTTACAAGCTTTTCTGTGGGGCGCTTTGTTAGACGCCCTTTATGCGAGAAGCGCTTTTAGAAGAATTAAAGGCCCCGTTATAAGTAAAGAACAAACCTTAGATTTCATCCTAAATTGCAATGATTTCCCAAGGTCAATAATTCACTGTGTCAGTAGTATCGACCAAGAAGTAACGAATCTTCCAGATAATTATGAAATAAAGAAGATTTTGAAAAGACAAAAACGACTCGTCAATAAATATAAATCTGATATTACCGACTATAGACTGATAAATAAATTTAACGAAGAATTCCAAGAAGGACTAATAAAAATCAATAAAACCCTCTATCAACAATGGTTTGAAAGGTAACATAATGAAACGGTTTTTCTGTGAGTGCGGGGCCGAACTATTTTTTGACAGCAGAACCTGCGTCAAGTGCGAAAATGAGATTGCTTTTGATATTCAAAAAGGATCATTTAAATGCATCAGCAATAAAAGTGATAATAAGCTTTGCCGAAATGGAATTGATTATGGGGTTTGTAACTGGTTGGCGTCAGAAGAATCCCCCAATGGACTTTGCTTTGGATGCGAATTCAATAGGACTATTCCCAATTTAAGTAATCAAAAAAATATTGAAAAATGGAAAATTTTAGAAGCGGCAAAAAAAAGATTGATTTATTCCCTTCGGAAAGAAGATATACCGTGTTTTCCAAAAAGGTGGTCAGAAAAATACGGATTTTCTTTTGACTTTATCGAGGATCAAAGGACAAACCCTGACGTTTATAAAAAGTACATTTCGACTGGATATTTAAACGGTATAGTTACCATAAACCTTAATGAAGCCGATCCAGTCTTTCGGGCGCAACAAAAAGAAGCGACCAATCAAATATATCGAACAGTATTAGGCCATTTTAGACACGAGTCTGGACACCATTTTTATAATTTTATCCATCTTTTTCCGGAAATTCAGACGGAATATGAAGAGTTGTTTTGCTCTTTTGGAGCGTCGCCTTATAACGAAGCTCTTGCTAATTTCTATAAGCACGGCCCACCACTGAATTGGGAGAATAGTTTCATAACTCCCTATGCGAGTGCGCATCATCTAGAAGATTGGGCAGAAACGTGGAGTCACTATCTAAGTATCGAAGAGAGTCTGGAGACTGCTGCTGAATTTGGACTGATTAATAATTTTTCAGCTAAGTCAGATATTTTTACGAAAATTTCCCAATGGCAAGATACGTCTATAAGTCTTAACGAAATCAATCGAAGTGTGGGCATTGAGGACAACTACCCTTTTATTATTAACGAAGTAACTAGAAGCAAGTTAGCGTTAATAGAAAAGTTCAACCAAAGGCTCAAAAATCATTTGCCGGGTTTGGCAGTTGGTTAAAAGCCTCTCTTATACTTTCGTCCCATAGTGTTCTTATTTTAACCAGATAGGAATTACTTTCTTCAAATACTAAATAACGCTCATGCGGTTGTAAGCTATCAGCTCTGTAAAAAAGACACTCTATAGGGGGGCCAACCGTTCCCGAAGAACGCATCGTGCTATCAATTGAAACCAATGCACATTTCATGGCTATATCGTGAGGCGTTTCTTTTCGTATGATCCTATCCAGAATCGGCTTCCCATATTTTGTTTCCCCAATTTGAAGATACGGATGGGTTTCTGGCGGGATTATAAAATTCCCTTCCGGGTAAATCATATATAACTCTGGTTTACGACCTTTTATTTGGCCTCCGAGTATCAGGGTTGCTCCAGCGTCAATCATCGTGGTTTGCTCAACGGAAAATTCGTATTTCTTTCTTTGTTTTAATAGAAGACCCCCTAAATATTCCGCGATGTCTGATATATAACTAGTGGTGAGTATTTTTGATTCTGTATTTCCCTCAAGGTCGCGTTGAACTTCAGACATTACTGCTTGACTTGTGGCCAAATTACCAGCGCTTAGTATAACAAATACCCTATCCTTTGAATGGAAAAAACGATGCATTTTACTATATTTACTAACGCGATCTGGGCCCGCGTTTGTTCTCGAATCAGAGCAAAAAACCAAACCTTCTTCCAATGCTACAGCAACACAATATGTCATCCTTTACTCCTAATTTCTTTTTAACTAGAGTGATTTTTTTTTACAAACAGTATTCCAAAACCAGTAACTCACTTCACACCCCGGGCTTGCCAAACTAAAGCTTGAAGGCGAATCCTAGCCAAGTCCCTCTAGGTGCACCTGGACTAAAGTATCTGAATTCTGACCCAGATAATGTACTTATAACGGAACGAGGATCTTCGCCTAACAAACCAAACGATTCATATTTTGAATCAAATAAATTGTTTATCTGTAAAAAAGCTTCAAAATTTTTTTGTAATTTAGTTCTTATTATTAGATCAACATTAATGTAATCATCTGTCTTTTTTAAACTATTTGACTCGTCGCCTCTAAGGAATTGACCGGAAAAATACTGACTTTTTATCGACACAGGAAATTTACTGTGCTCAAAGAAGTCGAAATTCGCTTTTACCTGATGTCTCGATACACCCGTCATAGTATCACCTTTAAAAACAAGAATCCGTCCGTCCGAATCTGCTTGCGGATGGTTAGGACTCACGACCGAGAAATTATCCTCAAACGTGGGGTCAAAAAACAGATAAGAGGTTGAAAATTTGATCTTTTCGTTCCTGAAAATATATTTTAATTCCCCACCAATCCTTCTGGTCTTGTTTATATTATTAAAAATTCCGGTACCTCTTCCCGTAGATTGGAAAAGAATATCATCATGGGTATCATTATAGAAAAAATTTACTTCAAATAGATTAAAACCCCTTTGAATTCGATACCCGATTTCTTTGTTTTTTGAAACGACTTGGTCTAACGGAGGGTCAGCTACGAAGGCATTAGGTAACCTACACTCGAAATCAATATCATTCGGATCATCCCCTCTAGCGGCGGCTAACTCTCGTGCGATTCGAAATGTCTCTTCATTACAAGATAATTCAATTGGGGTTGGTATACGAGAAGATTCGCTATATCTAAAATACAAAAATTGTGTTTTATCGATCGCATAACTTACTCCTAGTTCTGGATTAAATCGTGAGAATTTATGAGAACCATCTAATTCCGATCTAATTCCTGATTTATCTCGGATGTGAACATTTGAATAATTATAACGCCCACCAATGCTCACGGTCCATTTATCATAGGCCTCAATCAAAGAACTGAAATAGCCACTCAAACTATTAGTTGTAGTCGCAACAATTGTGCTTTCTTCAATTAAAAAAGTGCCGAGACCCAAACCGTCAGTACTCCTCGAAATCGGATTGATATTGGCCAACTCAGTAAGCGATGAAAATCTCGATCTTCCCTCGAACCATTGAAAGCCGAATAAATTTTTTGATTTAACAGATTCGGTGTCAAATTCTTTGAACCAATTAAATGACAATCCGTACGAATTTTGCTTTTTATCAGATTGATTATTTATAGCCTGATCGGACAATCTTCCAGTGCCAAAAATCTCATCATCATCGAGCTCATCTAGGTCAAAATTTAATCCAGTACTACTTTCTAGAGCGTTCTCAAGTTGATCAGTACTCGAAGCACCGAATATATTGCTTGGACCACAAATTTGATCCAAAGAAAGGCCCAGGTTAAAAAAATTTGGTTTCAAGCCCTCTATCAAAACCTCTTGGGTACCTGAAAAATTACATAAACTTAATTCTGAACTATCACCATTGAACGATTTTGACTTCGATAAACGAAAAAAAGTATCGAACTCCACCCTGCTATCGTCGCTCAAGACAATGTCTGTTTCTAAAAATAGCATATTCGCTATAGCAGATTTCGAATCAGGCGCGGTGAATATGGCATCTCTTTCAAGAACTAACAATCCAATAGGCACTACACCATTTCCGGTTAATTCAGAGTTCCCGTGTAAATAACCTAAATTAAAGTCGAAAAAATCAGATTTATACTGAGTGTTGATATACATAGAGTGATAGTCAGAAGGGGATTCCTCTCGCCAACTATTCTCGTCAAAAAATTTATAATTTAATATTACACCGAATTCTTTTGTTGAATTAACAAAGCCTGTTTCCATTCCTATTTCACTTCGTCCCCACGATCCTTTGAGCCCACTCAATTCGGTATCTTCAAAATCTAGACCGGATTTTAATTCATAAGATATTGCGCCCCCCAACGCATTTAGTCCATAAAGAGGTGAACCACCACTCATAAAACTAATGCTTTTCATTGATTGTAACGGAATGATTTCCCAAAAGAGCTCGTCTCCCAAGGGTTCGTTCATTCTAAACCCATTTACAAGAACTGATAACCCTTGAGGCACTCCTACCAGCGGAGAAGCAGCATAACCGCGGTACATCAAATCATCCTGAAATACTCCATTTTGCACAGAATTTACGCTTACACCGGGAACTTCCGACACTAATAATTTTGTAGAATCGTTTTGCTTTGAGTCTTCAATTAGGGTTTCATCAATAAAGACACCTGAAAAGGGCGCATTTTTAGTTACTGATAAACCAGGTCCACTAGGTGAAATGCCTATTACCTCAACTTCTTCGTACGCTTGAACAAACGATAGCGTTATCAAAAAGATTAATGTTAAATAAAGGTTAGACTTTCTAATCATTCTTACTGCGGAAAAGATTACAATCATATCTTATCTAGTTTGTTTCTAATAGAAAAACCTATTATTGTTTCTCTAAATGTACTCGTTTTATCAGGAACGTGGAGCGGGAAACCGGGTTCGAACCGGCGACCTATACCTTGGCAAGGTATCGCTCTACCAACTGAGCTATTCCCGCAGATAACAGAAATTTTGCTTTAAAGCTTTTACTTTAAACTATATATGATACTGCCAATTATCATAAGTGTCCAAAAAAAACATCTTAGCCAAAAGCTTTTTTAATATAATCACAAAGGGACCATAAGGTCAGAATCGTTGCTACATACAATAGTATCAGTCCAAATAGAAAGTGATAGGACTGAGTGTTTCCCGAACCAACAATTAATAGGGCTAATGCGGTCATTTGAAGAAACGTTTTAACTTTTCCTTTGAAACTTACGGCGACAATGGTCGATTTTCCGCTTTTTGCCATCCATTCTCTTAGGGCCGAAACACCGATTTCTCTGGATATTATGATTGTCACTGGGAACATTAGTATGACACTTGGGTTTTTCTGTAATAAGACAATCAAAATAACGCAGACTAGCAGTTTATCGGCAACAGGATCGAGAAATGCTCCAAAGCTTGAGATTTGGCCATATTTTCTCGCAACAATGCCGTCTAACCAGTCAGTGGCAACTGCTATCAAAAAAAAAGTCATTATTAGGTGATTGCTATAATTGAGGGGTAAGTAGAACAAAACAACTATAAGAGGAACCAGGGCTATACGTGTGATGGTTAATGAGTTTGCAAGATTCACCATTATTATAGCCTCAAAGAATCGTAGATCTTTTGCGCTAAGCTTCGACTAATGCCCGGAACTCGTTCGAGGTCAGAAACCCCCGCGCGCTCAACGCCGACAACTCCACCAAAATGTTTAACCAAACTAATTCGGCGCTTACTACCCACCCCTTTAATCAAATCTAATTTTGATTTAGTCTTATTTTTTGTTCTAGACTTTCTTTGGGCATCAATCGCAAATCTGTGGGCTTCATCCCTAATATATTGCAAGATAAATTTTGTTTCACTTGTAAAATTAAGCTGTTTAAATTTCCCTTCTTTATTGACCGATATGAAACGCTCTAATCCGTCTTTCCTCGAAACACCTTTTGAAATTCCGATAACTTTAATTGAATTGATTTGCAATCCGCTTATAATACTATGCGCTTGTGTGACCTGTCCCTTGCCGCCATCCACCACAAGAATGTCGGGCAAAATACCACCCTCTGCCAAAATGCGCTTGAATCTTCTTTGTAAGACCTCCAGCATCGCTGAATAATCATCCGAGGCTTTTGCATTCTCAATATTAAATTTCCTATAGGAAGACTTTTTAGGTCCATTGCTATCAAAAACTACGCATGACCCTACCGGATTTTCACCACCAAGATGACTAATATCAAAACATTCAACAGAATTAAGCTCTGAGAGCCCTAGCTCAGTTTGAAGACTCAACCATCTTTTTCCGAAGCTTGCACGGGATGCAAGTCTTCTCTGAAGAGCTAATCCACAATTTTTTTCTGCGAGCTCCATTAACTTTTTATTATTACCTTTCGAGGGTTTTACTGCTAGAGATACGTTTCTTTTACAAACTTGTTTAATTGCCTCAGCGAGGTTATCTAACTCTTCTAGGGTTTCATTTAGCACTATCACAGAAGGTGTCTCTCTATCGCTGTGATAGGTCAAATAAAATTGACTTAAAAAAGCCTTAAGAACCGCTTTAGATGACCATCCTGAAGTATTTGCAGGAAAATAGGATTTGTTTCCCAACACTCTCCCCTTCCTCACGAAAAAAATTTGAATACAAGCAACCCCTGAATCAAAGCCAACCGCAATAACATCAACGTCACCTTTTTGATTGTGAACCGATTGTTCTAACTGAAGGGATGATAGATTTTTTATCTGGTCACGAAATCTCGCAGCATTCTCAAAATCCAGATTTTTAGAGGCAATTTCCATTTCCTCATTTAATTGCGTAACAAGCTCTTTGCTGTCTCCTTCAAGCACCATGACTGCAGAATTTAAGTCTTTTTTATAGGCATCCTCACCAATAAGCCCGACACAAGGAGCACTGCATCTCTTTATTTGATATTGAAGACACGGTCTACTTCTATTTTCAAAAACACTTTCTTCACATTGCCTGATTTGAAAAGTCTTATGAAGCATATTTAGTGTTGACTTTACCGAAAAGACACTAGGGAAAGGACCAAAAAATTTGCTTTTTTTACTTCGAGCACCTCGATAAAAAACTAATCTCGGGAAAGGATGCTTTTCCTCGATCATGATGAAAGGATAACTTTTATCATCCCTTAACAAAATATTGTATCTGGGTCGGTACTCTTTTATCAAATTGCTCTCAAGAATTAGAGCTTCATTTTCATTCTCGGTAACCGTAACATCAAAATGCGCCGTATTTATCACGAGCGCTTGTGTTTTTCTTGTGTGATTTTTTAAATTTAAAAAATAACTTGAAACCCTTTTCCTCAAATTTTTAGCTTTTCCAACATAAATACACTTGTCTTCAGCAGAGAACATTTTGTATATCCCGGGCAAATCAGGCAAATTCTTAGTCTGATTGAGTAATTCGACTGTACTAGCTTTTTCTATCATGAATCTAAGATGGTCAAAATTCTATCAAATATTGCATAAAACATTTCATTACTTAGTCTGCCAGTTTGGGTATTATATCGACTACAGTGATAAGAGTTTATCAGGATAATACCATTGCTGCATAATCTATGAACCTGCGAATGACGGAATTGAAAATCTGAAGGACGCAGAAATAGAGATCTCAGTACGGCCTCGTGGGCAACTTTACCGAGAGAAAGGATAATTTTTGGTTTGCTTGCCGCTATCTCATGTTTTAAAAAACCATTGCAGTTTTTTATTTCTTGAAGCGTAGGTTTATTCTTTGGGGGCCAACATTTTACTGCATTTATAATTCTACAATTATTCAGCTTTAAACCATCATCATTAGAGACAGACAGTGCTCGGTTAGAAAATCCGTATTTATGAAGGGTCTCAAACAACAGTAATCCGGCGTGATCACCTGTAAAAGGCCTTCCAGTTGCGTTAGCACCGTGCAATCCTGGCGCTAAACCTACAATCAGCAACTCAACATCAATCGGCCCAAACGAGGGGACAGGAGCACAAAAATATGATGGATAGGCCTTCTTTACCTCCTCAAGAGCGCTACACAATCTCAAGCATATATTACAATTCGGATCATGAATTTGTTGCCGTATTTTTTCTCTATTCATTAGCCTTTTAGATTACAAATATTTAGAAATACAGTATATTAATTTTTGCCCGTCACATAATGAGTGAATCTATTTTGTTAAACAATTAACATTTTGCCACGGAGGATGCATATGACTATTAATTATAGCACGCAAGATAATATCGCCATCATTTCCTTTAATGACCCGCCTAACGAATTCATTTCCATAAAATTGGTAGAGCAGGCGTCTCAAGCGCTTGAAAAAGCGAGGCTCGACGATAACGTTAAATCAGTGATTTTTACTGGCGCTAGTTCATCTGTATTTCTTAATTGTTTTTCCCCAGAAGAAGTATTAAAGATGTCAGACGCGTTGAAGGAACACAGGAAATCGGGGCTCGCAGAACCTAGATTCGCTCAGACTCCTTTACGTAAATTTTGGGAAGACATCGATAATTTTTGTAAGCCGACTATTGCGGCTATAAACGGGATGTGTGTTGGAGCTGGGTTCGAACTCGCTCTAGCTTGCGACATCAGGATTGCTTCAGACGGGGACTACTATATCGGCCAAACCGATATCCAGATGGGATTGAGTCCATCAGCAGGCGCTTCAGGCAGGCTTGTTCGCTTGGTTGGCACGGGAAAAGCGCTTGAATGGTTGTTAAGAGGGAGGACATTTTCGCCGAAAGAAGCCTTGCAAGAGGGTATAGTCAACCATATTGCAAAGGAATCGGCACTATCTCTTGCGACATCTATTTGTATAGAATTTGGGAACAGGCCCGGCCCTGCGCTCGCTGCCATAAAGCAGCTAGTCAAATCCGCGCAAGGTAGAACAACAAAAGATATTGTTGATATGGAAGGCGACTTGTTTGCGAACCTTCTGGCCAATGACAAAAATGCTATTGCCGCTGTTAAACATTTTATTTCTAATCAGTATAAGTTCGTAAAAATTTAGTCGAGCTTGTTTTTCCTCCAATTGATGTTAATATTTGTGTATCGGTGCTAATTTTATATAGTTAAACGGGAAGTTGGTGAACTCGAAAGAGGTAATCCAACGCTGCCCCCGCAACGGTAAATACTGGAACCATTTAATCCACTGTAGAACAATCTATGGGAAGGGAATGGCCCGAGAAATCGCAGTATGAGCCCGGATACCGGCCGATTCATCAAGAGAGCAATAGGCGGTGGGCCGTGGCTGAGAATAATCGTGTGGCTATGTCATAAGCCAACCAACTTTTTTGCTCTCCTTATTTAAAGATATAGGAGACAAATCTATTGAAACCGAACCTATTTATTAGAAGAATCATACTTGTCATTGGTTTTACAGCAATGGGAAATGCGGTGTTAGCAGAAACAAAAGAAGAGGTTTTGGTCGTAAGCGCCTCTCGGATAGCGGAAACCGAACGAAATCTAACCGTGGCTTCAACAGTTTTAAATGAAAAACTCATTACAAATAGAAACTCACACTTTGCATCGGATCTCTTACGACTAGCCCCTGGCCTTACAGTCAGCAACAACGGTGGGTTAGGAAAATTTACTCAAGTCCGTATGCGAGGTGCAGAAGGAAATCATGTAATGGTGCTTATCGATGGGATGGAAATGAATGATGTGGCGTTATCCGATGAATTTGATTTTGGGCACATGCCTAGTAGCAACATAAGCCAAATCGAAGTAACAAGAGGACCACATAGTGCCTTGTGGGGATCAGACGCTGTCGCTGGTGTTATCAATATCGTCACGAAGAAACCCAAATACGGTAAACATGCGAAGGTAAGCGCAGATGCTGGAACACATGGACTCGATCATCAAAACATCGAATTATCATCAAGAAACGACTTACACTCTTTTAGGCTAGTTCTAGACAGAATTAATCTCGGAGGTATTAACACAGCTTTGCAAGGAAACGAGGAAGATGGATATGAAAGCGAGCTAATTGATGCTAAAGCAGACTTCAAAATAAATGAATCGAACACGGTAGAGTTTTTTACACGTTACCAAGAATCAGTCACCGAGACTGACACTGGCTCTCCTTTGAGTGATATAGACAATAAACAGAAAGCCAGAAGGGCATACACATCGATAAAATTAGATAATCATTTATTTGACAAAACTTTGAATAACACTTTAAGAATTAACTGGACATCAACGAATAGCAATAATAAAGACGTGAATGGTGACTCTATAGATAAAGTAGCGGCGGACAAATACTTATTGTCATTTCAATCAAATTTAAAATTTCAAACACAAAAGTTTATTGATATTAAACATGCCTTCACTTTTGCGGTAGATAGAGAACACCAAAGATTTAGGCAAAGAGGCACCTCTGATTTTGGAGATCCAAATCAGGATCAATTCATTAATAATACAGGTATCGTTGGGGAATATGGCGCTAAAATAGAAAAAAACCTCTATTTATCGGGAGCCGTTAGACGCGACATTAACAGCAATTATAATGATATAACCACTTTTAAAGTCGGTACAGCATATGAAATTTATCCGATAAAAACACTTGTTCGATTAAACTACGCCACAGCACAAAAATCCCCCAACTTTACAGAAAGATTCGGATTCTTTAATGCTTCCTCAGGGGGAACTTTCGTAGGCAATCAAAATCTCTCTCCTGAAAAATCAACAGGATGGCAAATTGGGTTAGAACGCACCTTTTTAGAAAATATGTTAGATGTGAAACTTACTTATTTTAACGAAAAACTGGAAAATGAAATAGATGGCTTCGTTGGTATAGGTGGTGGTTTATTTACAGCCGATAATATCGATGGAACAAGTCGAAGAGAAGGGTTTGAGGCCGAATTCGGCTTGATTCTTCCTCATGGATTTAACATATATTCTTCTTATACTTATATTGATTCAACAGAGTTAAATCAGAACGCCGGTAGAAGGTTAGATGAGGTCCGGCGGCCGAATCAACAAGCTTCTATTTTTGCAAATTGGACGTCTAAGGATCAAAGATTATCTTTAAGCAGCTCAGTTTCATATTCAGGTAGCTTTTTTGATAATGACTTTTCCACATTTCCGAGCGTCCGCGAGAACATGGAAGCCTATACCTTGGTAGGGATAAATGGAAGCTATTTAATTACAGACAAACTTAAAGCTTTTTTAAAAATTGAAAATTTATTAGATGAAAAATATGAAGAGCTTTTTGCCGTCAGAACCTATGGAACATCAGGGTTTTTCGGATTTGAACTATCGTTCGGTAAATAATTTATTCATGGCGCTTGAGCTACGATGAGACCAGGCGCTAAGTCTCCTTTTAATACTTGTTCAAAAACATTTTTCATCTTTATATCTGCAGTATCCCCCAAAAGGAGGTGTAATCCTAACGAAGGAATCCCCTCCATCTTCCTTTTTTCTATGGCTTGTTCAATAAAATCTTTCGCAAAGTCAGTGAGTAATTGAGATTTGATGACTGTAAAATCTACCTGTTCAAGGTACCTACAATAGTTTTCCAAGTTTTCTACGGCACTTTCACCTACATTTGATGCCCAAGGAACGGGGTAAGTGATTTCATTGGACCCCACAGCCATAACATCATAAATCACAAAAAGACTTTCCGGTTTTAGTAGTCTTTTTACTTCCTCAAAAAGCTCAACCTTTTTATCGATATTCATGCCCACGTGTACCATATAGGCTGCATCAAATGCATCATCACTAAAAGAGGTCTCTAAAGCACTTCCCTCAACCAATTCAACTGATTCTTTCATCCCTAAGATTTCACTTAATTTATTGCCACACTTTACAAAAGACGGCGTTAAATCAATCCCAGTAATTTTTAAGTCTAAGATCCTTGATATATGGCGTGCAGGACCACCAAGCCCGCAACCAACATCCAATAATTCACCCTTTTTAATTTTTTTTAATTCTTCTATAACAAATTTAGTGCCCTCGGCACCTCCTAAGTGAAATTCATCAACTGGCGAAAGATCGGTTGTCGTAATTTGGTCTAGGTTTAGACCAAGTGCTCTCAATCCTTCACTAATTAATCCAAACAAGCCCTCATTATCATAATGAGCTGAAACAAGTTTTTCGTTTACCATTCTCTATCCTCATTAAGTTAACTTACTCATATCAATAACCGCTCTATATCTAACTTGATTTGAAACAACCCTATCAAAAACCTTATTAATATCCTTAATCTGGACAACTTCTATGTCTGAAAAAATATTGTTTTTTGCGCAAAAATCTAACATTTCTTGGGTTTCTTTGATCCCACCAATTAGTGAGCCGGCTACTTTTTTTCGTCCAAATAAAAGATTCATGGAGAACATTTTCATGTGCGAGGCACCCACAATAACCATTGTTTTATCACGTTTGAGTAAGCCAAGATATTGGGAAAAGTCATGATCCGCTGGAATTGTATTTATCAACAAATCGTAGGTTCCGATTTCAGATTCGATGGCCTGAGCATCACTCGTAATAAGAACCCCTTTTGCTCCTAAATCAATTGCATCTTGAAACTTGCTTTCAGAAGAAGTAATTGCATGTACCTCAGCACCCATTGCATCTGCTAGTTTTATTCCCATATGTCCTAATCCGCCAAGCCCAATAATCCCGATTTTATCGCCCCTACCAATACCATATTGCCTCAAAGGTGAATACATTGTGATTCCAGCACATAAAAGTGGCGCGGCCCCTGGGTTATCAAGATTTTCTTCTAATCGCAAGACAAACCGTTCGTCAACGACTATTTCCTGAGAATAACCTCCCATTGTCATACCGCCTAAAATGGGGTCTGGACTTGAATAGGTCAACGTCATACCATTTTCGCAAAACTGTTCTAGATCATCGTCGCATGAGGAGCATTCATTGCACGAATCTACCATACAACCAACGCCGACCAATTGATTAAGTCGAAAGCGCTTGACATCTCTCCCTAAACCTATCACTCGACCAATAATCTCATGTCCTGGAACACACGGATACTCTGTCATGCCCAACTCATTTCTCGCAAAATGAATGTCTGTATGACACACGCCGCAATAAGTAATTCGAATCTGTACATCACTAGGGAGTAAAGTTCTCCGCTTGATCGTCATTTGCTCCAAGTCTTTATCCGCAGCTTTCGTACCATATGCTTCAACATGTTTCATAAAATAGAATCCTTTCGCAACTTAGTTAGAGACAGCGATTTTTTTTCGGCACTGAAAGAAAAAGTTCCCATTTTTGCGAACTACGACGTCCCCTGTGTCGAACCAGTCATCATACACGCAAATATCTCCTTTAACTATAAGCTCATTATCAATAATCTTATAATCACAATAAATCTCAGATCCAATAAAAAAATGACCATCAAGCAAAGGAACCTCGTCACCTGGATAAAATGTTTTATTGATAGCACATGGACCAACTTCGGTCATCCCCCAGTTAACCGTAAAAATCGCTCCCTGATGCAAACACTCCTGGATCATGGTCGGCGTTACCAAGTCGGAACCACAAGTAATCCTCAAGTGCGATAAATCTAATCGACCCCAATTCTTCGTTTGTCTTAGTAACTCGATATGATGCGGTGTTAAATGTGTATGGCTAAACTCTTTTATCTCTTCGCCCCACCCAAAGGCGTTAAATTGCTTTATTTCTACTAGTGCCCCGATTTCTAATCCTGGTAAAGTTTGTGCCAAAAGTCCACCAGCATGTTTTAGAGAGCAAACGGTCAGTATTTTTGAATTCGTCCGAATTGCTTGAACTTTTCTCGCGACAGCGTTGGCCGCTTTTATCTTATCAGGATTTTGAAATATAACTTTTGCGGGACCAGTCGAGCCTGAGGTTTCAAGGTGGATCCCCTCTTTGAGGATTTTTTTAAAGTCTATCAAGAAAAACTACACATATATAAAATTAATGAGCTATTGCTTTTGTTTAATCATAGCACGGGATGATATTACGTTTTTGCAAATCCCTAAGCCAATAGCAAAAACTCTCTTCGGTATTCCAAACTCGATTAAATCCATGCTCCTTAATTTTAATAGAACTAACAAATGTCGGAGGTGGTGATTCGTCTACACCTGAAGCAAAACACATGTCTGCGTAAAAATGAGACTCGCCTAAGATACACTCTAACTCTATAGCTCTGAGATTATACTTTTTTACTATGATCTCCCAGACCTTCTTGTTTTTTGGAATAAACTCAGCTAACAAACACGGCTCATCGGCACCGAGCTCGACTCCTAGCACTTCGGATAGGCTAGACCACATATCTCTAAAAGAAAAAACCTCGCCGTTAGTTAAATTATAAGTCTCGCCGTAGGCTACCGGATTTTCGACGGCCCAACGTATCGCTTCAGCAACCAATCTTACATCGACTGCTTCCCAGACCCATGTGGGACCACCTGGAAAAGAAAATGGCAATCCTAATTCCTTGCGTATTGCAGCATAAACTCCGATGACCGGCGGAATATTCATTACAACGCCGTGATTTGGGCCTACAATTAACTGAGGACGCATGATTGTATATTCAAAATTTTGTTTTTCTGATGTTTCTTTTAAAAAATCTTCCTGCACCCAATAGAAATTAGGGTGTACTACCCTATTTTGACATTCTCTTGCGGGCGTCCTTATTGGACCAACTGTTAAGCCGTAAGCCTTTGTCCCTTGCAATAACGTGACGTGCTTTAGATTCCTCGTTTTTGACAAAGGTTCTAGTATATTTCTGAGCATTAATCCATTAGTATCTATCTGATTCTTATCTGTCCATCCTTCAATTAAACCGGGCAACTCGTATACTGCCGTGTAAATAAGATGGGTAATATTCTGACCCTGAGTATCAATAAACTCTCGGCAGGCTGCTCTATCATGAAGATCCAATTTAGAATGTTTAATTTGTTTTAGAGGCAACAGCTCTGGCACTCTTCGAGACACCGACAAGACCTCGTAGCCAGCTGACTGAAATTCGAGTGCACTAGCTGTGCCAACTAATCCACTTACTCCCACTATCAAGACTTGCCCAGACATAGATTTCTCCTACAATTACCCTTTTACCCTATAAAATCAGATAACAATCTAAAAACATAAATTACTATTGGATAACATTTCATAAAACTCAAATTTAAGGGTCAGAAACGTTAAATCTAGAGTCACTATAAAAATTACCACTTAATCTATTTTATATACAAATATGGATTTTTAGTCCTAAGCATTATATTTTAATGCTATCCTCAGACATTTCGGCCACCTCAATTTATTCTTACCATCAAAGTGCTTGCCTGTAACTAATAAACTAAAATTTTCTTGCTATGCTGAAAAAATGCTTCACGTTAGTTTTAGATGACTTTTTTACCAATTAATGGATAGTTACAACTCCGATATTTTTCTCGAATAAAAGCTTTTTTAATTTCAAAAATGAAGAGACCTTCCAATCAAATTACCAGATTTTGGAGGCGCGAATTTAGTAAGCTCAATACCCTCTACTGCAGTTTTGTACTCTTCAAGGGTTGGAGTCCTGCCAAGTATCGCTGATAAGACAACAACCGGGGTCGAAGCAAGCAAAGACTCTCCTTTTTTCTCACCCGAGTCCTCAACCACCCTACCTTGAAATAAACGAGTAGATGTAGCGAGTACTGTATCGCCCTTAGCAGCTTTTTCTTGATTACCCATGCACAGGTTACAACCTGGGCGCTCCAGGTATAAAATATTTTTATATTCAACCCTTGCTGTTTTTTTTGGGGCACTATCATCGAACTCAAAGCCAGAATATTTCTGTAATACCGGCCAATCACCCTCATCCTTCAACTCGTCAATAATATTATAAGTTGGAGCTGCCACAATTAATGGTGCATTGAACTCAACTTCACCATCTTTCTTTTCAAGGTTTCTAAGCATTTGTGCTACTATTTTCATGTCTCCTTTATGGACCATGCACGAGCCGACGAATCCCAAGTCAACTTTTTTCTTAGCTTCATAAAAAGAGATCGGCCTGATGGTATCGTGTGTATAACGCTTTGAGACATCTTCGTTTAATACGTCAGGATCAGCTATCATGGGTTCATCAATTCGATCCAAGTCAATTACAACTTCCGCAAAATACTTCGCATTTTCATCAGGCAAAAGCGCTGGCCTAGTACCGGATTGGATTTCTTCAATACGAAAATTAGCTATATCATGCAGTTTCTGTAAAGTTCCACTCTTGTTGTCCATTCCCTTTTTAATCATTGTACTAATTCTTTTTTTCGCGACTTCCAATGACTTAATCAGCACAGAATCCTCGGAAATACAAATTGATGCCTTGGCTTTCATTTCGGCGGTCCAATCGGTGAAGGTAAAAGCTTGATCCGCCAGCAAGGTTCCTATATGAACCTCGATAATTCTACTTTGGAACACGTTTTCACCACACTGCTCTAACATTTGCGCTTGAGTAGCATGGACCACATCTCTAAAATCCATGTAATCCTTCATCTTGCCCTTAAAAGTGACTTTAACAGATTCGGGAATGGGCATTGTCGCTTCGCCGGTAGCTAAAGCCAAAGCAACCGTCCCTGAGTCGGCTCCAAACGCAACGCCCTTCGACATTCTTGTATGTGAATCTCCTCCTATTATGATCGACCAATCATCAACAGTAATATCATTGAGCACCTTATGAATCACATCGGTCATGGGGTGATATTTGTTTTGCGGATCTCTCGCTGTTATTAATCCAAAATTATTCATAAAACTCATTAATTTTGGTATGTTATTCTGAGCTTTCGAATCCCATACAGACGCTGTATGACAACCTGATTGATAAGCTCCATCTACAGTGGGGGCAATGATAGTAGCAGCCATAGCTTCTAATTCTTGCGCCGTCATTAATCCAGTGGTGTCTTGAGAACCGACAATATTTACTTTTACCCGTACATCTGAACCACTGTGCAGAACAAGCTCGCTATCCATACCCAAAGCATTTCTGTTGAATATTTTTTCAACCGCTGTTAGGCCTTGGTTAGAATGAGAAACGATTTTTGAGGGAGAGAAAACTGATTTTAATTCAACCCCAAGCACCTCAGAAGCAACACTTTGTAGTTTTTTACCAAAGACAATGGCATAAGATCCTCCAGCTTTCATAAATTCTAGTTTTTGCGGAGTGAAAGAGGCCGAGAGATCAGCCAACTCTAAAGAGCCGGACTCATCGTAAAGTTTCTTTTCCTTCGTATCGATGGTTAAAACAGTGCCAGTATCAACTGAATAGACCTGCTTAAGCTCAGCATTTCCATCGGAACCAATTACAGGTTGACCTTTTGAGTCTAATTTTTTAACCCAATTTTTCAAGTCAATTCCAATTCCTCCGGTTACGTCAACCGTTGTCAAAAATATCGGGGATATGCCATTCGTTCCTGCAACGATAGGCGCTATGTTAACAAAAGGCACAAATGGACTGCTTGGTCTTCCAGTCCAGAGGGCAACATTGTTCACCCCGGACATTCGTGATGAGCCCACACCCATTGTCCCCTTCTCAGCGACCAACATGACCTGCTTGTCAGTATGCAGTTTTTGGAGACGCTGAATCTCTTTTTGAGCACTTTCTGAAATCATGCATTTCCCATGTAGTTCGCGATCAGCCCTAGAATGAGCTTGGGGACCAGGAGAAAGTAAATCTGTAGAGAGATCACCTTCAGCACCTATAAAGGTAACCACTTTAATTTTCTCAGGGATATCCGGCAGTCGCGAATAAAATTCCGCTTTCGAGTAGCTCACAAGGATTTCTTTTGCCAAAGGGCTACCCAGGCCAAATGCTTTTTTTAGTCTGGTTATATCAGCATCGTATAAAAACACCTGGGTCTTTAAAACTTCTGCTGCTTGTCGAGCTACTTCACCTTCTTTATCTAGTGCCAAATCAAGTAGAACTTTTATTGAGGGGCCGCCTTTCATGTGAGATAAAATCTCAAAAGCAAATTCGATAGCAATCTCAGGAACATTCTTGTTTTGTAAGATTAAATCTTTGAGATACTCAGCTTTTACTGCAGCCGCACTGGTTGTGCCCGGCAAAGTATTATAAATAAAAAAATTGAGACACTGTTCACGGTGGATTGAATCTTCATCTTCTATAACTGAAATCATTTCGGTTAGAAGCGCAGCATTATCTATTGGTTTTGGGTTAAGACCATTCTCCTTGCGAGTGGCAATTTCCTCTAAATAAGTGTTTAGTAGATCCATTTTTTCGTTTTCAGCCTTTATAAATAATGGGTTAGGTTTCAGTATTTCGCAGTGTACATTGGTTTTTTAGACACTATGCCATTCGATTGCTTAATTATACAAAAATCCCCTGTTTTTTTAAACGACCGCATTAATGGAAAATTACGCAACTTTTGGAAACCGATTAACTCAATTTCATCTATTTATAGTAAGTGGCGGAGAGACAGGGATTCGAACCCTGGAAGGGCGTTAACCCTTGCTGGTTTTCAAGACCAGTGCATTCAACCGCTCTGCCATCTCTCCATATTGAAATATGGTACCAAAAGAGCTCTATAAATACATCTATCCCTATCTCGGTAAGAACCGAGAAAAACGTAGACGAAAAAGAAAAATTGCATCCGAAAGTATTGAAATTTCGTAATTCTTTTATATTATATTACTAATTAAGTTAACGCCCTAGGAGGCAAACATGCAAGGAAATACTATCTCAGTTCGCGATAGCAGTGCTGTCCTGACCACGAATAAATTAATTCGCAACACTTATATCCTACTTTCTATGACGCTTTTGTTTAGTGCACTCACTGCAACTCTCGCAATTTTTTTAAGATTACCACCAATGACAAACTTAATCGCGACCGGCGGGGCACTAGTTTTAATGTGGTTTGTTCTACCTAGAACAGCCAACTCAACTAAAGGAATTGGTGTTGTTTTTGCGACCACCGGCTTACTTGGCTTGGGACTAGGTCCACTCCTCAGTATGTATCTTTCCATGCCAAACGGCCCACAAGTTGTAGCAACGGCCCTTGGAGGGACCGGAGTTATTTTTCTAGGTTTATCAGGTTATGCGTTAACCACAAAAAAAGATTTTAGTTTCTTGGGAGGCTTCTTGTTTACCGGTTTTATTATAGTTCTACTGGCTTCTCTGTTAAATATCTTTTTAGGCATTCCAGCACTTGGGTTAACAGTCTCAGCCGCAGTCATTATGATAATGAGCGGGTTTTTACTCTACCAAACCAGTGCAATGATACACGGGGGTGAAACGAACTATATTTTGGCTACTATAGGATTGTATGTAACCATTTTAAACCTGTTCACCAGCTTACTTCATATACTCGGCTTTGCAAGCAACGAGTAATCAACTAATTGAATCATAAGGGGGCGAACCACCCACTTCGCCCCATCCAACTTATAAGGTAATCAAATGGAATTGGCTTTTAAATTGGGAGCAGCTGCCCTTCTCATAGCAATGCTTATCTTTCTGATTCCACAAGCAAAAAATATTTATGCTAACAGCCGCCAAGGTACTTCTGGAGAGTGGTTAAATTTTGCATTAATCACTTGCGGGGTTTTTATTTTTGTTTTCTTTTTAACAAAACTTGTATAACCAATTCTAACCGAAGTCTATTTAGTTATCTTTGTTGGTAACAATATTCTTTCCTGCCCACCCATATATTCTCGAAGGATCTTTGGGACTATAACACTCCCGTCTTCCATCTGATTGTTTTCTAGGATCGCGATCAAAGCGCGCCCAGCGGCGACCCCCGAACCATTAATCGTATGCAAAAATTGAATTTTTTTATCTCGCGCCGAGCGCCACCTGGCCTTAAGACGCCTACTCTGAAAATTCTCAAAATTACTACAGGATGAGATCTCTCGATAAGCATTTTGTGATGGGAGCCAAACCTCTAAATCGTAGGTCTTTGCGGCAGAAAATCCCATATCGCCTGAACACAAAAGCACTCTACGAAATGGCAATTCCAGTTTTTTTAGTACTTCTTCTGCATGTCTCGTGAGGGACTCTAAGGCAGAATAAGATTCCTCAGGCTTTACAAACTGTACTAATTCAACTTTTTCAAATTGATGCTGCCGAATCATTCCTTTTACATCTTTGCCGTACGAGCCAGCCTCGCTACGAAAACATGGAGTATGGCAGGCATATTTAATAGGGAGTCGTTCCTCCTCAATAATTTCATCCATCAATACGCTAGTAACAGGAACCTCTGCTGTGGGAATCAAAAAAAGTTTGTCGCCTTCGACGCTGAAAAGGTCCTCTTTGAATTTGGGAAGTTGTCCAGTGCCAACCAAAGCACTTTGATTCACTAGAAAGGGAACGTAAATTTCTTCATAATTATGCTCTTCGATATGTACATCAATCATAAACTGAATCAAAGATCTTTGAAGCTTTGCAATCTCGCCCCTTAAAATTACAAAACGGGAACCAGATATTTTCGCCGCATTTGAAAAATCGATACCTTGTTTCCGACAACCTATATCCACATGATCCCTTGGGCTAAAATCAAATTTTCTCGGCTCACCATAGTATTCTAAGACTTCATTATCACATTCTGATTTTCCAGTTGGAACTGAATCATGAGGTACATTTGGAATTTTGAGGAGAAATTCCTCTATCTCCCTGGTGATTTTTTCAAGATCTTCTGATTTTGTCTTAAGTTCTGTATTTATAGAAGTAACCAGTTTCTGCATCGACGTTGTGTCAGCACCGCTCGATTTAGATTCTCCTATCTCTTTGCTTTTTTGGTTTCTCCTAGATCTCAAATCTTCCGTCTCCAACTGTAGAGACTTTCTTTTTTCCTCGGCAACTATCCAAAAATCGATATCAAAATTAAATGACCGCCGTTCAAGTCCAGAAATAACCTGTTCTAAATTTTGACGAAGTAGTTTTGGGTCTAACATAGCTATTATTCGCTTAATAGATTATTTTATTTCTTCGATTGCAATATTTGAAGGCAAATCTAGATCGAACTCGTTCTTGGAAAAAGTCAAATTGACCTTCACTTTTTCGAAGTTTATTTCAATTACTCTGCCAATGCGATAAAAAATTTCAATTTGGTGAATTAACTTGTCCTTCAAAACAATAATAACTTGATAATGATCGCTAATTTCGTTTTTAGGTTTTAAGCTTAACCCAGATACAGTATCGCTGATATTTAATTTCTCTATGGTATAAAACGTTTTAAGATCTCTATAATCAAGAGTCATAAAATCAAAAGGAGTTTTTTTGCTGGATGACTGGTTTAGTTTTGAAAGTTGCAATAAATCCTTATCAAACATATAAATGATTTGATTCTTTTTAATAAAAATCTGATTAATAGGCTCATCGTACGCCCATTTGAGCAGGTTAGGCTTAGCGAAAGACATTCTCCCTGAGCTCACGGACACCTCTTTTGAAGTTTCTATATTTCGAACTACCTGCGAAAAAGTTGCAGTCATAGTGTTAATGTTTAGCGCATCAAGCAACATAGCACCAGCGTCATCAGACTGATTTCCAAAGACCATGGAGGCACATACGAGACTCATCGAAGGCAGAACTGTCCTGTATTTTAATGGAATCACTGATGTTCCGCAGGCACCAATATTTCTCTTGCACCATTGGCCTGAAGTTCTCCCACCAGGCCAGCTGATTCCATAGCTTCGACCATCCGAGCGGCTCGGTTATAACCAATCTTCAATCTTCTCTGTATCCCGGAGACTGATGCCTTTCGTGTTTGAAGAACTATTTTTACCGCATGGTCGTAAAGCTCATCTTGTTCAGAGTCTGCTAAACCATCGTAATTCGCACTATCACCCTCGTAATCCATATGCCCACACAAGACTTCTTCATTATACTCCGGAGCACCAATTTCTTTTAATCGTTTTACCACTTTATGAACCTCTTCGTCAGAGACAAAAGCACCATGCACTCGATTAGGCAATCCAGCCCCAGGAGGAAGATAAAGCATGTCACCATGACCGAGCAAATTTTCTGCACCAATTTGATCTAATATCGTACGAGAATCGACTTTTGAAGAGACTTGGAAGGAAATACGGCTTGGGATATTTGCTTTTATTAGACCAGTGATCACAACAACAGACGGCCTTTGAGTTGCGAGAATAAGATGTATTCCTGAAGCTCGTGCCTTTTGCGCTAGCCGCGCAATCAAATCCTCAACTTTTTTGCCAACGACCATCATCAAGTCAGCGAGTTCATCAATAATTAGGACTATCTTGGGCTCCTGCCCTAACTCTTTTCTTTGTCCATCTGATTGTAAATCTTCAGGCTCCAACAGTGGCGTGCCTTTTTTGACCGACTCGGCAATCAGTTTATTGAATCCATCGAGATTTCTTACGCCGAAATATGACATAAGTTTATACCTACGCTCCATTTCTGCCACACACCATTTAAGGGCGTTAGCGGCTTCTTTCATATCAGTCACAACTGGAGCCAACAGATTTGGTATTTCATCGTAAACAGATAGTTCTAACATTTTCGGGTCAATCATAATGAATCGAACGTCGGCAGGCTTGGATTTATACAGCAAACTCAAAATCATCGCGTTCAATGCAACTGATTTACCCGAACCGGTTGTTCCTGCAACCAACAAATGAGGCATCTTTGCTAAATCTGCCGCCACCGGAACTCCACTTATATCTTTCCCAAGTGCAATTGGTAGGGACGATGCAATAGAGTGAAAGGCAGGCGAGCTTAAAATCTCTCGCAAATAAACTATTTCTCTGGACTCATTTGGTATTTCGAGTCCAACACACGTTTTACCAGGAATTACCTCAACGACTCTTACGCTAATCGCTGATAATGAACGCGCGAGATCCTTAGTCAGATTGGTTATTCTACTTGCTTTTAACCCGGCTACTGGTTGTAACTCGAATCTAGTTACCACTGGTCCTGGGCGGACAGAAACGACCTTCACTTCTATTCCAAAGTCCATGAGTTTTTCTTCCACTTTTTTGGACATCACATTTAGACTAACCTCGGAATGAGACTGACTGCTAACGCTAGGATAATTAAGCAAATCCAAATTAGGGAGCGACTCTACATCAAATACATTGTTCTCAACTCGAGAAGCCGTCGTAACAAAAGGTTCTTTCACTATCTCAATATGGTTGTTTCTAGGTAATCGGGGCTCACGACTTGAGCCTCTAGATAATTTACCCACTAACTCATTCGGGTAATTTTGCCTTTCTAAACTCTTCAAATTTTTGATGCATCTAGGTACTGAAACTTTTAACCAACGATAACATCGACGACAAGCCAACAAGATTATGGCGCCTAAACCATCCATAATTTTTAGCCAAGACCATCCCGTCAAAAACGTAAATCCAGCAAAGAAACCGGCCAACATAAGGATTACTCCGCCAATGTGTCCAAAAGAAGCTAGTATATTTGAACCAAACAAATCACCAATTATTCCTCCACTGTTAACACCCGGTTCTGCTAAATATCCGCCTGCTCTAACCCAAAGCAAACCGCAACCGTTGCTTACAAACGCGAAAAATCCTAAAATCTTTAAACCTAAGAAGAACTTATTTTCTATAATTTCGTGTATCCAGCCTTTGAAAACTCCCAAACCTATTATTGCAACCATGATTGGGATCAAAAAAGAAAAATAACCAAAGATATGCATTGTAAAATCTGCAAACCAAGCACCCACATTGCCCGCTAAGTTATGAACTGCTTGACCGCTGGAGTCGACTCGAGACCAGCCTTGGTCTGCGGGATGGTAAGTTATCAAACCCAGCGTTAAAAACACAGCCAGTCCAACCAGCGCTATAAAAACTCCTTCCTTTATTCTATTCGCGACTAATGGCGGTAGCTGCATATTATCCCTCTGTCCTTTTCGAATCGCTTGAGACATATTAAAAATTTACCTCCAGTTTCAGCTGTAACCAACAGAAATATAACAAAATTTTAGAATTTCCTCAAATCTGAATAACAAAACAAACGTAAGCAAAATAAATCATTTAAAGACAAGCAAATAGATTCGTTCCAAGGGAATAGGATCGCCAACAGGATCTGTATCGTATAAATCAGTAATTATTTGTGTTAAGTGTTATGATTTCGATTAACCAGACCACTCGTGGAAAGCTAATATGAGTTCTAAAGAAAAAATTTACAAAATTTCGTTTATAAATCAAGGGAAAGTATATGAGATTTTCGCTAAGGAAGTTCACCAAAGCGGATTACTCGGTTTCATCGAAATCGAAGAAATCGTTTTTGGTGAGAAAAGTTCGGTCGTTGTCGACCCATCAGAGGAATCATTAAAGTCAGAGTTTTCAGGCGTAACAAGGACCTACATCCCAATGCATTCAATAGTCAGGATCGACGAAGTTGAAAAGATGGGTCAGAGCAAGGTTTCAAAGGCCGAGGGCGGGTCGGGAACCGTTACACCTTTTCCGGTCATAACTAATAACCACGAAACAGGAAACTCTTGAGCCAGCCAGACACAAACGGTAATCTAGAGATTGAATGTTTAAACTCTTTAAGTTCAATACCCCCGCTAGAATGGAACGCTCTCACCAAACAAAATCCCTTCATTAGTCACGGATTTCTACGTAATCTTGAAGTTTCAAATTGTCTAGAGCCGCACGGCTGGTTCCCTTACCATTTAATCGTAAAAAGAGATAATAAGATAATAGCAGCTCTTCCTACTTATGCTAGGGATAACTCTTACGGTGAATTTGTTTTTGACTGGAGCTGGGCGGACGCTTATGAGAGAGCAGGAGGGAAATACTACCCAAAACTGGTCTCGGCCTCCCCTTTCTCTCCTGTAACAGGACCACGATTATTGATCGATAGTTCTCAAGAAGAGAGCTTCGACGCTAAAAAAATTATCCTAAAAACTATAGACAACATCTGCAGGAGCAATGGACTATCTTCGTGGCACATGCTTTTTTTTGAACCCTCTGAATTAGATTTCTATAAGAAAGAAGGTTTGCTCATTAGGCAAGGTTGTCAATATCATTGGGAAAATCACGGATTTCAAAATTTTACAGAGTTCCTCACAAGCTTAAGTTCAAAACGCCGGAAAGCTATAAAAAGAGAACGAAACAAATTGCGTGATTCCCAGATAAAAATTGAAATAAGAGAAGGTCGAGACATTGAAGAGATGCACTGGGATGTTTTCCATAACTTTTACTGCTCAACTTTTCAGAAAAAATGGAGTCAACCCAGATTAACGAAAGAATTTTTTTTAAATCTAGTTAATCTAGATGAATTCAAACCAATACTATTTTTAGCTAAAGACGGAAACCATTACGTGGCAGGGGCGTTTGCGCTATCTTCTGAGGATTGCCTTTATGGTCGACATTGGGGAGCTAACAGTTACCATGAATATTTGCATTTCGAACTTTGCTACTACCAGACGATTGAATATTGCATACGACATAAAATAAAAAAACTTGACGCTGGAGCGCAGGGTGAGCATAAACTGAAAAGAGGATTTCATCCGGTAAAAACGTTTTCCGCGCACCATATCATCGACAAGAACTTTAAAATGGCAATTTCAAAATTCCTCGTGCAAGAAACAGAGGCCGTAGATAATTATATAAATTCCTTATGAACCATTAAGAGGAGTCTCACTCATCAAAACAGAACCTTATTGCCAATACTTTTGCCCAAAGCTGTCACGTTTTAGTGAGCAACTACCTGACACAAGACACGCATTGCTAAAGCCCGATGGCCTATTGGCATACGGGGGATCACTGGAATTACATGAGCTATTGAAGAACTACAGGAAAGGAGCTTTTCCTTGGTACACTGAAGGACAGCCGGTTATCTGGTGGTCACCCTCAAAGCGACTAATTCTTCGGCCGCAAAACCTAAAAGTTAATCGGACATTACGAAGAAAAATAAAAAAAAAATTATACACCATTCATAAAAATAGAGATTTTGAACAGGTTATCGAGAAATGCGCTAATACTAATGAGCGAAAAAATAATACTTGGATCACAAAAGCAGTTAAACAAGCCTACCTACATCTACATAATCAAGGATATGCCCACTCTGTAGAGTGCTGGAGTGACGGCAAACTAATAGGTGGACTATATGGAGTTTCAATTGGACAGATTTTTTTCGGCGAATCGATGTTCTCTTTACAGAATGATGCCTCAAAACTAGCTCTTTATGCACTATGTAGATGGGAACCTTATTCAAATTATCATATAATAGATTGTCAAGTTGAGAGTGAGCATCTAAAAACTTTAGGGGCCGAGTTAATTGAACGATCCGAATTTGAAAGAATTTTAAAAAATTATTGCGAAAAATAAAAACAAATACTGAAATTTTAATTTTGCTCAATCGTTTTTTTTAAGGCACAATGAAAATAATCAATATAAATTAAATTTTTAATGGCAAAAGAAGAACATATAGAAATGCAGGGAAAGGTGGTCGATACCCTTCCTAACACGATGTTCAGGGTTGAACTCGAAAATGGACATGTAATTACCGCTCATATCTCAGGAAAAATGCGGAAAAATTACATTAGAATTTTAACCGGAGATGAGGTAACCGTCGAACTAACTCCTTACGACCTATCGAAAGGAAGAATAACTTACCGAGCTAGATAAATTTTGGCTTTGTCCAGATCCTCTTTGGTATCTATTCCAATACCTACCTCACCGACTGCTTTCAACGCCTTAATCCTCATTCCATAGTAAAGAAATCTAAGCTGCTCAAGCTTTTCCGATTGTTCGATATCTGGCGGAGCCAATGTAATAAAATTTAGTAATTTACCAACGGTATAGCCGTAGATGCCGACATGCTTTTTTAAACTCTTTTCCGAATTAAATGGAATGCGAGAACGACTAAAATACAAAGCAAAATTATTTTGATCAGTTACAACTTTTACCGAATTGACATCGTTCTTTTTTGTTGGGTCGCATTCTTCATAAATTGTAGCGACGTACTGTTTTTCGGCATTAACCTGTTTGCCGACTTGTTTGATTACCTCAGGTGATAAAAAAGGCTCGTCTCCCTGCACGTTGACTATTACATCTTCTTTTTTAAAGCTCAAGCTAGCAATGGCTTTAGCGATCCGGTCTGAACCTGAATTTAAGTTACTTGGAGTCATACAAACCCTTCCACCAAAAGATTCAACCTCTGCCTTGATGCTTTCAGCATCAGTGGCAACAAAGACCTTTTCAGCACCACTTTCAATGCAGTTTTGATAGACACGTTGAATGATTGAACGACCTTCTATCTTTATTAATGGTTTTGCTGGCAATCTTGTAGAACCCAAGCGCGCAGGAATGAAGACGCAAAAATTCATTTAAGGGAGGACAACTCCTCTTCAGATAAATTCCTGGCTTCCGATACGAGCATGATGGGAATGCCATCTTTAATAGGGAACGCTAATTTAGCTGATTTTGAATACAGTTCTTTTTTAGAAGAATCATAAATTAGTTTTCCTTTTGTAACCGGGCAAACCAAAAGATCTAATAGTTTCTTATCCATATTATAAATTCTCCAATTTTTTTAAAACTGCCTCGCCGAATTCTTTTGGAAGATAATATTCAAGATTAATAGCCCAGAACTCAAAACCCTTGATGTTCTGACATTTCACTGCATCTTTTTCGGTCATAAGAATTGGTATATTTTCATAACCTTCAAAATCAGCAAACTGATATCTATGGTGGTCTGGGAAAGGCATCTCAATTGGTCTCAAACTATTTTGTTTTAAAATTTCGAAAAATTCCCTAGGATTAGCAATTCCAGCTATTGCCAAGAACCTCTTATCCTTAAGGTAATGTAAGTTCTCCGTCGTATTCGGATCGTTGATCTTATATATGTAATTACTGCAGTAATCCAATCTGTATTCACCCCTCGCAGGCATTCCTTTTACCACTTTCAAATCAATGTTGCGCAATCTATTTTTGGACTCCCTCATCGGACCAGCGGGAAGAAGATACTCATTCCCAAACCCTCTTTCTCCGTTTAAGACATGTATTTCTATGTCTCTTACCAGCTTATAATGCTGTAAACCATCATCACAGATTAGAACATCAAGGTCAAAATTTTGACGTAAAAACTTTGCAGCTTTCACTCGATGCTTGCAGCTCACAACAACACTTTGAGTTCTTTTATAGATATGGACAGCTTCATCACCAACGTGATAAGCATCACTTTTTGAGGTTATGCTGACAGGAAGACTAATGTCGCTGCCTTTGTAACCCGAGCAAAGCACTCCGACTTTAAAACCTTTTTGTTTGAGAAAGTTTGTGAGCCATATGACAACAGGCGTTTTTCCTGTTCCACCAACTGTAATGTTCCCCACCACAATAATCGGAATGTCAAAATTGACTGACTTTAAGATTTTTTTTTGATATAAGAATCTTCTTGTTACAGATACCATCCAGAATAAGAGGCTTAAAGGCAAAAGAAGTCCTGTAATTAATGATTTAGTTTGCCAAATGTTGTGTAGGCTTTGTAACAAATATCGGCTAAAAATTAAAGATTTCAAAATATTACTTAGAATAATTGACTGAGAAGGATACCTTCTTAATTCCAGCAGACGTTATCGATTCCATCAAGGTAACGAAAGTTTGATAGTTCACATCTGCATCTGCGTATACTGTTAAATGTTCTAAGCCGGCATTTTTCAGGTCCTGCAACTCTTCACTAATTTTGCCCAATTCATTTATATTAAAAACCTGTTGTTTGATGGTTACCAAATTATCAATGTCAACAAAAAGCGGAATGCTATTTGTTGAATTTAATCCTGGATTATTTGAAATCGGTAGATCAATGTCACGCCGTTGGTTGACGTCAAATTTTGTCGAAACCATAAAGAAAATTAACAATAAGAATACCACGTCGATAAGTGGGGTAAGATTTAGTTCCGCTTCGATTTTTTTATTTTTTGGCATAATATTCATTTAGAATAACTTATCGTATCTATAATTTTAGTCGTACTTATTTCAATTAAAACAACCAAGCTCTCAATTCTATTAATAAAAAATCGATGGAATAAAAGAGAGGGAATGGCGACAGACAGACCGGCCGCCGTTGAAACAAGTGCTTCCGAAATGCCCCCTGCTAAAGACGGCGCGTTTTCTACCCCTGCCAAATAAATTTGCTCAAAAACAGAAATCATACCCAGCACCGTCCCTAATAAACCGAACAATGGTGTCGCTACAGAAATTGTATTAAGAATGTCTAGGTACCTATACATCTCATGTATATGATGTCTCGCAATTTCTTCAATTTTATTTTTTAACTCATTTTTTTCAAGTTGAGCATATTGAT
>JAYYOR010000016.1:0-35740 GCA_036130055.1 Pseudomonadota bacterium | reverse complement strand
CCCTCCTCCAATGTATAACGACCTTTGGGCAATGGCCCATCCACTTCATGGCAGGGTTACCCTCGAAGGCGACCAAATGCTACTTTGGCAAAATATGCGGGCGCTGATGTGGGCTCTTGATAGAATGCGCGAAATTTAGAGAATTTGAGGAGAAAAAAATGGCAAAGATAGAACCAATCACAGGTAAATATATATGGGTTCCCTTCGATGGAGAAGAATACCGTATTTTCTTCGAGGAAGCAGGAGAAGGAATTCCAATGGTTTGCCTACACACGGCAGGAACAGATTCAAGAGAATGGCGTCATCAACTTTGTGATCCCGCAATTAACAAAAATTTTCGGGTCATTGCTATTGACATTCCCCGACATGGAAAATCAATTCCACCATATGACTACTATAAAGAAGAAGAAGAATATAAATTAACTGCAAAATTTTACAGCGGAATAGTCATGGCCTTCTGCAAGGAACTTGGTTTAGACAAACCAGTCATTATGGGTAGTTCGATGGGAGGAAATATTTGTCTTCATATTGCGGAAAACTACGCAAATCAGGTTAGTTCTTTAATAGCTATAGAGGCATGCGAGTACTCGCCCGGATGGCATATAGATTATTTACGTCACTCTCATATCCATGGTGGAGAGACTGCTGCTACCTCAGTATTTGGATTAATGGCGCCACAAAGCCCGGACAAATACCGTTGGGAAACCTGGTGGTATTACGCACAAGGCGGCCCTGGCATCTTCAAAGGTGATTTGTATTTCTACAGCAAGGATCATGATTTCCGCGGAAAAACAGAGAAATTGTCCGGAGATGTGCCCATTTATTACATGACAGGCGTATATGATTTTGCATGCACTCCGGAAATGACAGAGGAAACAGCGAAAAAGACAAAAAATTCAGAATGCATCATTATGGAAGAAATTGGACACTTTCCAATGAGTGAGAATCCTGAACTCTTTAACAGTTACCTTTATCCGGTTTTAGATAAAATCATGGCACAGCGTTAAACATATTAACAGTGAGATTTATGAAAACCAAAATCACTTTTTAAGGAAATACCTCCCTAACTTCAACCTAACGATTTATCAGGAAATATTATGTTAATGAAATCTGAAAACGACGAAGTAATCAGCCAAGTCAGAGACACCGTTAAAAAAGTATGCGAAGAATTTGATGGAGAATATTGGCGTGAAAAAGACAGAGAACGCGAGTATCCTACGGAATTCGTCAGTAAACTAACAGAACTCGGTTTGCTGGCTAGCCTCATCCCAGAGGAATATGGAGGAAGCGGACTATCAATTTCCATAGGTTCCGAGATTCTCAAGGCCATCCACGAATTCGGAGCGAACGCATCAGCCTGTCATGCTCAAATGTACACGATGGGAACAGTGCTACGTCATGGAAGCGATAAACAAAAAGCGGAATATCTGCCTAGGATTGCGTCGGGAGAACTCAGGCTTCAGGCCTTTGGAGTCACAGAGCCCACAGCTGGTACAGACACCACTAGTTTAACCACAACCGCAACAAAAACTGACGATGGTTATCTAATAAATGGCCAAAAAATTTGGACTTCGCGAGCAGAACATTCAGACCTCATGGTATTGTTGGCAAGGACAACGCCAAAGGAGAAAGTTAGCAAAAAATCTCAAGGCTTATCTGTATTTTTAGTTGACATGAATGACGCGAAGCAGAACGGAATGACTATTCAGCCAATCCGTACCATGCTCAATCACTCTACTACCCAGATATTCTTTGATAATGTGCCAATACCAGACTCAGCTCTCGTCGGTGAAGAGGGGAAAGGTTTTAAATATATATTATCGGGAATGAACGCGGAAAGAATACTGATAGCGGCGGAGTGCATCGGAGATGCTAGATGGTTTATAGAAAAAGCAACTCAATACTCAAAAGAAAGAGAAGTCTTTGGAAGACCAATCGGGCAAAATCAAGGGATACAATTCCCGATAGCAAGAGCCTTCGCAGAGACCGAAGCAGCGGAAGCGATACTTGATAAAGCCTGTTACTATTATGAAGAAGGTGATACAAGCGGTACCTATGCAAATATGGCAAAGCTACTCTCATCTGAAGCTTCATGGTCAGCAGCTGAAATTTGTATGCAGGCTCATGGCGGCTTTGCTGTTGCTGAGGAGTACGACGTAGAGCGAAAATTTAGAGAAACACGACTTTATCAAATCGCTCCTATTTCTACTAATTTAATACTGTCATACCTCGCAGAACATGAGCTTGGTTTACCCCGCTCATATTAGAAGCTCGTGAGCCAAATACTGGACGGCATATTCGTCGTCTCTTTGGAACAAGCCGTAGCTGCCCCTTACTGCAGTAGACTACTCGCCGATAGCGGCGCTAGAGTTATTAAGGTAGAGCGGCCAGAAGGCGACTTCGCGCGGTACTACGATAAGGTAGTTCACGAAAATAGTGCTTATTTCTCTTGGTTGAATTCTGGCAAAGAATCTATCTGTATAGACTTGAACGATCCCGATGATCTTAAAACCATGAAATCTATGCTCAAAAAAGCCGATATCTTCATACAAAATCTAAAACCAGGCGTCGCCGAAAAATATTCTTTAAACCACAGCATTAACCAAACACAAAATCCAAGATTAATCACCTGCAATATTTCAGGTTTTGGTAAAACGGGTCCGTATGCATCAATGAAAGCCTACGATGCCCTTATACAAGCAGAAACCGGCTTATGTTCGGTTACCGGTCCACCGGGTATCCCTTCAAAAGTAGGCGCCTCAATTTGCGATATTTCAACAGGGCTTACGGCATACTCTGAGATTTTAAAAGCAATTTATCATCGCGAAAATACGCAAAAAGGAAGCGAAATTGACGTCTCATTATTTGATGTATTGGCTGAGTGGATGTCAGTGCCACTCGCTTATTATGAATACGCAAACAAAGTGCCTAGTGGCACAGGACTTGATCATGGTCAACTGGCCCCTTACGGCCAATTTGAAACTCGAACGGGCCCAGTCTTTTTGGTAATACAGTCCGACCGCGAATGGAAGCGACTTTGCAGTTCCGTATTGAATAAAACCGCACTGGCTACAGACGCTAGATTTGATACAAATCAAAAGAGAGTGGAAAACCTTTCAGATTTAAAAAAAGTTATCAATCAGATATTAAGCAAATCTAGTCGAGATGAGGTAATTAGTCTTTTAAAGAATTCCCAGATTGCTTACGGTAGTGTGAATTCGGTAAAGGAGCTATCAGAACATCCTGCCTTAAAAAGAAGAAAAATTAAAACCAAAAATGGTATTTTTAATACGATAGAACACGTTGGAAATTCAAGCGATGAAAACAACAAGATTCCTGAATTAAATGAGCATGGCTCAAAGATACGGCAAGAATTTAATCCAAAACAGTGAGGTAGGGAGATCGGCAAGTGGAAGTGATAAATGTTACAGGCCCATTCTTTGAACATTTCAAACTAGGGGATAAATTTAGCGCGCCATCGATAACAATAGACGAAGGGTACGCCGCTTTTTATCAAGCAATTACGGGAGACCGGTCAAGACTATCTCTCGACAAAACGCTCTCAGAAAAAGTTACAGGCAGAATCGAAAGAGTTATTAACCCAATGCTCGCAATTAACATGATTAATGGTCAAACAACTTTTGCCTCTCAAAATGTTAAAGGAAACCTATTTTATAGAGGGCTACATCTGAAACAACCGGTTTATTTAGGGGACACATTAAGAACTACAACCAAAGTGGTCGGTTTAAAACAGAATAAGATAAAAGAAGGCAGAGCGGCTACCGGAATGGTTGCTTTAGAAATGGAAACTAAAAATCAAGATGGACTGCAAATTCTTAAGTACTGGAGATGCCCCATGATTTCATGTCAAAACCCAAAAGCGGATACAGGATTGAACGATGACTTTTCATGGATGCCAGTTGAATTGAACTACGACGAGATTAAAAAGTCTATCCCATTATCTTGGAATATCGAAGAATTAAAACAACAAGATTTAGGTCTTCCTTCCCCAAAACTTTCACAAAATACAAAAATAATCGTGAAGGCGGGAGACACTATTACATGTGCGCCAGAGCTAGTGCGAATCACTGGCAACATCGCATTAACACATACCGACGCATCACAAAGCTATCTTGGTAAAAGACTAGTCTACGGCGGACACACTATCTCATTAGCTTACTCGCAATTTGTGCGAGCAATTCCAAATATAGTTTCATTGATTGGTTGGCAAAAATGTGACCACCTCGCACCAGTACTGGAAGAAGACATCATCAATTCAGAATTTCTCATCAATAAAAGAATTCCGATTGAAAAGGGCGTGCTCTACGAAATCAATGCTGAGACATATTCAATAAGGAAAAGTAAGGACGGAGCCTTTGCAGACAGAACCCAAGTTCTCGATTGGGTGTTTGTCGTATGGGTTGCAGAATAAATTTACAACCCTGCTGAATGCCCGCCATCGACGGTGATTAGATTCCCGTTCATGAAAGATGACGCGTCAGAAGCCATAAAAAGGAGCGCGCCATCAAGGTCATTGGGTTGACCGAACCGACCCGCAGGAATATCTTCCAAAAGTTTTTTACCAGCGGGTGATTTTAGCCACTCCCTGTTCATTTCCGTTTCGAAATATCCTGGTGCCAGAGCGTTAATCCTGATATTTTTAGCGCCTAGATCAACACATAAATCTCTGCCCATATTTATGATGCCGGCCTTAGCTGCTGCATACGCCGGCAGATGGCCGATTGGCCTTATTCCAAGAACTGAAGCAATATTGACAATACTACAAGCTCTCTTATCATCTAATCGTTTTTTAATTACTTCCTGCGCTAGTGTCCAAGGCGCCCTAAGATTGGTTTCATAAATGGCGTCCCAATCCGAGTCTTGATATTTTTCAGGAGATTTTACTATTGCGATTCCAGCATTATTTACCAGAATCTGAATCGGTTGTTTCCCCTCGATAAACTCTACACAGCTTCGAATTGATTGCCTATCTCTTACATCAAGCTCTACTGCTTCACATTTTCCCGGATTTTCATTGTTGATAGCGCTCGCTAAGTCTTCTAATTTATCTGTCCTTCTTGCGGTTATAAATACAAAGGCCCCTGCATCTGCTAATATCTGGGAAAATCGTTTTCCCAAACCGGCCGAGGCGCCTGTAACTAAGGCGGTTTTCCCTGTTAGGTCAAACAAACTTGCGATGTTATTTTTCATAATATAAAAAATTAACCTTAATTTGTAAGTTGAGTATTCACCCAAACAGCGATTTTCTTAATTGCGTCATCGGCTTCAGGCGCTCGCCCAGCAAGAAGATGAAAGCAATGTTGCATATCCTCAAATATCTCTAATTTTACATCTACCCCTTGCTCCTTAGCTAGGGCTTCAAATCTTACGGAATCATCTAAAAGAGTCTCATCAGCTCCGACCTGAATATAGATAGGCGGCAGCCCCGACAGATCAGCTTTTAATATATTCGCGAGCGGATCGCTACTGGAACTATCACCAAGAAATGTTTGCGCCATATTTAAAAGCACCTCTTTCTGAACTAATGAATCTTTATGTGCGTTAGTTTCTATAGTTGAGCCTTTACCCTCTGGGTCATACCAAGGGGACATGGGCACTGAGCACGCTGGAAGCGGCATTCCCTCGTCTCTAGCTTTTATCATAATCGATGTAGCTAAAGCCCCTCCGGCTGAGTCTCCGGTAAAAAAGATTTTTTCCGAAGAATAGCCCTCATCTAACAAGTACTTATAAGCCAGCAATCCGTCTTCAACTTGCGAGGGGTGAGTAAATTCAGGCGCCCTTTTATAATCCAAAATGAGAGCCCTGCATCCTACCGCTTTCGCGATATGCCCAAATACTTTTCTATGAGTGAACATAGAACCTGTTACATAACCCCCACCATGTGTACACAGTGCCACCTGAGTTTGATCACAATTTTTTGGTAAAGCCCACATCGCATTAAAATCACCGATTGGCTGTTCAATATAATCGACATCACCAGGCTCAGCGGTAATGTCTCCCCAATGATCAAACAGCTCTCTAAGCTCCTCAAGACCCATATCTGGTTTTTCGGCCATCTTGGCTACCCAACCTCGATAAAGATGTTTTATGTCATTAGATTCAATACTTGCCATTGTAGAAGTTCCCCTTAGTTTTTAAAATTTTCTATCTAGCTCTCACATTTAACGCGGACGGCTCAAAATCTTTTCGTTTCATTTTATCAACATTTGCAACTGTTACCATTTGTAAAGTCGTACAGTGCTTATTTTGTATGTCTATAACAGCTGCTGAATCGAGCATGGGTACTCCAGAACCATAATTGTGCTTGATGTGGTAATCAGGATGTGCCATGCCGCCAAGGAGGAATTTCCAAAGAACTCCCGCTCTATCATAAAGTTTCCCAAAAATTGGGAACATGGTTTGAGCATCAATATAAAAGAATCTCTTCGACAATGGATGGTCTGACCTTTTTGGAACCCCTTCTAGAATATAAACCTTCCTTGTTTGCCATGGAACATTGGGGAAACATCCGGAATGTCCGTGGAAATCAACGAATTTATAATCGTGTTTTCTGGCTTTCCTATCAGCATGATTAACCATGTCATGCCGATAAACGGGTAAAAGAATATTACGCTCTCCTTTAAATGTCCACTCCATATCTTTGACACGACCTGTATAACCTAGAAAATCCTCAATCATAATATCTGAACCTAAAAAAGAGTCAGTACGCATTGTAGTTGCTACTCGTCTAACCCTTCTTAAAAGCGGCACGTACATCCATCCCTGTTCTTCGGCAAGATCATCACTATTATAAAAAATCAAAAGCTTGGTGCCAGCTACATCTGTAGGTGAAAGTGCAGTAAGTGTGATCGCGTTATAAATGTCGTAAGGATTCTTTTTTATCGAAGGCATAGGCTCAACGACATGGCGATACATAAATCGCATACCCTCGGCTTCAAATTCAAGCTCTCTCTCAAGTTCTTGTTTTCTCATATCCCTATATTGCCAATACATTTCCGGAATTCGACCACCATCTCCGGCATACCCGTATCTCATATTCCAAATTAGCTTAGTCCCAGAATTTTCATCCTCTATTTTCAAACTTTCTGATGAAAAAGGACGCCCTGCTACATAACCGTTTAAAATTCCTGGCTCGTCTCCCAGGGTGGCCTTCCCCATATTATTTACTGATGCAGTTACAAAATTCTCATGAGGCCTTAATGAAAACGTGTCGCCTACCGCGAGTGTTACCCAGCCGGTTTTTATAAATTTTTCAACGAATTCAGCATCCAGAAGGTTGGCGTATTTCTCAAAATTTTGTTCACTTATGATTGTTCCCGGTTCAGGAGAAATTGCTCTCATTGTATCCAAGTCAATTTCAAATTCATCACTCACAGCGTGAACAGAAAAAAATCCTGCCGAAAGAATTAAATAAACAAGAATATTTATATTTTTAATCAAACTAATCTCCATACTTACTTAGACAACAAATTCTTAAATAACAATTCGTAACAAGCTCCATGCAGCCATAGTCGCTATGCCCGAGTCGCTATTGTTCAGCTCTTTTTTCAATATCTCCTTATAACCCGTTTCTCTAAGTGTACCAACCAACCAAATAGCCTGCATTCTTATGTCGGGATTTTTATGCTTCAAACCCCATTCGATAATTTTTGCATTAGGCTCGCCCAGTTCCGCCCAAGACTCAAGTATGCGAGCGCCCACATCGGAATTGAGTTCACAGCAGTCTAGCAATTCTGAAGTAATTGAATTTGCCACTTCTCTTGGCATTCTACGGATGCTTGCTGCCGCTACCGTCGGGTCCAGCCCTCGACCACTCAGTATTAATTCAATTAACTTTTCTCGGGGTTCCTTTAGTCCCAGACCTACTTCGCTCCCGAGGGCCGCAATCTGCACGTTGGGCTGAGCGCTGTTCCTTAGAAGCCTTAAAGCTTCTTTGGACGCTTTAGTGTTTATTCGGCCCAAGCCGACCGCCGCTGCTTCCCTAGTATCTTTAGTCCCATCATTAGCAAATCCAATCAATTTATTTTGGACTTCAACGTTTAAAGGGTCCAATCTTGCAAGACCCATATAAGCATACGCTTCTATGATTTCTTCAGTATCTGCCGAGTTTATAAAATCGAGATACATTTTCCTTTTCCCATCAAATTCTATCATATCCAACGACTGCATGGAGTGTTTCACGACCCAAGGGTCTTCGGACTCTACTAGGTCGAGTAAGATAAAATACATATCTGGGCGAGTACGTTTACTTAATGATTCTGTCACAAATTTTAAAAACACATCATCATCTATCCTTTCAATTGCGCGACTTATGATATCTGGAGCTGACGGGTGAGATACGCTCAAAATAGTGTCTATAGCATGTCGCATGATTATGAAGTCTCCGCTAAAAAGTTGTTCTACCACAAATTTAAGGGGCTCCTCTTCTCCTAAATCGATAAGGCTACTCGCTCCACTAAATTGGTCGTAAATATTTTCCGACTCATAGTACTTTAACGCTGTATCTTTTATTTGCTTTTTTATTTCATCTTCGGCACAGGTTGCAAGAGCACAGAGCGTGAAAACGAATGCAATTATTATCCTACTCAATCCGACCTCCATCATATATAAACCGAGGAAAAAAAAAGGGAGGCCAAAGCCTCCCCGTTTTTATCTAGTAACGAAATTTCTTAGAACTGATATTTGATTTCAAAGAAAATTTCGTCATAGTTTCGAAGGGCACCGATGCCTTCTCTACCAACACCGAAAACCGAGTTGACGTATGGGTACTGTCCTTGGATTCCCACATCATTAGGTCCAGCGGTGATGAAGTTGGCAAATGGTCCTGTGTCATGGGTGAAGTTATTATCTCCCTCCCAGATTAAGTGGAAACCACCCTTCATTGACCAGTTATTGTTAATTAACCACTCTACATTAAATCCAGCAACGTGTGAATTAGACGCTTCTTCCCAGACGTAAAATCCAATTGGCTTAACTGTATCTCTCTTATAGTTACCTATAAAAAAGAATGTAGTAATCCAGTTATGCTCGTCCACAAAGAAACCTGTATTTTTATCACCCACATGATCCCAATACCATGTATCGAAAATCTGTAAGGACAAGAAGAAAGTTCTATCTTTGTTCAACAGCGGGATAAATGTTGGTCTATCAAAACCTAATGAGAAGGCCATTACATCACTTTTATCTACCCAGTCAACAGCTTCAGTGTTGTTAACTAGTTGATCAAAAGTCCATGCAGATTCAATTCTCATTACAACCCCACTGCGTGGTTCAAAGTAGTCCATTGACAAGCCCACGGTGTGAGATTGCTTATACTCAATCGAAGTCTGGCCACCAGCAAGAGGCGAACAGAAGACTCTGGCTGCACTCTCGTGACAAGATGCGTTTCCGACAAAGTCAAAGGCATCCGTTGATATACCGTTTAAAATATCAGCAAAACGACCGGTTGCTAGGGCATTTGCGGCCAAAGCTTGGTAGTTTCTGCCACTGGCAGTAGTTCCAAAACTGTGTTGAGCAAGCATTTCAACCGCTCTTTGTGGTGTTACCGAGAAAACTGCGTCGTTAAAACCACCTGATGCAAATGGGTCCATGTTTCCAGCTTGTGCTTGTAACTGCGCGAATTGGAGGAAGTCTGGGTTTGCGCCAGCTTGCGCTCTTGCTCTAACCATGTCTCCAATCAAGACGTCGTTTGGCACAAGACCCGCATCAACGATTGAGTTAGCGTTTAGATGTCGCGCTACCAAGTTCACTGTGTGGAACTTGAATACTGGGAGGTCGTTCCAACCATACCAGTGTGATACCGCAAATCGGAAGTCTGATACTCTGAATTCCCAACGCCAGCCAAACTCTGTGTTTGCTGGCTCCCAGTCAGGTCTGTTTTCAACACTCAAGCCTGAAGGGGTACCAAAACCCGCTGGAGTTCTGTTGTCTCTAGCTAAACCACCGTTAAATCCGCAGAAGTCTTCTGCAAGCATGGTAACGTTTGTAGCAGCTCCCTGAAAGGTGTTGTGGATTCCAGATTGGGCAGTATTAATGTTATCAGACATCATTGCTTGGGTTACGCAAGGCTCTTTCGAAAAGTAGGTATTGTAGATACCGAAGGTACTCATATCTTTACTGAAAGGATGCGCCCACATTTGAGAAGGGTTACCCAACCCTACTCTGGCGAATTGGTCAAAGTTCCAAACAAATTGGAAAGCGTTATCTGTAAGAGGTCCAATTTCACCGGCCTTGTACTGTACTGACAAGATCCATTGAGGGATACGGATATCTTCCATAGAATCGAAGAAAAAATGCTGTCCGTAATCAATTGGGTTGATTAAGTCCTGCATTCTAAAGAAGTCAGTTTTTCCCCAAACGATTTGTTGTTTACCAAATCGGATCCAAAAGTCACCGATTACACCATCCATATAAAGCTCTCTAAACGGATAAAATTTACCGTTTGAGTCAGTCATTCCCATGGCAACTTTATGGTTGTCAATGTTGATATCACTACAACGTGCACAATCTAATCCTAGATTGGATGCTTTTTGTACGACAAGAGGAAATCCACTACCAGTATCGGATACTGCTATGCCTGGCTGATTTGAAGCATTAAAAAGGCTTTGTACATTCGCTCCTGTTATTGACCGTCTAAAGTCGACTTCAAACATCTCAGCAAAGGCACCGGGAGTCGCAAGACCAGCTGCTAATTCTTTACCAATACCGCCCGTGAAGTTACCGTTTCCGGCATGCCCCCCAAAGGCAAATGAGTTTCCTGTAAAAAACGCCGAGGCAGTGGCAAAGTCAAATCCACCAAAACCTAGAGCGTCGCTTTCCATGTTGAATGCTGTTCGGTTAGCTTTTGAAGGTTTATCTGAACCATCCCCGATACGACCACTACTTAAGCTACCTAAGTCTTGAATAACATCATACTCTGGTCTTAATACGGTCACGAATGATAGTTCGTCAAAAATTCCAACGTCTGTATAAGACAGAGCCGCTTCTAACTGAAATCTTTGGATCCATTGTCCCATGTGTGTCTTACCGGCGAACATATGAGTTCGAGTTTCAGACTTTAGGAACCCCTCCATTTCAAGTTCTCCTCCAAACGCGTCGAATTGAATTCTTGCGTGAACGTTTGAAACAAACGCTGAGAGAACAAATGACAGGAGGAGTGCTCCGAGAGCTCCTTTAAATTTAATCATGTTTAAATACCCCTGTTTTCCCACTTTTTTCAAAATGTCTAACAATTATGTTTATCAGACCACTTATGCCGTAATCCAATAAACCCCTTCGATGCAACTAAGGTTATATATATATTCCAAAGCTACAATACCATCTAGGGATTATAGGTATATTGAAACCATCCTGCAACATTTATTTCATTAATCTTTACAGAATGGTTTTAACCCGATAATTCCCCAAATAAACTGTTTTCTTCATCTTTTCCCAATTCTCTAAACAACCCAAAGTTTGCGCCTTAGGCTGCTATTTCAATATCATCAGGATTCCGCTGCTCCTTCCACCTTAGATTTCATAACAAAGCTTGGTTTGAACACTTTTACCAACAACGGCAAAAGCGAAATCGCGCCAATCATATTACTCACCATCAGTAGTGTTAGTAGCATTGCCATTTCACTGTTAAATCGTAAAGAGGAACCTGGAATCCAGTAAAAAATACCCGCCACAACGGTAACAGCAGTAAACAATACGGCTGCTCCAGTGGTTGCTAGACTCACCCGCACAGCCTCATCTAAACTCCGATGTCTCACCTCTTCTTTGATTCTATCTAACATATAGATTGCGTAATCTACACCTATACCAATTCCCACAGCGGTAACGGGTAGTGTATTGATATTCAAACCAATACCTCTAAATCCCATATAAGCTCGGTTAATGATTACAGCCATTGATAAGACCACAAAAACAAGCAATGCGGCAGTACTCGATCGATAAGTAAACATCACAGACAGCATTACCACCGTGATAATTAAGATGGTCTGCATAATTTCTGAGCGTTCCACCTCTTCATTACCCGCTGCTGTAGTCCCGATAATTCCGCCCGCAAAACGAGGAACTACCCCCTCCATTGGATTGGCCGCAAGAAATTCTTTAGCAGCATTCATTGCCGCGGTCACAGTAGGACCTGTAGCATCTTTGAAAAACACTACAAAGTTGGCATTTTTCCCCTCCAGGTCCATATATTCGAGCATCACACCCGGTATAGCGGCACCTGCCTCATACATAAACAAAGTGTTACCAATATCTCTTTGAGAGACCGGCACAATAGACCATCTAGGATCATCATAATGATAAAGACGATTAATTGACCGTACTAAATCTGGGATATCCCTTGTACCTCCGTAATTAACTACGCTGGCCATGTGTCTTCCAAATTCTTCCATGGTAGCAACAATTTTAGGATCCTTCATTTTGTGAGGCCCATCACCTTCAAAATAAATACTGAATTGATTAGCCCCGGCAAATTTACCAGAAATAGCTGAAGCTGCCACATTATATTCTGACTCTGGGAATAGAATGGGCGACCCTGGCATATTTTCACCAACAACCATATCTTTTGCATAAAATAAGCTGAACGCAATAACAATCGCAGCGAATCCAAAAATCGGAACAGGGGCTTTCTTCGAAACTAGGAATCCTCCCCAGCCACCCATGATCTTCGAAAAGATATTCTTATGCTCAGAGCCCGCGGTAACTTTTGGTGCTGGCAGATAAGATAACACCAGTGGTACCAGAATCGAGACGGTTACTAAGTTACTCAAGGACCAGAAACTACAGAAGTAGCCCAGCTTCGCGATAATAGGAATAGAAGAGACTGTTAAAACGTATAGGCCAGCGGCATCCGTAAATATTGCTATCGATGCAGGCACAATCAATTCTCCCATACTTGTTCGAACCGCACTGTCCCGGGAAGCACCCGTGATTAGCTCATCGTGGTAACGCTCCATCATCTGCACACAGTGGCTTGCCGTTCTTGCCGAAATCAATATCGGCACCACGAGAATAAGAGGATCAAGATTGAAATTTAACCAACCAACGAGCCCCAACCCCCATATACAAGCCATACCTGTCCCTAGAAAGGGGACGAATACCCCGGCGAAAGATTTAAAATGAAGATAGAGCAGTAAAATCATCACAAATCCGGTCACTGAAAATATGAAAGCCAATTCCCCGGAGTGATAATATATCCATCCTTTTAACATTGGCTCGCCAGCGATATACAGCTTGGTATTAGCGTCTTGCTCAACCTCAGCTTTTAATTCCTGGAGACGAGTGAATATCACATTGTAATCAAGTCGCTCCTCATCGAATCCCGCTAATATCAGTGCGGCCTTTCCATCTGCGGACAAATAAGTGCCGTATACAATATCGTTATTAAAAGATTCTTCCCTTAAACGTTTTAAATCCTCTGGGTCTGTTGGAATAACCCGTGGTAGAACCGGTTCTGATTTTATCAGACCACCAGCAGTAGTTCTGATTCGTCTTATTTTGGGGTGTGCAATACTGGCGACTTGATAATGGTTTACTCCTTTAATCATATCAACCTGTTCAGTTAACATTCTAACTTTTGTTAAGGTTTCATGCGTAAAGACATCTTGTTCACCCGTAACTTCAAGAGACATGGTTACAACATTCGCTCCGCCGAATGTTTGCTTCATCCGATTATAATTTTTTATATACTCGTGTTTCGCTGGAAGAAGATCAGCAAATCGTGAATAGACTTCTATTGACGGAAGAGCCCAGGCCAATAAAAGGGTAGGTAAAAGAATCATTGCTAAAGTGGTAAGACGATTATCTAACATCCAATTAGCTAATTTTTGTCCAACTGTCGAATTCTCAGCGTTCAATGCCGTTTCTCCTCTATAGATTAACCAAGTAATATCGAAGCAGGTAAAAGACGATTTTGAGCTCGAGTCAGACGCACATTGAAGAACCCTCGTACTCGTGAAATATTACGCTCCTAATCGTACAAAATTTCACACACTCCCAACTTCATTAAATCAGTGTCGAAGACATAAGTCAAAAAAATCGCACATTAGTGTTTAGGCGGTTTTGATTGAATAAATCTGACGAGCTTTAAATTTAATGTCTCAAACTAGTATACTATTGTGAAGTGTAGATTGGTCATCAGGAGAGCAGTAAAATGACACTCCCATGTAACTAACGAAAATAGCCTCGCATCGTAATTAAGAAGAGACCAAAAGATTTAGCTATGATTAACACAGAGTCTTTTAAAAAAGCATGTAGTAGATGGTGTACTGGTGTTGCGGTGATTACATGTACTGGTCCAGATGGCGAAAGATTTGGATTAACAATGAGTGCAGTCACCCCTCTCTCCCTGGAACCTCCGCTTTTTCTCATCTGTCTTGACAACAACTCCGAAACATTAAGGGCGATCGAGTTAAGTGCTTATTTCTGCATCAATGTACTATCAGACAAACAGGAGTCAACTTCAAACCATTTCGCGTCGAAAGGCAGAAACAAATTTAATTCAATAAAATGGTTTGAGAGCAAAAATGGTTCTCCTGTTCTCGAAGGCGCCCTCGTTAATATAGAATGCCAAAAGAAATCGATTTTCTCCGGGGGTGACCACCAAGTTGTAATAGGCCAACTAAGTTTTCTATATTTTAATGACTCAGAAAATCACAATCCATTAGCCTATTATAAAAGCGCCTATCACAACGTCAACAAAACCTAACATAACAAGATTCTTAACTTGATAAATAAGAACTTTTAGGTCGAAAATGACCTAGCTGCAGCAGAACTTTGCGAAGTATCAAATTTAGTTATAAACTGTACATATCTGGGGATCAGCATTATCATTTGAACCATTTACGAATATGAAAATGCAAAAAGCAATTTAATTAATAATGGACGGGGCATTAAAATGAAAACGGTTTCAACAATTTCTTTAACGGTATTTTTGTTTTCCCTTTTTGGTTTTAGTTCAATAGCCAAAGCTGGGGATGACAATGAAATAAATACCAGTACGATGACAATTGACTTTTATGGGGCAGAATATCTTGAAAATTACGATGGTATAGTAGTCATTGGCCACAATGGACTGGTTGGGACCTTAAAAGTCGATGGCGTCTCGGCAACACTGGAGCCAATGTCAGGTACCCCGGATGTTGACTTCACAGCAATTGGAAAACTCGATGAATCAAGTGCCTTTCTTGGATCAGCAACTGGTAAATTGTACAAGTTGAGCGATGGCGCTGTTGAGTTGGTTGGTGAGATTTCGGAATTTGGCGAGCCAGTTTTAGATATTGCTCACAAAGATGGCACTACTTGGGTTGTCGGCGCACGAGGCATGATATCTAAAAGCTCCGATAATATAAATTTTGAAGCTGTAGAAATATCTGACGCCACAATGCCAAAAACAAGATTTCCTGGAGGCCAGGCAGTTGACTGGTATCTTGGCGTGCAAAACTTAAACTCTGAATCTTTGAAATTTACCGGGACGGTAAATGGTCAACCCGCAGTTGAAGATAAAGATTACACGGTTTATCCAGATGAGGGCTTCATACAGTTTCAAAAAGAATTCGACACTAACCCGGCGCCAACGGTAGCAACCAAGTTTGATCCCGGCCCGCCGTTTAGAAGAGGAGACGTATCGTGGAACAAAGTTCTGCTTGGAGACGGTGTGGTCACAATTGCCGGTGAATTTGGTATGATTCTGCAAAGTCGTGACGGCGGTGAAAGCTGGACTAGAAGGGACTCTTCTGTAATTCCTAAAGAACCAGAACCTGCATATTGGATTTCAGGCGTCCAAAAGGGAAAGACCGTTTGGTTAGCCGGAGCAGCGGGAGTGAATGCTTCAAGCAAAGATGGTGGTAAAAGTTGGGTCTACAACAAAAAACCTGGTAGGGAAGGTATTTTTGGCGTTCAACTAACTGAAGATAACACTCCAATTATAACAGGAGCTGTTGGTTTGGTTGGAGTTCTTAAAAGTGATGGCTGGGAATTAGCTGACCGAACACAATTAAAAATATTATCATGGCTGAAAAATCCTGTATCAATGCCCGACGGTTCCATTATAGTTCTCGGGGGAAGAGCAACAGCTATCAAAATTAAAGACGGAGAATATTCTCGAATCTCAGTCAGTTTAAAAGACTAAATTAACGGATATGTTCGAGGGTTATTTTCAACCCTCGAACAGTATGAAAATTTGAAGCAATCAGTTAAATCAGCTCTATCGCGACAGCAGTAGCCTCTCCCCCTCCAATACACAAACTCGCTACCCCCCTCTTTAACCCTAGGTCTTGAAGAGCGTGCACGAGTGTAACTATTATACGTGCTCCAGAGGCTCCAACGGGGTGTCCTAAAGCACAAGCACCTCCTCGAATATTAATTTTTTCATGTGGTATCTCCAAATCTTTCATCGCAGCCATAGTTACCACAGCAAAAGCCTCATTAACTTCAAATAGGTCCACATCATTGATGCCCCAACCTACTTTATCCAAAAGCTTTTTTACAGCCATCACTGGAGCAGTGGTGAACCAAGAGGGTTCTTGAGCGTGAGTTGTGTGTGCCAGCAAGACCGCTTGCCGAGAAAGATTGTTTTCCTCCGCAAATGCTTCTGACGAAAGGATGACTGCCGCAGCACCGTCAGAAATCGAGCTTGAATTTGCAGCGGTCACTGAACCATCCTTTTCAAAGGCTGGCCTGAGGTGTGGAATTTTATCGAGCTGAGCTTTGCCAGGTTGCTCATCTTCGTCGATTGTATAATCACCCTTCCTACTGTTAACGGTAACAGGTTGAATCTCTCTTTCGAACTCGCCCTCCGAAATTGCCCGCTGCGCTCTTTTTAATGATTCAATAGCGAACTCGTCTTGAGCCTGTCTAGTGAATCCATATTTTTTTGCGCATTGCTCAGCGAACGAGCCCATTAGTCTGCCTTTGTCGAAAGCATCTTCAAGTCCGTCGCAAAACATGTGGTCTAACAAACTTCCGTGACCCAGTCTTAGACCATCTCTAGACTTCGGCAGAATATGCGGAGCGTTAGTCATACTTTCCATCCCGCCTGCGACCACTAAATTGTTATTACCAGATCCAATTGAGTCATGAGCCATCATCACTGATTTCATTCCAGAACCACACATTTTATTTATAGTTGTAGCTGGAACACTAACTGGTATATCAGCTCCCACTGCGGCCTGGCGGGCAGGCGCTTGTCCCTGCCCAGCGGGTAAAACGCAACCCATTATGATCTCGTCAATTTTTTCAACGGATACACCCGATCGCTGGAGGGCTCCTTTTACAGCATATGTTCCTAATTTAGAAGCAGATAAAGTTGAGAACATCCCCTGCATACCTCCCATAGGTGTGCGTGCTAGACCTGAAATTACGGTTTTAAAGCCCATATAAAAATCCCTCTCTTTTTTAAAATCTTTTTAGTATTTAACCTTGAAGGCTCTTATTATAGCAAACAAATCTATCCTATTTACCCCAATGTTTGAATAATTTAGTTATACTCTACTTTTTTGCGGGGTAATCAAATAATCATGAATGAAAACTTATTTTGGCACAAACAAACCGTCGATCACAAAGCGAGAATTGCAATCAAGCACCACTCGTCTGCAGTTCTTTGGTTTACCGGCTTAAGCGGTTCTGGAAAGAGCACCATTGCAAATGCGGTTGATTTGAAACTTAATGAAAAGAAAATACATACATACCTGCTTGACGGAGATAACATCAGACAAGGTCTAAACCAAAATCTAGGATTCAGCGAACAAGATAGGATTGAGAACATAAGAAGGATTGGCGAAGTGTCAAAGTTGTTTGTTGACGCTGGTATTCTAACTTTGGCAGCCTTTATTTCACCTTTTGAAAAAGACAGAGAAACCGTTCGAAAATTGTTTCCCAAGAATAAATTTATCGAGGTTGCGTGTTTGGCTAGTCTGGAGGTATGCGAAGCAAGAGACCCTAAGGGCCTTTATAAAAAAGCGAGAGCAGGCCAAATTCCCGACTTTACCGGTATCTCGTCTCCCTATGAATCTCCAAATAACTCGGAAATTGAGCTTCAGACAGACAAACTATCTGTCGCCGAATCAGCGGACAAAGTGATTGAGTTTCTGGAGGAAAATCAAATACTCCGAATATAGGAGGATTCAAGACTTACCATATTGCAAACGAAGAGTTAATTTGCTTACTTTACCCGTTGCTGTCAATGGAAGCTCGTCAACGAAAATAACCTCATCTGGAACCCACCATTTAGCAACTTTGCCTTCATACCAATCGATTAAATCTTGTTTACAATTTTTCAATGATTCCTGCTTGCTTACTACAATCAGTAAAGGTCTTTCTTCCCATTTTGGATGATACATCCCTATGACGGCACAATGCTCGACTGCTGGATGAGAATTAGCAATATTTTCCAGTTCAATCGAACTTATCCATTCACCGCCAGATTTAATAACATCTTTCGCCCGATCAGTAATCAGAACAAAACCTTGGTTATCAATGCTCGCGATATCCCCAGTGTCGAACCAACCCTTGCGAAAATTATCTTCGACACTATCATCCTTATAATAACTTCGGCATACCCAAGGCCCTCTTACCATCAATTTACCAACCTCCTCGCCATTCCAAGCAAGCTCGTCTCCGTTATCATCTATAATTTTTACTTCAACACCAGGAATTGGCCTACCCTGCTTGGATGCCTGTGTAAGATACTTCTCGCCAGTCAAATCTTTGGTTTTTGGTTTATCTTGATTTATTACCCCGATAGGACTCATTTCGGTCATGCCCCAGCCATGAAGCACCCGCACGTCGTGAACCTCTTTGAATTCCTTAATCATTGCAGGAGGGCAAGCTGAGCCACCAATGATCGTTCTATCTAAAGAGCTTAGTTTTAGATTATTATCTCTTAAATAAGATAAGAGACCATGCCAAACAGTGGGGACACCCCCTGCTATTGTTACAGATTCTGATTCTATTAAATCAACCAATGTCGCTGGGTCTCCTAATAAATGGCCGGGAAAGACTAATTTTGAACCCGCCATAAGTCCTGCATAAGGATAGCCCCACGCGTTAACATGAAACATGGGTACAACTGTGAGCACCGAGTCAACAGCAGATAAACCGGCACTATCAGGAAGACATACAGCATAAGAATGCAAAACTGTACTACGGTGGCTATAAAGAACACCTTTTGGGTTGCCAGTGGTTCCAGAGGTATAGCATAAACTAGAAGCCGTCTGTTCATCGCAATCATCCCAGACAGCTTCTACATTCTTCTTAATCAAATCTTCGTAAACTAGAACGTTGAGAAATTCAAATTCTTCTTCTTGCAAGTCATCAAGACAAACAAAATACCGCACCTTCGGACAGTTAGGGGCTAATTCTTTTACTAAACTTAAAAACATTCTCTCAAAAAAAATTATCTCGTCTTCAGCATGATTTATTATGTAATCTAACTGCTGGCTAAACAGCCTGGGATTAATGGTGTGCAATATTCTCTCTGAACACGATACGCCATAGTACAACTCTAAATGCTTGTAACTATTCCAAGCCAAAGTACCAACCCTCCCAAGACGGGAAATACCCAATCCATCCAGGGCAGAACTTAGACGTTTGGCCCTAGCCATTGATTCTCTAAACGTATAACGATGCTTTTTCCCATCGGCTAAAATCGAAACTATTTCTGCGTCACCATGCAATCTTTCTGCATGAAGAGCGATATTTTTAATCAGCAAAGGCGTATTCATCATTAATCCATTCATAAAGCGTCTCCCTAGAACTTTAGAATACATAGTTGAAAATTATATATAAGCATAGATAATATTGAAATTAAATCGAGGTCATATTTCATGTCGAAAAATTTTAAAGACTTTAACTTTGGAAGCATGCCGTGGCTAGATTACGATAAAAAGCACATCTGGCATCCCTATAGCAGGATTAAGCGACCAGAAAATAACTACCCAGTGGAATCTGCATCCGGGTGTATAATTAAGCTAGCAAACGGACAGCATTTGGTTGATGGGATGTCATCCTGGTGGGCGGTTATTCACGGTTACAATCATCCCCATATCGTCGAGGCAATTGAAAACCAGGCGTCAAAGTTGTGTCACGTAATGTTTGGAGGATTGACCCACCAACCTGCGATAGAACTTGGGGAAAAACTGATATCTATGACCCCAAAAAATTTAAAGCAAGTCTTTTTCTCCGATTCGGGTTCAGTTTCAGTCGAAGTAGCAATGAAGATGGCAATTCAATATCAGCAATCGATCGGCGAAAAACAAAAACGAAAATTTCTTACAGTCCGAGGAGGTTATCATGGCGACACTTTCGGAGCGATGTCCGTTTGCGACCCTATAACTGGTATGCATACACTATTTTCGACTGCCATCACAAAACAAGTTTTTACAAACAAGCCGGATATTTCTTATAGCGATATTTGGGAGCAACCTTCTTTTGATTCTTTTCAAACCGAATTTTATAAACATCGCGCAGAATTAGCTGGCATAATTTTAGAACCGATCGTTCAGGGAGCTGGGGGTATGTGGTTTTATCACCCTGAATTCTTGAATCAAATTAAGTTACTCTTAGAAGATGAGTCGACGCTATTGATTTTAGATGAGATCGCGACTGGTTTCGGCAGAACCGGGAAAATGTTTGGTCATGAACATACAAACGTCGTTCCAGATATCATGTGTCTCGGAAAAGCATTGACAGGTGGTCATATCAGTTTAGCTGCCACTTTAACATCTACCGAAGTATCTGAAACAATCAGTGAAAAGGGAATCAGAACATTTATGCATGGTCCAACATTTATGGCTAACCCTATAGCCTGTGCGGCCTCAATAGCCAGTTTAGACCTACTTAAAAATTCTAATTGGGCAAGCAATATTCATCGGATTGAAAAACAACTACAAAGTGAACTTAAACAAGCCTCTTCATTTGAGATAGTGACCGACGTGCGAGTGCTTGGCGCAATCGGCGTGGTTGAACTCAACAGGGACGTTAATGTAGAAAAGGCTATCAAATTTTTTGTGAGCAAGAACGTTTGGATTAGACCGTTCAAAAATCTGATTTATTTAATGCCCCCATACATCGTCAATAAACAAGAAATTACCCAACTTACGTCTAGCTTAATCGAGGCTATTAAAAATAATGAAGTCTGATTTTTATGACGCAGATTCCTCAGCCGATGGTAACGAGTATTTAAAAAGAGTAATGAAAAAATGGCCAAATGTCCCGAAAGTGTTTGGTTGGCTTAAATTAAATCGTAAGGGAGAATGGCTGATAAAAAATCAGTCAATCAGCCATAGAAGATTAAAAAAATTTTTAGATGGACATTACTATTCAGACCGGAACGGTAGCTGGTTCGTCCAAAACGGACCACAAAGAGTGTTCGTGGAGCTTGAATACACACCGTACATTTTAAGAATCAATAACAACGTTACCATCAGCACAAATAACGGCCTAAAAGTATCCCACATAAAAAGCTTCGTACAAGATGAATTAGGTAATATTTTGATTTCGACAAATTTAGGCCTCGGCCTTGTGCATGATAAAGACTTGTTTAATATTGCCATTGCGTTAGATGACACAATTCCGAACAGATTCACTGTAAACTGGAACTCTTTCAATTATTTTCTTATCAGTTCGCACTCAAAAAAAATACCGAACCTATTCAAATTCAATCCAACACCACAAGATAAATCTGATGGAAACTATTAGCGTAATAATTCCAACTTTTAATCGAGAGAAAATGCTTTATCGGGCTTTAGAATCTGTCGTTAACCAAAAAAACGTGGACACTGAAATTATAGTTGTGGATGATGGGTCATCTGATAAAACGGAACAAATGATAAAAAGAAACTTTCATGAAATAAAATACTTGAAACAAGACAATCGTGGGGTGAGCTCTGCCCGTAATCTTGGGATTATAAATGCTACAGGCAATTTCATTGCACTACTTGATTCGGATGATGAATGGAAAATCTCAAAACTTGAGAAACAATTAGATTTTTTACAAAATAACCAAAAATTTAATGCTGTTCATTGTAATGAGAAATGGTTCAACGGAGGCCGCGAAATAGGACAAAAAAAATATCATGACAGAAGCTCTACTGGTTTATTTAAACGCTCTTTAAGAAGATGTTTGATCTCCCCCTCTTCAATTTTAGTTAGAAAGGAACTTTTTAAAAGAATTGGTAATTTCGACGAAAGCTTACCAGCTTGTGAAGATTATGATTTTTGGCTTAGGGTTTTAGTTAACGAAGATATTGGTCATATTACGGAAGTACTTGTTTTTAAATTTGGTGGGCATAGTGACCAGTTGTCAAAAAAAACAAAATATCTCGATCTTTACCGTCTAAAGTCATTATACAAACTGCTTAAGCAAAAATCTTTATCAGACTCACAGATGATGCTTGTCCTCAAAGAGATAAACTTTAAACGCCAAATTATATTCACTGGTGCGAAAAAACATAACAACCATGATGTGTTGGATAGATTGAGTAGAATACAAGAAAATGTATTATAAATTTAACATTGTCGTCATTATCGCTCATTTGGGAGAAGCACGATCCTTGTTTAACCTCGCCGATTACGAAGAAATTTCGAAATATCCACTATTAAGTTACAGAAAACATAATCGTATTATTGTGATAAGCGGAGAAGGCCGTTTTCAAGCGGCGGCAGCTGTGATGCACGCAAAGGGCTTATGTGAGCATAAAATCATATTTTGGTTAAATATTGGTTGTGCTGGACACCCATCTTTGAAACTTGGGACAGTAGTTCAAGCTGGGAAGATAAAGGATTGTGAAAATGGGCGCTCATGGTTTCCTTCTACACCTTTCTCAAAAAAAATTCCCATTATCGAAGTTAAAAGTTTTGAGAAGCCAGTAAACCACTACGAGGAAGAAATTTGTTACGATATGGAAGCCTCTGGTTTCATTGAGCTTGCGCAGAAAGATGCAATTCCAGAACAGCTTGTAGTCTTAAAGATTATTTGTGACAACCTCATGAATCCAGTGCAAAGTTTCAGTTTCAGAGAGATTGAAGCCTGTATTCTTTCAAGAAAAAATCTTATAAACACTCTGGTCGAAATTTATAGTACCAAAGCTGCTAAAATCGCAAAATTTCTAAAACCGATCGAGTTACCATGGTGGCTCAGAACAAACAAATTTACTCATTCCCAAAGACATCAAGTAAAACAACTACTTCATAGCTATATGATAAAAAATAAAAACTCTCACCCACCTATGTTAAAAATTATGCAAGACAAATCTAGCCGAGAAATTCTCCAAGAAATCAGACATCAATGGAAAATGAAGTAAACTTAGCATGGCCAAATTGATTTATATTGAAAAACAAGTCAGGAATCATCCTCGCGCACAAAACATTTTGAAAAAACTAAAGTGCTCCAATGTCGTGGAGATTAACCATTTCGGCGAGATTTTTAATAGGAATAGTCAAAACTTTAGGATTCAAAAGGAAAATGTGAATTATATTATCGCGGCCAAAACCAACAACATGGTTATCCCTGTGCCATCGCCTACTAGTGCAGTAAAGGGATATTATTTCTCGCACATGTACAACTGTTTTTATGACTGTACCTATTGTTTTCTACAAGGCTTATTCAATTCAGCCTATCACGTTTACTTTGTAAATTACGAAGACTTTGGTAAGGAAATTTTAAATATAACAAAAAAAACGGAAACAAATCTTTGGTTTTTTTCAGGCTATGATTGTGATAGCCTGGCTTCCGAAAAAGTCACAGAATTTACATCATACTTTGTACCGCTATTTAGCAACCTCAAAAACTGCTTATTGGAAATTAGGACTAAAAGTGGACAAGCTAAACAATTATTAAAATATGACGCGCATCCAAATATTATCTGTGCTTTCAGTTTAAATCCGCAAAGTGTAATTGAGAGTTATGAGAAAGGCACTTCTAGTCTGTTAAACAGACTGAATTCAATGATATTACTAGCTAAAAAAGGCTGGAACATTGGTTTGCGTTTTGATCCTATTATGCTAAATTGCGCAAGTAAAAAGCAATACATCGATTTATTTGAACAAGCACTGGGTTCAATCCCTAAAAAAAATATTCATTCTGTTTCAATTGGTGGCTTTAGACTTTCAGAAAATCATCATAAAAAAATGAAGCATATTGATCCTAATAATAAACTTTTGTTTAATGAAAATTACGACTATTGCGACAAGCTGTGGGCTCTAAAGCCTGAATTCCGCGAAACGGAACTTTCTTTGCATGAACACCTAAAAAAATTAATACCTAATTCAACAATTTTCATGTCAAGCTAGGTTCATTACAACTCAAATTCCTCGTATATATCCTTAAGAAGCTGTCTGCGCCAGTTGGCCAATAATCTGCTACTACTTTTTGTTAGCATCAACTCCTTCAGCTCCCGAGATGTCGCTAATAACGAGGGCTCTAAACAATTTTTTTTTGCTAAGACCCTAATACCTTCAACAGCAGCCTCGATTGTTTTTTTTTGCTCCGTATCTAATCTGGCCGGAGGTGAATATGACACCGCAGGATAAGTTTTATCACCTCTTAAGATTTTATATAGACTCTCCAAATCTTCAGCCCGAATACGCTCACTTTTTTCGAATATTGAATTCAGCTCAAATTTTGATTGAATAGAAGTTGTAACCAGCTGTTTTATATGTTTATCGGACAGTATCCAATTCCGAGGAATATTAATCTCCATCGCCAGAAACTCCCTCCAAACTGCAACATAGCAGGCTTTTAAAGCAAGGCTCCTAGGTAAACTATGAATATTTTTTAGTCTTTTCCAGGCATTATTTGGGGAATCATTAAACCAATTAAACGAAGACAGCCTGCATTCTTCGAAAAACCACTCTAATCTACCTAGTTTTGTTAGCTTGTTTTTTAAGATTTCAGATATGCTAAATAAATATCTTACATCCTCCGCTGCGTAATCCAATTGAGTTTTAGCCAAAGGACGTTTCAACCAATTAGTTCGCTGATTAGACTTATCGATTTTGAGATTAAGCAAATTATAAACTAATTGAGCATAGCCAATTTGATCTCTTAACCCACATAAAGAAGCAGCCAACTGAGTATCAAAGATTGTTGCAGATTGGTTCAAGCCTAAAGGAATTAGAACCTCTATGTCTTGACGACCTGCGTGAAATGTTAATGTCCGGCGTGGGTTACTCAAAAAGTCGGTCAGAGGTTCTAAAGATTTAATTAAAACAGCATCAATACAGCAGATAGAGTCATCGGTCGCCAGCTGAATTAAGGAGGGAATAGGATAAAAAGTATTCCTTCTTTCAAATTCAGTATCAATTGCAACCCAATCTTTGAATTCATTTCGAACACACCATCGAGTTAAAGCCTTGTGGCATGTTAAATAACTACTTTTTATTCTCATAATATAATTATTTTTATCACCGAACTTTATCCATTGGTCTAAGGGAGATATAATCGGTTAAGTCTATAAGCTAATTTTATTAACAATATGTATTCCATAAAAAAGACTATTTTTTTTATTGTATTTTTAAATCTAGTACTTACCAGAGCCTTTTGTGATTCTAGAATGGTACCAGAATCTGAACTGGTGCCGACCAAAGAACATGTTATTGCAACCAAATTAATAACCGAACTACTAGAGAATTACCATTATAAGCCAGTGAAATTAAATGACGGCCTATCTTCGCTGATTTTTGAAAGATATATAAACGCACTGGATCCAATGAAAATTTATTTTACGAAAGAAGATATCATAGAGTTCGAACAACATAAAATAAAGCTCGACGATTATCTGAATAAAGCAAGCCTCATGCCCTTATTTGAAATTTTCAAAAAATTCAGAGCAAAGCTTATTATTCGGGCAGAAAACGCAATTTCTATCGTTAAAAACAATAATTTTAATTTTGAATTAGACGAGACCATTAGTCTTGATAGAGATCAAGCAGAGTGGGCCAATTCAGAGAGCGCGTTAGACCAAATATGGCGAAAAAAATTAAAAAATGAGACCCTTAATTTAAAATTAAATGGAAAGTCAGATGCCGCCTATAAAAAAACCATTACTCAGCGGTATGAAGGATTGGCAAGGAGAACAAAACAACTGAATAGTGATGACATTTATCAAATTATTATCAACTCTTATACAACTTCCATTGATCCCCATACGGCTTACTTTTCTCCACGATCTGTAGAAAATTTTAAAATCCAAATGAGTCTATCCCTAGAAGGGATAGGGGCTGTTCTTCAGAACAAAGATGAATTGACCGTCATACGTAGAGTTATTCCCGGGGGACCGGCCGACTTCAGCAAAAAGCTGTTCCCAAATGATCGCATTGTTTCAATCGGTCAGGATTCTGAAGGAGACTTGACGGACGTGGTTGGCTGGAGATTGGATGACGTTGTAGACCTAATTCGAGGCCCAAAAGGATCAACAGTACGACTAGAAATCCTTCCGAAAAAAGAAAGCTTAGGTGGTAAGACCAATATTGTAAAAATTGTCAGAGATGAAATAAAGCTCGAGGAGCAAGCAGCCAAAGGGTACACTATTCCTGTACAATCCTCAGGAGGCCAGCAAAGCCTTGTCGGAGTTATAGAAATCCCAACTTTTTATTTGGACTTTGATGCGAAAACCGCAGGCAAAAAAGAATATAAAAGTACTACAAGAGATGTTCAGCAGATAATAAAACGGCTAACAAAGAAAGAGGTGAGCGGCATCATAATCGATGTAAGAAATAATGGGGGTGGTTCATTATCAGAAGCCACCGGTTTAACCGGCTTGTTTATTAACAAAGGGCCAGTCGTTCAAGTAAAAAATTGGCGAGGAAAATTAGATTTAGAAAGAGATGAACAAAAGGGAGTCGTGTATGGCGGGCCACTGCTCGTTCTGGTCAACAGAAACAGCGCATCAGCTTCTGAAATTTTCGCAGGTGCAATCCAAGATTATGGAAGAGGCCTAATTATCGGAGAGCCTACGTTTGGAAAAGGCACGGTTCAGAACTTAGTTGACCTAAATCGATATAATGAAGGTGCTGGTAAGCTTGGCCAGCTTAAAACAACTATGGCTCAATTTTTCCGAGTCAATGGAGATAGCACGCAGCATCGTGGCGTTATCCCAGACATTCATTTTTATGGCTTTCCGGCACCCGACAACCATGGTGAAAAGGGCTTAGATAACGCTTTACCATGGGCAAAAATTGGACAAGCCTCTTATAGAAGATCTAACTTTGACTCGACGCTTATAGAAAGTATTGCCGATGCCCACCGGCAACGAACAAAAGAAGATCGAAAATTCCAACACTTCATAGCAAGCGAAAAAAGGATACTAGAGGCCCAAGGGAAGAATATAATTTCTTTAGTGGAATCCATTCGAGAAAACGAGTACAAACAGAATAAAAAAAATCAACTGGCTTTTGAAAACAAGTTTCGAGTTTTACATGATTTAAAGCCTTTACCTATTGAAAAATCAGATCAAACTGATTTAGATGAAGCCGATGAAAACGAGGATCTTTATAGTGACCCCAAATTTGATTCTTTATTAATGGAAACCGGAAAAATAATGGTTGATTTTACTTCGAAATTAGCTACGGCGAAGCCCCAGAATTAAAAAGGTTAAGCAACCAAGAAAAGGGCAAAGAAAGTATCGCGGCACACAGTCTTGCTCGAGATATTAAAGAACTTTCAAATAGAGCAATATTTATCAAATTAACTAGCTTTCAAAATGAAATTTTTTTATAGAAACCTCGAAGACAATTTAAAAAATTTCACGAAAAATAAAACGGCTATTAGTGCAGATAAAATAACAGAGGCGAAAGCTACTTGATATCTTTGCTCGGAGAATGTGGTTAGAAAGGTGACTGGTAACTAAATAAATTTTTATTTGGAAATATTCTTTTTATCAAAAAACCTACTTACGAAATCAGAACATTCTTTAGCCCTAAAGTTCTCCTGAAAAAAATTCATGCTTGCTGATATAGAGTTCGAAATCATCGCCTGCTCCCATTCAAGCATCAATTGCTTTTGCAGCCTAATAGCGTTCGGGCCATTCGATATTATTTCAGAGCAAATTTCGTCAACAAAAGAGGTAATATGCTTTTCATCAATCAAATGTTCAACTAAACCAATTCTTAAACATTCTTCAGCATCTATGATATTACCTCTTAAAATTAGTTCTCTAGCCTTACCCCAACCTAGTAAACCAAAAAGCAAATTTGCTTCAATTACTGAGGGCACTCCGACCTTAACTTCGGGCATACCACATTTTATTGAGTAATCAGCAATTCTAAAGTCACAAGCTGCAGCTATTTCCAAGCCTCCACCAATGCAAAAACCTTGTAATTTGGCTATTATTGGAACATCAAGCTCACGAATCATATTGCAAAACAAATGTAGTTTATTTATAAAATTTTTGGCGCTGTTGTGGTTTATTTTTCGAAGCGCATTTAAATTTACACCGCCCGAAAAAGAATAAGAGCTCTTTCCTTGCAGGATGATTAGACGCAACTCATTTATCTTTACTATATTGCGAAGTTCAATTGTGGCTTGAGCAAGAACTTCATCATCCAAAAGATTTAATTTTTTCTTTCCAACTAGAGAACAAATTCCGACAATACCACCACCGATGGTCCTGTGTTCTATTTTTAGTGTCATATTAGATGGGCACCATAGATAAGTTAGTTAATCAACATATTCACATCCCGTGCCCATCAGAGCACAATAACCGAAGGGATTTTTTACTAGATATTGTTGATGATAATCTTCCGCAAAATAAAACTTATCTAATTTTTTAATTTCAGTGGTAATAAGCCCCTTGCCGGCTCTATTAAGACATTTCTGGTAGCTTAACTTAGATCTATTAACGAGAGACTCATGTCTATCATTAATAAAGTAAATCGCAGAACGGTACTGAGTTCCCACATCATTTCCTTGTCTGAAGCCCTGAGTCGGATTATGCATTTCCCAGAAAACCTTAATAATTGTTTCTAGACTTACAATGCTACTATTAAAGGTTACGAGAACTACCTCAGTATGAGCAGTTTTGCCAGAACATACTTCTTCGTAAGTTGGATTATTTGTATGACCTCCAGCATAACCTACAGAAGTCGAGATCACACCGGGAATTAGCCAGAATTTCTTTTCGACACCCCAAAAACATCCCGCACCAAAACAGATTTGATCCGAAAACTCACCAAAATCACCGCCAACATCATTCCCGAAAACCAAATGTTTTTTCGAAACTGTAATCGACAATTCGCGACCTTGGAGAGCATCTTTTTTGTCGACAATTTCGTCTATTATTCCCCTATTCAACACCATAAAGCATCCTTTTTAATATCAAAATAACCTCAAGTTTAAATAAAAAGACACAGATTTTAAAGACTGATAAACTCTAGAAAAATTAGACATAAATATGCGCTTAATACAAACAATTTTTATTGGTTTTCGATTTTTTCTCGGAATTAGAAAGAATAATTCTCTGAATCTCGCTGCAATAGTTGCTGCATTTTCTATATGCGTCGGTGTCACGACTATTACTATTGCTAGCTCTATTATTAACGGGTTCGAGCATGCAATTCTCAAGCATTCGGTTGGAATGACCTCTGATATTGTAACATTTTACAAAACCAGCAGTACAAACTGGAAAGTCGAACAGAAAATTCTAAAAGACCTAAAAAATATTCTAGTGGTAGAACCTTTCGTTAGAAAAGAAGCGCTAATTGAATCAGGGGACAAATTAATTCCGGTAGTCGTAGAGGCTGTATTAATACTAAAAAATACAAAAAGCATTGGACTACCGAAATTTTTAGATTTATCAAAACTGAGAAATAAGAATAATATTTTAATTGGAAATAGTCTCTACCAAAAGCTAGACACATCAGTTGGCAAAAAGGTCACCCTAATTACTGCCGATAGCGCTCCCGTAGCTACGCAGCTCGAAGTGTCTGGCCATTTTAAAGTGGGACTCCATCAAATTGACTCGAGGTTTACCATAATGGACTTGGAGGCCGCTCAAGAATTATTCGAACTTGGCAATTATATATCTGGTTTCAGAATATACCTGAAAAACTCAACTGACGCCCTTAATACCGCATCTTTGATCAAAGAAAAGTTAGATGATCGATTTGAGATTTATCCTTGGACAGTTTTTAACCAACAATTTTTCTTGGCAATAAAATCGCAAAAAAAGCTATTATTTGTTATTTTGAGTTTAATAACCGTAGTAGCAAGCTTTAACGTGGGAACTGCTATAATTTTGGCGGTAAAAGAAAAAAAAGAGGAATTAAAACAGCTTAAGCGCATGGGAGCTACCCATCGCACACTGGCGGGAATTCTTATAATTTTGGGTTTATTAATTTCAACATTAGGTATAATTGCAGGTCTGATCTTAGGAATTTCCTTGGCTTTTTTAATGCCTGAGTTAATCACTTTTTTAGAAGATTTAGTTTCTGTAACTTTTATAAACCCCGAGATATATTATGTTGATCACCTGCCAGTAAGAATAAAAATCCTAGATCTAGCAGTAATAACCGCCTCCTCAATAACGATTGTCTTGATAGCTAGTTATATTTCAAGCAGGTTTATCGCAAAAATCAACGAAAAATAAAAGTAAAAAAAATTTAGATGCCCATTTGCGGCACTGCACAAGGGCTAGTATTATATGCGTTTAACTTGTGAGCGAAAGACATGGAAATTGAAGGAAAGACTGCAATAATTACGGGAGCGGGTAGTGGCATTGGTAAGGCAACTGCTGAAGAACTAGCTAAGCAAAATATTTCAGCATTGGCGTTGGTTGACCTCTCCGATGGAGTTCTTGGGCTGCCGGAATCCATCCGAAAAATCAACCCGAGAACACAGGTAAAAATATATCAAGGGGACACGACTGACAGTGAGTTCAGACAAAACGTGTTTTCATCAATGTTCTCCGATTTCGGGCCTGTAAATATATGTGTTCCAGCTGCCGGGATTACGCGAGATGCTTTAAGTGTAAAGATTAATAAGGGTAAATCCAAAGCTCGTATATACCCAGTTGAAAATTTTCGACAAGTAATCGAAGTCAATCTTCTAGCTCCAATTTATTGGGCTCTTGAACTAGTTGCACAACATGCTGAACAGAGGAGCCAAGCGAATAATTCAAAATGGATGCCTGAAGAGGGCACGCAAGGAGTAGTTGTCTTTATCGGCTCAGTATCCTCCCAAGGGAATAAGGGTCAACTAAGCTACGCAGCCACCAAGGGCGGCCTCGAGGCAGCTGCAGCAACCCTAGTCAAAGAATCAATTTATCATGGAGTAAGATGCGCCGTCTTGCATCCGGGATTTACGGATACACCTATGGTCCGGGCATTGGGAGAGGAATATATAAATAGTCAAGTAATACCTGCAACTCAAATTGGTCGGCTAATAAGGCCTGAAGAAATAGCCGATGCAATTAGTTTCTTAATAAGAAACTCTGCAGTCAGTGGCCAACTTTGGGCAGACGCCGGCTGGCATCCGATGCCAACTTAAGAAAAAAATGTTTAGCGAAGCCCTGATTATTCTTTTTCTGACTTTTGCGGGAATAGCAGCAGGTTTAATAAACACGGTGGCAGGGGGAGGATCTTTAATTAGCTTGCCAGTAATGATTTTGTTTGGCATACCTTCAACCGTCGCAAATGGAACTAACCGCATTGCTATAATAGCGCAAGCTTTACCCGCCACATTAGTTTTTTTCAAGAAAGGTTATAAGGATATTAAACAAAGCCTTTACATTGCGATCGCTTTAATACCAGGTGCAGTACTTGGTGCTTTGGCAGGCGTTAGAATGCCTGATTTTATCTTCAATAAAATTTTAGCCTTAATTATGATTATTGTAGCTGTTAGTATGGCAATCAGAAAATTCAGACATAAAAATATCTATGATACGTTTTCATTTTCGAACAATCTGAAACGAAAACCAATTGTTTATATTCTTCTCGTTGGCATAGGCTTTTATGGAGGCTTCATCCATGTAGGGATAGGTTTTCTGCTCATGTTTGTTTTAAGTTCAATTGGAGGAATGAATTTAATACAAACAAACATGCATAAAGTGATAGCGGTAGTTCCTTATTCAATTGCAGCACTTACTGTATTTTTCATAGGTTCATCAATCCTTTGGTGGGCTGGACTTGCACTTGCTGTTGGAAACATGATTGGCGGATGGATTGGCGCGCATCTTTCTATAAAACAAGATGGAAATTTTATTATGCCATTTTTTCATGCAACAATTTTCATCCTAATTATTGTTCTTCTATTAAAATAAGATGGAGAAACTATGATGGAATATTTTTACGAATTTTTATTATTTATCGGAAAATTCATATCAATAATCATTTTTTTATTTTTGTTGTTTGGTCTGGCTCGAAGTATAAAGAAAGACCCAAAATCCGGATCAAATCAACTAGAAATAGTTAATTTAAACTCTGAATACTCTGCTGTGAAAAATTTTATGCTCTCGAATATGCTCGAAAAATCAAAAATCCCAAAAAAAGATACAAACAAAAAGAAGGCAAGGTTCAACAAAAACATTTTTGTGTCCGAGTTTTCTGGGGATATAGGAGCTACTTCGGTAAAAACATTAAGAGATGAAATTACCGCAATACTTTCTGTGGCGAAAGAAAATGACGAGGTGGTTGTTATTTTAGAAAGTGCCGGAGGAACAGTCCAAGGATATGGTCTTGGGGCTTCGCAACTGCAAAGAATCGTAGATGCTAAACTAAAACTGACGGTTGTAGTTGACAAGATAGCTGCAAGTGGAGGATATCTGATGGCATGTGTAGCGAATAAAATCGTTGCCGCTCCTTTTGCTATTATCGGATCGATTGGGGTGGTTGCACAATTGCCAAATTTTAATAAGATACTGAAAAAAAATGAAGTGGACTTTGAGCAAATTACAGCTGGCAAGTATAAACGAACCTTAACATTATTCGGCGAAAATACCGATGAAGCCCGAGCCAAATTTCAGTCAGATATTGACCGTACTCATGACATTTTTAAAAATTATGTGATAGAGAGAAGACCCGGGCTCGATATAGAAAAAGTCGCGACAGGCGAATACTGGCAGGCAATTCACGCCAAAGAGCTTGACCTTGTAGATGAACTCGGTACAAGCGATGACATAATTGTTTCATCAATGAAATCAGCAAATGTTTTTAAGGTAAAGAAAAAACAGAAAAAATCAATTTATAAGAATCTTTTTCAAAAGGCCGAACAGATTTTACTTAGCTTTCGCAAATTCTAAGAACACCAGTATTCGTAAGCTGTCTTGACAGTGCTAAAATGTATATCGACAATGTCTTCAAGGTTGCAAGAATAACCACCTGCCATCAAAGTAGCAACCTTAGCTCCTACCTTTCCAGCATGTTTGAAAAGTATTTGATCTCTAAGTTGTATACCTTTTTTGCTTATCGATAGGCGTCCCAATCTATCTTCTTTAAAAATATCCGCCCCAGAAACAAAAATTATAAGATCGGGTTTTCTAGTACCCAATATATCGCATAATCCGGATTCGAATATAGCTAGGTATTCAAAATCATCCACATTGTTCGGAAGGAAAATATCAAAGTCACTACACCGTTTTTCTGGTGGAAAGTTTGAATTGGCGTGTAAAGAAAACGTGGTAACATCAGGATTTCTGAGCATCATCATAGCGGTACCATCACCTTGGTGAACATCAGTGTCTATTACGGTTATTCTAATTCCGGGATGAGTTTTTCTTGCGACATAGCAAGCGACAGCTATGTCGTTAAACACGCAGAAACCGTACCCTCTCGAATAAGCCGAATGATGTGTTCCGCCAGCAAGAGTACACGAAGATTTTTCCTCGATTGCAGACTTTACAGCGGAAAGCGTAGAACCAACTGAGAACAAAGAACGAGTAACTAGGTCGGGGCTCCAAGGAAATCCTAGTTCTCTTATTTCAAAAGCGCTGAGTCTCCCCTTTAGCACTCTGTCAACATAGTCCGGGTCATGCACTGATTTCAGCAAATCAAGGGCAACAGGAGGCCCTTCAATAAGCTTGAATTTCTTATCATTCCTAACAACATTTTTCAACATTCTGTATTTTTCAATCGGGAATTTATGCTGCCGCGGCAGAGGTATAGTAAAGCGATCAGAACAAAATACTTTCATTGTAAATGGTTAAAGCAACCTTCTTTTTTGTTAATATTGGCTTAGTATAAATAATTTAAACATAAAAGCTCATGCAGTTTATTTTAAAATTAGGTATTCTTCGATTTTTTCTTTCAATTGTGGTGATTGCTACTTGCCTCTTAGGTAATTTTGCAATTTTATCATTTAATACAAGCTATGAGATACGGTTATTAAATATAGTCGGGTCTAGTATTGGGGTAATGCTTGTATTTACACTTTTGTTAGATATCACTATGCTTTTAGTAATACAAAGACATATGCCAAAAAACAATCACTGGAGATTTAGAGCCCTGACCCAACTAATCTCACTCATATTGGTTCTTGCTTCGTGGTTGCCATATATCGCTATAGTTCTAAATTTATGAATTCATCAGATAAAAAAAATAACCTTGTTTTTCGCCCTATCGGTATCGTACACACCGAAGTTGAAGACAAAAATATAGGTATCTCTCGAAAAACCGATGTTAAATCAATCGAGATTTTTAATGAATTTGCGCAAGCACTAAATGGAATAGAAGAATATTCCAACATATTCGTTTTATTTTGGATGGCAAAAAATAATCACAAACGAGAATTAACAATTTATCCTCGCGGGAATACAGACAACAAGAAAGTTGGAACCCTGGCCTACAGAGGGCGAAATCACCCAAACCCGATCGGGTTAGCTGTTTGCGATTTAATTGAAAGGAGAGGAAACATCTTGCAAGTTTTAAAATTGGATGCTTATAACGGCACAATTATAATAGACATAAAGCCTTACGATGACTATGATATTGTATTAGAGCCATCAACACCGAGTTGGTTCAAAAACAATAAGTCTAGGGGTAAATAACTTGATTAACCAAAGTATGTTAAAAAAAAAAGCCCAAAAAAAAAATTATAATAGTCACAGCACTCTCTCTAATCGCTCTTAGCGTAAGTTCCGAACCATCCCCATGGAATATTAATTGTTCCGAACCGGAAGCAGAAGAAACTCCTGAATGCACGGTTCAGCAAGAAATAATAATGAAAAACTCCCAGTTGCCCGTCCTACAACTAACTTTTGCTCGATTGAATAAAAAAGAGCCGCCACACGCTCTTTTGATAGTTCCACTTGGAATTTATCTTCCAGGGAAAGTAACCATTCAAATTGATGCCGAACCAGCAAAGTCTTTCCCAGTAGAAAGGTGTGATCCGGACGGTTGTCATTTGTTCATGGGGCTAACTAGTCCTACACTCGAACGATTATTAAGTGGTGAGCTCCTCACTGTTTCTTTTCTTGACTCAGACCGAGTAAAAATACAAATCCCGGTTGCGCTAAGTGGCTTCAAAGAGGCCTACCAGACACTAGCTCGTTAATCGCTTTGTATGCGTATATAGTCATTTTTTTCTAATTTAAAACGCTTTGCCTCGCCTGAATTTATTTCAAGAACATACCTTGATGGAGAAACACTCTCGAAAATCTTGTCACTGCCGGGAGACACAGAATGAAAAATCTCAGAAATTCGACCTTTTTTATCTATAAAAATTATATCAATCGGAAATTTCATAAACTTAGTCCAAATTCTTACATCCTCCTCACCGTTAAAGGTCAATAATAATCCC
>JAYYOR010000015.1:0-10250 GCA_036130055.1 Pseudomonadota bacterium | reverse complement strand
ACAATCCGCAAAAGATGTTTGGCCCCCAACAGGAGGAATATTTTTAGCATAAAGGAACGTGTACACCGGTGGTTCCGTTTGGAAACTCCAATCTGAGTGCCAATCACTTCCGAATACTGGGGCGGTCTCATTTGCGCTCCTCCTAACTTCAACAACATGATTGTAATCTTTTAAACTTTCTAAATACGGATTATCAGCGAATTGACCAAACATAGAGCCTAGTTTTTCCAATTTCTCTGGGTCCAAGCAAAGACCTCTCAACACGACAAACTTATATTTTTCGAGTACGTTTTCGATTTTTTTTACCCATTCTGTGGTAAACGAATCACTAGAATCATTTTTGTCGATAAAACAACCAAAATTTTTATCTAACTCATGTATTATCATCTCAATGCCCTTGGCCAAAAGATTTTAGAATTTTAACTGATTTTGCATTTAAGTATAACGATATTAATATAAACTTGTGTATTTTTAATTGCTCAAACTAATGAAAATTAAATACCTGAAACAGAGGGCTAAAAAAGAAAGACACCTACAGGAGATAAAAAAATCAAAGAAATTATTTTAGTTGGCGGTGGGCACGCAAATCTCACAGTGATTTCACGAAAAAAAATGGGGCGCTTTAAAAATGCCAGGGTGACACTTATAAATCCACAAGTTGAGCAACTTTATTCAAGCATGGTGCCGGGCCTAATCACGAAACGCTTCAATTACGACGAATCGAGTATTGATTTGATGCAACTCACCCAATTTTCCGACTGCAGATTTTATAAAGACACACTTATCTCGGTCAATCCCAAACAAAAATTTATCGAATGCAAAAAAAGAGGGCGTATAGATTTCGATATCTTAAGTCTAAGCACGGGTTCAGTTACAAAAAAAATAGCTAGTTTTGGAAATTCAAATTTTACATATTTAAAACCTTTCGAGACGTTCATATCTACCTTTGAGACGTGGATCAAAACATTTGATCACAACAAGAATCAGCTAAGAATTGGAATAATTGGAGGTGGGGTGGCTGCTGTAGAGATAATTTCTGCAGTAGCAAAGAGAATACAAAACTATTTTGATTTAAAAAAGAACCCGCCAAAATTGGAGATCTTCTTAATAACGAAAGAGGAATCCCCATTTTCGTCTTTTGGCGAGCAAATGAAAAAGCAATGTATTAAAGTTCTTAGCGATTATAAAGTCACAATCCTGCCAAATTTTTTTGCGGACAAATTAGAAGAAAATCGAGTTTTTTCAAATACAGGAAGTTCCATCCAGCTTGATTTTGGAATAATCGCAACCGGGCCTTCCCCACAAGCTTGGATAAAAAACAGTGGTCTTGAACTTTGTAATCAAGGATTCATAAGGGTGGGCCGTGACCTGTCAAGTATAGGATTCGAAAACATTTTTGCAACGGGAGACGTTGCTTCATTACCGAATTGTTTTAACCTATCCAAATCAGGTGTAGTTGCAGTAAGACAAGGAAAAACTTTAGCCACAAACATCCAGAAGGCACTGGATGGAAAAAAATTATTATTCTATAAACCTCAACGTTTATGGCTATCCTTGATTGGAACAGGAGAACAAAAAGCAATCCTCAATTACGGTAGTTTTGCAACAAGAGGTTCGATTTTTTTTCATTTAAAGGATGTTATCGACCGCAAGTTTATTAGCAAATTTAAATCTTTTAATAAGAAAATGGCTCAAACTGAAAAACACCAGTATAAAAGCAGTGAGAAAGAGAGATGTGGAGGATGTGGTTCGAAAGTGGGTTCTGAAATTTTACGCAGCGTTTTAAAAGAATTCCTCGAAGATCCTGTTTTCCCAAACATCGACAAAATGGATGAAGATGCAGGAATATTTTTAAACTCTAGTGGAGATCTTAACCTACAAACAATAGACGGTTTTCGTCAACTTATTGATGAGCCTTACAATATGGGCTTAATTACCTCGTACCATTCTGTAAGCGATATTACAGCCATGGGCGGCACGCCTAAAACAGCTCTGGCTTTGGTTGGGGTGCCCTTAAATGATGAAAAGTTAATGAAAAATGACTTTCGATTAGCCTTAAGGGGTATTTTAACTGCCCTTAAATCTCAATCGGTTGACTTAATTGGAGGCCATACAAATGAATCAGAGTATCTTTCGCTTGCCCTAGCAATCACAGGTAGCGCTCAAAAAAGCAAAATAATAAAAAAAAATACCATTAAACCAGGAAATCGAATTATTTTAACACAACCCATTGGTGCGGGAGTAATTTTTGCTGGACTGATGGATGGACTCACTAAAGGAAAGTGGATTTATGGGGTTATATCCGAAATAACCCGAGATAGGCCTAGCTTACTAGACACAGTATCTAGATTCGCCAACGCTTGTACCGACGTGACAGGTTTTGGTCTAACCGGCCATCTTGTTGAAATGACAAGGGAGGCTTCTTGTGGGATCAGAGTAAATCTCGAAAAAATCCCATTTTTCGAGGGGGCCGCAGAATTATCGAAAAGTAAAGTACGAAGTAGCCTTTATCCCCAAAATATAAAAACAGCCCACGAAGTAACTTCAAAAGTTATGCATGATCCTCGTTACGAGCTTTGTTTCGATCCGCAAACAGCAGGTGGACTTTTATTATCAGTTGATGAGGAATTGTCGGATAACTGCATAAGAACCCTACAAACTTTGGGATACCATGAAACTAGTGAAATTGGGTCTGTCGTAAATAACCAAAAAGGAGTCAAAATAACACTGTAAAAGTTCAATTTAGTTAAAATTTAAGGTAACATTAAGTCTTGGGGATGTGATGGAGAGAAAGCGCTGAGCCCTGCAGAATATTTAGGAGCAATCAAGGATAGGGTAAAAAAATGTCTCACCGAAAAATTTTTTGTTTAATCGCCTTTAGCATAGGAATATGGTTGGTAAATGTTCAAGCGGAAGAGGATCCCCACGCTGCTGTATTTGCCGAATCAAATTATCCTAGCGCAATTCAATGTGCATCCTGCCATCCAAAAGTTTTTTGGGAGTGGGCCGTTTCAAACCATGCCTACTCATCGATTTCACCAATGTTCCATAAGTTTGAACAGGCCCTAAATAGCCTTGCATCGGGCACCATTGGTTCTTTTTGCGTAAGATGCCATCAACAAGTGGCAACACAAATGGGAGAACCTCGGGAAAAAGCATTGTGGGAACGTTCGGATATTTCTAGGGAAGGAGTCACTTGCATAACATGCCACCGTATCGCGAATGAATTCGGAAAAGTAAATGGAGAGCGCCATGTGCTTCCCGCACCGATAAACGCACCAGTTTACGGGGCTGGAACTGGAAATGCAATTGAACAAGTCCTGACTAATGCAGATAAATACGAAGTAAGTGTCCTAACTGACAAATCTGCTCCAACCAATGACCAATGGTCTGTTATACATACTAAGCCAATTGAATTCACGCAGATTTCAAAAAGTGAGTTTTGCGTTTCTTGTCACCAAGTGGCGGTTCATCCCGGAATAAAGTTAGAAGTGGTTTGGGAGCAGTATAGAGCGAGTCCCGCCGCGGATGCCGGTATAACATGCCAAGACTGCCATATGGGAAAGGTCCCTGGCGAGCCGGCCGGATACGACACATGGCCAATAGCGATAGTAAATGGTCAGACAGTGGGTGATCCGGATGCCAAACATTCTAATCATCTGTTCTATGGTCCGGGCTATCCTATAGCGCATCCGGGTCTCTTCCCATTTAATCCGAAAGCTATAAAGTGGTCTATAGATGATTGGTTGAAATTCGATTATCGTTCCCCCTGGGGAGAACCCCAATGGGAAGAAAAAATTGAGAAGGGACTTGTTACTGCTGAGTTTCCGGAAGAATGGAGTAGTCGAGCGGACCGGGAAGAAGCAAGATATGTTATATCCCTAAATTATCGGCTTCTCGAAGATAAGAAAAAATCAAGAATCGAAGTAATGGAAAATTCAATGCATATCGATGGTCCATTTTTTTCTGGGAAAATGGAAACCGGTAAATCATTGAAATTTAGCTATAATATTAAGAACAAAGACAGTGGACACAACTTACCGTCTGGAAGCCTGGGAGCTCAACCTGAGTTGTGGTTTAATGTTGCTCTGGTCGACCCAGATGGAATTACTGTCTGGGAAACTGGATATGTTGACAAATATGGTGATATGGCCGATATCCATTCATTAGAAGTTGCAGCTGGGACCATTAAATATGATAAGCAACTATTTAATCTTCAAACTAAATTCCTGACAACTAATGTAAAGGGAACAGACAGAGAAATGTACTTACCAGTGAATTTCGATGTTGATCAGCTTCCTCATATCAGGCCTGCCGGAGTACCGACCTCTGTTATTAATCACCCTCCCCTAATTAGAATGGAAGGACGGAGTTTGCCTCCATTAACCTCTAGAAAGGTAGACTATAAAGTACCCGCTAAGCTCATAACTAAACCAGGCAAATATACCCTGCAGTCTAGATTTAGAAGCAGAGCGGAGCCGATTTATTTCATGAAATTTGTTGGGGCAACCGTTGACATGGAGCAATCAATTAACGAATGGATGATCGATATACATCCTTACGCCGCTGAATTTGAAATTAAGGACGGAGCAAAAAGAAAGGGTGATAAGAAGACTTTTCCAGGTTACGTTTCAAAATAAATAAAACCGGGTCTGAAATGGAGCAAAATACCACTTATGTTAAAAAAAACGAGTGACAACCATGCAGTGGGTGAAGTCTCAAAGGCACTTGCAATAATTCTGCTTTTGTTATCAATCAACTATGCAGATGCTCAGGTCTTACGAAAGGGCGTAACAGACACAGAAGCTGATCCAGTGATTCCGGAGCCGGTTGAAGGAAAAGTGCATGGGGAAGATTATCACCATCATCACGAACCAGTAAAAATGTCTGACGGAGCTAGTCCAACGCAATATAATTCAAAAGCCTTCAAGCCTGACCCAACTTACGAGGACAAACCTTATGATGTTGAAGAACAACTTAAAATATATGGAGGCAAATACAAAATAGAAGATGGAGCCGCACATTACTCAAGAGGCGACGTGCCGAGGCCTGTCATCGAATGGGGTTATCCCATGTACCAAGAGGGGCCTATAGGAGCAGGCTTTGACGTGTGGGGCAGTAAAAATTTATTTAGACCACAACTATTAGTATTTGGTGATTGGAGATTTGGTTTGGTTCATAATGATAACGGTGCACTTGATACGTCCCAAATTGCCACACGACTAAATCTCAACGTTGACTTAAGACTAACAGCGACAGAAAGGATACACGTTTTTTTGAGACCGTTTGACAGAGTAGAGCAAGGCAAAAGTCTTCGTCATGAATTTGGTGGTTCTACACAAAATGTCCGAAAAGAAAAAAATGAAACCATCGCAGATGTTACTCCCGAAGCGTTTTTCTTCGAAGGAGAACTTGGAGCAATTGTCTCAGGCCTTACAGATGCTCATACTAGCTTTGATATCCCTCTATCTTTCGGTTTTATGCCGTTATTTTTTCAAAACGGAATATGGATGGAGGATGCATTCATGGGCGGCGCTATGTCGCTTACAGCTCAAAATAGTTCATTTTTTGATATCACAAACTATGACATTACTTTATTCGGTGGTTTCGATAGAATCACATCCAAGGCAATTATAGAAAATAACGGTAGCTTTGATGATCATAGAGCCAATCTTATTGGCTTAGCAGCGTTTTTCGATATAGATCAAGCCTATGTCGAGGCGGGTTGGGCCTATACTCACGATGGAGGTCCACGATCAAACGGTGATTTTAGTTATCACAATATGACCTTAGCACTCACAAAACGCTATTTCGGGAAAATTTCTAATTCAATGCGTGCTTTTTGGAGCGTTGGACAGGATCCGGGAAACGGATTAGGTAAAACTGCAGACGGCTATCTGTTCTTAATTGAAAATTCGCTTATAACCTCTAAGCCTTCAACTTTAGTGCCTTATTTTAATCTTTTTTACGGAAAAAACCGACCTCAAGCTTTAGCGCGGGACTTTGGAGCTGGTGGGATTTTAAAAAACACAGGGATTAATTTTGAAACCGATGGAATGACAGGTTTTCCTAAACTTGATGATACGGCTTTAGATAGTGCGGGAGGGGCGATAGGAGTATCCTATTTGTTCAATCTCAATCAACAGCTTGTAGTTGAACTAGCTGGGCTTACACCTTTAGGCGATGACGTTATGCGGGGTCGGACTGCGCGAGGAAACCAAGTTGCTTTTGGAGTGAGATATCAAAAACCACTTTCAAAATCCTGGATTTTTCGAACAGATGGAATGGTTGGCTTTAGAGAAGGTCAAAGTGACATTAACGGAATAAGGGCTGAACTGAGAATTAAATTTTGAAGAAAAAAATACACAACCTCCCAATCGTCGGCCTCCTATTTCTTGTATCCTTGAATACTACAGCTTTAACTTCGAAAAATCATACCTTACCAACAGAAATGAAAGGTGAGTTTTTAGGTGTAGAAACTTGCGGAAGTTCAGAATGCCATGGATCTGCTGAGAGATGGAGAAACGCGACTGTTTTGATGAAAGAAAGGTTAATATGGAACACCAGTCGTCATGCTAGCGCTTATGAGTCTTTAAAATCGGAATTGGGAAGGAAAATAACCAAAAATCTTGGTCTCCCAAACGGCGAAAACACAAAACAATGCTTGAGTTGTCACGCTACTTACGTGCCTAAATCCCAAAGGGGTGAACGCTTTTCTTTAACAGATGGTGTCACCTGCGAAAGTTGTCACGGGCCGGGGGGTAATTTCTTATCGACGCACGTGTATCCTAGTAGCACTCATCAAAAAAACTTATTAGCCGGGATGACTCCTACCAGTGAACCTGACTACAGAGCAAATTTATGTTTATCATGCCACCAGGCAAACACAAAAAATCAATTCAAACACGCCTATTATGGTGCTGGGCATCCCCGTCTTAGATTCGAGCTTGAAACTTACTCGGAAAATCTACCTTATCATTACAGATACGATTCTGATTACGAACGCAGAAAAGGTTTAGTGAATGGTATAAATTCTTGGCTAGTTGGACAAATTCTATCCACGGTCCAGACTCTGGATTATCTCGAGCAGGCCATAGGTCAAGCCAAATTTCTTCCGGAACTAGCTAGCTTTGAATGCTTCAGCTGTCATCAAAATATAAACAAGCCATATAGCCGGAAAAATAGCTCCTTTGAATTTGGGACACCATCCGTTTATAGTGGAAATCTATTAATGATTAAGGCTATAGCTTCCACCTTTCCGGATAATAATTCAAAAAGATTGAAACAGTTGATTGACGAACTTATGTTGCCTGTTTCTAAAAAACAAGAAACGCTAGTATTGATACAAGAAATACGATTTTTAGTTAAGCGACTAAAAATCGAGGCTCCCTATGAGAAATATCGCCATATTGGTCCAAAATTAATAAAAAATGTTGTTAAATACGCCAATCAAGAACTCGAAATTTCCTACGGCAAAGCAGAGATGATAGCAATGAGTCTCAGCTCTCTTATTACCTCTGCCTCGGGGCAAGGATACCTAGAGAGTAACTCCAAAAATTTATATGTAGAATCCCTTGACTTACTCTACACTGCTGTCTCAAATTCTATGAATTTTAAAGAAGAGCGCTTTAAAAATACTCTAAAAACACTTCAGGCAAAATTATAAATGACTCTATCTATTAAATATTTAAATAGGATACTCAGGTTAGCATGCGTCGTGTTTTTGATATCATCATCAGTAGTCCAAAGCGCTAGTATTCAAAAACTTCACACTGATAATCCCGATGCAAAATATATTGGGTCAGCCACATGTTCCAGCTCGAACTGTCATGGCGCGGGGACTGTACAAAATCAAACAAATGTAAGGCAAAACGAATTCAATACTTGGTTCAATCATGACCCACACGCTAATGCTTATACTGCTCTAGAATCGAAACAAGGAAGACAAATTGCAAATAATTTAGGCTTAGGCGATGCAACTAAAGCACAAATATGCCTTAACTGCCATACAACTAATGTGCGGGATGGGAGACAAACGGGTCGCTTCCGAGCTAGCGAAGGTATTTCTTGTGAAGGTTGCCATGGTCCCGGTTCGTTATGGTTGTCAAGTCATTCGAATCCCAATACCGCTCGTTCAGAGTTAATGGCCCAGGGCCTGTACGATACATGGAATTCAACGAGCAAGGCAGAATTATGTTTATCTTGCCATTTAGGTGATCAGAATCAGAGAATTACCCACAAAATAATGGCTGCTGGTCATCCTCGTCTAGTTTTTGAATTAGTCACTTTTACAGATGCTCAACCCCGACATTACGATGTTGACGAAGATTACATGCATCGAAAAAAGCCTTACAGGCAAATTAAAGAATGGGCAATTGGGCAAGCGCAATATGGATATCAATTTCTTGACTTGCTGATTGATACTGACAAATCGGAAAACACCTTGTTCCCTGAGCTATCTATGTACGAATGCCATACATGCCACCATAATCCTAAAAAAATAAGATGGAATAGGCTGGATGGAGAGAAAGAGGAACCGGGTAGAATCAAAATAAATGGTAGTAGTTTATTAGTGACTCAAATAATAGCAAACGTGATCGCTCCAGAATACGGAGAACGCATTGGTCAGTTGAGAGCGGCAATCCGTCAAAAAACGATCTCAAACGAGGGAAATATTTCTGAAATTGCGTCACAAGGGAAAGAGCTATTCAAAACAGTTAAAAATACATTTCAGTCTCGAACTATTACAAGCGAAGATGGTATCGCCATACTTGAACAAATAGTTACAATTGGTAGAAAAGGAACTTTAAGGGAACTAAGCTCCGCAGAACAATCAGTTATGGCAATTGCCTTAATAACTAAAGACCTCTCCTCAAACTCCAACTATTTTCATTCTTCGAAGGAAATCTCAAATGTACTAGAAGGTCTTTATAAAGTTTTATCAGACGAAAATGCGTTCAGTCCTCAACGCCTAAAAAATAACTTAACAAAACTTAAGGTATTGGAAAATTAATATGGCAGAACATTTTAATATAATCATAGTCGGGGCAGGTCCTGGAGGACTTTCCGCCGCAGCAAGAGCAGCGGAAATGGGAGAATCCCATCTTTTGTTAGAAGGCTCTCCTAACATAGCAAATACAATTTCTAAATTTCAAAAAGGGAAACACGTGATGGCAGAACCTGCCGTTCTTCCAATAAGATCAAAGATATCTTTTGAGGCTGGGACTCGAGAAACAATACCTGATACTTGGAATGAAAATATTACGAATATAAATGCTAATTTAAAATTTAGTAGTGAAGTTCAAAAAATAAAACGTAATGGAAACGTTTTTCAAATCGATACTAAAGATGGCCAGTATACGGCTGACAACATAGTTCTAAGTATTGGAATTCAAGGAAATGTTAGAAAACTGGGGGTTGCTGGCGAGGATCTAGAATTTGTCCAGTATCAACTCGACGACCCAGACGAGTACGTAGATGAAACTATAGTAGTGGTTGGAGCTGGTGATGCGGCAATAGAGAATGCCCTAGCCCTTTCAAAAAATAACAAAGTGATAATACTTAATAGGCGAGATGAATTTGCCAGAGCTAAAGAGGGAAATCTGAACGCGATTTTATCCGCTATAGAAAAAGGTTCAATTGAATGTATATATAATGCTAACGCATCTAAAGTAACGAATATCGGCAAAAACAATGGGTCCGAACACAGACTTTGTTTCGAAGTGGCGACCAAGGAAGAGTCAATTGAAATCGAGTGTGATCGAATCATTGCCCGACTCGGCGCTTTTCCTCCACGAAAATTTTTAGACAGTTGCGGAATTAAATTTCCTAGCGACGAACCAAACGCAGTTCCCTCTGTCTCAGGAGAATACGAATCAAATGTTAAGGGCCTTTATATAATCGGCTCACTAGCAGGATATCCTTTAATCAAACAATGTGTGAACCAGGGTTACGAAGTAATAGAATTTATTTGCGGAAGAGACGTTGAGCCTGCCGATGAATCACTTTTATGGGAAAAAATCAAACACATTCCAAACGTTAAAAACGTCAACGAAGGCATTGAAATTATTCGATCAAAAGTACCGACGTTTTCAAGTCTAACGCCTCTTCAATTGCGAGAATTCTTATTAGATTCCGATATTTACAAAGCCGATTTAGGACAAACATTGATTGAGTATAATGACTATACGAATACTTTTTTCTCAATTATTAGTGGTGAAGTAAATATTCGACTAACACCCGACAACCCT